>UQMF01000003.1 GCA_900542145.1 uncultured Oscillospiraceae bacterium | reverse complement strand
GTGCGCGCAGCTGAGATGTTTCGGCGGAAAAGCCCCTTTAGGGGATTTTTCGACGCTATAAGAATCCCCGGGGCAGAAGCTCCGGGGATCCTGTGGTTATGTGGGTTTCTTACCCTGCCTGGGTCATCTTTTCGATGAAGTCCTTGTCCCGGAGGGGTCTGCCGTTGAATATTCCCTCAATGAGGTCGATGTCGAATCCGCCGAGGGCGGTGAGGTCCTGGGGATTATCCACGTCCCGGGCGCAGACGGCGATCTTCTTTTCCCGGGCGAGCTTAATCACGGAGCGCACGAATGCGGTCGAGATGGCGTCCCCGGAGAGCCGCGAAGCCTTTATTTTCACCGTCTTTACGGCGGAGTTCTCAAGCAGTTCCGCGGTGAAGTATCCGGTGCCGGTGTCGTCCGCGATGATGTTCACGCCCATGTCGGATAGCTGCTGTAAATAAGCGCTGGCGGTCAGCGTGCCCTCGCTCTCGGATACTGCTATGCTGACCGCGGAGGGCGGCAGGGAGTACTTTTGCAGGCTTCCCTGTAACATCTCCACGGAGGTTTCAGTGCTGATTATGTTCTCCGGAATGGCGAAGCTGACCCGGAATCCCGGGAAGCCCTTTGCGCGCACCTCGGCGCAGAATCCGCAGGTCATGTCGCAGATGAATCCGTAGAACTGCCGCGACAGCCCCAGCTGGTCGATTATCGGCATGAAGCGTTCCCGGGGTATCGTCATGTCCTCGTTCCCCCAGAACACTGTCGCCTCGCAGCAGTGCAGCGCCCCGGTGCGCATTTCCAGTACCGGCTGGTACAGGCAGTAGAATCCCCGGAAGCCGTTCTCGGCGGCGTCGGTGATGAGCTTCTTCACCATGCGGTTGTCGGTGAGGGCGTCCTCCAGCCCCTCGGAGTAGCACACGGCGTCCTCCAGGCGGCGGTCCTTCGCCAGGCGCAGGGTGTGGGTCGCAGCGCTCACGCAGGCGCGGACGCTCTCGGCGTCCGTGGGATACATCGCGAACCCGGCGTAGACGCGCATGTGGTGCTCGTTATCGTGGAGATACCACGGTGAGCGGAATTTCGTCAGGATAGCCTGGGCGAACTGCCGCGCCTCCTCCCGGTCAACGCCGCGCAGCGCCACAAAGAGTATGTCGCTTGAGAACCGGAACACCTTCTTCGCTGCGCCGCAGGGGATTGCGGTGATGTATTCCGCGCAGCTGCGCAGGATATCGTCCGCGTATTCGAACCCGTATATCTCGGAGATGTTCTTGATATTGGAGAACTCCACCGCGATGACCGACCCGGAGTGCCCCCGGGCGATACCGGCGGTGAACTCATTCTCAAAGCAGCTGCGGTTCGGAATATTGGTGGCGGCGTCGTAGTACGCGAGCCTTTCCAGGCGCACCCGGGAGGTGCTCAGCTCCTCCTCCAGGAACAGCTTGTAGATGACGGTGGAGAGCAGCTGGGTAAGGCTCTTCATGAGGGTGCGCTCCCGGGGAGTCCACTCCCTGTCGGTGGAGCGCGAGATGTACAGCAGCACGCCGCGGTTGCTTCCCTGGTCGTAGGTGCGCGCCACCACGCAGCTGCAGTTCTTCCCGGACTTCATGCCGATGGAGTGGAGGTCGGTGCAGGCGAGTCCGCTGTAGTCCATCTCGGCGCGGAGTTCCGGCGTGAGGGTGAAGCTGCCCACGGTGGGCACCACCACGCCGGCGCGCTCCAGGCGGTACGCCTTGACGGGGTTGTTTTCATCGCCGCAGAACTGTATTTCGGACAGTCCGAAGTGTTCATTAACCAGCATGGTGATGTTCTTGATGGCGGTCTTGGTGTCAGGGCTTTGCAGGAATATGGAGTAGACTCCGTTGACGAGTATCTGGTCCTCGAAGTTCTGTCCGAGCAGCTTGTTGGCGTTCTGGGAGGTTTCCATCTCGTCCACAAGTGCGACGTAGGAATTCGCGACCCCGGAAACGGTGTGCGCCATGGTTTCGAGCAGCGTTGCGCTGCCGTCCACTGTCTCCTCGCTCTCGCCGGTGATTAGCCAGCTTCCGATGGGCTGATGGCGCACGCGGATATTCTTCCGGCGCTGGTAGTCCATCTTGTTGAGGTTCATCTTCGTATCCTGCCCCTTGGGGAGAATAACGGTGCCGTCGCTGTCGATTATGGCGGAGTACAGCCCCTCCGACTGGGAGAACGGCTGCTGTATACGCACGAGGTAGTCCTCCCCGAGGATATCCCGGAGGGTGTAGTTCGCCTGTGCCAGCTGCACGGAGTGCTTGCTGCGGAAGCGGCGCATCACGCTGTCCTCGCCGTCCGCATCAAGGTACTCGGTGACGTTGAACATCATTCCGTCGATGAAGTCCATGCAGTCGGAGTTACGGCAAGCCTTTCCGGTTATGTAGAACCACTGGTGGTCGCCGCCGCATTTCATACGCGCGTGTACTTTTATCTCGTCCGTCGTCCCGCTGATGACGTGGCTTATCACCTCGCAGAACGGCTGGTAGTCGTCCGGGTGTATCGTTTCGCCCATCACCACGGTGTCCCCGGCGCTGCCGAACGCGCAGCTCCCTGCCAGTATCTTCACCGGAAATCCCTGGTGAAAGCTCATCGTATATGCTATGTTTCCGCTGTTGTTCACTGCATTGAACAGCTGCGTACTGTCAGCGGTGGTCTGATCATGTGATTTACTCAATTATGATCACCTCAGATTTTGATAATATTTTAACAAACGAATGCCGGTTGTATAACGCTTGTTTTATTTCATATTCATTTTACCATAAAATTTTCAACATTTCAAGTAGTTTTTGTAGAAAATTTGCATTTTCACACAACTTTCAGCCGGGGTCGGGCACGCCCGACGGCGATTCGGGGAAATGAGCCACAAAAGAAATACGTTTTCACCCGAACAATAGCGCGGCTCCCATAAATCCGCATATTATTGAAATCCGTCCGGCGGAGCCGGACACCACAATTCCGCATTCCGAATTATGAATTATGGATCCCCGTTCCGAAATGAATTATGAGTCACGCCTTCCGCTCATCGCCTCATTATATTCTCCCGCCGCCCCCGATATTCCCTCAGCGGAGCTTTCTGAGCGCGGCGGTGATTACCGGCTCGGGATCCTCCTTCAGGGAGCGTATCCGCACCAGGCGGTCGCCGAAGATGGCGTTCTTCAGTGCGTCGTTCTTCTGGGCGCGCTCGGTTTCGTGGCTGCGGTCGTCCAGCTCTATCATCAGCACGATGTTCATGTCGTAGTCGCACAGCAGGAAGTCCACATGCTTGGAGCGGATCTTGTTGAACCACTTCTGCCAGTCCCGGGTGCCCTTTTTGATGGACACTATGTCCGCCACCCGTACTTTCGGGCATATCTGGAGTTCCAGCCTGTCCGCTATGGGGCGCAGAATGCGGTAGAACGCCCTCTCGCGCTCGGTGAGTATCGTTTCGTTAAGCTCGTACGGCAGCTTCTCGTGCAGCCGTATTATTATCCATATCAGTATCGCCAGGGCTATCAGCGCCAGTCCCAGCCAGGGCAGGTAATCCAATTCCGGACCTCCGTTCATTCTTTGTCACGAATATTGATTATATCACATCGTTCCTTTTTTGTCAAGGGTATGAACGTTCCAGGTTACGGCACAATAATGCCGATTTTTGTGAATTAATTCAAACTGCGTCTTTGGCGGCGCAGATAAAGGTTGACTTGCTAAATGTTTAGTGATACAATTACAAAAAAAGGGAGGTATCCGATATGAAGAAAACAAGATTCACTGCGGCGTTCATGGCGGCTGCGATAGCGCTGACCTGCGTTCCGTTCACCGCCGCTTCCGCGCAGGAAGTTCCGGAGGAATACGCGGCTGAAAGGGAGCTGGGCTGGTACGATGATGACGAGTACATCTCCTGGGAGGCGGTGGACGATTCCGAGGAAGCCTACGAAACCGTTGAATCGGAGGAGCCGGAGATATACGCGTGGGAATCCGGCGCGACCACATACAATTCCACCGAGCTGGGCTGGAGTTACGTTGACGGCGCGGCGAAGTACCGCGTGTACAAGTACAGCCCCTCCAAGGGGAAGTACGTCAAGTACAAGGACGTGACCGGGACCACAGTCAAGGTCACCGGGCTGAAGGCGAAGAAAAGCTACACGTTCTATGTATCGGCGCTTGACCGCTCCGGAAAGGTGATCGTGGAATCCCCTGAGCTGTCGGTGACCACTCCGGCGAAGCCCTCCTCGAAGCTTTCCGCGCCCACGGGGCTGACCTCCACCGCGAAATCCCAGAAGACCGTCACGCTGAAGTGGAACAAGGTGAGCGGCGCTGACGGCTACCGTATCTACAAATACAGCACCGCCAAGGGGAAGTTCGTCAAGTACAAGGACGTCACCAAGACCACCCTCAAGGTCACCGGGCTGAAGGCAGGCACCAGTTACAGGTTCATGGTGGCTTCGCTGGTGAAGAAGAACGGCAAGTACGTTGTCCAGAACAAGTCCGCGGAATACACCGTGTCCACCTCGGCGAAGTCCTCGGGAAGCTCCACCAAGGACAACACGAGCGTACAGCCTGGCAAGTGGAATGAGCCGGATCTGGGAACGAGCCTTTCGTCAGTGCTCAAGACCTGCGGTATCGGCAATTACACTGTTTCCAATGATGAAAATGTTAAGAACGGCAAGAAGTATTCCGGGCTGACATATTACGGCGGCGAGCTGAGTGGCGCGGCACTCTTCTTTAATTCACAGAATGAGCTTTATCAGTATATCCTGACGATTCCGTGCCCGTATTCCACGTTCAGCACAATTCTTAGTTCTGCCAAGAGCGGATTCGACTATGATTACGATTACTATGAGGGATATTACTTCTTCGGTTCCAGTCTTTATCAGCTGGTGCTTCACTATGATTACGACGGGTATATGTCCTGGATGGTTTACAGCTCATACTATGAATACTAAAGCATAATACATGAGGGCGGAGATTTCTCTCCGCCCTTTTTCACATGTTGTTCTTGATATGAGCCACAAAATAGAAGCTCCCTCCGCAGTAGACGAGGTCGCAGGGAGTGCTCCGCGCGTATTCCAGCGCCTGCGCCGGGTCGTGGAATACCTCCGCCGGAAGCCCGGAGGCGGCGCGGAGGGATTCCGCCGGGACGTCGGAATCCGAGAACCCGTCGCAGAATACCACGCGCTCCAGGCAGGGGAGTATCTCGCGCAGGAACTCCGCGTAGTCCTTGGTGTTCATCATGCCGATGACGCCGGTGATGTGCCGCAGTCCGGAGGATTCCAGCGCCGCCCGTACTGCGCACGCCGCCTGCGGATTGTGCCCCCCGTCCAGCAGCACCGACGGGCGCCCCGGGGAGTTCGACCGGAAAAGCTCCATTCGCGCCGGGACCTGCGCCCGGCTCAGCCCCATGGATATCGCCGCCGGGGAAATCCCCATGCCGAGGAGCACCTCGATGGCGGTCATGGCGTTGCGTATCTGGTATTCTCCCCCCATGCGCAGGCGGTATTCCTGCCCACGGTAGGCGAAGCTGCTCCCCTCCAGCCCGGTGGAGTGCACGGAAAGCTCCGCGCTGTCCGGGACGATGAGCCGCGCGCCGACCTCCGCGCAGCGCTCCCGGAGCACATCCATCGCGGAAGCCGGGATATCCTCCCCGGCAACGGCGTTTCCGCCCTTTATCACGCCGCACTTGCTGCGCGCTATCTTCTCCACGGTGTCCCCGAGTATCTTCGTGTGGTCCAGTCCGATGGAGGTGATGACGGCGCATTCCGGCTGCCTGATGATGTTGGTGGAATCCAGCGTGCCGCCTATCCCTGCCTCCAGGACCACATAGTCCACGCGCTTCTCCGCGTAGTAGAGGAATGCCGCCGCGTTCATTATCTCGAACTGGGAGAATTCCAGCTCCGGGAACTTTGCCGCCGCGTCCGCCGCTGTGTACAGCAGCCGGGAGAAATCTTCGGCGCTTATCTTGTACAGTCCGTCCGGGTACGCCACGGCAATACGCTCGCATATGCTGCTGACGTAGGGGGAGGTGAATCTTCCCACGGCGAAGCCTGCCGCCGCCAGTGCGGAGGTGCAGAATTCCGCGGTGGAGCCTTTCCCGTTCGTCCCGACGATGTGGATATACCGCAGGCTGTCCTGGGGGTTCCCGAGTTCGTTCATGAGGACAGAAAACCGGGACAGATCCTTCACCGGCGCGCCGAAGTGAGAATACTGCCCCAGGAACTTTTCTATTTCCTCGCTGCTGTTCAGTGCAGACCGCATTCGTCGTAGTCCTTCCACTTCTCGTTGTAGCGCATTTCGTCCGCCAGTTTCAGGCAGATATACGCAACAGCGCCGGCAACGACTACTACCGCGCTGATTATCGGAATGACCACCTTCGCGGTGGGACCTATCTTTTTCTCTACTCTCTGCTTGATAATGCTCATGGTATTCTTCCTTTCTGTATTGCACGGGTGATTGCCCGTTGGTTACTCACCGGAAAGCAGCCTGTAAAGCTCCTTGCGCGGTACTCCTGCCTGCTGTGAAACAGTCTTGCATGCCTCGGAAAGCTTCATTCCCCCGGCGATGAATCCCCGGGCGAGTTCCGCCGCCTGCTCAAGGGTCATGGATTCCTGCTGCCGGGGGGCGGCGCCCTCCACCACGATGACGTACTCTCCGCGCGGCTCCGTGGTTTCGTACAGGGAGTTCAGCTCCCCCAGCGTGCCGCGTATCACCTCTTCGTGGAGCTTCGTCAGCTCCCGGCAGAGGGCGGCGCTGCGGCTCTCTCCACAGGCGGCGGAGAGGTCCGCGAGGGTCTGCCGCAGCTTGTGCGGTGCTTCGTAGTATATCAGCGTGTGCGGCAGGGCGGAGGTTTCCTCCAGCCGCTGGCGGCGCTCCTTTTTGTCCACCGGGAGGAATCCCTCAAAGGCAAACCGCGCGGTGTCTATTCCACTTATCGCCACGGCGGCGATGGCGGCGTTGCAGCAGGGCACGGATTCCACCGGGATCCCCTGCTCATAGCAGCGCTGCACCAGATACACCCCCGGGTCGGAGATACAGGGCATACCGGCGTCGCTTACCAGCGCAACGGAATTCCCGTCGTGCAGCAGCTCCAGTATCTTCGCGCTTTTCTCCGCCTCGTGGGGCTTGTAGTAGCTCAGCAGCGGCTTCTTTATCCCGAAGTGGGTGAGCAGTCGCAGCGTGACCCGGGTGTCCTCCGCCGCGATGTAGTCCACGGCGGACAGCGTTTCAATGCCGCGCGGCGAGAAATCCGACAGGTTGCCGATGGGGGTGCCCACAACGTAAAGCTTTCCTGTGTCAGTCATAAAGTCTTGTGTATTCCTCCGTGTAGGATTTGTCGTCGTTCCGCAGTATCATGGGCTTCTCGACGATCATTCCGGATTTCGCGCCCTTCTTTCCGGTGATGAGGAAAAGCCATGGCTTGTCGAGAACGCTGTTGAACACGAAAGTAATGCTCTTCGGCTCGATCTTGTTCTCGCGCATGGAGTTCAGCACGTCCGAAAGGCGCTCCGGGCGGTGGCACATCTTGAGCAGTCCGCCGTACTTCAGCAGCTTCCCGGCGGCGCGGCACACGTCGTCCACGGTGCACATCAGTTCGTGCCGTGCGATGGCCTGGGGGCGCGCCAGCTTCTCGAATCCGGAGCCGCTGGTCATGTAGGGCGGATTCGCCGTGACGATGTCCATGGTTTCGAAGCCTATCTGGGACTGGTCAAGTTCGCGCAGGTCGGCGAGTATCGGCTGGAGGGTGTTCTCCAGGTGGTTGGTTTTCACGGATTTCTTCAGCAGCTCGATGGCTTCCTCCTGGATATCCACCGCATAGATGAGGTGGGGCTTCACATTCTTGCAGAATATCAGGGGGATTATTCCGCAGCCGGTACAGAGGTCGCAAACCACGCTGTCCGGCTTTACGTTGGCGTAGTACGCCAGCAGGAATGCGTCCGTGCCGAAGCGGTGGTCGTCGGACACATACATCGTCAGCGGTCCGAGGGAGAAGGTTTCGGTTTCCATTTCAAGTCAGTTCCTTTCGTGATAATTCGGAATTCGGAATGCGTAATTCGGAATTATGGTGTCCGGCTTCGCCGGACGGATTTGAATAATGTGCGGATTTTTACGGGCGTGCCCGGCTCGGGTGACAGCGCTTCCATTCGAAGGTTCTTTTCCCCGTATTCGCCGCCGGGCGTGCCCGGCTTCAAGGCACCTAAATCAGCATGCAGGCCCACTATTGGTCGTGTGACAAGGCTTCCATTTGAAGGCACCTGTGGCCGTATTCGCCGCCGGGCGTGCCCGGCTAGCCGACGATGATCTGACCTTCGGGGAGGACGATGTTTTTGCGGCGCGAGTTCATGAGCATGGAGAGGACCAGGGATACCGGACCTACACGGCCGATGTACATTGTTATCATCAGCAGGATCCTGCCGGGGGTGCCCGCGGCGGCGGTGGGTCCCGCGGAGAGTCCGGCGGTGGAGAACGCGGATATCGCCTCGAAGAGGCAGTCCACGCCGCTGACGTCCTCCGGGAGCGTGAAATACAGCACGGAGAAGCACAGTATTACCGCCAGGAGCGACAGCAGAGTGACCGTCAGCGTGCGGTAGACCGCCAGCTTGTCGATCTTGTGCCCCAGGAGCTCCACGTCGTTCCTGCCGCGCAGGTAGGATACCACCGTCATGATCAGCACAAGGACCGTGGTGGTCTTGATTCCGCCGCCGGTGGAGGCAGGCGACGCACCTATGAACATGAATATGCAGCTGCCCAGCTTCGAGAAGTCCGACATGCCCTCCACCGAGATGGAGTTGTACCCGGCTGTGCGCGCGGTCACGCCCGAGAAGAAGGAGTTCATCAGCTTGCCGCCGAAGTCCATTCCGCCAAGCGTCGCCGGATTGTCCCACTCCGCCAGGAGGTAGAACAGCGTGCTCCCCACCAAGAGCGCCCCGGTGGAGATAAGCACCGCTTTCGTGTGAAGGCTCAGCTTCTTCACCGTGCGGATATTCAGGAAGTTCTCCCACACGATGAATCCAAGTCCGCCCAGGATTATCAGCAGCGCCACCGTCATTATCACAAGCGGATCCCCCGAGTAGTGCGTCAGGCTGGAGTATTCACCGCCGATTCCGCACAGGTCGAATCCGGCGTTGCAGAACGCCGTCACGCTCGTGAATACCCCCATGAATATCCCGTAGGCGCCGTAATCCCGGGAGAATGCGATACTCAGCAGCACCGCCCCGGCGCCCTCAAATATCATGGAGTATTTCATTATGCTGATGAAAATGCGCCGTCCCCCCTGGAAGGTGCTTTCGGTCAGTCCGTCCGAAGCGTTCGCCAGGGTGCGGAATCCCAGCTTCCTCCCGGCGGCGACGTTGAAGAACGTGATTATCGTCACGAACCCCAGTCCGCCTATCTGGATAAGTAGCATTATCACCACCTGCCCGAACGCCGTCCAGTTGGTGAAGGTGTCCGTGACTATCAGCCCCGTCACGCAGGTGGCGGATACCGCGGTGAACAGGCAGTCGAAGAACGGCGTGCCGCCGCTTTTCGATGAGATCGGGAGCCACAGCAGCAGCGCCCCCGTCAGTATTATCGCCAGGAACCCTATGCACAGGGTCTGCGCCGGGCGCAGCTGCTTCGTGTTCTTTTTTATTACCGGCATGGCTTATGAGATTACCACGCTCACACCTGCGGTCTTGGGCAGGGTGGCTATCTTCTGCGCCGTGCGGCGGATATATCCGACGGCGTACACCGTGGATTCCTCCGCAGTGTTGTTGGTCAGTATCAGCTTGAGGTCGCCGGTTTCCTCGGGGAGGGTGAAGTTCAGCGTGAATCCCTCGGAATCCGCAATGCGCTCGTAGGGCAGGTCAGCCCCGTTCGCCGTCAGCGTCACGGAGAGTGCCTCCGTGTTCTCACCCCGTATCCGGAATCCCAGGTCGCCCGGCTCGCGGATTATCAGGTCGCTGGTCAGCAGCCGTGCCCCCTCCGGAAGCACCACCGCAGTGCCGTTCAGCCCTGCGCCGTTTTCCATGAACAGGGAGGTGCCGTTGTATTCCTTCACCAGCCGGTCGGACATCTCTATGGACAGCCGGCTCACGGATACCGCGGCGCCGCTGCTCTTGTTGGTCAGCTTGAACTGCACGTTCTCGGTCTTTCCGGTGACGCTGAACTGTACTGTCAGCGAATCCGGGGTGCCGTCGAGCACCTTGTACCTGATGTCCTTCGCCTTCTTGTCGGAGGTGAGGGCTATCGTCAGGTCGGCGATGTTGGAGCCTTCCACGGACACGGTATAGGTGCCCTTGTTGAACAGCGTGAAGTAGTTGGTGTAGACCGCGGAGCCTTCCGGCAGCATTGCGGAATCGCCGCTGCGGCTGACGGAACTTGTGGCAGGTATATTGCCGCCGGTGTATTCCATCGCGCCGGCTTCCGTCATGGGGAGTCCCTCGCTGCGCACCCAGGCTATCGCCTCGTTGGAGCAGGCGTAGAGCTGGACGTTGTTGTTGATGTCGCCCACAAGGTAGATGTCGTCTATCCACATGTTGAGGTTGTTTTCACGGTTCGAGATGATGAAGTCCGGGCACTTGGTCAGCTCCTGGAGCTTCTTTGTGTTGGAAGCCAGCCGCAGCTTCATATCCGGATACAGGAACTGCGCCTTGGAGTATCTCTCGCCCTTCATCGAGAAGCAGAGCACGTCGTTGTAGGGGCAGTCCTCGATCATGGAGAGCGCCTCGGTGACGTACTGCGCGCCGTAGGAAGCGTTCTTTCCCTGCACCATGGTGTAGCTGTCGAAGCCGTACAGCGTGGAATAGATCAGCAGCGCCCCGAGGGGTATCGCGATGAAGTTGAACAGGGAGTCCTCCTTCTTCTTGACCAGGCGGACTATCACCACCGCAAGCAGTATCAGCATGACGACGGCGATTATCTTGACGAAGGTGGCTTCGGTGAATGTGTCCTTGAGTCCCTCGCCGATACGCAGGGGACCTATGCCGAGTATCATCGCGCCCACGATGGATTTCGTGGTCTCCCCGTCGCCGACCACCGCGGAAACGGTGAACAGCTCGGTCATCAGGCAGATGAAGGCGCCGGTCAGCAGCGCGGCGAAGCAGTGGCGTATCGTGAACCGCCTGCGGTATATCATGATGAGGGAGGGGAATATCGCTATCGGGAAGAAGGTTTCGATGTACCGCCCGAATATCGCGGTATCCGCCCGGGTGTCGTACACCGTGGAGGTGGACTTGAACATCACGCTGACCACGAAAATCGCGCCCATGCACAGCAGGGCATACCAGCAGAATATAGCCAGGCTGGGGCTGACGTAGGTCTGCACTTTCCCGGAGGAGATATTCACGCCGCTGTCCTTTGCGCGTTTGGCGGTGACGTGGTACATGATGATGCCGGAGAATATCAGCACTATGCAGATGGCACCGAATCCCCAGGTGGAACTCAGGAAATAGAAGAAATGCCCGAACAGGGTCTGGGGGAAGTGCGCCAGCTTCTCGCCGTCAATGTTGGAGATACGCCCCAGCATGTTCTCGATGGTGTTGACGGAAGCCTTGGATTTGGTTTCCGACAGCCACAGCCCTGCCTGAATGAACTTCTTGACGAATTTGTCCACCAGGAAGAATCCCACGGTGCTGGTGAAGAATCCCACCAGGGAGAACAGGCGGCGCCGCATGGTGATGAGCACGATAAGCTCCAGCACCACGCCTGCGGCGGTCAGCGCCAGCATTCTTCCGTGGGAGGCGTATGCCGCAATGAGCACGAAGCCTGCGAGCACCGCCCACAGCTGCTGCATGAACACCGCCCGTACGCTGTGGGAGGTATCCTTGTGGCTCTTAAGCGAGAGATACATCAGCAGCGCGAACACCCACGGCAGGAAGCAGCACATGGTTTCGTTCCAGGTGTATTTCGTGAGCAGCAGGTAACTCGGGTACATTCCGCAGATGACGGCGATGAACACGCTGGAGAGCTTCCGCACGCCGAACCACTTCCGGGAGAGGAAGTAGGCTATCACCGGCACAAAGCTCATGATGAAGCCGTTTATCAGTATCATCACGCGGTACTGCGTCATGGGGTCGCTGACAAGCCTGAACACCGGAATGTAGAACAGGCTCTGGAAATACCCGTAGTATCCTCCGGCGGACACGGTGGCGGACCAGTCGTATCCGTTCGCCCAAGCCGCCACGCCGGTCACGGCGTATTCGTCCGGGGTGAGGTTGAACATGGTCGTGACCTGGGTCATCAGCACATGTATCACCAGCGCCACGATGTACAGCGCCAGCATGAGGAATCCGTCCGTGAGGAGCACGCTCGCCCTTTTCGGCGCGGAAATCCCCGGGTGCGGCTCCTTGGCAGGCTCCGTCAGCGGAATCTCCGGCGCGGAACAGGAAGCCTCGCCGTTCTCTCCGGCGGTTATCTCAAGCTCCGGCTGGTTGTTGTCTTCGTTGATCAATTCGTTGACCTCCGTTCATCAGTCGGACAGTATATCCGGCGCCGGGAGTACTTCCCCTGTGGGGGGGGTTCCGGCTATGTCCGCCGACTGTTTGTATTTCATATAATCCCTTGCGGTTTCCCCGTGGGCGTAGACCGACAGTCCGCCCTCTGTGCCGATGTAGTCGTAGTCCCTGATATCCAGCGGAAGCAGCGTTTCCTCGTCCGCCACGATTATGCAGTTGTCCGGGATATTCCTGTCCCGGCGGATTATCGTGACGTGCGTCTGCGGATTCAGGAACTGTATCAGCCCGGCATTCCGGGATTTCAGCTTATAGCACACGATGAGCGGCGAAGCGTCCTCGTTGTAGAGCAGGGAGGACACCATGCGCGCCGGCTCGGTCTTTTTGAGGTTATCCTCCGCGCGGTCGGGCAGGTAGACGAATCCGGCGAAAAGCGTGGTGTAGGTGAACAGCGCGCACATCATCGCAGAGATGAATCCCTTGCCGCCCTTTTTCGCGCAGGAAACGAACACCGCGATGAGCGCCAGCACCGAGAAGGACACAGCGGTCATGATGATGAAGCTCTCTCCGGTGAAGGTCTTGGTGTAGTCCTCGCCTATGCGCCAGGGCATCAGCCCCAGCATGGGGGATTCGCGGTAACCCCTCGCCGCCTGCACCTGGGGATAGGATATCGTGAAGAAGCATACGCAGACGTAGGCGTAGACTCCGGCGCCCCAGGCGGTCTGCCTGATCGTGATGCCGTATCTGAACAGGAACATCAGCACGAAGAACACCGCCAGCGGAGCCACATTATCCGTGTAGCGCCCGAACATGGTGAGGTCCTTTATGTCGCCTATCTGGGAGGAGTTGAACTTGAACAGCACGGAAAGCGCCATCGAGCCGCCCACCGCCAGGAATGCGTATATCCCCAGCAGAAGCATACGGGGGCTGTATTTGTGCTGCGCGGCGGTGACTACCTCCACGCCGTCGATGTGGTCGTGTTTTCTTCCGCGGCGCCACTCGATGATGTAGGTCATCACGGCAAGGAAGAACAGCGCCACTGCAAGCGCGCCCAGCCCCACGGTGGAGGTCATGAACGTGTACAGATGGCCGAACAGCGCGGAGCAGAAGCGGCTGAGTCCGTCCGGCTCAATCAGTCCGAGCACGCGGTCAGCCTCGCTCTCCATGGTGTTTCCGGAGGCATTCCCGAGCCAGACGAGCTGCTGTATCAGCTTCTTTGCAAAATGCTCCGCCACGAAGGACAGTGCCAGCACCGGGAAGAACACCGGCAGCACCAGTATCATGCGCTTCATGAATATCCGCACGATGAGCAGCGTCATCACGAACGCAATTACCACCGCCAGCAGCCGTGAATGCGCCGCGTAGCATACCGCGCACAGCAGCCCTGCGACCGCGGACCAGGCGCAGCGCGCGCCTGCCTTCTTGCAGTCCACCGCCTGGAATATCACCCAGAGCAGCGCCCAGGGGAGCAGGCTGCATATCGTTTCGTTCCAAATGAACTTGGAGTGCGCCACATATGTGATGTAGCACCCGGAGCATACCGCCGCGACGAGCTTCTGCCAGACCTTCTTGACGCCGACGCGCCCGGCAACGTGGTACGCTATGAGCGGAATGAAGCTGATAAGTACGCCGTTCATCACCAGGCACGCCTTGTAGAGCGCGTAGGGATTCTTGAACAGCATGAATAACGGGGCGTAGAACAGCGCCTGGATATACCCGTAGTAATACGACACCTTTTCCATCAGCAGGGACCAGTCCCTGCCGGAATAGAACGCGGAAACGCTGGCAACGCCTATCTCATCGGGATTGACGGCAGGCAGTTCCATGCACATTGCCAGCAGGGAGTGCATGACGACGCTGCACGCGAACATGATGAACATTACGCCCCTGTCGCCGAAGTTGGTGTAGAAGCGCTTCAGAGCCTGTATCACTTCTTGATTTCCTCTTTCGTGTAGCTGCAAAGGTTGTAGTTGGAGTAGTTGGAGTTGGTGTTGTTGTATTCAATGCGCTTTACATGGAACAGCGTTTCGTCCATGACCTTGCGGCAGCCGGAGATGGCGTCCGCCACCAGCCCGAAAATACCTATCTGGAAGCCGACGATAGCCAGCACCGCCATCAGCACCAGGGACTGGATATGACCGCCGCCCTCGCCGAGGCAGGCGTACACGATGAAGCGTACTGCGAGCACCAGCGCCGCCAGAATGAAGATCCCTGCCATTGCGAGGAATGTCTTGAGCGGCTTTCTCATGACGTAGTTGCGGATTATCGTGCCGCTGGAGCGCTTTATGTAGCCCCACATGCTCTTGAACAGGCGGCTCTTGCGCAGCTCCGGATTTGTGTTGATGTCCACGGACATTATCTTTGTGCGGTCCGCGCCGGCGGTGATTATCGTTTCCAGGGTGTAGGTGTAATCCGACAGCACGTTGAGGCGCAGCGCCGCCTCCCGGGTGTAGGAGCGGAATCCGCTGGTGGTGTCCACGACGTCGGTGCCGCTTGCCTTTCTCACCACGCCGCTTCCGAGCTTCTGGAGCTTCTTCTTCAGCGGAGAGAAGTGCTCGATGGAATCCGTGCGGCGGTTTCCGATGACCATGGTCGCCTTCCCCTCCAGCAGCGGACGGACGAGCTTCTCGATGTCCGCACCGGCGTACTGGTTATCTGCGTCGGTGTTGACGATTATGTCGGCGCCCAGCCGCAGGCAGGCGTCTATTCCTGCCATGAATCCCTTGGCGAGTCCGCGGTTGTGGACGAAGCTGACGATGTGGTGCACGCCCAGTTCCTTGGCGCGCTCTACGGTGCGGTCGGTGCTTCCGTCGTTGATGATGAGGTATTCTATCTCGTCGATGCCGTCGATGTGCTTCGGCAGGTCGTGGATAGTCACGTCAAGCGTTTCCGCTTCGTTGTAGCAGGGTATCTGGATAATAAGCTTCATTGTTTTCTTCCTCTTCTTTTGTGTATTTATATACTATTATATACTATAATATAATATCGCGCTTTACACGGTGCCGGACGGGATAGAGATACCGACGTTCATCAGCACCAGCGTCATGAGAATGCTCACGATGAGGGAAGCCACGATGGCGCGCAGCCAGGAGGGAGTCCCCTTTGCGGCGAGCGCTTCGTAATAGCCGTCAGCCCTGCCGTCGTCGTATTTCTCGCGTATCTTGCGGATACGCTTTACCGCGTAGCGGTAGTAGAGGTAGTCCCCGAAAACGCACAGCAGTATCACCGCCACGAAGGAGATACCCCGGGCAGCGAGCTGGAGGTTCGCAAGGACGTCCGCGGTGCCGATACCTGCGTTGAGCAGCAGCGGCGGAATATAGAACAGGAACTCCACCAGCACCATTATTGCGCCCAGCAGGTCCATTCTGCGGTAGAACTGATGTATCGGCGCGAAGAATCCGGCGCAGAGGTTGATGAAAGCCTTCCGGCGCTTCTGCCCCGGGAGGACCGGCGCACGGAACGACGCAAACGCCTGGGAATAGTGCATGACAGAGCGCCCCACGAAGGTGGAGAGTTCCCGGCTGCTTACGCCGTCGGCGCCCCGGGTGTCGTCCATGGTCTGGCGCTGGAGGTTCCGGAGGTATTCCTCAATGTCCATCGGCTGCCCGAATCCGTCCTGCGAACCGTCCCTGGTTCCGCTGCCGTAGTCCGTACCGCCGGGGTATTCCGCGCGGTGATCCCGGGAGAACTCGCTCTCCGGCTCCCCGATGGCCTGCTCGTCATTTTCAGGGCTGACCTTCTGCTGTGGCTCCTGCGGCTCCTCGCCGGGGAGGAATCCCTTCCACTCGAAGCCGGAGGCGTGGTATTCCTGCACGCCGCAGTGTCCCAGCGACAGATAGCACGCCCTGTGGTGGGGAGTTCCGCACTCCGGGCAGACCACGATATCCGACTTGTCGGTGAGCGGTCTGCGGCACACCGGGCATAATTTGTTATCAAAACGTGACATGTGATTTCCTTTCAAGATGTATTGCAGCCAGCTTTTATTGCTGCTCCTGGATATACATATACATTTTATAGTATATCACAAATCCGGGCGGATTTCAATAATATTCCCAGCGCACTGTGTGAAAATTATCGGAAATCTGACACCTGTGGAGTTTTCACCGGGTCTTTTGTGTAAAATGCACATGATCCTACGGTAAGATCCCTGCGTTCCGCATTGCCATGCTGACGCAGTAAAGCCATTCCACGGCGGAGGAATACCCGGTCGGGTTGAAAACTCATGTTTATGTTGATTATTTTGTTGAAAGTTTTTTGTACAGATTATACAATCTGGCGGCGGAATGAAATTGATTTATTCTGCAAAAAACAGAAATTCGGCTGTAATCATGTTAAATTTTATTTTTTCTGTTGACGGAACAAATCTTTTTGGATATACTAATAGCAAGAGATAAGACAGAAAGAAACTGTGATCTCTGATATGTAGAACACAAAAGAAAGAAAACACGCAGGAGGGCACAGCCTCTCCGGGTCACGGCAGAACTGAAATATTTCAAATGGAGGTTTTTAACTATGTGCATGAAAGATGTAGAAGTCAAGAATCAGGTTGGTCTTCACGCAAGACCTGCAACATTCTTTATCCAGAAGGCTAACGAGTACAAGTCTTCCATCTGGGTCGAGAAGGAAGAGCGCAGAGTAAACGCAAAGTCCCTGCTCGGTATCCTTTCCCTCGGTATCGTTGGCGGCGCCAAGATCCGTATTATTGCTGACGGCAGCGATGAGCAGCTCGCAGTTGACGGTCTGGTAAAGCTGGTTGAGGGCGGTTTCTCCGAGTAATTCGGGCGTCCGGCTGTCCTGTGGGGTTCCGGCACAATATCCGGGGTTTCCGGTGCGTTGTCCGGCTGCCAGAGATACAGCGGCTGAGCAATTCATGGACGGCGGCTTTTTAACGGTATATTTCCGCTTTTGCGGAGGCAGGGGCAGGTTCCGGTTTTCCGGGTCTGCCCCGTTTTGTTTATTGGAGGTCAGATGAGAAGAGCATTTACGGCTGCGGCGGCTGTCGCCGGGGCGATCATGCTGTCAGGGTGCAGCGCGGAGCTTCCGGACGGGTACAGGGAATTCACGGCGGCGCGCGAGAAATACGAAACGCTGGACAGCGCGAAGGTAACTATGACGGATCTGGATTCCGGCGAGCAGGTGATGGAGTTCAGCTTCTACATCAGCGCGAACGACGAGATGGTGCTGAGCTACACCGGTACCTGGGGCGGAGTCACGCAGCAGGCGTACAGCGACGGCGCGGAATTCTTCTACAAGGAATCCGGGGACGACAAGTGGACTGTGATCGGTTCCGGGGACGAGAACTACATTTACAACGTGTACAACCGCAAATACCGCTATCCGTATGCGGAGGGGAGAATGTTCTTCCTGGCGGCGGAGGCGGTGAAGGACGCGGCGGTGATCAGCAGCGACGACGGACCGACCATGATCACCTACACCTACGACCCGGCGAAGCTGAACGAAGCCTCCATGCCCGGCGTGGAGGAGGAGATATCCGCCTTCAGCGCGCTGACGACTACTCTTACGATAGACGGGGGGATCCCGGTGAAGTTCGTCGAGAACGGCACTGTCACCACGGTATCCGGGGAGGAGCTCACGCTCAACATGGAGATAGACGTGACCGCAGTCAACGAGGTATTCGAGATTCCCTACCCAGTAGACGAGGTACAGACCAGTCAATAAATAAAACAGCGTACCCACCGCAAAAGTTGCAGGGGGTGCGCTTTTTTTTGACCTCGCGCCGGTCGGGCGGAAGTAATTGAGAGGTTTCCTAAAGCGGAAAGGCGCACACAGACCCGTCTGATTTATCGACCTTTCGCCCGGTCGGGAGGAGCTAAATAGATTTATCGTGTTTTCACACGGGACTGAGGGGAACCCCATTCGGCGGACATAGACCGCTTCGCGGTCTAAGCCCTGAAAAAGGGGGGGACTCCAGAAAAGCAAGCAAAAACTTCTGCCGCCAGTCTGCCCTTTGTTGCGCGGCGTCCTTGCCGCGCTTTGGGGGCAGACCCACAAGCATCGTGCTTGTGCCCCTTTTTCCCCCTACGGGTTGTCCCCTCAGACTCCCTTTCCCCTCTCCCCTTTTTTCCCCCCCTGCTCGTTTTTGTCAGCGCACAAGGGTACATGTAAGTTTACCAGGTACTCTCAACGCAGATATTGTCATTAAAGGGGAAGGAGAACCCCTAATTAAATGCGGTCGCGCGTGACCAAGGTCCACCTTTCCGCTGTTGAGGGCGCCCGGGGGCAAGGGGCGGAGCCCCAGTCCCAGGGGAACAACGCAATCCATGAACGGCGCATTGGTCTTTCCTATCCCATGCGCACCACATCGGCAGGTACGGTGTTCCTCGATTCGGGTACCCGATAATAGTAGTAGGAACCCCAGGCGTGTGTTGATCGCGTGTATACAGAACCTTTTCTTTTCCTCTTTGTGCTCAGGAAAAAGCGGAGCAGGGGGAAAAAGAGGGGAGAGGGGAAAGGGAGTCTGAGGGGACAACCCGTAGGGGAGGAAAAGGGGCACAAGCACGATGCTTGTGGGTCTGTCCCCAAAGCGCGGCAAGGACGCCGCGCAACAAAGGGCAGACTGGCGGCAGAAGTTTTTGTCGGATTTCTAGTGAGCCCCCCTTTTCTTCCCTGAAGGGGTTCCCCTCAGTCCCGTGTGAAAACACAAAAAATCTATTAGAGGCTGCCGACCAGGCGAAAACATTTTAAATTAAATGGGTCTGCGTGCGCCTTCACGCTTTAGGAAACATAATAAAAACAGCAGCGCCGCTTCCGCAGCCCTGCTGTTTTCCATATTCAGCGTGTATGCGCACTGGGAGAAAATCCATTAGTACTCCACGCACCAGGCGGCGCGCTTGTGCCAGGGGAGGTAGTTTATGGGGTTCATCTGAACGCCGTTGATTCTGACCTCGAAGTGGCAGTGGTTTGCGGTGGACTGACCGGTGGAGCCTACGTCCGCGATAAGCTCGCCGGCGGTGACTCTCTGCCCCTGGGTAACGTGCAGGTAGCTTGAGTGGCCGTAAACCGTGACGATTCCGCTGTCGTGCTGTATCATGACGCAGTTGCCGTAGCCGTAGTACCACTGCGCCAGGATAACCGTGCCGGATTCCGCGGCAAATATCGGAGTGCCGTAGGGCGCCACGATGTCCACGCCGCCGTGGTTGTAGTATCCGCCGTAGCCGTACATCATCTCGCTTATCTGTCCGCCGTCGGAGCCGCCCACCGGCCAGATGAACTGACCCACGGGTCTGTTCTGCGGTATCGTCGCGGTGATTCCGGAGGGGATCTCCTTGGTGCCCAGGGCGATTATCTCGGAAACAGGCTCGCTGACGGTGACGCGGTCGATTACCTTGCGGCGAGTTTCAACGCCGTTGATGTAGGATACGTCCGCGGTCACGCGCTCGACTCCCTTTTCGCCCTCCCTCGTGATGGTGGAGGAACCCTGGTAGTGGGTGGAGTCGTCCACATATTCGGTATCGTAGTCCGTGCTCTCGTCGTAGGTTTCCCGGCGCGTTACTGCGACCGCGAGGAACGGCTCCTCCTGGGTGATGAGCAGCTTGTCGCCTATCTGGAGGAAGCTGTCCAGGGAGAAGTCCGGATTGAGCCGCGCGAGTTCCTCCTCGGACATGCCCAGCTTTGCAATTACGCCCAGGGGGGAATCACCCTCCACCACGGTGTAGTACGCTGCAACGGTCTTTTTTGTAGTTATCAGCTTGATTATCGAGTCCTCGCTGACGATACTCTCGGTAAGGTACAGACCCGGCTCGTAGGTTATCTTGCTCTCGAATGCCACGGTTTCGTCGCCGCCCTCGCGGTAAACGTCCAGCAGGTCGTCGAGGGTCTGTTCCACGCGGTCCTTGCTCTCAAGGGCGCCGTAGAAGGAGTTGTCGATGTACATTCCGTAGGCGAAGGATATCTCCGCGTCCACGGAGGAAAGCAGCTTGTCCGCCACCTGGTATTTAGTAAGCGTGGAGCCGTAGCCCACCATCTCCACCTCATAGGAGCTGTCGAATGAGAACATCTCCGTGTTGCTGTCGAGGTAGGTTATACGCTGCTGCACTATCTTCTCCGCGTCGGTGAACACGGATTCATCGGTGACGTAGCCCACGAAATCCCCGTTGACGGAGAGCCGGAGCGCATAGCTCATTCCGTTGGCGTAGCTGACCACGCTGAACAGGAATACGCAGCTGATTATCGGGAGCGCCCAGTTGAACACCGTGACGAGGAATCCGCGCTTGCCCAGCAGCATTCTGCCTGCCATGCGTGTTCCGGCGGCGCACGCCGGGACAACGCCCTTTTCCCGGGCGCTGCGGATATCGCTGCGGCCCATATTGAACGCCTTTATGTAGCGGTTGAACGGCGCCCTTATCTTCTCGCCGAGCCACCGCAGGAATACAAGGACCTTGTCGCCGAGCCATGCGAGCCGCCTGCCGATGGCGGTGAAAAGCCCGGACAGCGCCCTGCCTGCCGCGGCCAACATCATCATGAATACCGTGAACAGGAATTCACCAGTGCCCTCTATCCTGTCGGCGAGGGACTTCGGCTTTTCCTGTGTTGTTTCTGCCTGCATTAAATACATCTCCGTTGTTTTGCATGAAAAATCCATACTGAATTCAGTAGTTATATATAAAGTAATTATAACACATCTCCCTGGAAAATGCAACCCTTTCACAAATATTTCACGGGCGCCTGCAACCTTTTCGCCGCCTGCCCGGTATTACATACAAAAGCACCCTGGAAAGGAGCATGTATGAAGAAACGTTCAGTTCTTGCAATAATAGCTGCGGCGGCGGTACTCGCCGGCTGTTCCGCGAATCAGTCCTCCCCCGTGAACACAGCGCCTGCCAGTGCGGTCCCCGGGGATTCCGTGCCGGGAACTCCGGATACGGATACCGCTCCGGATACCTCCGCGCCGGGCACTGCGGCAGGCACTCCGGATCCCACTTCCGCTGAGCCGGAGCCGCCGGTATCCGCCGTTTCTTCGGCGGCGACTTCTCCCGGGACTTCATCACTGGGAAATATTACCGCAACTACCGGGACTTCCGCCCCGGAGGAGAAGCCCTCCGACCCCTCCGGAAGCGAATACACCGGCAGGGACATCGGCGGCACCGGGAAATCCTCCGGGGACGTTGTGTTCGCGGACGACGCGGAATGTGGCATTGCCGCCGTGGGGGATTACATCACGGAAGCCAGCGCAGGCGGCGGATACTTCGAGCCGGGATACCCCGGCGACCCCGTGGAGCCCTATCCCGGTTGGGATATCCAGCCCCAGGCAGGACTGCTGACCGGCGGCGAGTGGAACGACAACTCCCACTGGGACTTCTGGAAGGGGCTGTACGGAAGCAACAACTACGGCGCCGACTGGGATTCCTACCTCGGCGAGTGGCGCACCGGGGCGGAGTGCCGCGCGGCGGTGCTGATAAGGGACAGCGCCGGGAATCCCGTTGCCGGGGCGCAGGTGGAAGGCATGGGCTATTCCGCGGTTACGGACAACCGGGGCATGGCGTACCTTTTCTGGGAGGAGTCCCGGACGCAGGACTACGGCGGCGGAATTTCCGTGAGCGCCCCCGGCGGACAGAAGCAGACCTTCCCGGCGGATATCACCGGGGACTGCGAGCTGGAGTTCACCCTGGACGGGGAAGCAACCCCTGCCGCTAAGACCCTCGACCTGATGATAATGTGCGACACCACCGGCTCCATGGGGGACGAGCTGGAATACCTCAAGGAGGAGCTGGAGGACGTTGTTGAGCGAATCCGGGAGGATAACGCGAATATCCCGGTGCGGCTGAGCGTGAATTTCTACCGGGACGAGGGGGACGAGTACGTCGTTCGGGAATTCCCGTTCACCGGGGACATCGGCGCCGTGGTGGAGGCCATCGCGCAGCAGTCCGCGGACGGCGGCGGAGATACCCCGGAGGCAGTCCACACGGCGCTCGCCAGCGCGGTGGATTCCCACGACTGGGACGCGGATTCCGTCAAGGTGATGTTCCTGGTGCTTGACGCGCCGCCCCACGAGGATACGCAGATAATCGACGAGGTCGTGAAGCACGTCCGGGACGCGGCGGAAAAGGGAATACGCATAGTCCCGGTGGCGGCGAGCGGCGTTGACAAGTCGTGTGAATACCTGCTGCGGAGCATGGCGTTCATGACCGGGGGGACCTACACGTTCCTGACGGACGACAGCGGAATAGGCTACGCCCACACCGAGCCGACCATCGGCAGCTACTCCGTGGAGAAGCTGAACGATATGATGGTGCGGATAGCCGGCGATTACCTGGCTTGATTTGCAGTGAATTGCGGCAGGAACTTTCAGAAACGGCACGTTTTTGTGCCGTTTTTGAAACCGTCGAAAAATCCCCTAAAGGGGCTTTTCCGCCGAACATCCGCCCGGCGCGCACGGTTTGTCGGCAAAGCCGACAAACCGCACACTTGTGCGGATAGAAGTGTTTTTTGACCCGGCGGAGCTGGGTCAAAAAATGAATCTCAAAAGCCCGATTCGCGGGTCAAGGATACTTTATTATAAACAGAAAAACGGCACATTACAGTGCCGTTTTTCTGTTTCTGTGGGCAAAAAATGTAAAATTCCAGCCAATGCTGTAAATGTTTTTGCAAAACCACTTGCAAAAATATTGCAAATGGTGTATAGTAAGTATGCAGGCAGTCCTGTTGTCGGGACTGCTGTAATGTATTGAAACGAGGTACTCAAATGAAAGACGATCTGCTGCAGCGGATTGAGGATTTAATGCCCTCATTCTCCAAAAGCCAGAAACTCATTGCAAACTATATACTGAACCACTACGAGAAGGCGGCGTACATGACCGCGCTCAAGCTCGGAAACGCCGTGAATGTCAGCGAATCCACCGTCGTGCGCTTCGCCATCGAGCTTGGATTCGAGGGATATCCGCAGTTACAGCGCTCCCTCCAGAGCCACATCAAGAACCGCCTGACCACTATCCAGCGCATGGACGTCACCAGAAGCCGTATCGGCGACCTCGACCCCATCGAGGGAGTCCTCACCCAGGATATGGACAAGATTCGCCGCACCCTTGAGCAGATAGACCGCGAGGCTTTCGACAACGCCGTCAACACCATCGTGGACGCGCGCCGCATTTATATCCAGGGCGCAATGTCAAGCGGTATTCTGGCAAGCTTTATGCACTACTACCTGCGCCTTGTCTTTGACAAGGTGACGCTCATCGGCTCCGTTGCAACCAGCGAGATATACCAACAGATGATACACATCGGCGAGGGTGACGTGTTCATCGGGCTTTCCTTCCCGAGATACGCCAAGAGCACCATCAATGCCTGCAAGTTCGCCCACGACTGCGGCTCCCAGATAATCGCCATAACCGACAGCGAGAATTCCCCCCTGGCGCAGTACGCCCACACCACCCTCTGCGCCACCTCCGACATGGTCAGCTTCGTTGACAGTCTGGTCGCCCCGATGAGCCTGCTCAACGCCCTCATCGTCGCAGTATCCAGCCGCAACCGCTGCCGCGTGGAGCAGACCTTCCGCAAGCTGGAGACCCTCTGGGACAGAAACGACGTGTACAAGAAAGATGTATGATATCCTGATAATCGGCGGCGGCGCTGCCGGTATGTTCTGCGCCGCCCACGCCGCTGAAATGGGACTCCGCACCGCCGTGGCGGAGCACGGGAAGTCCCTCGGGCGCAAGCTCGGGATCACCGGAAAGGGGCGCTGCAACGTCACCAACGACTGCACCCCCGACGAGGTGCTGCGGAACATTCCCAGGAATCCGCGGTTCCTTTACAGCGCGCTGTCGAAATACGCCCCGGCGGACGTGATGGAATACTTCGGGAAGCTCGGCGTGCCCCTCAAGACGGAGCGCGGACGCCGGGTGTTTCCTGTTTCCGACAGGGCAGGGGACGTGGTTTCCGCCCTGGAGGGTCAGCTCCGGAAGCTGAATGTGGAGGTAATAAAGGGTAACTGCACAAGGCTGCTCATTGAGGACGGAGCCTGCTGCGGCGCGGTAATTTCCGGCAGGGAGGTGCGCGCCGGCGCGGTAGTCCTCGCCACCGGAGGGGCTTCCTACCCCCTCACCGGGTCGGACGGCTCGGGGTATGCCCTGGCGCGCCAGGCAGGGCACACGGTGATTCCCCCGGAGCCTTCCCTTATCCCGATGGAAACCGAGGAGCGCTGGGTCGCCCGGGCGGCAGGACTGGACCTGCGGAACATCTCCATGCGCCTGACCCGGGGCGGAAAGCCGGTCTACGAGGATTTCGGCGAGCTGCTTTTCACCGCCTACGGGATCGGCGGACCCACGGTGCTGAGCGCTTCCGCGCACATTCCGGAGATAAAGCCCGGGGAGTACGCCGTGGAGATAGACCTCAAACCGGCACTTTCTGAGAAGAAACTGGACGACCGCATAATCCGGGATTTCGCCGAGCGCCGCGGAATGCGCTTCGCGGAGAGCCTGCGCGGACTTCTCCCGGCGCAGCTGGCTCCGGTCGTCGCGGAGCTTTCGGGAATCCCCGGTGATATGCGTGTTGACGAGGTCACCCGGGAGCAGCGGCAGCAGCTGGGGGCGCTTATGAAGCGGCTCACGCTGCATATCCGGGGATTCCGTCCGATCGAAGAGGCGATTGTTACCCGGGGCGGCGTTTCCGTCCGGGAGATACGCCCGAACACCATGGAAAGCAAGCTGTGTCCGGGGCTGTATTTCGCCGGGGAGATAATCGACTGCGACGGCTACACCGGCGGATTCAACCTCCAGATCGCGTTTTCCACCGCCTACACTGCGGCGATGGCGATTGTGGGGATTGTATAATCCTGTCGGAATATGACTGACAGTAAATTAACGCGGCAGGGGAATTTGTAATATCATGTCGGGAAATTACCCGTAGTAATAATGGCGCGGCAGGGATTTTGTATATTTCTGTCGCATTATTACCCCGGGTAATTACATTCCTCAGACTCCCGGTTTTATCGTGAAAAATCTATGAAATTGCAAAAAAACACTTGCAATTTCGATTGAATTGTGATATAATAAATTGAATAAATGTATAGGGGTAGTTTTACCTTTTTACATTTTTTCACATTTAAGCCACTTGATAAGTGGCAATTCAGGGTGATGTTTATGCCGGAAAAGCTGATCTCAGTCGCTGTTGACGGTCCCGTCGGCGCTGGAAAAAGTTCCATCGCGAGGGCTGCGGCGAAATCTCTGGGATTTATCTATGTCGATACCGGGGCGCTCTACCGCGCCGTCGGGCTGTACTGCCGCAGGGGCGGCGCCGATCTGTCCTCCCGTGAGGAGATCTCGGCGATGCTCCCGGGGATACACCCCGAGATTCGGCTCATCGACGGCGTGCAGCATATCTGGCTCAACGGCGAGGACGTTTCCGAGGAGATAAGGCTCCCGGAGATCTCCATGGCGGCTTCCGCGGTTTCCTCCGTGCCTGCCGTCCGGGCGGCTCTGCTCGACATGCAGAGAAAGCTCGCGCGCGAGAACAACGTCATCATGGACGGCAGGGATATCGGCACAGTCGTTCTGCCGGACGCCCGGGTGAAGATCTTCCTCACCGCCGCGCCGGAGATAAGGGCGAAGCGCCGCTACGACGAGCTTTGCGCCAAGGGCGTGCAGACCACGTTCGAGGAAGTCCTCGCGGACCTCAACAAGCGCGACTACGACGATTCCCACCGCGAAACGGCACCGCTGAAGCAGGCGGAGGACGCAGTCCTTGCGGATACCTCCGGGCTGGATTTTGACCAGAGCTGCCAGCTTGTGTGCGACATCA
This sequence comes from uncultured Oscillospiraceae bacterium, assembly GCA_900542145.1. Classification (GTDB taxonomy): domain Bacteria; phylum Bacillota; class Clostridia; order Oscillospirales; family Ruminococcaceae; genus CAG-115. The sequence goes on along the minus strand of UQMF01000003.1, from coordinate 182,541 downwards.
TCAGGGAGAAGATGTGATGTTCTACTCGTTTCTCCGCAACTGTGCAAGACTTTTCTACATTATCGTATATAATATACATGTCATCGGCGGCGAGAATATCCCCAGTCAGAAGGGCGGATACATCATCGCCAGCAACCATGTTTCCAACAACGATCCGCCGGTGGTGGGCATAACCTTCAAGGGGAAGTACACCTTCATGGCGAAAGAGGAGCTTTTTCATAAAAACCCCTTCTTTTCCTGGCTGATAAAACGGCTCGGGGCGTTCCCGGTGAAGCGCGGTGCGAAGGATACCTCCGCCATCGACAAGGCGCTGGAGAGCCTGAAAGAGGGACGCATTTTCGTGATATTCCCCGAGGGCACACGCTCCAAGGACGGCACGCTCGGACGGGCGAAAAGCGGCGTCACGCTTATTGCGGCGCAGGCTAAGGTCCCCGTGGTGCCGGTGTTCATCAAGTACGGCAGGAAGAAGTTCCGCCGGAACATCTACATATCCATCGGGAAGATGATACCCGCCGAGCACTTCGACGTGGATATCTCCGACCGCAGGATGCTGAAGCAGGTAAGCTCCACCATCATGGACGAGATAGCACACCTCCAGGAGAACATGCCCGATGTTGATTGAGATCGCGGAAAAATCCGGGTTCTGCTTCGGTGTTGAACGCGCCCTGAAGCTCACCGAAAAGGCGGCGCAGGACTATGGCGAGATATTCACCCTGGGTCCGCTGATACATAACAAGACAGTTACCGCTGCCCTTGAAAAAAAGGGCGTTCATATAGCCGCAAGCGTGGAGGAAGCCGCCGGGAAGCCCCTGGTGATACGCTCCCACGGGGTCGGCAGGGAAACGGAGGACGCCGCAGCAGACAAATGCTCCGTGCTGCTGGACGCGACGTGTCCTTTCGTGAAGAGGATACATAAGATAGTTTCGGAGCAGCCCGCGGACGGCGCGGTGATCATTCTCGGCGATGGGGAACACCCGGAGGTGCAGGGAATTATGGGTCACGCGGCGTGCAGGGCATACGCATGCATGGAGTTTGACGAAGTCCGGAGTGTGCTCGACGAGTGCAGGGCTTCCGGCAGGGGCGCCGCCCTTGTCGTTCAGACCACCTTCGACCGCAGCAGGTTTCTTGAATATTCCCGGAGGATACGGGAAGAATATTGCTGCGTTGAAATATATGACACAATCTGCAACGCCACCTCGGAACGCCAGAGAAATGCGGAGGGGCTTGCGAAAAGGGCTGACCTTATGCTGGTTGTCGGAGGAAGGCACAGCTCTAACACAGGAAAGTTAGCTGAAATCTGTTCGAGATATTGCCGCACAGTGTTCATCGAGAGTGCCTCAGAGCTTTCCCCGCAGATCATCGAAGGTCTGCACTCCGATAGTCTTATCGGAATAACGGCAGGGGCTTCGACCCCAGCCTATACAATAAAGGAGGTTCATTTAAAAATGAGCGAGATCATCAACAACAATGAAAATGAGGAGAGCTTTGCAGCACTGTTTGAGCAGTCCGAGAGCAAGAGATTATATACCGGCGCCAAAGTCAAGGCAACAGTTGTTAGCGTAAAGCCGAACGAGGCTGTAGTAGAGCTGGGCACAAAGCACACGGGTTACATACCCCTCGACGAGCTGACCAACGACCCCAACGCAAAGGTTGAGGACATCGTTAAGGTCGGCGACGAGATCGACGCTATCGTAACAAAGGTAGACGATTCTCAGGGCGTTGTTTTCCTGTCCAAGAAGCGCGTTGATTCCGCACTGGGCATGGAGAAGATCGCTGCAAGCAAGGAAGCGAACGAAACTCTTGAGGGTGTAGTTACACAGGCAGTCAAGGGCGGCGTGATCGTCGTAACTAACGGCACCAGAGTATTTATCCCTGCTTCCCAGACTGGCGTTCCGAGAAGCGGCAAGCTTGAGGACCTGGTTAAGAAGACCGTTCAGTTCAAGGTTATCGAGATCAACGAGCAGCGCAACAGAGTAGTCGGCTCTATCCGCCAGGCTACAAGAGAGGTTCGCGACGCTGAGAGAGCTAAGTTCTGGGAGACCATTCAGGTTGGCCAGAAGTTCGAGGGCGAGGTTCGCTCCATCGAGGACTACGGCGTATTCGTTGACATCGGTCCGGTTGACGGTCTGGTAAGAACCAGCGAGCTGACATGGAACAGAGTCGGCCACCCCAAGGATATCGTTAAGGAAGGCGACAAGATCACCGTTATCGTTAAGTCCTTCGATCCCGAGAAGAAGAGAGTTTCCCTCTCCGCTAAGGATCCCGATGAGAACCCCTGGACCAAGTTCGTTGAGGAGTACCAGATCGGCGACGTTATCAAGGCTACTATCGTAAGCATCACAGAGTTCGGTGCATTTGCACAGATCATTCCTGGTGTTGACGGCCTTATCCACATCTCCCAGATCTCCACTGAGAGAGTTACCAACATCAACAACGTTCTGACCGTAGGCCAGGAAGTTGAGGCTAAGATCATCGACATCGACACCGAGAAGAACAGAGTTTCCCTCTCCATCAAGGCCCTTATGGAAGACAACGCTGACCTCGGCGACGCTGAATAAGGTCGGGCACGCCCGACAGCGAATACGGGGATAGGAACCTTTAAATTTAAAGGTTGTCACCCGAACAATAGCGTAACAAAAAGGCGGATTTTATATCCGCCTTTTTTATATGCAGGGGAGGGAAAAGTGATTTCCCTATGATTATACAACAGAGCAAAAAAAATGGGCGGATATCTGATCCGCCCATTAATATTTATTCAAGCCACGCTATTGTTCGGGTGACAGCCTTTATAAAAAAGGTTCCTATCTCCGAACGCCAGCCGCGGCTCCGCGGCCGCTGTCGGGCGTGCCCGACTGGGAGTATTTTTTCAGGTCGTTGCGGCGGATCTCAGCGCGCATGATCTTTCCGCTGATTGTCTTGGGAAGCTCCTTGACGAACTCTATCATTCGGGGGTACTTGTAGGGCGCGGTGTTGTGCTTGACGAAGTCCTTGAGTTCCTCGGCAAGCTCATCGCTGGGGGTGTAGGTCTTGGTCAGGACTATGGTCGCCTTGACGATCATTCCGCGTATCGGGTCGGGGACTCCGGTGACGGCGCACTCCAGCACGGCAGGGTGCATCATGAGGACGCTCTCGACCTCGAACGGACCTACGCGGTAGCCGCTGGACTTGATGACGTCGTCGTTGCGGCTGACGTACCAGTAGTAGCCGTCCTCGTCGCGGTAGGCGGTGTCGCCGGTGTGGTACATTCCGTCGTGCCACGCCTCGTCTGTCAGCTCCTTGCTGTTGTAGTAGCCGCGGAACAGTCCCGGCGTGTGGCAGTACTCACCGCGCACGACGATCTCGCCGACCTCGCCCACCGGAACGGAGTTCCCGTCGGAGTCCACCAGATCCACGTCGTAAAGGGGAGAGGGCTTGCCCATGCTTCCGGGCTTGGGGACCATGCCGGTGATGTTCGCGAGGATCGCGGTGGATTCCGTCTGACCGAATCCCTCCATCAGCTTTATGCCGGTGTATTCATACCACTTGTTGAACACCTCGGGGTTCAGCGCCTCGCCTGCGATGGTGCAGTACTTCAGGCTGGACAGGTCGTATTTGCCGACGCCCTCCTTGATGAAGAACCGGAACATTGTCGGGGGAGCGCAGAATGTGGTTATCCTGTACTTCTCCATTATCTTCAGCATGTTCTCGGGAATGAACTTGTCGAAGTCATACACGAAAACGCAGGTGCCCATTGCCATCTGACCGTACAGCTTGCCCCACGCCGCTTTAGCCCAGCCGGTGTCGCTGATGGTGAGGTGTATCCCGTCGGGGTCCACGTTCTGCCAGTGCTTTGCGGTCTGGATATGCGCCAGCCCGTAGGCGTGGTCGTGCACGACCATCTTCGGGTAGCCGGTGGTGCCGGAGGTGAAGTACAGCAGGTGGAGTTCGTCCGCGAGGGTGGGGATTCGCTCCATGGTGTCGGGGTACTGCATGATTTCGCTGTCGAAATCGTGCCAGCCCTCGTGAGTTCCGTTCACGATCGCCTTCACGCGCAGGTGACGGTCGCCCAGCAGCTCGTCCGCCTCGTCGATGTAGTGCGCCGCCTCAGCGTGCGCGGTCGCAATAACTGCGGACACGTCCGCCGCCTGGAAGCGGTACTGGAAGTCTTTGGTGGTGAGCATGTGTGTCGCCGGAATAGCGATCGCCCCCAGCTTCATCAGTCCGAGGATAGCGTACCAGTACTGGTAGTTGCGCTTGAGCACGAGCATTACCTTGTCGCCCTTCTTGATACCCCAGCCGCGGAACATGTTCGCCGCCCTGGTGGAGAGCCTGGACAGGTCGCCGTAGGTGAGCAGCTTCTCGTTGCCCTGGAGGTCAACGTACATCAGGGCGCGGCGGTCAGGCTCCATCTCGCCGTACTTGTCGATGATGTCGTAGGCGTAGTTGAAGTTCTCGGGGTACTTTATCCGGAATTTCGTGAGCATTCCGTTTTCGTCGTATTCCTCCTCGACGAAATTGAGGTGGTAAGATGGGATATCCATGTGCATTCCTTTCCTGGCGTTTCTTCTTATGGGATAAACAAGTGCCGGCGCATAATACTGCAAATCCCGGAAACTATTTCCGGGATCATGTATTCAGCGGATCTCTCCGCAAAGTTTCGCTTCTGGGACTCCATCGGTAAGCCGAGTTCTGTCGTGTATGACCATCTATCTAGGCGCAATGTTGCCATTACGCTCAAGCCACCTTTCAACGAAGCGCGCCGAGCAGACGCGTGAACCTCCGCACCAATCGGTGTTGCACCGGGTAGGGTTTACATGGCAGTGCAGTCGCCTGCACCCCGGTGAGCTCTTACCTCGCCTTTCCACCCTTACAGCTTGCGCTGCGGTATATCTCTGTTGCACTTGCCCTGAGGTCGCCCTCGGCTGATGTTATCAGTTACCCTGCTCTGTGGTGCTCGGACTTTCCTCATTGCTGTTTCCAGCCCCGCGGTCATATAATGAAGTCCCACACTGTAATCAGTGTTACATTTTATTATACCACGGATCTCCGAAAAAATCAAGGGCATGCCGCAAAAAAAGTGCCGCACCCGGCGAGGTGCGGCGAAAAATAGGAGAAACGTATCCGAAAGACTCAGCGCCCTTCTATAAATAAAAACAGCGGCGGGGGCGAAAAGGTTGCACGCTTTACAAAAAAACTCCGGCGTGGTATACTGGAGGAAAGGGGGGATTTCCGTGGAGGTCATAGTGGGAATAGTTCTGGTGGCGCTGATACTGCTGCTTGCCGGGGTGGACCTGTGGTATCTGCTGCTGGGAGGGATCGCGCTGGTGGCGCTGGCGGCGGCGTTCACGGCGGTGTTCTTTCTGGTATGCGTGGGAATGCTGCTGCGCTCTCAGCGGCGCATGGGGGAGTTCACGGGCTTCTCCGAGGGAGGGCGCTTCGACTGCGCGGAATACACGATCGGGGCGGAGGCGCACCGCAACGTTTTCCCGGCGGAATTTATACTCCGGGACCGGCTCTACCGCCCGGGGAAGCCCGTGAGATTATTCCTGACGCGCTCCGGGAGGGTTTTCGACCGGAACGCCTATATCACCACCCTGCTGGGTACTCCTCTGAGTATTGCGGCGGCGGCAGCATTCACCCGGGGATTCCTGCTGCTTGCCGGGATCGCGTGAGTATCCGCGGACAAAAAGAACCTCCCCTGTCAATCCGCCAGGGGAGGTCGAGTCATGCCCGATAAATCAATTTAAAGTAAGGAGAAAACTATTGAGTTGTGATCAGTCGTAGTCCGCAATGTCGATCCAGGTGAGCAGAAGCTCGCGCTCCTCGGGGCGCTTGAACTTCAGCTGAGCGGCAGCCACGATGGGCAGCCAGTCCTGAACGTACTTGATAGCGGTGCCTGTCTTTTTGCAGTACAGCTTGAGGTACTTCTCAGCGTACTCTGTGTGGTGATTCAGGCAGAACCACAGATATGTCTTGGCAACATCAGCGGAAGCGTTGCCCTGCTTTGCCTTGAGCCAGTCTACAACGAAAACGCCCTCGTCGTTGATGATGATGTTCTCGGGAGTGAACTCGCCGTGGCAGAGCTTAACGTGCTTCGGCATGGACTCCAGACGGGTGAGAAGTTCGTACTTCTTTACGTCGTCGATCATGTCCAGTCCCTCGATGGAGCGCTTGAGGTAATCCTTCAGGCGGCTGATCTTGGGGGAGCGCTGGGCGTTGATCTCGATCTGGAGATCTACCATCTGCTCGAGGTATTCGTCAGCCTTTTTAGGCTCCTTCTTCATCAGGTCTGCCATTGTGTCGCCAGTTATGTACTTATATGTGATCGCCCACTTGCCGTCGATCTTGGAAACCTCTTCGAGGGGAGGAACGAGCTTGCAGCCTGTCTCCTCAACTCTGGAATGGGTGAGAGCCTCGTACAGTACCACGCTTTTGGGTTCGTTCGGGTCCTTGAAAACCTTGACAGCCTTGCCGTCAGCCTCAAATACCTGAACCTTTTCGCCATCGGAGATCATATTCTTCAGTTTCATAATTCATCTTTCCTTTCCCCGAATCATTCCCCATGAGTGGTTACTGATCCGTTTCTGTGATTATATTATAGCACTGTTGGCAGCGTTTGTAAAGTGGTTTTTATCAAATTTGAATAGTTTGTCGGAATTTTCAGCCCACTTTTTGTCGATTATCACAATAGAATGCTACTTTTTTCACAGTATCAGGGAATCCCCGGAAGTTTGATTCACGGACACGAGAAAAGTGCGAAAAAACGAAAAGGGGCTGGAATCCTCCAGCCCCCGAATTGATTTTGGATATCATCGGCTAAGCCGATACCATAATTCCGGATTAAGCATTCCGAATTAAACTGTCGCTCCCTTTGTGATGAACACGGGGTATTCAGTGGAACCGGTAATGGTGCGGTTCTTGGTGAGGGTAACGTCCTTGTCGGTGATACCGTTGATGAGAGCCGCCTTCTCCTCAATGATGGTGCCCTGCATAACGATGCTGTTCTTTACGACAGCGCCCTTGCCGACCTTTACTCCGCGGAACAGCACGGAATTCTCGACGATACCGTCGATTATGCAGCCGTCTGCGATGAGAGAGCCTTTCACGTTGGCGTCAATGCCGTACTTAGCCGGGGCAACGTCCCTTACCTTCGTGTAGATGGGCTTGGACATGGAGAACACCTTGTGGCACACATCGCGGTTCATCATGTCGTTGTTTGCCTTGTAGAATGTCTTCATGCTGTCGATTATCTCGAAATATCCGTCGTACTTGTATCCGAACACCTTGAAGTCGTGCAGCTTGTGCTGGAGGATATCCGTTTCGAAGCTGTACAGGCTGCGGCACTCGGATTCGCGGATTATGTTCTCAAGGAAATCGCGCCTGGTGACGTAGATGTTCAGCGCCGGCTTGACCTCTCCGCTGATGGAGGGTCTGGAGAGCACGTCGTAAACCGCGTCGTTCTCGTCAACGCCGAGCACGGTGAACCTGGAGGTGCGCTCTGCGTCGTAAACTCCGGTGCCGTAAACGCAGGTGATATCCGCTCCCTTCTTCTCGTGGAACTCAATGATCGGTCTGAAGTCGATGTTCGCCACAACGTTGCTGTCGGACATGATAACGTATTCCGCGCCGGATTCGTGAATGAACTCCGCCGCGCCTGCGAGAGCCTCCAGGCGTCCTCTGTAGACGCCGTTGTCGCTTCTGCCGTAGGGCGGCAGGATATGCAGACCGCCGGTCTTTCTCGCGAGATCCCACTCGCTGCCCATTCCGAGGTGATCCATCAGGGAGTAATACTTAGCCTGGGTGATTATGCCCACCTGTGTGATCCCGGAGTTCACCATGCTGGAGAGGGGGAAATCCACCAGGCGGTATCTGGCACCGAAGGGAACGCTCGCCATTGCTCGTGACTTTGTCAGCTCCGGCAGGTTCTCCTCGTGCATATTAGCAAAAATAAGTCCTAAAACATTGCCCATACTTGCCATATCTAAAACTCTTCCTTTCTTATCATATGTCCTTGGAGATCATAGCCTTGGGCGGTGCGATTGCCTTGTCGGAAACATTCACGTTGTGACCCACAACAGCGACGCCCCACTGGGACTTGTCCTCGATAAGCTCAGGACGTTCGCCGATATGCGCGCCCTCGCCGATAACGCAGTTCTCGCCGACGATGGAGTATTCGATGACAGCGCCCTTCTTGATAACGGTGTTGGGCATGATGATACTGTCGCGGACGATAGCGCCCTCCTCGATGACAACGCCTGCGAACAGCACGGCGAAGTCCACCAGACCGTATATTTCACAGCCCTCTGCCACCATGGAGTTCTGGATCTGGCTGTTGGGGCCTGCGTAGTGCGGCGGCATTACGGGGTTCCTGGAGTAGATCTTCCAGCTGTCGTCAAGCAGGTCAAGGGGAACCTTGGGATCGAGCACGTCCATGTTTGCTTCCCAGAGGGAATCGATGGTTCCTACGTCCTTCCAGTAGCCGTCGAAGTGGTATGCAACCATCTTCTCCTTGTTGTCCAGCATGGAGGGGATTATGTTCTTGCCGAAGTCCTTTGTCGCGCCCTCGTCGTTCTCGTTCTCGATGAGGTACTTGCGCAGCTTTGACCATGTGAACACATAGATACCCATGGAAGCCAGGTTGGATTTCGGCTCCTTGGGCTTCTCTGCGAACTCGTAGATGGTGCCGTCGGGATTTGCGCTCATGATACCGAAGCGCGGAGCCTCCTCCCACGGAACCTCCAGAACGGCGATGGTCGCGTCAGCCTGGTGCTCCTTGTGGAAGTCCACCATCTTGGAGTAGTCCATCTTGTAGATGTGGTCGCCGGACAGGATAACGACATATTCCGGGTCGTAGCGGTCGATGAAGCCTATGTTCTGGTAGATCGCGTTTGCTGTGCCGGAGTACCACGCCTTGCCTGCCGCAGTTTCATAGGGCGGCAGTACATGCACGCCGCCGTGGGCGCGGTCGAGGCCCCAGGGCTGACCGTTGCCTATGTATTCATTCAGCACCAGCGGCTGATACTGCGTCAGCACGCCTACTGTGTCGATTCCGGAATTTACGCAGTTGGAGAGCGGGAAGTCGATTATCCTGTACTTTCCTCCGTAGGGGACTGCCGGCTTCGCCATCTCCTGGGTCAGTGCATACAGTCTGCTTCCCTGACCACCGGCAAGGAGCATTGCTACGCACTCTTTTTTAATGTGATTCATATATTTCCTCCTGTCCCGACTTTGTGAGCCGTGATTTTCGTATGATGATCGCCGTCCTCGGCGGTTCTGGCTGTTTCTGCCCCGGGCTTTGACGGAGCCGCTTTCTGCTTCCCTATGGCGTTCCGGGTGATCTCCGCCGGCTTCTCCGGGGCGGATCTCTCCTCCGGGGCGTCAACGACGGGTCTTTCCTCGTTCAGCAGGGGGAGCGTCACGGGGACCGCCGCTTCGGCAGGGACTTCCGCCTGTGCGGATTCCGGAAGCTGACTCGGGGGCGTGCGCTTGTTCTTTATTTTGAAGAACATCGCGGACATCGGCGGAAGATCCAGCGTAATGCGGAACTGCTCGCCGTGCATAGGCTCCTCCCGGGCGGTGACGGTGCCGTTGGTGACGCCGGTTCCGCCGTACTTCTCGTCGTCGGAGTTGAATACCTCCTCGTAGTCCGCGTAGTAGGGGACGCCTATCTCGTATATCTCATGCCTTACCGGCTGGAAGTTGCACACGCATATCAGCTCGTCCTTGTTCCGCGCAATACGGCGGAAGGCAATGACGGAGTTCGCGTTGTCCTCGCTGGATATCCAGTGGAATCCCTCCCAGCTGGTGTCGCACTCCCACAGCGGCGGATTGTCGGCGTAGAATCTGTTGAGGTCCCTGACATATTCGTGGAGCTTCCTGTGCGGCTCGAACTCCAGCACCTCCCAGTCGAGCTGGGTCTGGAAGTTCCACTCCTTGTACTGGGCGAATTCCTGCCCCATGAACATGAGCTTCTTGCCGGGGTGCGCGGTCATGTATCCCAGGAACGTCCGCATGGAGTTGAAGCGGAAATCCCTCGGACCGCCCATCTTGTCGAGCATGGAGCACTTTCCGTAAACCACCTCGTCGTGCGAGATGGGGAGTATGTAGTTCTCGGAGAACGCATAGTAGAACGAGAATGTCACGAGGTTGTGGTTGTATGGCCGTGACAGCGGATCCATGGACATATAGCGGAGCATGTCGTTCATCCAGCCCATGTTCCACTTGAAGTTGAATCCCAGACCGCCGATATCCGCAGGCTTTGTCACCATGGGCCACGCGGTGGATTCCTCCGCGATCATCATGATGTTCTGGTGCTCGCGGAACAGCGCGGCGTTCAGCTTCTGGAGGAATGCCACCGCCTCGAGGTTCTCGTGACCTCCGTAGGCATTCGGGCGCCACTCGCCGTTCTGACGGTCGTAGTCCAGGTACAGCATGGAAGCCACGGCGTCCACGCGCAGACCGTCGATGTGGTATTTCTCTATCCAGTAGTTGGCGTTGGAAACGAGGAAGCTCTGGACTTCGGGCTTGCCCCAGTCGAAGATGTGGGTGCCCCAGTTCTTGTGCTCGCGCTTGAGCGGGTCGGAGTACTCATAGCAGCTGGTGCCGTCGAATTCGTACAGACCTGCGGCGTCCTTTGGGAAGTGGGCAGGCACCCAGTCCATGATGACGCCTATTCCGGCGGCGTGGCACTGATCCACGAACTCCATGAAGTCGTGGGGGGTGCCGAACCTGGAGGTGGGCGCGAAGTAGCCTATCTGCTGATATCCCCAGCTTCCATCGTACGGATATTCGCCGATGGGCATGAGTTCGATGTGGGTGTAGCCCATTTTCCTGACGTAGGGGATAAGCTCCTTTGCGAGCTGCTTATAGCTGAGGAAGTTCTCGCCGTCCTTTTTCCAGGAGCCGGCGTTGACCTCGTAGATGTTCGCGGCGCTGTCGTAGATATTCTTTGCGTGGAGTTCATCGAGGTACTTCTGGTCGGTCCACTTGAATCCCTCCAGGTCGTAGAACTTGGACGCGGTGTTCGGGCGGAGCTCCATGTGGTACCCGTATGGGTCCGCCTTGAGTTTTATCAGCCCGTCCTGGCTTTCCACGCTGTATTTATAGTTGTCGTACTGCTTTATCCCGGGAACGAAGAGCTCCCAGATACCGCCGTCGCTTATCTTGTTCATGGGGTGGCGGCCTCTGTCCCAGTGGTCGAAATCCCCGACGACGCTGACGCTCCGGGCGTTCGGTGCCCACACTCTGAACACGGCGCCGGGCTTCCCGTCCTGCACATCTCTGTGCGAGCCGAAGAATTCATACGCATGGGAATTTTCGCCCTGGTGGAACAGGTGCAGCGGAACACTGTAGTTTTCCGGAACGATGATAGCCATACTGCAAGACCTCCTGTCGTTATGCTATGGTCACATATCCAGCCCTTCCGGGCGTAAAAATCAACAAAAAGCCGCTTCCGGCCTTATGATCCTTTGTGATTATTGTACCACATCGGCTATTTTTTTTCAATAGTTTTGTGAAGGTTTCATGTTTTTAGCCATTTTTAGCCTAGACGATTTATGCACTATGCACATCACTTTTCAACTTTCTGTAAACTCGGTGTGTTTTTTGCGTATTAAAGGAGTAAAGAGGGGCATAAAGATGATCGACCCTGCTGACAGGGAAACATCTGACTGCTGCTGAAAACTCGTGCGAATGCGTCAGATATTTCCCGACCGGCAAGGTCGCTCCCGATTCTTATTTCCCCACGGCGACGGTTATGACGCTTATGTCGTCCTCGCGGCCGGAGTCGGCGGAACGGGCGGAGCGCGCCAGGAATTCCGCCAGCTCCTGCGGCGTGCGGAGGTCGCCCCGGGAAAGCTCCCTGGAGAGCCAGTCCTCGTCCAGGACTGCGCCGTCGGTCGCCATGACCACCATGTCGCCGGGGGCGACGCGGAATTTCTGCGCCGGGACTGTGACCCTGCCCCCTGTCCCGGCAGGCGCCGAGGAAACGCTCGCCCGGAGCAGGCGGTCGGCGCTCCTGATGTAGCTTGCCGCAGCCCCTGCCTTGTAGATCACGCACTCCCCGGAGTTCAGGTCCAGCCGGCAGATGTCCAGCGTGGCGAAGCTCTCGTCCGAGGATTTCACCATCAGCGACGTATTCACCATCTCCAGCGCCGCCGGCAGGGAAATACCGCCCTTGATGAGCCGGGAAGCCATGCTGCACGCCAGTGCGGAATCTATCCTCGCCCGGCTGCCGGTGCCCATTCCGTCCGAAAGCACGATGTAAAGCGCCCCGGTCGGGTCGGTGAAGCTGTCATAGCAGTCGCCGCATACCCGGTTCTTTCCGCGGCACAGCTGGAATGCGCCGACTTCCGCCGACATCGCCGCCCTCTGGGAAGCCGTCACGCGCACTCTGCCGCCGCTGCTGCTCACCTCCGGGAGGTCCAGTTCGCGCCCCAGCGCCCTTATCAGCAGCTCACCGAGGTATTCCCTCTCGGTGGATAGCTCTCCGGTGCCGTATGCCTCCAGCCGCATTCTGCCGCTCTTCGTGAGGGTCACGAACGCCGCCGGGTGGGAGAGCCCGCAGTCCCGGAGGACTTTCTCCGCGCGGCGCTCCGCAGTCCGGCTTCCGGTGCGTATCCTCCCGGCGGCAGCGCCCATGTCCGCGAGTATTCCGCTGAGGGAGGTCAGCTGCCCGGAATACACCCGGCGCAGCTCCCGTATCCGCTGCTGCTCCCCGGACGCGGAAAGATACTGCCCGTAGGCTTTGCGGACTGCCATGATGACCCCGTCCCGGTCTATGCATTCCGCCGCCGCCATCGGCGACAGGGACTGCACCGACAGCTCGCCGCCGGAGCGCAGTACTTTCACCAGCCGGTCGAATTCCCGGTGGAACAGCTCGTATTTCTGCCCCCAGCACACCATATTGTTCGGGCAGCCCCGGCAGGCGCGGTCCGCCGCCTTGTCCGCCACCTGGGGCAGGCTCTCGCAGTAGCGGCGCTCCAGGGTGTCCGCCGCAGCCTCCAGCCCGGAGTTCACCCCGGTCAGCGCCCCGGCGGCGAAATTCAGGCGCTCTCTCATCATCAGCGCGGCGGCGTCCTCGGTTATTCCACGCTCTGCCGCAGATTTCCGCTGGGGTACTATAATATACGCAGCGCCTGCCGCCGCAAGCTCCGCGAATACGCGCCAGCTGTCGCCGTCAGCTCCGGCGGCGAGGGTCAGCGCGCAGCCCGTGAACAGCGCCCCGACCGCCCGGGTGATCCTCCCGAAGCGGCACAGCCCGGAGCTTACGACCGCGGCAAGGCACACCGCCCCGGATTCCACCGCCCCGGCGCACCCGGAAGCGCACAGCCCGAATACCGCCGCCGCAGCGGTGACGGCTCCCTGCGCCGCGCCGCGCTGCTGCGTGCACCTCATCAGATAGTACGCCGCCAGCAGCCTGCCTGTGTTGCAGGGAGGGTAGTCCAGCCTGCCGAGGGTCATGAATACAAGCCCGGCGGTCAGCGCGGCGAGGGCGCAGTCGTAGTTCTCCGCCGGGTCGAATCCGCGCACGGTCACCTGTTCGTGCAGCAGCATTACGCATGCCGCGAATATTCCGGCGGTCAGTCCGGAAATAATACCGCTGAGGAGCGCCGACGGGCTGACGTAATCCGCGCACGCCGGGAAGAACGCCGCGGTCGCCGCGACAAGTCCCTGCATCAAGCTGTTTACCTTAACGCTCCGCGTCCGGGGAATGAATCTCCCGGCGAAGGCTATCACCAGTCCGCCCAGCCCCGTGAATCCCCCGGGGAATCCGCGCAGGAGCGCCCCGGCGGCTCCCCCGGCGTAGACCCACACGCTCCCTCCGCGAAGCCCTGCCGCAAGTGCGGAGGAGCCGGGCGCGCCTCCGCCGGAGCCAAGCTCCATCAGCAGTCCGCATAATGCCCACACCGCTGCTTTGCCGATGTCCGGGCTTCCGGCTCTTCCGGTAAATACCGCCCTGCGTTCCAGGACGGCGGTCTTTTCTGACATATTTATCTTCCTTTCATTTTCCCCGTTCCTGCCGGATTTTCCGTCACAATTCCATGTCGCCACGGAGGATATGAAGCGGTCTGCCCGGCGCTTACCGTTATACTATACCACAATATGGAAGAAAAGACTGTCGCACTCCGGCGGTAAAAATTGTATTCTTCTGCGCCCGGGGGTATTTTCGGCTCAGAATAAAAAAGGTTTTGACAAAACGCAGAGTTTATGATAGAATATAAACGTATATATCAACCCAACTTTATTGAAAGGTGAAAACGACATGAATATCAATTTTGAAGCAGCGCTGAAATATATCGACCTCGGCAATTACGAGAGGGCGGTGGAGAAGCTGAATCTCGCCATCGAGGCGGCAGGCGGCGACACTGATGAGGGCACTCAGTACCGCTGCGTGCTGGCGGAGCTTTACGCCAACATGGGCATCCTCAACCAGTCCAGGGAGGAGTTCGAGAAGGTCATAGAATACACCGAAAAGACGAACACCCTCGCAAAGCAGCGCGCCATCGCCCGGGCATACCTCGACGCGTTCGACGGAAAGAACGCAATGCCCAGGGAGAAGATACAGCGCCCCGGCGACGCTCCGATAGTCCCGAAGCCCCGTCAGAATGCGGCATTCATCGCGAAGCAGTCCAGAAAGCACAGATAATCCGGCTCACACGACAGAAAGGCGGCTTCTATGGAACGGCGTGACAAGATAAACTACTACCTGGATATTTCCCAGACGGTGGCGGAGCGCGGCACCTGCCTGCGGCGGAATTTCGGCGCGATACTGGTGAAGAACGACGAGATAATCGCCACCGGATACAACGGCGCGCCCCGGGGCAGGAAGAACTGCTCCGACATAGGGGAGTGCATGCGCGAAAAGCTGAACGTGCCCAAGGGGCAGCGCTATGAGCTGTGCCGGTCGGTGCACGCCGAGGCGAACTGTATCATCAGCGCCTCCCGGCACGACATGATCGGCTCGGAGCTTTACCTCGCATGCCTTGACGCAAAGACCGGGGAGCTTTACGGCGATGTGGAGCCGTGCTCCATGTGCAAGCGGCAGATAATCAACGCCGGTATTGAGAAGGTGTATATCCGGGTGGACTGCACGCAGTACAAGGTCATGACGGTCAGCGACTGGGTGGACAACGACGAGAGCCTTACCGGCAGCGAGGGTTACTGATGGAGCTGACCAATATCAACGTCATAAGGCAGCTGTTCGAGCGGCACGGATTCTCCTTCACGAAATCCCTGGGGCAGAACTTCCTGATAAACCCGGCGGTGTGCCCGAAGATAGCCGAGATGGGCGGCGCGAAGCCCGGGGTGTGCGCTCTGGAGATAGGCACCGGCGTGGGAGTTCTCACCAAGGAGCTGGCGACGCGCTGCGAAAAGGTCATCGCGGTGGAGATAGACACCACCCTGAAGCCTATCCTGGAGGAAACCCTCGCGGAATTCGACAACGTGGAGATAGTTTTCGCGGACGTCATGGAAACGGACCTCGCGGCGCTCCTCGCGGAGAAGGCGCCGGGAATGGAGGTCGTGGTCTGCGCGAACCTGCCCTACTACATCACCTCCCCGGTGATAATGAGGGTGCTGGAGAGCAGGCTTCCGGTGTCCGCCATGACCGTCATGGTTCAGAAGGAGGCCGCCGACCGTATCTGCGCGAAGCCCGGCACCCGGGACTGCGGCGCGATATCCTGCGCGGTGTCCTACTACAGCGAGCCGAAGCTGCTGTTCAAGGTGGGCAGGGGGAGTTTCATGCCATCCCCGAATGTGGACAGCGCGGTTATACGCCTGGACGTCAAGCCGGAATGCGGCAGGACTCCCGGGTGGGAGCGGCTGATGTTCCGCATTATCCGGGCGGCGTTCTCGCAGCGCCGGAAGCAGATCGCAAATCCGCTTTCCGCGGAGCTTCACATCGCGAAGCCGCAGCTGGTTGAGATAATGCAATCCTGCGGAATAAAGCCCACGGCGCGCGCCGAGGAACTCACCCTGGAGGATTACGCAGGGCTCACGGACGCGCTGTTTAAGGGGAGCGCTGAATAAAAGTTCAGATGTGGACTTGTCAGGCGCGTCCGGGTAGTATAACGGGCGCCGCTGAGCGTCCCGTACAGGAGTTATAATATGTCAGAAGAAAAAATGGAGCGGTGGCGCTATCCGCGGTTCTTCACGGAGAACATTTCGGATACCTCCGCCGTGCTGAACGCCGAGGATTCCCGGCATGTGGCGCAGGTGCTGCGCATGCGCCCGGGGGATATCGCGGTAATATGCGACGGGAAGGGCACCGACTACCTCGGGGAGCTGGAATCCGCCGCCGGGGAGTGCGTGTTCAACATCATCGAAAGCTCCCCCAACGAGGCGGAGCCTGCGGTAAGGCTGCGGCTGTTCCAGGCGATGCCCAAGGGCGATAAGATGGATTTCATCGTGCAGAAGGCGGTGGAGTGCGGCGCCTGCGAGATAATCCCGTTCATTTCGAAGCGGTGCGTGTCCCGGCCGGACGGGAAGCAGCTCGCGAAAAAGACCGAGCGCTGGCAGCGCATAGCCTACGAGGCGGCGAAGCAGTGCGGCAGGGGAGTTATCCCACAGGTCGGGGACACGGTGCAGTTCGCGGATATCCCGGGAATGCGCGCCCAGGACGGCACGGGGATACTCTTTTATGAATGTGCGGAGATACCCCTGCGCGAAGCCGTGCCGGAATTCACCCGGAACATCGACATCGTGATAGGCAGCGAGGGCGGATTCGAGCCTGCGGAAGCGGAGCGCCTTGTCGCCGCCGGATTCAGCTGCGTGTCCCTCGGAAAGCGTATCCTGCGGTGCGAAACCGCGCCGATAGCCGCGATTTCCGTTTTGATGAATATGACGGGAAACATGTGATTTTTTTGGCGATAGTGACTAAATTTCCCCCCGACACTTGAAAAAAACCGGAAATGGGTATATACTATTCAGTACAGGACAAACAATAAGGGACTCTCTAAACACCTTGTGTGAGCGAAAATGTGCAGTGCGCGCCATCTTCGGCGTCAAATCTCGCCCGTTTTTGCTTTTCACACCGGTGTATAGAGATTCCCATAAGTTCGTTCTTTGGAACGGTCATATTTCTGAATCACGGAGGAATTATCATGAAAGGTTTAGGTATTGCCATTGCCGGACTGCTCGCCATTGCCGGCGGCATTGCGGCTGCAACCATTATTACAAAGAAGAAGCTTGAGAGGGAAAACGACGAGGACTACTACGACGACTGGGACGAGGAGTGGGACGACGACGGCGAGGATTTCGACTTCGACGAGGACGAGGACATCGCTGACGCTGCTGAGGAGCCGGAGGACGCTCCTGCCCCCGAGATAAAGAAGCCCGAGATGGTTGAGGAAGTCAAGGCTCCCGAAACCGACGAAAAGCTTTAATTACGCGTTATTCTTGCAAAACAGTGCGGTGATGCAGTTTGCATTGCCGCATTTTGTGTGTCCGGGGGGATAGGTATGAGAAGATTTGCTGCCGTGGCGGCTGTGATTATAGCGGCTGTATTGACTTCCGGCTGTGCGGCGGACGAGTTCAGCGGAAACACCCAGCAGTCGTATTCCGGCGCTTCCGCGGAGTACTCCGCAGACAGCGTGGAATATTCTGCGGAGGCAACGGCGGAGGAATACTCCGCGCCCACGGCGGAACCGCAGGCGTCCGCGGCTCCCACGGTGGAATCCGCCGCCGTTGACCCGGTAAGGCTGGCGGAGGGGCTCAGCGCGGAATTCCTCGGGCTGCCGGACAGCGGAAAGGTGTACATATTCCGGGACAAGAAGGAATCCGTCACGATAAACGGCGCGGAGTACTTCGGCGTGACCTGCCTGGACGAGGAGGACGGCAGGCTGGAATCCATCTGTGATATCTATATTTCCCCGGACGGCGCCACGGCGTACCGCTACCACCCGGAGGACGGCAGCTACAGGCTGCTCCCGGAGCAGGGGGAATTCCCGGGATTCGACCCGGAGAGCCAGTCCCCGGAGGAGGTATTCCGGCAGGCGAACGCGCTCTGCGCCGCGGTTTACGGCGAGCTGGACTTCGACAGCACCGCGGAGCCGGTGACTTCCGCCGCCGGGAATTTCTACCCGGTGTCGGACGAGCGGCTGGACACGGAGGAGAAGCTGCACTCCGCACTGGAGCGGTACTTCGCCGGGGATATCCTCGGGGAGCTGCTGAAAGGCTCCGACCGCGTTTTCGCCGCAGAGGACGGGCGGCTGTACTGCCTGGAGCACTACGGCGGCGCGGCGGCTCCGGCGCTGGATTACTCCCTGGCGGAGCTGACGGAGGATACGGCGGTGTATTCCTGTACGGCGCTGTATGAATACGAGGCAGGCAGCACCACCCGGCAGGATTTCACCTGCACCGCGCGGAGAGATCAGCAGGGTAAGTGGAGATTCACGGATTTCACCTATCCGGGGAAATAACAAGAAAGGGCAGTGTAAACCATTGCCATTACGGACTGCCGAAAAGTAGATACGGCAGGAAATTTGAAAGAAACAGTGGGGGAAAACTCTTGTTTTCCCCCACACCCCTTTAGCGCTTGTGTGCGTTAAGCCGCACTACCGTGCGGAGTGGCGGGGCTTTGCCCCACACCCCACCAGCCTTTTGAAAAAGGCTGGATCGAAAACTTCAGTATGCTACGCAAGATTTAATAAGTTTTTCGACAAGCTGAGGGCAGTGTAAACCACTGCCCCTTTTATTATGCCCCACCGCTCCCGGTGGTCAGCATAGGCTGTATCTGGACCCCGTCCAGCGCCGCCTCTATCGTCTGGGGGATCCGGCTGAAGTCCGAGATCATCGAGAACGGCTTGTTGACGGGATCGTCCTGGAATACCGGGACGAAGTAGAAGTGCTTGTAGTTCCGCAGTATCCCGATATTCTTGGAAGCGCCGGCGAGCGCGTCGTTCGTGGACACCGCGATCACCACCGGGCGCTGGCTGCGCAGGTGGCTCTTCACCGCCATGCAGACGGAGGTGTCCACTATCCCTGCCGCGAGTTTCGCCAGGGTGTTCCCGGTGCAGGGCGCGACCAGGAGCACGTCGAACATCTTTTTCGGGCCTATCGGCTCGGTGGAGGTGATGTCGTGCAGCACCGTCTTTCCGGTGATGTCGAAGAGCCGGGCGGCGTGCTCCTGCGCCCTGCCGAAGCGCGTGTCCGTGCTGTAGGCGCACTCGGACATTATCGGCGTCACGTCGCAGCCGGCGGCGGTGAGTTCCGACAGCACCCGGAATACCCGGGAGAACGTGCAGAACGAGCCGCACACCGCCGCCCCTATCCGCAGTCCGGACAGCTTTGTTATGTCAGTCATATATGAATTCCGCCGTGTTTCAGGCGGAGCCTCCTTTCGTGTCAGTTCCGGGAGTCACTCCCGGTGCCGCAGCGCCGCCGTCACCGCGTTCGCGATGGCTTCCCCGGCGGTGCGGGGGGAATATTTCCCCGGCAGCCCGGCGCCGCTGATGTAGCCCACCCCGGCGGATTGCGCCCATTCCCTTTCGGGGGGAGAGTTCCGGGTGGCAAGCTCCAGGAATACCGCCCCGGGGCGCATTTTCGCGAAATCCCCCTCGGTAAGCAGCTGCGCCGGGACCGTGTTGATGATGAGATCCGCGCTGCCTGCCGCAAGTCCGGCAAGCTCCGCCGGGAGCGCGCAGCAGCCGTCCAGAACTGCCACCTGCCGCTGCACCGGGTCCCGGGCGGTCACAGTTACCTGGGCGTGGGACGATACGAGCATTCGCGCCAGATACCGCGCTATCCTGCCGTATCCCGTTATAACCGCCGCGCTGTCGCACAGCGCCCTTTCGCTTCCGGAGATAAGCAGGGAGAGCGCCCCCTCGGCGGTCAGCAGCGCGTTTTTCAGCGTGAGCTCCTCGCCGGCGTAGTAGTCCACAAGCTCCAGCCGGTTGGCGGAGCACAATTCCTCCAGCGCCGGGGAAGTCCCTCCGGAGAGCACGACCGCCCCAGGCTGCGCGTATTCCGCGATGATGTCCAGCGGCACCGGCACGTCGGAGAGCGGCGCATTCACCGTAACTCCGCTCCGGGAAAAGGGCAGCGGCAGGACTATCGCCGGGTACTTCCCCTGCGGCGGCGGAAAGCTGCCGCCCAGCCCCAGGGAATGCACCTGTGTGCTCTGCGAAATAAGCTCCGCAGCGTACAGAATACGCTTGTCGCCGCCGATAAAAAGGATTTCTTCCATGCCGCACCTCCGAACAGAATTCTTATATTTCCGGGTCAGTACCATAATATGTAACAGACCCCGGAGCAGTGACGGAATAATCAGAAAATTCCCCTTGAAAATGATCCTCAAAAGTTGTATAATGTATTCACCAGAGAACTGAAAGGAGCTATATTATGAACATATGGCATGACATCGACCCGGCGCGCATTACGCCGAACGACTTTATGGCGGTCATCGAGATAGAGAAGGGCAGCAAGAAGAAATACGAACTGGACAAGCAGACCGGACTTATCGTCCTCGACCGTATACTGTACACCTCCACCCACTACCCGGCGAATTACGGCTTTATTCCGCGCACTCTCGCGGACGACGGCGATCCGCTGGACGTGCTGGTGCTGTGCAACGAGCCTATTGATCCGCTTGTTCTGGTGCAGTGCTACCCCATCGGAGTTATCACCATGCTGGACAACGGCAAGAACGATGAAAAGATAATCGCTATCCCCTTTGAGGACCCGAACTACAATGCTTACCGCGGTATCGAGGCGCTGCCAAGCCATATCTTTGAGGAAATGCGCCACTTCTTCTCCGTCTACAAGCAGCTGGAGGGCAAGTCCACCGCCGTCAACGAGGTCATGGGACAGAAGCAGGCGATAGAGGTTATCAAGCAGTGCATAAAGAACTACAACGATATTTACGCGCCGCTGCACCCCTATAAGCCGGAGCACTCCCCGAAGGGCGGCAAGTGATGATACTTGCGAGCCAGTCCCCCCGGCGGAGGGAGCTTATCGCGCTCATCTCGCCGGAATTCCGCGTGATACCGGCGCAGGGGGAGGAGATTCTCCCGGAGGGGATCTCCCCCGAACAGGCGGTGCTGCTCCTTTCCCGGCAGAAAGCCGATGAGGTAAGGAAGCGCGAATTCCCGGGAGGCGGCGCAGTCCCGGAAACCATCGTCGCCGCGGACACCGTCGTCGTGATCGACGGCGAGATACTCGGCAAGCCGCACAGCGCGGAGAACGCGGCGGAAATGCTCCGGCGGCTCTCCGGCAGGGAGCACAGCGTCTACACCGGGGTCACGGTGATCTCCGGGGAGGAGTGCGTTTCCTTCGCGGAGCGGACGGCGGTGGAGTTCTTTCCGCTGACCGAGCAGGAGATCGCCTCCTATGTCGCCACCGGGGAGCCTATGGACAAGGCAGGTGCCTACGGGATACAGGGCAGGGGCGCACTGCTCGTCCGGAGGATCGACGGGGATTACTACAACGTCATGGGACTTCCCGTCGGGGAGCTGAATCAGCGGCTCCGCACAATGGGCGTGAACTGAATGATACGGACTTCCTGCGTGGTGCAGGGAGTCCTTTTGCTTGAACACATCGTTTTGCATCACATTGCTGTCACAATACTGACACAAAGATTTCACTAACGTACGGTACACTTTAAAAAATGTTTTAGGCATTGAGAAAGACTGATGTGTCAGAAAGGATACGACATGAAAAGATATTTTGCACTTATCGCAGCGGCTGCGCTGCTGCTGACCGGCTGCCAGTCCGGCAAGACGGATTCCCCGGAGGAAAGCTCCGGCGTGACCTCCACCGCTGAGCAGACCGCTGCTTCCGATGTGACCTCTGCTGAGAGCGCTCCCGACACGCAGCCGGAGGATCCCACCGTCCCCACCGCCGAGGCACAGACCGCGGAATCCCCCGACAGCGCGGAATCCACGGTGTTCAGACCCGGCGTATGGCGCGGCACCAGCGAGTATTTCCTGTTCTACACTGACGGCACCGGCGGAGCCACCCAGAATTTCGAGATGGGGATAGGCGTTGCATTTGAATACGAATACGGCGACGGGAACGTGGTGTTCCACATGGGCTCCTCGGACAGCAACACTGTCGCAGTCCCCTCGGATATCACGGAGGACAGCGTCACCCTCACCTGGGAGGACGGCACCGTTGAGAAATTTGAGTATGTTTCCGACGACCCGGAGGGATTCCGCTTCTACACCAATGAGGAGCTTGGTCAGATCGCGCTGCGCTATTACATGGCGAACAGCCCGGAGGGGTATGTCCCGGGCTGCATAGACGTGCAGAACAACGACGACGGATACGCAGTGGTTCAGCTGTATGACGTGGTTGACGACCACACTGCAACTTCCGCGTGGTACATGCTGAACCGTGTGACTCTCACCGGCTCGGACGGTATGACCGGAAGCGCGGTGATAATGTCAGACTACGCTGAAGAGGGCACTGCCGAGGGCTGATTCACGGACAAAGAGGGGCGGAAGCGATTCCGCCCCTTGACTTTTTTCGCAAAAAGATATATTATATAAGCAAGGATTAGCAAAAGCTAATTCCGGAAGGAGCGAAAAAATGAACTGTGACTGTGAAACCAATTATGAGGAACACGACCTCGTTGACTGTATAACCTCCGCACTGGACGCACGCGACCCCTACACCGGGAATCACTCCAGGAGGGTGAGCGATATGGCGTGCGAATTGTGCCATGCGCTGGGACTTTCCCACGATACGACCCGGGAGATACACATAGCTGGACACCTGCACGACATCGGGAAGATAGGTATTCCCGACAAGGTGCTGCTGAAGCCCGGCAGGCTCGACGATTCCGAGTGGGAGCTGATGAAGCAGCATCCGAAGATAGGCGCGGATATCCTCGCCGGATGCCACAAATTCGACCGTATCGCAGCGATAATCCTGCACCATCACGAGCGCTTTGACGGGAAGGGCTACCCGTTCGGCGCAAAGGGAGAGGAGATACCGCTTGGCTCCAGGATAATTGCGGTGTGTGATTCCATCGACGCAATGGCGAGCAACCGCTCCTACCGCAAGGCGATGCCGCTGGAGAAGGTCCGTGAGGAGATCAAGAGGAATTCCGGGCTGATGTACGACCCGGTCGTTGCAAAGGCAATGCTGGATAACTGGTGGATCGTGGAGGAAACGTACGGCACTGACGACAGTGCCAGCCGAAAAGCCCCCTAAGGGAATTTTCCGGCAGATGCTGCCCGAGTATACTTTTTCAACGTTTTATGGCGGAGAGAGATCTCTGCCAATTTTTTTTGAAAAAAATTTGATTACCCCCTTGACAAACTGTATTAACTGTGTTACAATAACTGTACCAATACAGATAATACGCTAATATCTGGAATTCCGAAAGGAGGAAGGTGCCATGCTGAATATACGGCTGGAGGGAAAACAGCCGATCTACGAGCAGCTCTGCAGCGGTATCGCCCGGCTGATCTCCACCGGGGAGCTGAAGCCGGAAGAGCGCCTGCCGGCAGTCCGGGAGGTGGCGAAGCAGTTCGGGATAAATCCGAACACGGTGCAGAAGGCGTATTCCCAGCTGGAGCAGGTAGGGCTGATACACTCCGTGCCTGCAAAGGGCAGCTATGTTTCCGCCGGGGACAATGCCGCAGACGCCCTGCGCAGCGAGGCTCTGCGCCGGACCGGGGAGGAACTCCGGGCGGCGTGCCGCGCAGGCATCACGCTGGAGCAGATTAACAGCCTTGCAGAAGAAATATGGGGAAAGGGTGGTAATTCATGATTGAGGTAAAGAACGCAGTCATGCGCTTTGACGACAGGAACGCCCTCGACGGGATAAGCCTGACTATTCCGGAGGGGTGCGCCTACGGACTTCTCGGCTCCAACGGCGCCGGGAAATCCACGCTGATGAGGGTGCTCTCCGGGATCTACCGGCTGAACGGCGGAGAGGCTCTCATCGACGGCGAAGCGGTCTACGACAACGCGCCGCTGAAGGAGCGCGTGTTCTTCATCAACGACGAAACGGTGCAGTTCAACAACATGACCCTCGCGGAGATGAAGCAGTATTACAGGAGCTTTTACAGCAGCTTTGACGATGGACTGTGGCAGAAGCTGCACTCCGCCCTCGGGCTGCCGATGAAGAAGCGCCTGAGCACCTTCTCTAAGGGAATGAAGCGCCAGGCGGCGGTCATCTGCGGAATAGCATGCAGAACGCCGTATCTGTTCCTGGACGAGGCGTTCGACGGGCTTGACCCCACCATGCGCATAATCGTCAAGCAGATGCTGATAGACGCGATGGTGGATTCCGGGCTGACAGTCATATTCAGCTCCCACAATCTCGGGGAGATCGACGAGTTCTGCGACCGCGTGGGACTTCTCCACAACGGAAAGGTCATCTTCGACCGGGAGCTGGACAGCGTGAAGGGAAGCGTGTTCAAGATACAGACCGCGTTTGACGGTCCCGTCACCCGGGAGGAATTATCCGCAGACGGCGTGGATATCCTCCATCTGGAGATGAACGGAAGTGTTGTACATCTCATCGCCCGGGGCGACCGGGAGGCAGTCCGCGCGGCGGTGGAGAAGCATTCCCCGAAGCTTTACGACGAAGTTCCGCTGTCCCTGGAGGAAATATTCATCTACGAAATGGAGGTGCTCGGCTATGACAGCTCAAAACTCGGCGGCTAAATCCGGGGTTTTCTACAAGTTCCTGCCGTATTACCGCAATAAGGTGCGGTATCTCAGACCCCAGCTGATCATGTGTTCTATACTCAGCCTGCTGAGCTATCCGCTGCTGACGGCGATGGTTGCGGCGGCATGCGGCGCTTCCAACGACTACTACCAGAAATACAACGACCTGATACAGAATCACAGCGGCGCCCAGGCGTTTGATCAGATGAACTCCATTGAAAACAATCTCCAGACGATGTATTCCCTGACCATCACCGCGGCGGTTATTGCCGGGCTGTGCCTGGTGGCGCTGTTCATATTCACGTTCGTGACCACTCTGCGCGGATTCCGCTACCTGTACAACAGGACCACGGTGGACATGGACTACTCCCTGCCGGTGAACCACAACACGCGGTTTTTCGGCGACCTCGCAGCGGTATTCACGGTCAGCATTCTTCCGCACCTCGCGGCGGCGCTCATCGGCACGCTGATACTCGCCTTCGTCCAGGTACCGGAGGATGACACGGCGTTCCCTGCTATCCTTGAGATAATAAGGCAGGCTGCGTTCACCGGAGTCGCTGCCTGCGTAATGCAGATCGCTGTCTGCCTGCTGACGCTCTCCGTCTGCGGCAGGACTGCCGAGGCGTATATCTATCCGGTGCTCGTCAACGTTGCGATCCCGGTTATCCACGTCCTGGGGATTCTCCTGGTGGAGAGCGGAGTTTACGGCGCAGTGCCGGATCCTTATTCCGGCGGCTTCGCAAGCTCCATGTATTCGATAACCTCCTCCTCACCGCTGGGCATGGTGATCGCCACGGTCTATTCCTGGTTCTCCACCATCGGCTATTATGACAGCATATCCTCCCAGATGGTCGGAGGTGCGCCCATCATGCAGGCGCAGTACTTTATCCCGGCGGTGATCGTCACGCTGGCGCTTCTTGCCGGGGCGTACTTCCTGATGAAGTTCCGCCGCGCAGAGCGTGTGGGAATGTCCTTCGTCTACCGCGGAACGGACGTCATAGTCCCGGGTATCGTCATCTTCTCGATAGTCATGCCCGTATGCTACAGCATTGCGGCATACCTGCGGAACCAGGACTCCTTCGGCACAAACGGCAGCTCAGACTTTATTCTGGGACTGATAATCGGCACCATCATAGGCACATTCATATTCTATATCATCATGTCCCTCATCAGCGGAAAGAACTTCCGCAGGTTCGGGCGGACGGTACTCAGCTGGGCAGGCACCCTTGCCGCCAGTGCGGCGATATGCGCCCTGCTGAATCTCTGCAACGGCTTCGGCTCCGGCAGCTATATCCCCGCGTTATCGGAGGTGAAGTCCGTCCAGGCGACCTACCTCGACCACCGGGAAACCGAAACCGACTACTCCTCCCCGGACCGCTACTTCAATATAACCGCCCGGAGCGGCGACGAACTTCTGGAGCTTGTCCGGGATATCCACGAGGAAGCGCTGGGCGACATGTTCGCAGAAAAGAACAGTTTGTGCACCGTGTCGCTCTATTACGTCCTGAAAGACGGCGGAACGCTCCTCAGGGAATACGACGTGACGAGCGCGACCCTCGAAAAGGTAAAGGCGCAGATGCTCTCGCCGGAGGGCTGGAGCAGCAATGTCCTCTCCCGTCTGAATGAATCACTGCTTGACGGTTACAAGATAGAATCCGTTTCCGCAGACGGAATGTACACCGACCTCTCTTCAAATGCCGGCGCCGCCGGTGAACTTACTGCGGCGATAAGGGCGGACAGCGCCCGGGTAAGCCCGGAGTTCTTCAAGGAGCAGTACTCCTGGAAGGACAACGTTATCCGCATTGACCTCACGAAGAACGATGCCCATGAAACGCAAGACCGCGTGACTATTGTCGTCTATGACTGGATGGAGAATACCATCGCCCTGCTTGACCGCTGGGGCATGGACATCGCCGGCGGATTCACTCCGGCAGGCTACAGCGCGGCGTTCATCGAAAGGGCGCAGGGCAATGGGGTGGACGTTGAATATATGCTGCGAATGGCGGACAATATCTCCGAGGAGGAGTACTCCGAGGTCACCGGGGATACCATTGGCGACCTCCCGCTATACGATTCCTTCGGCAGGGTGGACACCGGCGACCCCACCCTGGAGGAGCTTGTGGCGGCGAGCGGCAGCGGCGACACCTACACGGAAGGCGACTACCTCATCGTGCTGACCCAGGCAGGTTCCTGGCAGGAATACATGGCAGGCGCTTCGTCCTGCATGATACTCCGCGTCCCGGACGACATGGCGGATATGGCTGAATCCCTGATGATGGATAACATCATTCAGGAATACATTCCCACACGGTACGCCACTTACGAATCTTAATGACACCTTTCTTCCCCCAATTAGATCCCCCGGTTGTTTCACGGCCGGGGGATTTTTGTGGTTCATGGCGGCGGATATGCGCCATTCCCAGGTAAATATCCCCGTAAAACCCGGTGCGCAAAACTCCGGGTTATTGCCAAATTTGCAGAAAATGTAACGCTTGTTTTGTAACCTATGCACAAAAAAGTCCCAGAAGATGACAAAATGCACAAATTTTAATAAAGCAATGACGTGTATTTACATTTTTTTGTAGCATGTTTTACTTATCGTAGAATTATATCTTGAAAAAAATTGTTGCAATATGCGGTGAAATGGTGTATAATTATAATACGAATAGCTATAGGGTGGAGTATGCTATTTTATGGAAATTCCACCGTGGGATAGAGAGGATAATATATGGCACTTTTTGATACCAATGCGTTCCGCGTGGCTGAACAGGGTCTTGCCGTTCTCTGGCAGAAGCAGCAGATCATCGCCCAGAATATCGCCAACGCAGATACGCCCGACTATAACTGCAAGTACCTCGATTTCGCCGGCGTGCTCCGGGACAAGCTCCGCAGCAACGGCACCGTTGATACCGAGCTGAACCTCGTGCAGAGCCTTTACATCGACCGCCACACCGACGACCAGGCGGACGGCAACAACGTCGATAACGACACCCAGCAGGCGGAACTTGCAAAGGCGCAGATACAGTACGACGCGCTGATAAATTCCATGAACGGCAACTTCTCCCGGGTGAGAACTGCCATGACCACAAAGTGACGGAGGGTAACATATGGCATTCCTGAGTTCGCTCAATATTCCGCTTTCCGGCATGACCGCGGAGAGATTCAGACTTGACATAATCGCGCAGAACGTTGCCAATGCCGACAACGTTGCCTCCACCCCGGAGGAAGCCTACAAGCGCCAGATGGTGGTATTCGGCGAGGACAAGACCTTTAAGAGCGTCCTTGCCACCAAGCTCGGCACCGGCGAAACGCATTACCATAAGTACATAAAATACCGCGGCGTCGAGGCAAAGCAGGTTGTTGACGACCCCACCCCGGCGGAGCCGGTCTACGACCCCACTCACCCCCTCGCGGACGAGCGCGGATACGTCTATGAATCCAACGTGGACGTTGCCACGGAGCAGCTTGATTCCACCGAGGCGGAGAACATGTATTCCGCCAATCTTGCGGTGTTCGAGGTGGTAAAGTCCATGGCGACCAAGGCGCTCAACATCGGCAAGAGCTGATAGAACACCGGCGCATTACACGGCAGGAAAGCCCCACGAAAGGAATTTGACAGATGCTTGATTTCGTAGCGATAGGCAATATGACAGAGATGAAGCCCATGGAGTCCATGACCCCGATGGGCGCCGATAAGTCCGGGCAGAAATACTCGGTGAACGTTGAGAACGCTTCGTTCCTCGACGTATTCAAGGGCATGGTGGACAACGTGGTCGAAACCAACGAACAGGTTGACCGCGACGCCATCGACCTCATGCTCGGCAACATTGACGACCTCGCGCAGGTCCAGGCGAATATCACCAAGGCGAACACCGCTGTCGAGCTGCTGGTGACGGTGAAGAACGAGGCTCTCAGCGCCTACAACACCATCATCAACATGCAGGTGTGATATTTCCAATACGCCGTCAGGGGACGGCAAAAAAATCGGAGGTCGTTCAGTAAATGAATGAAAAAATAAAGTCCGTAGTGACGACTGTCAAGACAAAGTGGACAGACGCGTCCAAGATGGCGAAGATTCTCGTCATCTCCATTCCCATAGTCGTTATTGCGATAATCATCGTGCTGTGTATTATTCTCAATAATACCGGCAAGAACACGGCGGTGCTGTTCTCGGGGCTTTCGAACTCCGAGGCGGGGGAGATCGCTTCCGCGATACAGGCTCTCGACGGAGCACCCGAGGTGACCGTCAACGCCAAGGGCGACGTCATCGTCCCGGCGGAACGGGCGGATTCCATCAGAATGCAGATGTGGGCGCAGGGCTACCCCAAGTCCACCACCAACTACGACATCTGGGACAACGGCGTTGATCTCTGGAGCACTGACATGGACAAGCGCGAGATCAAGCGTCAGCAGCTTGAAACCAGGCTCGGCTCTACGATATCTTCAATGGACAAGATCCAGGCGGCGACAGTGAATCTTACACTGCCGGAAACCTCAAACTACGTCATTTCCACGGAGAAGGGCGACAGCCAGTGCGCGGTGTTCCTCCAGCTGAGGAGCGACGCGGAGCCGCTTACCAATGCGGAAGTACGCGCCATCTACCGCGGAGTCACCACCAGCGTCGAGGGACTGACCAACGAAAACGTGTCGGTCATGGACAGCAAGATGAACTCCTATGAGTGGGTGGATCCCGAACTCGACAATGTTGACGACGACGAGGACAAGTCCGGCGTGGACGTCGCGAGAAAGCGCCTTGAGTTTGAGCGCGAATTCGTGCAGGTGCTCAAGGACGGACTCGGCGAGATGTTCACCAAGATGTACGGCGAGAACGGATTCGCGTTCAACGTTTCCGCACGCCTTAACTACGACGCCAAGGACGTTGAATCCACCCAGTATCAGCCGGCGGACGGAACGAATGCCGGAGTCATCAATCACCAGGATCAGGTGAACGAGGGCGGAAAGCTCGATGAGGACGGCGGCGTTGTCGGAGTGACTCCCAATGCGGATACCTCTCCGAATTATCCCACAATCACCGGTCTTGAGGACGGACAGACTTTCTATTATAATAAGAACGAGATACAGTACAGCGTTTCCAATATCAAGGAAACCGTCAAGAAGGACGGCTACTCCATCGACGCACTCACCGTTGGTCTGGTCGTTAATCAGACCAACATGACCCAGGCGGAGCGCGAGGCTCTCCAGAGTATCGTTGCGAACGCCGCAGGAACCACCCTGGATTACGTTTCCGTGTATAATCTCCCGTTCTCCCTCGATGGCACCAATCCTGGCATCAGCGGCGACGGCAACGTGCAGATCATCACACCCAGAGTGGATACATTCAGAGATGTGCTGCTCTATGTGGTCGTCGGGCTTGGAGTTCTGCTGCTTATCCTGCTGGTTGTCACCCTGTTCATGGGTCACTCCAGGAAGAAAAAGATCAGACGCCGTCAGGAGGCTGCATTCGCTGCCGCCGCCCAGGGCGGAGCTGCCGCAGGCGGGGCGAACGCACAGGAGCCGGAACAGCCCGAGGAAGTGGACTTCAACATTGCAAGCCTTACCGAGGAAGCTGCGAAGGAATCCCGTGAAACAATTCTCAAGCGCGAGATAAGCGACTTCTCCAAGACCAACCCGGAGATCGTGGCACAGATCATCAAG
This sequence comes from uncultured Oscillospiraceae bacterium, assembly GCA_900542145.1. Taxonomy (GTDB): domain Bacteria; phylum Bacillota; class Clostridia; order Oscillospirales; family Ruminococcaceae; genus CAG-115. The sequence goes on along the minus strand of UQMF01000003.1, from coordinate 152,286 downwards.
AACATGATGAAGGACAACTGACGCGCAGCGAGGGGGATTTGATATGGCAGAAAAAACAACGGAGGGACTCACTCCCAATCAGAAGATCGCTCTGGTGCTTGCTGCGATGGGCGCAGACAACGCTTCCCAGGTGTACAAGCACCTTTCAGATGACGAGATAGAGGCAATATCCACCGAGGTCGCCAAGCTGGAATACCAGCCGATCGACGTGGTGGAGGGCGTTCTCAATGAATTCTACGAGCTGTGCCTTACCCAGAAAGTGGTCACCGAGGGCGGCGTTGACTACGCCCGGGAGATACTGGAGAAGGCATTCGGCGCAGAGGCGGCGAATACGCTGCTTCAGCGCATTACGAAGCAGCTTAAGACGAAATCCTTCGATTTCGTGAGAAAGGCAGACTATAAGAACCTGCTGGCGATCGTGCAGAACGAGCACCCGCAGACAATCGCTCTGGTACTGTCCTACGCCAGGATAGACCAGGCGGCGGCGATACTTGCGGAGCTTCCCAAGGAGAAGCGCGTGGAGGTCGTTGAGAGGATCGCGCGAATGGACCGCGCCTCCCCGGACGTCATCAAATCGCTTGAGGCGACGCTGGAGAAGAAGTTCGCGAACCTCGTCAACATCGACAGCATGGAGGTCGGCGGCATAAGCTATGTTGCGGAAGTAATGAACAACGTGGACCGCGCCACCGAGAAATACATATTCGACGAGCTGTCCGCAAGGGACCAGAAGCTCGCAGACCAGATCAAGCAGAAGATGTTCGTGTTCGAGGATATCGTCACGCTGGATTCCATGGCTATCCAGGAGTTCACCAAGCAGGTGGATCCCAAGGATCTCGCCATCGCGATCAAGGGCTCCACTCAGGAGGTCGCAGAGTGCATATTCTCCAACATCTCCTCCCGTGCGAGGGAGAGCCTTCAGGCGGATATCGAGTATCTGCACAACGTCCGCATGCGCGACGTCGAGGCGGCTCAGCAGAATATCGTCGCGACGATACGCAGACTCGAGCAGGACGGCATTATCACGATCTCCCACGGTGGCGGCGGCGACGAGGTCATTGCCTGACGCGGCGTGATATCCTGAGAATTTCAGCATGACGGAGGGAATGCATTGTCAGTATTAAAGAGGAACTCCGTTTACTTCGGCGGCGGCGTTGATATCTCCAATTCCATCGAGCTGCCGAAGCCCCAGACGCATACAGCCGCCGCGGAGGAATCCGGAGCGGCGGAAAGGCTCCCGGAGCCTGCCCCCGACCCGGAGCAGGAGCTGCTGGAGCAGAAGCGCCGGCTGGAGCAGCGCATGAGCGAGCTCGACCAGCGCGAGCGCGACCTCGAGCAGGAGCGCAAGTCCCTTGAGGAGATGAAGGCGCGCTGCGTGGAGCAGGGCAAGGAGGTAATCCTTGAAGCGAAGCGCCGGGCGGAATCCATCGTGTCGGCGGCGAACGACAACGCGTCGCAGATAATCTCCGACGCCGAGGCGAACCGCGACAGCGTGTTTATCCGGGCGAAATCCGAGGGATTCGAGCAGGGTCAGAAGGACGGCAGGGAGGCTTGCCTGGCTGCCGGGCGCGATATCCTGGAGGAGGCGCGCAGCTACGCCGAGAAGATAAATTCCGAGAAGGAGCAGCTGTTCGCGGACTACGAGAAGGAGATATACGACACCGTTATCGCCATCGCGAAGAAGGTCACCCTGGACAGCATAACATCAAAGGACAGCGCGGCTGTGAAGCGCCTTATCAAGAAGGCGGCGAAGGAATTCCGCAACAGCGAGCGCATAAAGATAACGCTCAGCGAGAACGGCGCCAACGAGGAGCTGACCGCGGACTACGAGTATCTGAAGGAGCTCTGCGGCGGCATACAGTACGTTGACGTGGAGCTGCTGCCCGAGGCGGAGCCGGGAACGGTGATCGTCGATAACGGCAGCGAGATAGTTGACGCAGGCATACAGACCCAGCTGCGAATGATACAGGAGCTGGGCAGCGGAAAGTTCCGGGCGCCTGCGAAGAAGAAAAAATCCCCCGAGCCGGAGGAAGAGCCGGACGAGGAGGAATAGTCCCGACAGCGGAGGAAGTCCATGGCACTTGATCTCAAAGGATTCTGCGACGATATAAAAGAATACGACACCTTCCGCTACATGGGAAAGATCGAGAAGATAGTCGGCATGACCATCGAGGCGAGCGGACCTGCCTGCAATATCGGCGATGTCTGCCGTATCTACTCGAAGGACATGCAGAGCTTTATCCGGGCGGAGGTCGTGGGCTTCAACAAGAGCAATATCCTGCTCATGCCCTACACCGAGATAGAGGGAATAGGCCCCGGCAGTATCGTGGATTCCACCGGGGACAAGCTGAATGTGAAGGCGGGTCCCGGGCTTATCGGGCGAATCGTTGACGCCACCGGGCTTCCGCTGGACGGAGGGAAGGACCCCGGCTGCACTGACAGCATTTCCATCACCGGGGCGCCGTCGAATCCGTTCAACAGACCCCCGATAAAGGAGCAGATCGAGCTTGGCGTAAAGGCGATAGACGGACTGCTCACCATGGGCAAGGGTCAGAGAATGGGTATTTTCGCAGGCTCCGGCGTGGGAAAATCCACGCTGATGGGCATGATCGCGCGCAAGGTCAAGGCGGATATCAACGTCATCGCCCTTGTCGGCGAGCGTGGACGTGAGGTGCGCGAGTTCATCGAGCGCGACCTCGGTCCGGAGGGCATGGCGCGCTCCGTGCTGGTGGTGGCTACCTCCGACCAGCCGGCGATGATGAGAAGCAAGTGCCCACTGACGGCGACCGCCATTGCGGAGTACTTCATGCGGCAGGGCAAGGACGTGCTGCTGATGATGGACAGCCTGACCCGTTACGCCATGGCGCTGCGCGAGGTGGGATTATCCACCGGCGAGCCGCCGATAGCGCGCGGCTACACCCCGTCCATCTACAGCAACATGCCGAAACTGCTGGAGCGCGCCGGGAACTTCCCGGAAGGCTCCATCACGGGAATATACACCGTGCTCGTTGAGGGCGACGACACCAACGAGCCGATCGCGGACACCGTCCGCGGTATCATCGACGGACACATAATCCTGTCCCGTAAGATCGCGGCGCAGAACCACTATCCGGCGATAGACATACTCCCCAGCGTCAGCCGACTCATGTCGGAGATCGACACTCCGGAGCACAAGCAGGCGGCAGGCAAGCTGCGAAACCTGCTCTCACTCTACAACAACAACGCAGACCTGATATCCATCGGAGCCTACAAGCACGGCACGAATCCGGCGCTTGACGAGGCTATCCGCAAGATAGACAGGATAAACGAGTTCCTCATGCAGAGGGTGGAGGAAAGCTACACCCTGGAGGAAACGGTGCAGCTGCTTATTGCCGCGGTCGGCGACGAGCAGTGAGCCAGCGAGGTGACATCTCTTGAAGAAATTCCAGTTCACATTGCAGAAGCTGATGGACTTCCGCCAGCAGGAGCTTGACAGGCAGAAAAACACCCTGAGCGCGCTCCAGGCTGAGCTTCAGCGAATCTACCAGGAGAAGGAGGAGCTTATCCGCCGGGTGGAGGAATCCAGCCAGGACCTGGAGATAATATGCCGCCAGGGCGCGCAGGTGTTCGAGGTTTCGGTGCGCAAGCGTTACATCGTGTCCCTCCAGCAGGAGATACACGCGCATGACGCCAGCGCCGCGATGAAGCAGCAGGAGATCAACAAGCAGCTGGGCGTGGTGGTGGAAGCCACCAAGGACGTCCGCACCCTCGAGAAGCTCGAGGAGAAGCAGCTGGAGGACTACAAGGCGGCTGCCAACAAGGAGAACGAGCAGTTCATAGAGGAGTTCGTTTCCGGACAGTCGATACGCGCCCATAACGAGCAGCGCATCTGAATGCATATCCGGGAGAGATCCCTGATATAGATACTATATGAAAAAGGAGGTGAGAAAATGGCAGTAGCATTCAGCACGGGAGGTTCCGGCTATATGCGCAGCGACTTCATGATATCCGACGCGGCGATTCCGCAGAGAATGGAGGAACTCAGCGCAGACCAGTCCGACAAATTCTCACAGGTGCTGAGCGGATTCAGCGGAAAGAACGAAGCCCCCGTGGACGCTTCAAAGACCGTTGAGAGATTCACCGGCAGCGACGGAAAGGTGGATATGAACGCGCTTGCGAAGGCAGTCGCGGACGGCGAGGTAAAGCTGGAGGATATCCCCCCGGAGTTACTCACGCAGGAGCTTTTCACGGAACTGACAAAGCTGGTGGAGGTCCCCGAAAATGAGGACGGCGAGCCTACCAGGGAGGCGGCGCAGGAGGCGATGTCAGAGCTTGCGGCGTTATTCACGGCGCAGCAGACGGTGCAGCCGGAGCAGGTGAGCGACAAGAGCGGTGAAATGACCGAGCTTTCCCAGCCGACAGTCGAAGCGGTGCAGGCACCCGTGGTAACTCAGGCACAGCCGGAGCAGCCGCAGACAGTACAGGCGCAGCCCGGGCAGGCGGCACAGCCGCAGGAATCCCAGGACGCTGGCGAGATTCAGACGGTGCAGTCGTTCCAGACAGCGCAGCCCGAGCAGCCGATCCGGGAGCAGACAGCCCCCGCGGCGCAGGAGCCGCAGCCCACTGAGATGACCACAGCACAGCCCCAGGAGCAGCCGGCAGTCCCCACGCAGGAAACACCGCAGCAGGACAGCAACGGCACGGAGCTTTCCGGGCAGACGGCGGCAGTTCAGCAGCCGGTTTCCGGGGAGCCACAGCGCAGCGATGTGACGGAGTTCACCGTAAGGACAGCGGAGCCGCAGGCGAAGCAGCCCGAGGAATCCAAGCAGGAAGCGCCATTGTTTACGGAGCATTCTACGCAGCGCAGCAGGGTGGTGTCGAAATCCGACGAGCTTGAGATGATCAGGGGAACGGCGGACGGCACAAAGTCCGACGCAGTACAGGTTCAGCCGCAGACGACCCAGTCGGAAGCACCGGTGGTATTCACACGGGCGGACGGCACGGAGCTTGAGGTCAGACCGGCGGAGGTAGTGAAGCAGGTCGCAGACCGGCTTATCGAGAAGGCTTCCGACCTGAAGGAGGGCGAAACGGAATACACCGTGACGCTTGAACCGCAGGACCTCGGAAAGATCACCGTAAGAATGGTCAAGACCGCGGACGGCGCAGTTTCAGTATCCATCGCGGCGGAGAATTCCAGGACGCTCCGCATTATCGAGGAGAACGGCGCGCATATCCAGGACAGCCTGAAGCAGAACGGCGTTCAGCTGGAGAACTGGCAGACAGTAAGCGAGAGCCAGCAGGAAATGCACGCGGAGGACTACCGCGGCAGCAGCAGGAATCCCTACCGGGAGAGCGAAGGCGGCAAGCAGGAGGACGACTCCGGCGACAAGAGCTTCGCGGAACTCATCGCTTCAATGTAATTCAGGGAACTCTGATCAGATCAGATCCGCCCCGTTCAGATGAGTATTATCGCGCGGCGGAATTTGACACGGTTTATCCCTGGGAAAGGAGAACAGATGGCAGACACATCAAGAGTACTGTCCTCGTCAGAGCAGATACAGGCGAACTACGAGAAGTACAAGAGCAAGTTCAAGGATTCCACTGAGGAAATGGTATCGTCGGATACGTTCCTGAGCCTTCTGGTGGCGGAAATGACCAACCAGGATCCTATGGAGCCTACTTCCAACACCGAGTTCGTCACGCAGATGGCGCAGTTCACGTCATTGCAGTATTCCAAGGATTCGGCAACGTATTCCATGTCGAACTACGCTTCCAGCCTTGTGGGTAAGACGGTCACGGCTTCCAAGATGGACGGCAGCAAGCAGGTCACCAAGACCGGCGTTGTGGAATCCGTCATGAAGTCCGGCAAGACCTACACGCTCAAGATCGACGGAGTCAGCTTCGATATCTCGAACGTCACATCTATCGGTACCACTTCTGACAGCAGCTCGGGTAATACTTCTTCCGGCAGCTCTCTCGGTGAGCTTATCGCAAGGGCTTCGATGATGATAGGAATGAGCGCGACGGTGAATCCGGGAGTTGAGGGCGGTTCGCTTCTCGATTCGGGAATAATCTCATCTATCCAGGTCAAGGACGGTCAGGTGAGGGTGGTCATCAACGACAAGGGCTACCTGCTCGACGATATCGTTGAGGTCGCATATCCGACGATCGATTCCGGAGATGATAATACTTCGGACAAGACCGAGGACTCCACCGACAAGACCGAGGACTCCACCGACAAGACCGGGGACGTCACCGACAAGGAGGATTCCGGCACGCAGGAGCAGTCCGCAGAGGCGCTCAGCTATGCGGCGGCGCAGACGGATATATCCGACCTGGAGGAAGTCACCGGCGAGATAATCCCGGACAGGACAGTCGGCGAGGACATAGCAGATCTTGAGGATCTGATTTAAGGAGCATGGAGGCTTGAAATGCTGATTAGCGAGTATCTGGCGCTTCGCAACCAGATAAGCGTTACCACAGGGAATGCCCAGGTCCAGCCCGGCGGCAGGGTAAATGCTGCGGAGGGATCCGGACAGGAAGGCACATTCGCCCGGGCTTTGCAGGAAAAGCTGGCGGAGAAGCAGGGCGTGGAGTTCTCGAAGCACGCAATGCAGCGTGTGGAGGAGAGGAGCATAGACCTTTCCCGGGACGACACACTCGACAGGCTCAACCGCGGCGTGGAGCTTGCGGCAGGCAAGGGCAGCAGTGAAACGCTGGTCCTTGTGGGAAGAAACGCTTTCGTTGTGAGCGTGAAGAACAACAAGGTGATCACCACCCTCTCGGACAACGAGTTACAGGGCAACGTGTTCACGAACATCGACTCTACCGTTATCGTATGAACGGACCTGAATGGAATTCATGCCCCGGCTGCGACTGAGACGGGGCGGCGGCAGAGTTCAAATTTAATTTCTGGAGGTCAATCAGATGGTTAAATCCCTTTACACCGGCGTATCCGGTATGAAAACCCACCAGCAGAAGATGGACGTAATAGGCAACAACATCGCCAACGTGAATACCACGGGCTACAAGACCAACGTTGTTACCTTTGCGGACGTTTACTATCAGACCAAGAAGAGCCCTTCCGGGGCTTCCACCACCAAGGGCGGTATCAATCCTATACAGGTAGGCTACGGCGTCAAGCTGAATTCCACAACGCCTAACATGACCCAGTCGGGATTCACTTTCTCCGACAGCATCTACGACATGGCAATTGACGGAGAAGGTTTCTTCCAGGTAATGGACGCGGCAGGAAACACGCTCTACACCAGAGCCGGCATCTTCAATGTCGATGAGGAGGGCAACCTCGTCAACGCTTCAGGTTACAAGGTGCTCGGCGTTTCCGGCGACTTCGACGGTCAGCCCGCAGGCAGCCAGCCCATCAAGATCACCATTCCGGCAACGGACGCCAAGTGCTCCAGCGCAACCAAGACGATCAACGGCTGCGACGTGACGATTTCCGTTTCAGACCCGTCCGATAATACGGATATGTCCGTTACCTTCAACCAGGCGGAATACCCGTTCGCTACATATTCCTCCGGCGTGCTGAACCTGTTCTTCGATAAGGAGCAGCAGTTCGACTCCGCCCAGGCTTTCGAGGACGAGATCGCAAAGTGCCTCCAGGCAGGCGGCATCACCCTTCCGGACGATGTTTCCATCAAGTTCGCTTTTGAGAACCTGCCGGCTTCCACCACGTCACAGGTGGCTAAGGCAAAGGTGGACAGCTGGACTCACACCCTCGACCAGGCGAGCGTTCAGAAGCGCGCGGACGTGACCGCGGGCGGCGCTGCGACCAAGACGTATGCCACCATCGCATTCGCCACCAATAACGCGACCGACTCCAATGCCTACAACAAGGCGAAAATCAAGCTGACCAAGGGCACGGACACCACCGCCGCATACGATTCCGGCGCAAACGAATGGAACATCACAGTGACCGACAGCACAAGACAGTCCGATATCACACAGGCGATAAAGGCAGCCGTTGAAAAAGCCAAGGCTGCGGATACCACCGGAGCTCTCGCGGGACTCAATCTTTCCATCACCAAGTTCGAGGTGCCTGCCGGAACGCTGGATACCGCTATCACCGGCTGGGGCGAAATGACACTCGTCAATACAAACCCGGTTGTCACTAATATCAGCGCTACGGCAAGCCAGCCCGGCGCATTCGCAAATAACTACAAGGTAGTGTTCAAGTATGTTTCCAACTATGACGACGCTACCGCACAGTGGGACGACAATACGCTGACTATCGGCGTCACCAACAAGGAATACGCGGACGACGCGGCATTCCTGGCTGACATCAACGCGGCTGTTGCCGCGGCTGCAGGCGGAAATGAAAAGAAGCTGTTCACATTCGACACAGGCAGCTTCGTCGGCGCGGCTGCGATGACCCCCGGTCAGAGAAAGGAGCTGTTCGGCTCCAATCCGTCCCTTTCCTTCGGAGAGGGCGAGGACAGCTTCTACACCACCGTGGCTAAGTCCCTGTCCACATTCAACCTGACGGACGGCCGCAAGGGCGCCGAGCAGAGCTACAAGGACCTGGATAACGTCACAGTACAGCAGGACGGCACCATCATCGGCTACCACTCCGTTCACGGCTATATGAACCTCGGACGTATCGACATCGCGACCTTCGATAATCCCAACGGACTTACCGCAATGGGCGGCACCCTGTTCGCAGAGAGCGTTGCTTCCGGTCAGCCGAAGCTCGCTATTGCCGGTCAGGACGGCGCAGGCGAGGTAGTTTCCGGCGCACTGGAGATGTCCAATGTCGATCTCGCGCAGGAGTTCACCGACATGATCACCACCCAGAGAGGCTACCAGGCTAACTCCAGAGTCATCACGACTTCCGATACCATGCTTGAGGAGCTTCTCTCCCTCAAGAGATAACCCTTAGCTGGATCGCGTATTCAGCGCACACCGTATGAATAACACCTCCCCTGCCGGGGCGGGGGAGGAAATGTTATAAGAGGTAATTATGATATTTCTCACAAAGCTTGACGGAAAGGAATTCCTGCTCAACGAGCTGATGATCGAATCCGTCACCGAAACTCCGGACACCGTTATAACGCTTTCCAACGGGCACACCTACATCGTGCGCGAGAGCATGAAGGAGCTTCAGAACAAGATACTCGAATACAACAGGCGGCGCCGGCGCTTCGGCAGAAAGGCCGCGGCGGACGGGCAGGAACCTTTGACATAACGGAACAAATGGCAGGGAGCTGCCGATCATCATGAATACACGGGCGGCAGGGGATTCCGCCGCCCATGAAAAGGAAGGGATTCTTTTTGAATATCAGTATTATTGTCGGCTGGGGCATTGCTTTCGGCATGGTTATTTTCGGCATATTCCAGGGCGGTCAGATGGACTGGTTCATCGACCCTCCGTCACTGGCGATCACCATCGGCGGTACGATAGGCTGCCTTATCGCGTCCTATCCGCTGAGCTACCTTGCAGGCACTGGAAAGCGCCTCAAGCTTGTTTTCATGCCCAAGAAGTTCAAACCGGAGAAGTACATCGACGACATCGTTGAGTACGCCAAGATCGCAAGAGGCCGCGGACTTCTCGCCCTCGAAGAGAGCGCGAACCAGTGCCAGGACCAGTTCATGAAATCCGCGCTCATGCTCATCGTTGACGCGAACGACACCGCAAAGGTCCGCGGAATGCTGGACGACGCCATCAGCTTCATGTGTGAGCGCCACGACAACGGCCGTGCCTTCTTCGAGAAGGGCGTTGCGGTATTCCCGGCTTTCGGTATGCTGGGTACCGTTGTTGGTCTGGTAAACATGCTGAACACCATGGACACCAACCCGGAAGGTCTGGCAGACGGTATGGCAACGGCGCTGATCACGACGTTCTACGGCTCCCTGTTCGCGAACGTACTGTTCAACCCTATGGCGAGCGCACTACAGAACGCCCACAACGACGAACTTCTCTGCATGCAGATCATCGAGGAGGGAGTCCTTGCCATTGCGGAGGGATCCAATCCGCGGTACATACAGGAAAAGCTGGAGTTCATGCTGCCCTCTACAAAGAAACGTTCCGGCAAGGCGGCAGGCTGATCTGGCACTCTGACAGAAAAATTACAATTTTTCTGTAAAAAATCAAAAAAGTATTTGCATTTTCAGCGGATTTATGCTACAATAATATATTGGCAGGATATATGCGCCCTGCCGGTCGATTTGCGCATGCGATAATTTCCGCAGAGGAGGGACATCGGTGGCCAAGATAAACAAAAAACCAAAAGAAGACCACAGTAACGACTGGCTGTCAACTTACGGCGACATGGTAACGCTGCTGCTGACGTTCTTCGTTCTGCTGTACGCTTCCTCGTCCCAGGACGACCAGAAGTTCCAGTACATATATCAGGCGTTCACTTCCCACGGCAAATACCTCAACCAGTATGTGGATTCCCCGAATCCCGTACCCGAGGACGGCGAGGGAACCGTCAGCGAGAAGCCCGACAGCAACGGCGGTCAGGGGAATCTTCCCCAGAGCTTCGACCAGCTGTATCAGTACATGTCGCAGTACGTTTCAGAGAACAACCTGGAGCAGTCCATTTCACTGGATAGCGGTGCGGCGCACCTCAGCATAAGATTCGACAACAACGTGTTCTTTGAGCCGAACAGCGCAGTCCTCACCCAGGCGGGGAAGAACCTGCTGGACGGAATAGGACCCGGCATAAAGGCAGTCAAGTCCTCCATCAAGACCTGCACCGTCAACGGACACACCGCCAAGGCGATCTCAGAGGTAAACGACTGGGACCTGTCCTCCGGTCGTGCTGTCAGCGTTGTAAAATACATGGATTTCCGGAAGGTGCTGGAAACCGAACAGTTCCGCACCAAGGGCAGCGGCTACGCCGAGCCAATCGCGGACAACAGCACCCCCGAGGGAATGGCGCAGAACCGCCGCGTTGAGATGGTGCTGCTGCGTTCTGACGTGGATCCCACGGACCCCGAGGTGATGAAGGATATCCTGCGTATCGACTACGGAATCGACCTTGATCAGTTCGATCCGGACGGCGATCACAGCAACAACACCGACAAGGTGCCGAACGACTACGCCCAGTCGATCATCGACTCCCTCGATGAGAAGTACCCTGACCTCAGCGGCGGAATGTCCGTCGGTCCGACGATACCAGGGAACTACGACACGTTCGCGGCGAACACCGATTCCGAGGATTCCGGCTCCGACGCCGGGGACGGCGGCGATTCCGACGCGGCAGCGTCCGAGTGACGGGAGTCCGCTTACAGAAGTTAATTATCAGGGGGGATACAGATGGCTGATGTCCTGACGCAGGCGCAGATAGATGAAATGCTCAAGAACGTCGCCGCCGGCGCAGTTCCGGAGGTTTCAGCGAAGGAAGAGGAGAAGGTCAAGGAGTACGACTTCCGTGCCCCGAAGAAGTTCACCAAGGAGCAGATCAAGGTACTTGACGGTATCTTCGAGAACTACGCCCGTCTGCTTTCGTCTTATCTGACGGGTCTGTTAAGACTTTACTGCCGCGTTTCGCTCGTCAACATCGAGGAACAGCGGTACAGCGAGTTCAATAACGCACTGCCGGACTATGTCCTGATGGGCATGGTGGATATGGGAATAAAGAACGAAGAGGTCAGCGAAACCACAGTCATCGTGCAGATCTCGAATACGATCACGTTCACGATGATCGACCGCCTGCTGGGCGGACGCGGAGAATACCGGGACGTGAACCGCGACTTCACCGAGATAGAGATCACGATAATGACCGACGTCATGAAATCCATGGCAGGGCTTCTATACGAGCCGTGGTCTTCCCACATCGAGCTTGAGCCGAAGCTCATCGGTATCGAAACGAATTCCAGGGTGGTGCAGACCATCGGTCACGAGGACACGGTTATCATCGTTGCCCTCGAGGTGGAGATAAACGGCGCGAAGTCCATCATCTCCGTGTGCATTCCTGCGATAAACCTTGACGAGATCATGAGCAAGTTCATCTCGCGCTACAACGTTTCCAGAAGAAAGCTGGACGCGAACCGCGAGGCGGAGCGCCGCGACACCATTATGACCGGTATCAGCGACACGGATCTCAATATCACCGCAGTACTCGGGGAGATCAATCTTGACCTGTACGAGGTGCTGACATTACAGGTGAACGACGTCATTCCGCTGGGGAAGAGCATTTCCAGCAGCGTGGACGTCCGGATAGGCAACAAGCCCTGGTGCACCGGCAAGCTGGGTACCTACAATAACAAAAAGGCTGTAATGATAGATAATTTTATAGAGAATTGAGGTAAAATGTTCGATGGCTAATGAAAAGGATGCAAACGTTGAATTCAGCTCATATGAAATAGACGCGGTCGGCGAGATACTCAATATAAGCATGGGCGCCGCAGCCACCGCCGTATCCGAGCTGCTCAACGCAAAGGTCTGGATCACGACACCGCAGGTGAGCGTGGTCAAGGCTGCCGACCTTAACTACGACCGCCTTGAGCCTGCGATCTGCGTCAAGATCGTATATGTTTCCGGCATTTCCGGTCAGAACATGATGGTGCTCAAGCAGGACGACGTTCAGCTGATCCTTAACCAGCTGATGGGCAATCCGCTGGTCGTTTCACCGGATTTTGAGTTCGATGAAATGAACATCAGCGCCGTTTCCGAGGTCATGAACCAGATGATGGGCGCCTCCGCGACCGCGCTGTCCGACCTGCTGGGTATCTCCGTGGATATCTCCACGCCGACCCCCTACCTGATCGAGCAGACGAATTTCTGCCAGCTGGCGGAACTCGACCCCGAGCAGACCATCGTCGCAGTCACCTTCAACCTCTCCGTTGACGGCGTAATGAACAGTGAGTTCATGTCCGTCATGTCCGTGGATCTTGCGAAGTCCCTCTCCGGAAAGATGATCGAGAAGTTCAACGGCGACGCTGCCGATACCGAAAGCCACATCAAGGATACCACCGCGGATACCACCGCGGCTCCTGCCGCCGCTGCGCCTGCTCCACAGCCGGCTGCCCCGGCTGCACAGCCTGCCGCACCGGCACCGGCTCCTCAGCCGCAGGCTCCCCAGCAGGGAGTCCCGGCGCAGGCTCCTGCCGGATATCCCTATCCGCCGCAGGGTCAGCCCCAGGGCTACCCCGGATACGGCTACGGAAGCCAGTATGCGGCTTACGGCGCTTATCCGCCGCCTGTTCCGCCGGTAAATATCCAGAACGCCCAGCTGCACCAGTTCGACGCGATGGATTTTGGGCTGCCGGCTGACCAGAAGGATAACCTCAAGCTGCTGATGGGCGTTCCGCTGGAGATCTCCGTCGAGATCGGCACGGCAAAGCGCAAGGTGAAGGATATCCTCGAGTTCCAGCAGGGAACGATAATCGAGCTTGAGCGCCAGGCAGGCGCCCCCGTCGATGTCGTTGTCAACGGAAACCTCATCGCCCGCGGCGACGTCGTGGTAATCGACGACAACTTCGCGGTAAGGATCACCGAGATCGTGAAATCCAACTTCATGGACAGCCTCGGCAAGGAATAATACATAATTAGCATTGAATTAAAAATTACAATACATCAAGGAGAAATTTGTAATGGATAAGAAGATTTTACTGGTGGACGACGCAGCTTTCATGAGAATGCTCATCAAGGACGCTCTGACAAAGAACGGCTACACAAATATCCTTGAAGCGGCTGACGGACAGATCGCGTGCGATGTTTATGCGGCGGAGAAGCCCGACCTTGTCATCATGGATATCACCATGCCGAACAAGACTGGTATCGAGGCTCTCAAGGACATCAAGGGCATGGATCCTATGGCGAAGGTGGTAATGTGCTCCGCTATGGGTCAGGAGGCAATGGTTGTTGAGGCTATCAAGCTCGGCGCACTGGACTTCATCGTAAAGCCGTTCAAGCCCGACAGGATCTTACAGACTGTCAAGAAGGTCCTCGGCTGATATCTGCGGATGCATGGCAGAGGCGGCTGCTCAGAGTGCAGGGCGGTCAGGTCACGGGAAGCCGCCTATCGCCTGCCGCGAGGTCCTGGTGAAGCAGTATTACCGCCGCACTGTGTATTATGGTGCGGCTGTTTTGTTTAGCGCAGCCGTGAGTTTACAGGGGGGCACCCGGTGGAATATTTTCAGATGATAATGGCTCTGCTGGGCGTTCTGGCACTGGTCTTTCTGCTGTTCTGGGCGATGAAGAAGCTCAACCGGCGCGTGACCGTCAGCGACAGCAGGCACATGAAGGTGCTTGAGAGGATAAATCTCGGCCCGGATAAAATGCTGCTGCTGATCAGCGTGTGCGGAAAGTGCATGGTGGTCGGCGTCACCAACGGCAGGGTGGAGAAGATCCACGAGCTGGAGGAGAGCGAGGAGCAGCTTCTCGCGAAAAAGGAAGAAAACGGCGGCAATCCCACTTTCAAGGAGAGCTTCAAGACCGTTTTCAGGGACATGATGAACAAGAAGTAGGCAGGAGGAACGGCAGCGTGTTCAGACAGTATCAGCTGACAAAAGAGAATAAGCGGCTCGTGCTGAGATTCGCCGTTTCGCTTCTGGTGACGGTCATTCTGGCGGTACTTCTGTGCACCCTCTCGGCATACGCGGAGCAGGGCAGCGCGGAATCCGCGGTGCAGGCGCAGTCCACTGCGGAGGCTCCCATCGAAACGGACAAGCAGCCCGGGGACTACATCGACACCGACCCCACCTACGTCGGCAACGACACCGGTTCCTCGGTGATACAGGAGCTCATCGGCGTGGACGCCTCCCAGCCCCTGGAGATAATCATACTGCTGACGCTGATAGCGCTGGCTCCGTCTATCCTCATCATGATGACCTGCTTCACGCGTATCGTCATCGTCCTGGGATTCCTGCGGACGGCAATGCAGACGCAGAGCACTCCGCCGAACATGGTCATCACCGGCATGGCGCTGTTCCTGACTTTCTTCATCATGGCGCCGGTGTTCTCGGAGATAAACGAGGTGGCGTACCAGCCCTACGTCAGTGAGGAGCTGACCACGCAGGAGGCTCTGGACGCGGCTTCAGTGCCGCTGAAGAAGTTCATGCTCAAGCAGACCAGCAACGACGATCTCCGGTTCTTCCTTGACCTCTCCAAGACGGAGGTCCCGGAGGAGATCACCGAGGAATACCTCGAGAACGACCTCAGCCTGACGGTCATCGTGCCGTCGTTCATGATAAGCGAGCTTAAACGCGCATTCCAGATGGGATTCCTGATATTCCTGCCGTTCCTCGTGATCGACCTCGTTGTCGGAAGCACCCTCATGTCCATGGGTATGATGATGCTGCCGCCGGCGATGATCTCAATGCCGTTCAAGATCCTAGTTTTCGTGCTTGCGGACGGGTGGAACCTGCTGATAGGGTCCGTCGTGGCAAGCTATAACCTGTAGCGGATTCCGGAGGGGGTGTGACAGATGACTCAGGACGATATGATGGAGGTGTTCCTGGCGGCGATAATGTTGGCGTTCAAGCTGGCGGTGCCGATACTCCTCATTGCGATGATCGTCGGACTGGTTGTCGCAATTCTCCAGGCGGCGACCCAGGTGCACGAGCAGACGCTCTCCTTCGCGCCGAAGGCGGTCGCGGTAGGCCTGGCGCTGTTCTTCCTCGCACCCTGGATGACCTCGGAGTGTATCGACTTCGTGAACCTCATCTTCGAGAAGGTCTCCCAGGTGCCGATAACGTAAGGCGGCGCCATGTCAGAGATCTGGGGAATCATTCAGAACAACTTCGTTATCGTGCTCATGGTGCTGGCAAGGGTCAGCGGAATATTCACGTTCAACCCGATATTCTCGCGCAACGGCGTCCCCAACATGGTCAAGGCGGGCGCGTCCCTCATGCTGGCGGTGGTCATGACCTCCGCCGGGGGATTCAGCTACACCGTGCCGGACGGGCTGCTGCCCTTCGTCCTGGATATCGCCAAGGAACTCCTCGTGGGCTTCACGCTGGGATTCTTCGTGAACGTCATGTTGCAGATGTTCACCTACGCCGGCGAGATCTCGGATTTTCAGATCGGCTTTTCCATGTCGAAAAGCTACGACCCGACGTTCGGAACGACCAGCCTTATCACGCAGTACTACAGCTGGTGGTTCATGATATACTTCTTTCTGGTGGGAGGACACCTGTCCTACATCAAGCTGTTCGCGGTGTCCTATGAAACGATACCGATAGGGTTCAGCGATTTCAACATAAACTTCACATATCTCATAGTGCAGTATTTCGAAACGGTGATCACCCTGGGCATAAAGCTGGCAATGCCGGTGCTCGCGGCGGAGCTTGTGACGGAGTTCTGCATAGGCGTGCTGATGAAGGCGGTGCCCTCTATCCACGTCTTTGTGCTGAACGTGCAGATCAAGATGCTGGTCGGATTCGTGGTGCTTGCCGCAAGCTGCTCCATGACCGCCGGATTCATGCAGGACATCATGGACCTCATGTTCACCAACCTCAACGGATTACTCGGGCAGATGACGGCAGTTACATAACTCCGGCTGAAAGGGCGGTAAGATGGCAGGAGAAGAAAAAACCGAAAAAGCCACCCCGAAAAAGCGCCGGGACCAGCGCAAGGAGGGCAACGTTCTCCAGAGCAAGGAGATCGTCACCGCCGCTTCCGTGCTTGGTATCTTCGCGGCGATGCGGCTTCTGCTGGGGCTGGTGACGAAATCCGTGCTGGCGTATTCCGGCTCGCTGTACGAGCACATCGGGCAGACCACCGTCAGCCGGGATACCATCATGACGATATTCACCGACGTGATCACCGTCATCGGGATTTGCGTCGGTCCGATATGCCTGATCGCCATGGCTCTGGGAATAATCCCCACCGTTGCGCAGACCCGGGGACTGTTCACCATGAAGGCGCTCAAGCCCAAGTTCTCGCGGCTTAATCCGCTGTCGGGGATAAAGAAGCTGTTCTCGATGCAGTCCATCGTGAGTATCCTGAAGGGGCTGATCGAGGTCATCATAATCAGCGCCGTGATCTACAACGAGATACAGAACCGCATGCCGAAGTTCATCGCGCTGATGAACACCGGCGTCATGCAGGGCGTCACCTACGCAATGCTGACGATATTCGACCTGGTCATGCTGATATGCATAATGCTGGTCTTTGTCGCGGCGGCGGACTTCCTCTTCCAGTGGTGGCAGTTCGAGAAGAAGCTCAAGATGTCCAAGCAGGAGGTCAAGGAAGAGTTCAAGCAGATGGAGGGCGACCCCCAGATCAAGAGCAAGATAAAGCAGCGCCAGCAGCAGATGGCACAGCAGCGTATGATGCAGGACGTCCCCAAGGCGGACGTCGTCGTCAGAAACCCTACCCACTTCGCCGTTGCGCTGAAATACGACCAGGACAAGAACAACGCGCCGCAGGTCCTCGCGAAGGGAAAGGACTACCTCGCCCTGAGGATAGTCCAGATCGCCGAGGAAAACGACGTCATGACAATAGAGAATCCGCCGCTGGCACGTTCGCTGTACAGCATGGTGGATATCGGCAGGGAGATTCCGACCGAGCTTTACAACGCAGTCGCCGAGGTGCTGACGGTGGTATACCGTGAGAAGCACAAGACGCTGCATGCTTAATTCCGACACCAACCGTATAATTCGGACAAAATATTACAGAGAGGAGATGATGGAATGATACGGAAGATACTGAACAACTCGTTCGTGCTGTTCGTTATATTCATCGTCATCGCCATCATTATTCCGCTCCCCAGCTGGCTGCTGGACTTCCTGATACTGCTCAACATCTCGCTGAGCCTTATCATTCTGGTAATGACCATGTTCATCAGGGAGGCGCTGGAGTTCTCGGTATTCCCGACAGTCCTGCTGCTGACCACGGTGCTGCGATTGTCGCTGAACGTTTCCACCACCCGTGGAATACTCTCCAGCGGATACGCCGGCAGCGTAATCGCCGCCTTCGGACAATTCGTAATGGGCGGCGACGCCATCGTCGGCTTCCTGATATTCATAATCATCGTATTGGTAAACTTCATCGTAATCACCAAGGGCTCCGAGCGAGTATCCGAGGTGGCTGCGAGATTCACCCTGGACGCAATGCCCGGTAAGCAGATGGCGATAGACGCCGACCTCAACGCCGGCATAATCAACGAGGAGGAAGCCAAGCGCCGCCGTAACAACATACAGCGCGAGGCGGACTTCTACGGCTCCATGGACGGTGCCACCAAGTTCGTAAAGGGCGACGCGATAATGTCCATCGTGACGACCCTCGTGAACCTCATCGGCGGCGTTATCATCGGAATGGTGCGCGGCGGCGGTGATTTCAACTCTATACTTAACACCTATTCCCTGGCAACGGTCGGCGACGGACTCTGCTCCCAGATACCGGCGCTGCTGATCTCCGTTGCCACCGGTATGATTGTTACCCGCGCGGCGAGCGAGGACAGCCTTGTCAACGACATCAAGAGCCAGTTCACGGCGCAGCCTTTCGTGCTGATGATCGCCGGCATCGTCATGATCGTCATGATGGTCATTCCGGGATTCCCGACGGTGGTATGCCTTATCCTGGGCGTGCTGCTTATCCTGGCGGCATTCCTGCTCAACCGCAACAAGAAGAAAATGGCGGAGCTGGAGCTTGCCCAGCGCCAGAAGGCGGAAGAAAAGGAGATGGAGAAGCTCCCGGCGGACAACGACTACTACCGCGACATCGACAATGTGTTCAAGCTGCTCAATGTCGAGCCTATCGAGATGGAGTTCGGCTACAGCCTGCTGCGGCTTGTCGATGAGAAATCCGGCGGAAACTTCATCGAGCGCGTGGTCATATTCCGAAAGCAGTTCGCGCTGGATATGGGTATGGTGATCCCCTCCGTGCGAATGACGGATAATCCCGAGATCAACCCGAACATGTACATCATCAAGATCAAGGGCGAGGAAGTCGCGCGCGGCGAGATACTGGTGGATCACTACCTGGCGCTGGACAGCGGCGACGTTACCCAGCAGATCGATGGAATCGACACCGTGGAGCCGGCTTTCGGACTCCCGGCGAAGTGGATATCCGAGGACAAGAAGATCATGGCGGACGTCGCCGGATACACCCTCATCGACCCGGTTTCCGTCATGATAACCCACTGGTCGGAGATCATGAAGCGCTATGCGCATGAGCTCCTCTCGCGTCAGGACGTAAACACCATGCTGGACAACGTCAAAAAGACCAACCCCATCGTGGTGGACGACACGATACCCAAGGTCATCTCCGTGGGCTATCTCCAGAAGATACTCTCGAACCTGCTCAGGGAGGGTATCCCGATACGCGACCTGGAAACTATCCTGGAAACCATCGGCGACCACGCGAACGTGCTCAAGGATACCGACATCATCACCGAGTACGTCCGTCAGTCCCTCAAGCGCACCATCACCCACCGCTTTGCGGAGGCGAACTCCCTGCGCGTGATCACGCTGGATACCCAGATAGAGGACATGATCGTAAGCTCCGTGAAGAAGTCCGACCAGGGAAGCTACCTCGCGATGGCTCCCGACCTTATCCAGAGGATAGTCGCGGCTTCCAACCAGGAGATAGACAAGATAAAGGACGTTATCCCGACGGTCATTATACTGACTTCCCCGGTGGTGCGTATCTACTACAAGAAGCTCACAGAGCAGTTCATTCCCAATATCACGGTACTTTCCTACAGCGAGATAGATTCCACCGCCCAGATACAGGCGATAGGGAATATCTCCCTGAATATGCCGGGACAGCGCACTTCGCCCATCGGTCAGCCGGCGGCGGTGCACTGACGGCGTAAGCTCACTCAGAAGGAGGGATAAGCATGGAAAGCAGCAATGCGGCGCTCCTGGAGGAGTACGGCATGAGCCGCAGCGAAGCGCTCCGTAATGAGATAGTGCTCAAGAATCTCGGGCTTGTGCGCGCCTGCGCGCTTTCCCTGCGAAACACCTTTATAAAATACGGCGATGTGGACGACGTCGTCAACGAGGGCGTTATCGCCCTGATGGAGGCTATCGACAGCTTCGACCCGGCAAAGGGCGCGAAGTTCGAGACCTACGCTTCCCTCAAGGTGCGCGGCGCGATCATTGACTACGTCCGCAGGCAGGACTGGGTTCCAAGACCTGTCAGAAAATTCGCCCGCGACCTTGACAAGGCGAACAGTATATTGTATAATCAATATAACAGGGCGCCGACCAATGGCGAGCTGGCGGAGTACCTCGGCATGTCCGAGGATAAGCTGCTCCGGGGCATGGCGGACGCCGCCAACGCAGTCACTCTATCGTTCGAGGAGCTGCTGTACGAGGATAATTTCGAGGACGCCCCCACCGCCAACGACGGCACGGATTCCAGGCTTCTCCGGGAGGAGCGCCGCCGGGTCATCGCCGACGCCATAAGCTCCCTCAGGGAGAAGGAGCGCCAGGTCATCACGCTTTACTACTACAAGAGCATGAAGTATTCCGACATCGCAAAGGTGATCGGCGTGTCGGAATCCAGAGTGTGCCAGATAAACACCAAAGCCATGCTGGCGCTGAAAGCAGCGCTGGAGCCCTATATCAGGGGAAATTCCCCGGAGAAGGAGGAGCAGTCTTGAACAGAGGATACTACTACGCCTGCAACGGCATGATAATGAACCAGCGCAAGCTGGACTGCATAGGCAACAACCTCACCAACATGTCCACCGCAGGATACAAGCGCGATACGATAATCACCAACCGCTTCCAGGAGCAGATGATCCTGGTCAAGCACCGGGAGGAAACCTCCGGGACTTTCGCGCAGACATATGTGGACACTTCCTACACCGACCTGGGTCAGGGCACGTTCGAGTTCACCGAGTCCCCGTTCGATGTCGCGATAAACGGCGACGTGTATTTCAACATCGCCTCCTACAACGGCGACACAATGCTCACCAGGAATGGTCAGTGGGAGCTTGACGAGCAGGGATACCTCTGCCTGTCCAGTTCCGGCAGGATCCTCGGCGAGAACGGCGAGATCTACCTCGGCAACAAGGATTTCGTAATCGACGCGGACGGCTCCATCTACCAGGACGGCGAGCTTGTGGATAAGCTGCGTCTTTCCTATATCGACCCCGAGGGGAATGTGGACAAGTTCGGCGCGAACATGTTCACCTCCGTGCAGGCGGGGGATGTTCCCGAGGGGACCCGGTTCGAGATAATCCAGGGCGCATACGAGCGCTCCAACATAGACGTGAACTACGAAATGACCATGATGATGAACGCCAACCGTATCTACGAGGCGTCCAGTTCCCTGGCGAAGCTGCTCGACAGCATGAACCAGAAGTCATCTTCCATCTGCAAGATCTGAGGAGAATAAACAATGAATATATCGTTCCACACCGGAAAAACCGCGATGATCGAGCAGGCCAAGGCGCTCAACGTATACGGCAACAACATCGCAAACATAAACACCTACGGCTACCAGACGGTACGCCCCTCTTTCGCGGACTGCCTTTACTCCACCCAGCGCGCTACCGAGGAGGACTGGCAGACGGGGCACGGCGCGTATGTCCAGAAAACTGACGTGATGTTCGACGAAAGCTCGTTCTATTACACCGAGCGTCCGCTGGATTACGCTCTGGCAGGCGAGGGATTCTTCGCCGTCGAGGACCGCTACGGCGATGTGAATTACACCCGGGACGGCGCTTTCGCCATGACCCAGGCGGAAACCGGCGAGTGGTACCTGGTTTCAGGCAGCGGCGAGTACGTCCTGGATTACGATAACAACCGCATAGTCGTTCCGTTCGACGCGGACGGTGCGGCTCCGGATTACCAGGCGCTCAGCGACATGATCGGCGTATTCACGTTCGACAATGTGTACGGAATCGAAGCGGCTGCCACCAATCGTTATGCGGCTACCGCAAGAAGCGGCGCAGCGACCGCCGACAGGACCGCGGAGAAGCTCCAGGGGGTGCTCATCACCTCCAACGTGAGCCTGGCGGACCAGATGGTGAAGCTGATCGAAACCCAGCGCGCTTACCAGATAAGCTCCCGGGTGGTGACTACCTCCGACGAGTTCTCAAGACTGGCGAATAATCTCAGATAAATACTAGGAGTATATAATGCTGAAGAATTACGACGAGTTATCTCCCGTGGCGATAGACTGCCTGCGCGAGATAGGAAATATAGGCTCGGGAAGCGCGGCTTCCTCCCTGTCAGAAATGCTCGGTAAGCCCATTGAAATGAAGGTGCCGAACGTCTGCGTCCTGGAATATCAGCAGATAATCGACACGATGGGCGGTCCGGAGAAGGTCATCACCGGTATACTGGTGCGGCTGGAGGGCGACATAAAGGGCATGATGATGTTCCTGCTGGAGGACAGCTTTGCGCAGGTGGTTCTCTCCACATTCATGAGCGCGGAGAATGTGCAGGTGACTAAGCTTGACGACATGCAGCTTTCCGTCATCACCGAGATGGGCAATATCATGGCAGGAAGCTACCTGCGCGCCCTGGGTACTCTGACGGGGCTGACCATCGACATGAGCATTCCGTCCATGACGGTGGACATGCTGGGTGCGATCATGAGCGTGCCGATAATCGAGTTTTCGCAGGTGGGCGATAAGGTTCTGTTCATCGACGACGGATTCGCCATTGACGGCGTGGATATCAAGTCGAACATTATCCTTATCCCGGAGATGGAATCTCTCGAAACGCTTATGAAGAAACTTGGTGTTATGTAATGGCAAATCTGACGATAGGTATATCCGACCTGAAGGTATGCAGACCGCCGGACGTACTAGTGACATATGCGCTCGGCTCCTGCGTGGGGATATGCCTGCTGGACAGCGCCACGGGCGTCGGAGGAATGTCGCACATTATGCTTCCGGACAGCACCCAGGCGACGAACGGTGCGGCGACCCCGATGAGATTCGCGGACACCGCGATACCCATGCTGGTGAACGAGATGGTAAAGATGGGCGCGAACCGTTCAAGAATCAGGGCGAAGATAGCCGGCGGCGCGGTAATGTTTGCCGCGACCAGCGACAGATTCAACATCGGCGAGCGGAACATTGCCGCCGTAAAATCCGCCCTCCGCAAGGAGGGAATCCCGATAATCGCCGAGGACACCGGGCTGAATTACGGCAGAACCGTATTCTTCTACCCGGAGAACGGGATCATGGAAGTCCGCGCGGCGTCCAAAGGGAACAAGCAACTTTGATCGCGATTTTTTTATAGTGTGTCGGCACCTGGGAATGATCGGGTGCCGTTTTCATATGACATCGCCGGCGGAGGGTCAATTACGCTTACCTATATCAGGTTAGCATACTCTAATATCAATTTGTAAATAAATGTGACAGTTTTTGGTGCATTGTGTACAAATAATCTGAAAAAAACGCATTGCCTATTTACAAATTGAAGAACTTGTGGTAGAATAAAAGATAAGCTAAGGCAGTGCGCCCATGAGGGCGATAGCTGTCATAACGGCAGCCAAGCTGCCCGAAATATTAAGGAGGATAAATCCAATGGCTAGAGAAAAGCAAACAATGGACGGTAATAACGCTGCGGCTCATGTGTCCTATGCGTTCACAGATTTAGCGGCAATTTACCCCATTACCCCCTCGTCCGTTATGGCGGAGGTGACTGACTCCTGGTCCACTGCCGGCGTGAAGAATATCTTCGGCGAGCAGGTAAAGGTCGTTGAAATGCAGTCTGAGGCTGGTGCCGCAGGTGCTGTTCACGGCTCCCTGTCAGCAGGCGCCCTCACCACTACCTACACCGCATCACAGGGTCTGTTGCTGATGATCCCCAATATGTACAAGATCGCAGGCGAGCTTCTGCCGTCCGTAATCCACGTTTCCGCAAGAGCAGTCGCTTCACATGCGCTGTCCATCTTCGGCGACCACAGCGATATCTACGCATGTCGCCAGACCGGATACGCTATGCTGTGCTCCACTAACCCCCAGGAGGTTATGGACCTCGGCGCAGTCGCACACCTGTCCGCTATCAAGGGCAGAGTTCCGTTCCTGCACTTCTTCGACGGCTTCCGCACCTCCCACGAGATCCAGAAGATCGAGAAGTGGGACTACGAGACCCTCAAGGGTATGGTAGACATGGACGCTGTCCAGGCGTTCCGCGACAGAGCGCTCAATCCTGAGAAGCCCGTGCTCCACGGCACAGCGCAGAACCCGGATATCTTCTTCCAGGCTCGCGAGGCTTGCAACACCTACTACAACAATATCCCCGATGTAGTCACCGAGTACATGGACAAGGTGAACAAGGAGATCGGCACAGACTACAAGCTGT
Organism: uncultured Oscillospiraceae bacterium; assembly: GCA_900542145.1. Classification (GTDB taxonomy): domain Bacteria; phylum Bacillota; class Clostridia; order Oscillospirales; family Ruminococcaceae; genus CAG-115. Next base: position 128,121 of record UQMF01000003.1, on the reverse strand, counting down.
TCAACTACTACGGCGCTCCCGACGCTGAGGAAGTCATCGTAGCCATGGGCTCCGTATGCGACACCATCGAGGAGACCATCGACTACCTCGCAAAGCAGGGCAGAAAGGTCGGCCTGGTTAAGGTAAGACTGTACAGACCGTTCGTATCCTCCGCATTCGCAGCGGCTATCCCTGCGACCGTAAAGAAGATCTCCGTTCTCGACAGAACCAAGGAGCCCGGATCCCTCGGCGAGCCGCTCTACCTCGACGTAGTAGCTGCCCTCAAGAAGGAGAACAAGTTCCAGGACGCTCAGATATTCACCGGTCGTTACGGACTTGGTTCTAAGGACTGCAACCCGGCTCAGATCATCGCAGTATACAACAACACCACCAAGCCGGTATTCACCCTCGGTATCAACGACGATGTAACTCACCTGTCCCTCGATATCACCGAGAATCCCAACACCACACCGGAGGGAACCACCTGCTGTAAGTTCTGGGGACTCGGCTCCGATGGTACCGTCGGCGCGAACAAGAACTCCATCAAGATCATCGGCGACCACACCGACATGTACGCACAGGCTTACTTCGCTTACGACTCCAAGAAGTCCGGCGGCGTTACCATTTCCCACCTGCGCTTCGGTAAGACCCCGATCAAGTCCACCTACTTCATCAACAAGGCTAACTTCGTTGCCTGTCACAACCCGTCCTATATCGACAAGTACGACATGGTAGAGGACGTTGTTCCCGGCGGCTCCTTCCTGCTGAACTGCCACTGGACAGTTGACGAGCTGGACGAGAAGCTCCCCGCACCCGTAAAGGCTTACATCGCAAAGAACAATATTAACTTCTATATCATCAACGCTAACAAGGTGGCAAGAGAGATCGGTCTGGGCAACAAGACCAACACCGTGCTCCAGTCCGCGTTCTTCTCCATCGCAAACATCATTCCGCCCGAGGACGCTATCACCTACATGAAGAAGATGGCGTACAAATCCTTTGCCAAGAAGGGCGACGATATCGTCAACATGAACTACGCCGCTATCGACAAGGGCGCAGGCGAGGTCATCAAGGTAGACGTTCCTGCTTCCTGGGCTGACTGCGAGGGCAAGCTCCCCGAGCACAAGGCTGAGGGCGACAACAAGTTCCTGGTTGATTTCGTCAACAAGGTTCAGATCCCCGTAAACGCACAGCGCGGCGACAAGATCCCCGTATCCACCTTCGTTGATATGGACATCGTTGACGGTACATTCCCCCAGGGTTCCGCTGCATATGAGAAGCGCGGTATCGCTGTTGACGTTCCCGAGTGGATTCCCGAGAACTGTATCGAGTGTAACCAGTGTGCATTCGTTTGCCCGCACGCAGTTATCCGTCCGGTTATCATGACCGCTGACGAGGCTGCGGCTGCTCCTGCTTCCGTTAAGGTCAAGGACGCAATGCAGCTGCCCGGTATGAAGTACACCATGGCAGTATCCACCCTGGACTGCACCGGCTGCGGCGTATGTGCGAACATCTGCCCGGCAGGCGCAAAGGACAAGAGCAAGAGCGCTCTCGTGATGAAGCCCATCGAGACCCAGATGGATCAGCAGCCGGTATTCGACTACGCTGTATCCAAGGTTTCCGACAAGCCCGAGGTTCACGAGAAGTTCAAGGAAACCACCGTTAAGGGCTCCCAGTTCAAGCAGCCGCTGCTCGAATTCTCCGGCGCATGCGCAGGCTGCGGCGAAACTCCGTATGCTAAGCTTGTAACTCAGCTCTTCGGCGACAGAATGTACATTGCAAATGCAACGGGCTGCTCCTCCATCTGGGCAGGTTCCGAGCCGTCCACTCCTTACACCACCAACAAGGAAGGCAAGGGTCCGGCATGGGCTAACTCCCTGTTCGAGGATAACGCAGAGTTCGGTTACGGTATGTTCCTGGCTCAGGACACCCTGAGAAAGAGAGTTCAGAAGAAGCTCCAGGCAGTACGCGAGGAAGCGCACGACGACGCAAAGGCGCTCATCGACGAGTACTTCGCAACCGAGAACGACGGCAAGGCAAACGCAGCGGCTACCAAGAAGCTGGTAAGCGCCCTTGAGCAGTGCCCTGCAAAGGACGGACTCGTTGGCGAGATCCTCGCAGCGAAGAACTACCTCTCCAAGAAGAGCCAGTGGATCTTCGGCGGCGACGGCTGGGCATATGATATCGGCTACGGCGGACTTGACCACGTTCTGGCTTCCGGCAAGAACGTCAACGTCCTGGTATTCGATACCGAGGTTTACTCCAACACCGGCGGACAGGCTTCCAAGGCTACCAACGTGGGCGCAGTTGCTCAGTTCGCAGCCGGCGGTAAGGACGTCAAGAAGAAGGACCTGGCAGGCATCGCAATGAACTACGGCTATGTATACGTTGCACAGATCTCCATGGGCGCCGACAAGAACCAGTGCCTGAAGGCGATCGCAGAGGCTGAGGCCTACGACGGACCGTCCCTCATCATCGCTTACGCACCGTGCATCAACCACGGTATCAAGGGCGGTCTGACCATCGCTCAGCAGGTCGAGAAGGAAGCTGTAGAGGCTGGTTACTGGCACCTGTTCCGCTTCAACCCGGCTCTGGCAGACGAAGGCAAGAATCCGTTCGCACTCGACAGCAAGGCTCCGACAGGCGACTACAAGGCATTCATGATGAGAGAGGTTCGTTACAACTCCCTCATGCGTGCTAACCCCGAGAGAGCAACCGTTCTGTTCGACAAGGCTGTCAAGAATGCTGCCGCTAAGTACAAGCACCTGGTAGAACTCCAGAATATGTACGGCGACGAATTCAAGCAGGATTGACAGAGCGGAGATAAAGGCACATCTCCCCGCTCTGGGGAATGCAGAACAATTGAATAAAATTTTCTCCCCATCGGAAACGGTGGGGAGATTTTGTGTATCCTGTCGTAGTCATTGAAATAGTCATTCCGTTCGGCGAAATATTCTTTGCACATAATTTATAGCAAAAAAGGACTTGACAAAAGGTCGTTGCAGACTTATAATTATTATAGGTTTTACTATAAAAAGACAGGAGATATCATAATGTTTAAAAGATTTACAGCGATAAGCAGAGTTTTGATGTTTGTCAGCCTTGCGATATGTACTTTTATAGTGATAGCATATATAAGAGTTGCCGCGATCTCATTAAACAGCGTTCCGAATGCGATAAAGATGAACATAAGTGATATTCTGACCGTTGCGATCGTTCATCTGGTGTGGGGACTGATAATTGAGATCTCCAGGAATGTGATAAAGATAGGGGAAAAGCTCGGCATAAAATCCGACGAGGTCAGCCTGGAGGATTCCCCCTGGAAGTGCGCGGAGTGCGGCAACGTGAACTCATCGAAGTGCAGGTTCTGCCAGAGCTGCGGACGCCCGAAGCACGCAGACCTGAATCCCGGGGACAGCGCCCCCTGGAAGTGCAGCCAGTGCGACAGCTATAATCCGGCAAGCAGCGCATACTGCATGAGCTGCGGAAAGCCGAAAGTCGGAAACTGAGCGCCGTAGTAGCAAAAGAAATTTTGGAGGTAGTTATGCGTTCTTTCTGGTCAGGTTTAAACAGCGGTCTGCTTTTTGTCAGCCTTGTGGCGTGGATCGGCGGAGTTATTATTTTCGTTTCGCAGTTCTGTAAGTCGATGTCTAACGAAGAGCAGATCGGGATCGTTCTGGTGGCGTCTTTTGTGATCCTGGTGTTTCACTCGTTTTGGGGAATGCTCGTGGAGATGTCGAAAAACGTTATAGCCAGCGGCAGGAACTCCAAGGAGGACAGGAACGACAACAAGTCGCTCAACAAGGAGAACAGGGAGCTGCAGTCAGAGGTCGATGAGCTTCACGCGCAGCTGAAAGAGATGTCGGTTCAGCTTCAGCTGCTCAGGGCGGGTTCCGGAGATAGCGGCGAGAAATTCCAGAAGATAGATCCTGCCCGGGTAATCACAGAGAACAGCGCCGCGAGTGAACCGGAAAGAAAGATAGAGTGGTACTGCGACTCCTGCCTGTACGGAAATACGGCGGCGGATTCCAGGTGCGCAAGGTGCGGCAAGCCCAGGGTCCCGGACGATGACCGCGAACGTATCCAGAGGATCATCGTGTGCCCCGTGTGCGAATTTCAGAATGACGAAAGCGTAGGCTTCTGCGGCGGCTGCGGATACAAACTCAAATAAGAGATCTCCCCATCGGAAACGGTGGGGACTTTTCTTTTCCCCCAACCTTGCAAAATCCCCGGGATTGTGATACAATGTAATGCAGAACAACAACGGGAGGTAACGAAATGTTCAAATACGAAACCCACATGCACACGAAGGAGGGCAGCGCCTGCTCCAGCGCGCCGGCGGCGGATATGGCGAGGGCGCATAAGGAAGCCGGCTACGACGGTATCTTCGTGACGGACCACTTCTTCAACGCGAACACCGCAGTTCCCCGGGACCTTCCCTGGGAGGAGCGTATCGACAGGTACTTCCTGGGATACGAGCACGCCAAGGAGGTCGGCGACCAGATCGGACTGAAGGTGTGGTTCGGGTGTGAATTCACTGTGTACAACGCGGATTTCCTCATCTACGGCATGACCAAGGAGTGGATGAAGAAGAACGAGCACGCCCTCATGGAGATGGACGAGCGCGAGCTGTTCCGCGGACTGCGCGACATGGGCTGCTGTATAGTCCACGCGCACCCCTTCCGGGACGACACCTATATCCACCACATCAGCCTTTACCCCCACGACATTGACGCGGTGGAGGTCATCAACGCCAGCCACGACCCCAGGAAGCTCTATAACGAGCGCGCGAAGCTCTATGCAGACAGCTACGGGCTGATAAAGACCGGCGGCTCCGACAGCCACCATCTGGACAGGCTTTTCGGCGGCGGAATCGACGTCCCGGAGCCTATAAACGGTCCGGAGGATTACCTCCGGCTGCTCCGGGAGGGTAAGGTCTACCCACGTCAGCGGACTCTCCCCGTGTGATTTTACGGGAGTCCCGGCGGAGCGCATTGCGGCACGCTCCGTGGATTATCAGACGCATTTCCGGAATCGTCTATTATCTTCGTAAATTGTACCAAATATTACTATAAAAATTGTCTAAATTAATCAAACTCAATAGGTTACTATTGTTATATTTCACGTTTATTGCGCATAAACCTTGAAATTTCTGCGGAAAAATAGTATAATGATAAATGGTGTAAAATAGCTAAAGGTGCAAAGCGCCGTGTATATGAAAGGGGTAACTATCAGATGACATCTCCGTTTACTAAGGAGGAGCTGAAAAGACAGCTCGACGGCATACTCGAATTCGACTTCAGAACTGACGCGCAGAACGCGACCATCACGCAGGTTTACCGCGCACTTTCCTCTATCGTTGTGAACTACCTCAAGGAAAAGCGCCACGACTTCATGCGCGACTGCAACTCCAAGGGCAGGAAGCAGGTTTATTACCTCTCCATGGAGTTCCTGATGGGACGTTCCCTCAAGACCTCCCTGTACAACCTCGGCATGCAGGACGTTGCCGCTGACGCCCTCAAGGATATGGGCATCAAGATCGACAGCGTTTACGATGAAGAGCCGGACGCAGGTCTTGGCAACGGCGGTCTGGGCAGACTCGCAGCATGCTACATGGACGGACTTGCTACCTGTGACTATCCTGCTACCGGTTACTCTATCCGTTACGAGTACGGTATCTTCAAGCAGAAGATCGTTGACGGCTGGCAGACAGAGCTTCCCGATAACTGGCTCCCCGGCGGCGGCGCATGGCTGGTTCCGGTTCCCGACCAGGCTATCGAGGTACACTTCGACGGTCAGATCAACGAGTACTGGGAGGATAACTACCACCACCTTGAGCATGTCAACTACACTACAGTAAACGCTGTTCCTTATGATATGTACGTTTCCGGCTACGACAGCAAGGGCGTTTCCAAGCTGCGCCTGTGGAGCGCTGAGAGCATGTCCTTCGATATGGGCAGCTTCAATACCGGAGATTACGCTAAGGCTATGGGCGCGAACAATATCGCACACGCCATCTCCAAGGTGCTCTATCCTAACGATAACCACCTCGAGGGCAAGGCGCTCCGTCTGCGCCAGCAGTACTTCATGTGCGCTGCCTCCGTCGGCGATATCGTAATGCGCCACATGAACGTATACGGCACACTGGAGAACTTCCACGAGAAGGTAGCTATCCACATCAACGATACTCACCCCACCCTCGCTATCCCCGAGCTGATGAGAATCCTCCTCGACGACTGCGGCTACGGCTGGGAGCAGGCATGGCACATCGTTACCAACACCTTCGCTTACACCAACCACACCGTTATGGCGGAAGCGCTTGAGAAGTGGGATCAGAACCTTGTTGAGAAGATCCTCCCGAGAATCTACTCCATCATCTGCGAGATCAACCGCCGCTACTGCGAGGATCTGTTCAACAGGACCCAGGACAGCGACAGGGTTTCCAAGATGTCCATTATCCAGGACGGCAAGATCCACATGGCATATCTCTGCTGCGCTGCTTCCCACAGCGTAAACGGCGTATCTAAGCTGCACAGCCAGATCATCAAGGACGACATATTCAGACTCCAGGCTCTCGACAGACCCTCCCAGTTCAAGAATGTCACAAATGGTATCGCCTACAGAAGATGGCTGCTCCAGAGCAATCAGGGACTCACCGACCTGCTGTCACAGTGCATCGGCGACGGCTTCAAGAAAGATGCCGCAGAGCTTATCAAGTTCCAGGTGTTCGCTAACGACAAGAACGTACTTGAGCAGCTCGGCAAGATCAAGAAGCAGAACAAGCAGGCGTTCGCTGAGTATGTTGAAAAGACCACCGGCACAAAGCTGAACCTGGATTCCATCTTTGATGTTCAGGTAAAGCGCCTGCACGAATATAAGCGCCAGCAGCTGAACGCGATGAACATCATCGCTGACTATAACTACCTGCTCCAGAATCCGAACGCTGACTTTGTTCCCAAGACATACATCTTCGCTTCCAAGGCCGCTCCCGGATACTACATCGCCAAGCAGATCATCAAGATGATCTGGTGCATCGGCGAGGAGATCAAGCACAACCCGAAGATCCGCGAGAAGCTCTCCGTCGTATTCCTGGAGGATTACCGCGTTACCCTGTCCGAGATACTCATGCCGGCGGCTGAGATCTCCGAGCAGATCTCCCTGGCAGGTACTGAGGCTTCCGGTACCGGTAACATGAAGCTCATGCTTAACGGCGCGCTGACTCTCGGAACCTACGATGGTGCGAATGTCGAGATCCACGAGGCTGTCGGCACCGACAACATCTTCATCTTCGGCATGAGAACCCCCGAGGTGAACGAGCTGCGCATGAAGGGCTACCGTCCCGAAGACTACATCAACAACAGCCAGGTTATCCGCGATGTACTGTCCCGCATGTACAACGGAATCAACGGCGCCACCTTCGAGGAAGTCGCAAACTCCATCAGAAACAAGGATTTCTACATGGCTCTGGCGGATTTCGACAGCTACAGGGGAACCCAGCACTACATCAGCGAGGTTTACAAGAACCAGCTTGACTGGAACAAGAAGTCCCTGTACAACATCGCCGGCGCAGGCAGATTCTCTGCTGACCGCGCTGTTACCGACTACGCAAGGGATATCTGGAACCTCAAGTGATCAGACTTTGAATAAAGGCACGCAGGCGCCTTTGTTATCAGTAATAATCAGGCGGCATGCCGCGGCTTTTCGGCTGCGGCAGACCGCCTTTTTCTGTATCGTACGATAAGGAGATTTCAATGGGAAAACCGATTTTTGACTGCTTCGACAGCAGCTACAAGCACCCGTTCGGCGCACTGCGCAAGGGACAGCCGAGTATTTACAACCTGCGATTCCCCAAGAGCATGGCGGTGAAAGACCTGACCCTCGTCATGTTCCGCCCGGGGTACAAGGAGCGCTTCATCGAGCTGATACTCCAGGACGAGAGCGGCGACGACAATATCTATTCCTGCTGCTTCACCCCGAACAACGTGGGACTGCACCACTACTACTTCACCTGCGTTCTTGACGGCAGACGGCGCTACATCAAGCGCCGCGGCGCTTTCGAGGGCGTGTTCGAGGGCGAGGATCTTTTCCAGCTGACGGTATTTGATGATAATCTGTATACTCCGCTGTTCATACGCGGCGGAATCATGTACCAGATATTCCCGGACAGATTCTGCAGGAGCGGAGTGGAGCACGAGGGAGTTCCCTCCGACCGCATTATCCGCGATGACTGGAACGCCACGCCCTACTACAAGCCGGACGAGAAGGGCGTTGTCCGCAACAACGACTACTTCGGCGGCGACCTTCGGGGAATCATCGAGAAGCTGCCCTACATCAAGAGCCTGGGCACCACCGTGCTGTATCTGAATCCGATTTTCGAGGCGCACGAGAACCACCGCTACAACACCGCGAACTACGAGAAGATTGATCCCATGCTCGGCACCGAGGAGGATTTCAGGGAGCTGTGCGAAAAGGCGAAGGAAATGGGAATCAGCGTTATCCTGGACGGAGTGTTCTCGCACACCGGCGCGGATTCCATCTACTTCAACAAGTTCGGCAGATACGGCGACCACACCGGAGCCTATCGCGACCGCAACAGCCCCTACTTCCCGTGGTACAGCTTCACGGGCTACCCGGACAGATACGAGAGCTGGTGGGGGATCACGACCCTGCCCAACGTAAACGAGAACAACCCGGACTACACGAAGTACATCTGCGGCGAGGGCGGAATACTCCAGAAGTGGATAGCGTTAGGCGCGCAGGGCTGGCGACTGGACGTTGCGGACGAACTGCCGGACGAATTCCTTGACAACATCAACAAGGCGGTCAAGGGAATGGGCGGCGACAAGATAGTCTACGGCGAGGTCTGGGAGGACGCCTCCAACAAGGAGAGCTACGGCGTGCGCCGCCGCTACCTCAACGGCGGACAGCTGGACAGCGTAATGAACTACCCGTTCAAGGAGGCTATCCTGAACTACGTCAAGTACGCGGACGCAAAGGCGTTCACGGACAGCGTGATGACAATTCTCGACCACTATCCGAAGCCTGCGATAGACATGCTGATGAACTTCCTCTCCACCCACGACACGGAGCGTGCTCTGACGAGGCTTGCCGGAGATGATATCGGCTGGAACGGCAAGGACTGGCAGGCGGAGCGCTACCTCAACGGGCAGCAGTACATGTACGGGATTTCGCTGATGAAGTGCGCGATGGTGCTTCAGTTCTTCCTGCCGGGTATCCCGTCGGTGTATTACGGCGACGAGGCAGGCATGGAGGGCTACCGCGACCCGTTCAACCGCCGGTGTTATCCGTGGGGGAACGAGAATCTCGACCTGATCGAGTTCACGCGCCAGCTGGGAGTTATCCGCAAGGGCACTCACGCCTTCGAGCAGGGACACATGATGTTCATTGAGGTGGACGACAACGTGTGCGTATTCGCGCGCTACGACAAGATAACCCGTGAAGCCGCGATAATCTACCTGAACAAGAGCACCCGTGGGCATACGTTTGAGATAGTCAACGACAAGACTGACATGTTCTATGATTTCGTGCCGGCGTTCGACCGCTACGGCAGGGGAATAAAGGACGGAAAGGTGCAGGTAGCACCGTTCGATTACGCGGTAATTTACTGCAAGGTATAATAATAAATGGCGGAGTTTTTACTCCGCCATTTCAGACTGTCGATAAAGGCACATCTGCGTTGTCAACGCCAGTTTGGCAGGCAATAAGCCTAGCCAAACTGGCGTTTCCTAGCATCTGCACCTTTCTCGGCAGTCTGGGAAGATACTTTTTCTACAAACTGAAATGGCGGAGTTTTTACTCCGCCATTTTCTGTATTATGTTACGATTACGCTTCCTTTACGACTTCCTTCTCCGCGTCCTTCATCCCGAACTTCTTCTTGAGCTTGTTGTAGCTCCAGAAGAACAGCGGGAACAGGAAGCAGTCCGCGAACAGCCATGCGGCAGGGTTCGCGAAGCAAACCGCGTTGAATCCCAGGGTGGGCACCATAGCCAGCGCCACGACTCCGCGCGCGATCATCTCGAACACGCCGGAGAATATCGCGATCTGGGAGAATCCCATGCCCTGGATAAGGAACCGCACGATATTCACGAACGCCAGCAGGATATAGAACGCACCGTTGCACACCAGGAACTGCTGGGAGAGTGCGAGAATCTCCTCCACGCTGCCGGCATTGGCGTCGTTGACGAACAGCATTGAGATGGTCCGCCCGAGGAACAGTATTATCAGGAACGCCACGATCGAGTAACCCACGCCCAGGCAGGAGCAGTCGAACAGACCTCTGCCGACTCGCTTTATCTTTCCTGCGCCGACATTCTGACCGCCGTAGGTCGCCATGGTGCTTCCCATTGCGTCGATGGGGCAGCAGAGGAGCTGGCTGACCTTTGTCGCCGCAGTCACCGCCGCAACGTATGTGGAGCCGAGTCCGTTGACCGCGGTCTGGATAAGAATGGAGCCGATGGCGGTTATGGAGTACTGAAGTCCCATGGGGATACCCACGCCGCACAGGCGGCTGATGTAGAAGGGATTGAACTGCATTTCCTCCCGGCTGAGATGGAGTATGTCGAACTTCTTTATCATGTAGATGAGGCAGAGCACGCCGGAAACCAGCTGGGAGATCACAGTCGCCCAGCTTGCGCCCATGACGCCCATATCCAGTACGATTATCATGAACAGGTCAAGACCGATGTTCAGCACGCTGGAGATGAGCAGGAAGTACAGCGGCGTCTTTGAATCCCCGACAGAGCGAATGATTCCCGACAGGATATTGTACAGGAATGTGACCGGTATACCGAGGAATATCACGAATATATAGTCGTACGCCTGCTGGAAGCAGTCGGCAGGAGTATCCATCCAGACGAGGATATTTGTGCAGAGCAGGCAGGTGGCGGCAGTGAGCACAACCGCGAAGATGGAGGATATCCAGATGGTGTTGCCGACGTACTTGCGCATGGAGTTGTAGTCCTTTGCGCCGAACATCTGCGCCACCGGGATAGCGAATCCGGTGCAGACGCCCTGCACGAATCCCAGCACCAGGAAGTTTATCGAGCCGGTGGAGCCGACTCCGGCGAGCGCCTTTACTCCGAGGTACTGCCCGACGATGGCGGTGTCCACCATGTTGTAGAACTGCTGGAACAGCATTCCGAGGAACAGCGGCAGCATGAAGCCGAGAATAAGCTTCATCGGTGAGCCGGAGGTGAGATCCTTTGTTGTACTTTTTGCCATATATTTATCTCCTTTCAGAGGTCGCGTCTGTTATTATTCCAATTGCAAAACAATAGTAATTATACAGTAACAGTGCGGTTTATTCAAGTGGTGAAATGCCCAATTATTTGGATTTTACGCGGCTTTTATATAGAATTTTGCACAAAATCACGGCGCGCGATTTGTCGCATTTCAACAGACGGCGCCGTGGCTTCATTATAAACGTTCAGTGTTTCATTGCGATACCGCATAAAAAAACACGCGCCCTATTGACAAATCCGTCCGGAGGGTATATAATGTAGTTACGGTGAGTGATCGCCGAATACATTTTATCTGTTTCGGGGCGGAGTGAAATTCTCCACCGGCGGTGAAAGTCCGCGAGCCCGGCGCTGCATTCCGTAGCCGATGGGTTGAACCGGTGCAATTCCGGTACCGACGGTATAGTCCGGATGAAAGAACCAGAGATTGAGCGCAGCGGCGGCTGCCTCAACAAATGTGTTATCGCTTCTGCGTGCATATTTGCGCCCCTGTACAGCATTTTGTGCGTGCAGGGGCTTTCTGTTTCCCCAGAACATTGGAGGAAAACATGAACAACACAACAACCACAACCAAGTCAACTAACTGCTTCGACGTCCGCAGGCTGGTGTTCACCGCGCTTCTCGGTGCGCTGGCGGTGGTGCTGATGAAATTCCTCAGCTTTCCGCTGCCGTTCATTCCCAACTTTATCACGTTCGATTTCTCGGACGTGCCCGCGCTGCTGGCTTCCCTCACCATGGGTCCGGTTTCCGGTGCGGCGGTGTGCCTGATAAAGAACCTGATGGGACTTCTCTTCGGCTCCATGACCGGGGGTGTGGGGGAGCTTTCCAACTTTATCCTCAGCTGTCTGCTCGTCGTTCCGGCGGGTATCATCGCAAAAAAGACGACCCACACCATAAAGCATGTCGTATTGGCGTGCCTCGTCGGCGCTGCGGCAATGGCGCTGGTGGGTATATTCACGAACTATTTCATCGTGTATCCGCTGTACACCGCGTTAATGCCGATGGAAGTCATAATCAGCATGTACCAGGCGATCTGGTCCGGTGCTGACAGCCTTCTCAAGTGCCTTGTCGTATTCAATATGCCGTTCACACTTGCCAAGGGGCTTATTGCGGTGCTTATCTCAGTTCCGCTGTACAGAAAGCTGCGTCCGGTGTTTAATGGCAGCTTCCGCAAAGAAATCCGCAAAGAAATTTAATCATATGCGCGCCCGGACGTTCAGCGCATTACAGGAGTCACAAAATGTCGCTGAAAGGATTTTTCGGGCACTTCCGCACAATAACCAGGCACCGCCACAAGGTCATCGCGCACTGCGCGAAGGCAGGAATACTCTGGCAGGGACTGCGCCACGACCTCTCGAAGTATTCCCCCACGGAGTTCATACCCGGGGTGAAGTACTACCAGGGCACCCGCAGCCCGAACGAGGCGGAGCGTGAGAAGAACGGATATTCCCTGGCGTGGATGCACCACAAGGGCAGGAACCGCCATCACTTCGAGTACTGGATAGACGTGGATCCCGTGGAGAAGGTCTACAAGCCGGTGAAAATGCCGCTGCGTTTTCTGGCGGAGATGTTCTGCGACCGGGTGGCGGCAAGCAAGATCTACCGCGGCGCGAAGTACCGCGACAGCGATCCTCTGGATTATTTTCTGAGCCGCAAGCCCACGCGTTCTATCCATCCGGAAACCTCCGACATGCTGGAGAAGCTGCTGCGCATGCTGGCGGAGCAGGGCGAGGAAAGAACTTTTGCCTGCCTCCGGGAGCTTCTCCGGGCGAAAAAGGAATACTGACACACGGACTGTCCGGGACTCCCGGGCAGTCCGTTCTGTTATATTCTGTCAGAATAACAGGAATGATTCCGAAAGAAATGTGAAAATTTCAAAAAAGGGCTTAACATTCGCGGTAAAATGTGATATAATAAAAAGGAACATGCGTATTGGCATGTGGAATTCCGTAACAAGACAGCCCATGCCGCAGAACGGCGGCACACAGGTGAACAAAGTATGGACAAGAAGAAAATCAAATACATCAGGATCAAGGAGGAGCCGGTAAAGAAGCCCTCCGGAAAGAGAAAGAAGAGCCGCGCGCTCAGGAACTTCGGGCACGCCATGACGATAGTCGGCACGACATTCTCCGCAATGCTGCTGGTTCTTGTAATCATGGTCTGCATCGTGGCGACGGTGCTGGCGGTGTATGTGCTGGATTTCGCGGACAAGAGCTACGACGCGAACCTGCGCAACATCGAGATGAAGTACACAAGCTTTGTCTACGGCTATGATGAGAACAACGAGCTGGTGGAGATAAAGCGGCTTGCTGCCGAGCAGAACCGCGTCTGGGTGGACTACGAGGACATCTCCCCATACATCGTGGACGCAGTCGTTGCCTCTGAGGACAAGAGATTCTACACCCACAAGGGCGTTGACTGGTACCGTACCGCAGGAGCGTTCTTCTCCAACGGCGACGGCGGCGGCGGTTCCACCATCACCCAGCAGCTGATAAAGAACCTCACCGGCGATAACGAGGTCAGCTGGGAGCGTAAACTCCGTGAGATATTCCGCGCCCTCAGCCTGGAGGAGAAATACACCAAGATCGACATTCTTGAGAGCTACCTGAACCAGATCTGGTTCGGCGGAATGGTATACGGAGTCGGCGCTGCGTCGCAGTACTACTTCGGCAAGGACGTTTCGGAGCTGAACATCGGCGAGGCAGCGGTCCTGGCAGGAATGATACGAAATCCCGGCAAGATGTCCCCGTATTTCGACCTCGCACGCAGCAAGCAGCAGCAGAACTACTCCCTGCGCTGTATGTACGAGCAGGGAATGATCACCACCAAGGAATACGAGGATTTCCGCTACAACCGCATTCAGGTGCACTTCGCGAAGCCGGTGTACGGCGATGACTACGGCTACATCGACGCGCGCACGCTGGATTCCTCCGACGATTCCGTGGACGACACCGACAACACCCAGCAGGCGGCAGGCTACGAGGCGTACAAGTGGAACGGTGACTACGAGGTCACCCAGGACTGGTACGTTGACGCCGCGATAGACCAGGTGATCACGGATTACGCCGACCTCAAGGGCATAACCTACACCTCCGCCAAGAACGAGCTGTACAACGGCGGCTACAAGATCTATATCAACGAGAATATGAAGCTCCAGAAGATACTGGAGGACAAATACAAGGATCCCTACACGGTGCTGTCGTATTATGACGCGTCCGCCCCGGCGGAGGATCTGATACAGTCCGCGTTCATCGTCATGGACTACACCGGCACCGTCCAGGCGGTCGTCGGCGGACTCGGCGACAAGCCCGGCGACGGTACGTTCAACCGCGCGACCCAGGCGACAAGATCCCCGGGTTCCACGATGAAGCCGATATCCACCTATTCCCTGGCGGTACAGAAGAACCTCATCACCTATTCCACGCTCATTCCGGACGCGCAGATAAACATCGGCACGGAGGACGAGCCGCAGTACTGGCCGGAGAACTACGGCAGCGTTATCGGCGACGGCACGCTCCGCCCGGCATGGTACGGTGTTGAGCACTCGCTGAACACCCTGGCGGTAAGAGTCGGCAGAATGAACACGACCAAGGCGATGTACAATCAGCTGACCCAGATGCTTGGATTCACCACGCTGGTGGAGCAGGATATCGCGCTCTCGCCGCTTTCGCTGGGCGCGCTGACCTACGGCGCGAAGCTGGTGGAGGTCGCCGGCGCATACCAGATATTCGGCAACGGCGGCGTTTACTACCGTCCGATGTTCTACAGCAAGGTCGAGGACAGCAAGGGCAACGTGATACTGGAGCAGGACTTCTTCGGCACGCAGGCTATCGACAGCGACACCGCGTGGGTCACCAACCGGATGATCTACAAGGTCGTCAACGGCGGCAGCGGCACCGGACCGAAGGCGCAGATGGAGAATGTTGAGGTAATCGGTAAGACTGGTACCTCCAACGCCGGCACCGACCTGCTGTTCATGGGACTCACCCCGGATTACGTCGGCGGACTGTGGATAGGCTACGATGACAGCCGTGAGATAGGCGGCGGCGACGGCTGGAAGGCAGTTGCGGCGGTCTGGAAGGAAGTCATGAAGGATATCCAGGACACCACCGAGATACACAAGTTCACACCGGACGCCAGCGTTGTTGAGAAGCTCTACTGCACCAAGACGGGACTTCTCGCGACGAACAAGTGCGACAGCACGGATATCGGCTACTACCGCCAGAGCAATCTCCCGGCGTACTGCAACGGAGATCACAAGGCGATAAGGGAGCAGATACGGGCGGAGAATCCGGACTGACGGAATAAAACACAGGGCGGAATTATATTCCGCCCTGTCAGTCTGTCGAAAAAGTGAAATTTGCCTGCGAAGCAGGCTTTTATAATACGTTTTTTGCCACGGGTCTCCCGGGGCAAAAAACACTTCTATCTCAGCAAGTGTATTGGAAACGGCTTCGCCTTATTCCTTACGCGCGCAGCTTGCATTTTATCGAAGATAAAATGCGTAAGGCTTGGCAAAGCCAAGCCAGTGGATTTGTTCGGCGGAAAAGCCCCTTTAGGGGATTTTTCGACGGTCTGAGGCGGACCGAAGTCCGCCTTTAGTATTTTATTATACGCTCTGTGCTGTGTACAGTCTGTAGTAGTCGCCCTTCTTCGCCATGAGCTCGTCATGAGTTCCGGATTCCGTGATTCCCTTGTTGGAAACATACATTATCCGGTCGCAGCTGCGAATAGTGGACAGTCTGTGCGCAATGATGAACGAGGTTCTTCCCTTGAGGAGGTGATTAAGTCCGTTCTGGAGGTAGCGCTCGGTCTTGGCGTCAATGGAAGAAGTCGCCTCGTCCAGCACCAGTATCTTCGGATTGGATACGATAGTCCTGGCAAATGCAATAAGCTGCTTCTGTCCCTGGGAAAGCCCGGCACCGCGCTCGTTCACCTCGGTGGAATACCCCTGGGGCAGGGATTCAATATAGCTGTCTATACCAACGATCTTGCACGCAGTGCGTATCTCCTCGTCCGTGGCATCAAGCTTGCCGTAAGCTATGTTGTCGCGGATAGTACCGCTGAATATGAAGCTGTCCTGGAGCATGATTCCCATCTGGGAGCGGAGGGAGTGCAGCGTTACCTTTGAAATGTCGCTGTCGTCAATATCCACCTCTCCGCCGCTGATGTTGTAGAATCGCGAGATCAGATTCACGATCGTGGTCTTTCCGGCGCCGGTGGGACCTACCAGTGCAACGCTCTGTCCAGCCTTTACGTCAAAGCTCAGGTGCTCAAGGATATTGATTCCCGGCTCGTACGCGAAAGTAACGTCCCGGAAGTGCACGTCGCCCTTTATCTCCGGCATTTCCTTGGCGCCGGGGAGGTCGTCTACGGTTACAGGCTCGTCCATCATCTCGAAGATACGCTCCAGGTTCGCCACCGCATTGATGAACGTATTCATCAGGTTGGAAAGGTTCATCAGCGGCTGCCAGAATCTCGCGGAGTAATCCGTCATGGCGATAATTGTACCGAAAGATACGGTGCCGGTACCCATGCCGAGAAGTCCCACGCCGAAAATGAACGCGCGCACGATTATGGACACGATGTCCGTACTCGGCCATACCAGGTTGGAGTAGGACACCGCCTTCATCCAGGACTTCTTGTACTTTTTTGCGAGCTTGTCGTTGATCTCGGCGTTTTCTTCCTCACGGGTGAACATCTGGGAGATCTTGACTCCCACAATGCTTTCGTGCAGGTACGCGTTCAGATTGGAGCTCTTGTTGGATACCTGCTGCCATGCCTTACGCTGTCCGTTCTTTATCATGATCATGATGAACGCGTACACCGGGAGTCCTGCCATTGTTACAAGAGCCAGCTGCCAGTTTACGAAGAACATGAATATGGTTATGAACAGCAGATTGATCATCTCAAGGATGAAGTTGACCAGTCCGTTCGTCATAAGGTCGGATATCGCGTTGATGTAGTTGATGATCCTCGTGAGTATCTTTCCGTGCGGTCTGCTGTCGTAATACTCAAAGCTCAGCCGCTGCATGTGCTCGAACAGGTCTTTTCTGATGTCATAGACGATGTCCTGTCCGACTTTTGTCATCATCACCGAGCGTATTTTCGCAAAGATGACGCTGACAACGATACATGCGAACACCGCAACGCCGCTCAGGATTATGTACTTCACGCGGTCGTCCGGACTCACCGCCGCGGACTGATCCACGGGAATCATATAATTGTCGATAGCATTCTGCACGATCATCGGGGAAAGCAGTCCGATGACGGAGCCGAGCGCGCTCAGGATAAGCGCGACAGCAATCCTCTTCTTGTACTTCGCCGCGTAAACCAGCGAACGCTTCAGGTGACGTATGTCGAACGGGGTTTCAAGCACCTCGTCCACGTCGAATTTGTTTCTTGCCATGCTTATCCCTCCTTACTTCTGAAGGTCGTAAACTTCACGGTAGTAGCCGTTCTGCTTTATTAATTCATCGTGAGTTCCCTGCTCCAGTATTTTGCCGTCCTTGAGCACGATGATCTTGTCCGCGTATTTCGCGGTGGAGATACGCTGCGCGATTATTATCTTCGTGCAGGGGAAATCAAGGTTTGCAAGGGAATTCTGTATGTGCTTCTCTGTTTCCAGGTCAACAGCGGAGGTCGTATCGTCAAGTATGAGTATCGCAGGTCTGACCGCCAGCGCCCTCGCAAGGGAGATACGCTGCTTCTGTCCGCCGGAAAGACCTACGCCGCGCTCGCCCACGATCGTTTCGTAGCCGTCCGAGAGCTTCCGGACGAAGCCGTCTGCGTCCGCCGCCTTTGCGTATTTCACCACGTCCTCCTCCGGCATGTCGCTGTCGCCGAAGCAGATATTGCCGTCGATGGTGTCGGAATACAGCAGCACGTCCTGGGTCGCAAATCCGATATTGTGACGCAGCTGATTGAGCTTCAGGCGGTTGACGTTCACGCCGTCCACACGGACTTCTCCGCCGCTCGTATCGTAAATCCGCGGAATAAGCTCCGCCAGCGTGGTTTTACCAGAGCCGGTTTCGCCCATGATCACGACAGTCTCACCGGGGTCAACAGAAAAACTGATATCGTTAAGCACCTTCGTATCGCCGTAGGAAAAGCTTACATGGTCAAATTCAACCCTGCCGTCAAAGCGCTCCGGCTTGTCCACTGCGTCGTTTCGGTCCACTATCCTCGGGCTTCCGTAGTAGATCTCGATGATCTTGTTTGCGGAAGCGGAGAACCTCTGGAGGTCGTTGACAATATTACCCAGGGTCCTCATCGGGTTGGAAAGGGTCCAGATAAGTCCTGAGAAAGCAGCGTACTGTCCGAGGGATATTCTCCCGAATACCACGAAAAGTCCGCCGGCAATCAGCATGATCACGCTGAGGGACTGCGCCGTGGTTTCCAGGAACGGGAAGAACTTCAGCCACATGAACGCGGCCTTCTTGTTCGCCTTGTTGTATTCCTGGCTGTATTTGTCGAACTGACTTATCTCGTAGTCCTCCCGGGCGAACGCCTTGACAACGCGGTTGCCGGAGATGTTCTCCTCGGCGGCGGTGTTCATTCGGGAAAGCTTCTCACGCAGGTCAACATACAGTGGTCCTGCCTTGCGCTTGAACAGCCAGGTGATGAACAATATCACCGGAGTGAGCGCTATCAGGCAGAGCGCCATCAGCCAGTCCATTGTGAAGAAGAATATCAGCGAAGCGGAGAACAGCACTATGCACTCCACGATCGTCTTGATTATCCATGCAATGGAGTGCCGCACCATGTCAAGATCCGATGTCACGCGAGTCATGATGTCGCCGGTGCGGTACACGTTATAGAAAGACGCGTCCTGCTGCTCTATCTTGTCGAAAAGCACCTTGCGCACGCGGTATATGAGCATTTGCGAAGAATGCTCGTACATCATGTTGCTTCCGTACTGTATTCCGCAGCGAAGAAGCGTGAATCCGACCATTGCCGCCAGCATGAGGATGAGCGTGTCGGAATGCTCCTGGAGATTCTGGAGCGCATTCTCATTGACGATAAAGTTATCGGTTATCTGCTGGGTAAAATACGGTGTGATTATGTACATGGACTGACACACGACGGTCAGGCACAGCGCGGTTATGTAAATCGCGCGGCAGCCCTTCATATTCTTCCACAGCCATCTGAAAAGAAACATACTGTTCCCCCTTCCTTTCGTGCCTGCCGGTTCTGTATCTGCGGCAGGATAAAACGTTTTCATCTGCTTTGAATAGTATAACAGATTTAATAAATTTGTAAATTGGTAAAATCCAAAAAAAACACATAGTTTTTATCCGTTTTTTTGATGAATAAGAAAAACAGGATAGATTTGTACAACTTTTTTGCGGCAAAATACAATTATGTAAAAACGGGAACAGCATCTGGAACCGCCCCCGTTTTTTGCCGGATGTATAGAAGAATGGTTGTTTTCCTTATTCGTCGTAATCGTTGTAATCCGCCGGCATGCTCCTGCGATCAGAATACATTCCGCCGGAAAATCCACTGAATCCAGGAATAAAGAGGTCGTCCTCCTGCATTGCCATATCCTCAGGCACCATCACGTCGCCGTCGAAATGGAACGCCTCCCGATTCGCCCGGATATAGTCCGCGATGCTCTCCTCAAGTCTGCGGTCATAGTCGTAGAACTCGCGGTCAAGGTCGTCGAAATCCACGTTGTGGCGCTGCATCTGGTGCCATCTCTGCTCCCGGTCAAAGGAGGGGTAGCCGCCGATACGCTGAATCGCTTCCTCAAGGATCTCGGTCATGATATCGCAACGCATTACGCGCAGACCCTCAAGTGCTATCTCCCAGACTATGCCGGCGTAGTTCATGAAGAACTGCTCATGTCCGCCGTTTTCCACCTCGGAATAGTACCACTGCACCGCCCAGACATACTTCTGCGGCTCGGTAAACTGCTCCAGCGCGTCATACATCTCGGTTTCCCCGTCGTAGGTGCTCACCGACCACCACAGCGGAGTTATCACGGACTGTATGTCGCCGTCCTCGATCATCTCATCATCTACCACAAAATGTTTCTGTACAAGTTCACTGTTCATGGATACCTCCTGCAAGGCGCTCTATCTCGTTATAGATAAGGTACATCTTCTGCACGGAATTCTCAAGGAAATAGTAATGCCGGATATATGGCACCAGAAGCACCAGAAAAAGCACCGCCAGCACATACAGCCCGGTATTTCCGCCGGAAAGAGCCGCAAAAAACGTCATCAGGAAGAATACCGCGAACGCCAGCATAATGAACATGTGGACAATCCTCTCATGGGAGAAGAATCCAATGCGGACTTTAAGCCGCTCCAGCTCCTGCGCGTATTCCTCCCGGGAGTGCTCCCCGTCGAGGAACAGCCGCAGGTGCTCAAGATATTCCCGTATCTGCTTCGTCATTCGCCGAACTCCTCCAGCGCCAGGGAGGCCTCCTCCCAGGTCTGCATTGCCTGCTCCTGCTGCTTGCGCAGTTCCTCTATCTCGGTGGAAATCTCCATCGCCTTCTGGTAATCCGTAAGCCCGGAAAGCTCGTTCGTCTTTTCCTCTATCAGGGAATCAAGGCGCTCTATCTCAGCTTCCGCCCTGGTCACCTTTGTATTCAGCTTGCGGCGCTCGCTTTCGCGCTCCTTCTTCAGCTTGTAGTCGTTGACCTTTTCGGTCTTCTGCGGCTTGTCCTCGGCTTTCTGCTGGACCGCATTCTCGGTCGCCAGAGTGTACGCGTCATAGGAACCGCGGTACTCCTTGACGCCCTCCGACGTAAGATAGTATATCCGGTCCGCCAGCTTATTAATAAGGTAACGGTCATGGGAAATTATGAACAGCGTGCCGTCATAATCAAGAAGCGCATTTTCCAGCGCCTCGCAGCTGGATATGTCCAGATGGTTGGTAGGCTCGTCCAGCAGCAGCATATTCGCCCCGGACAGCATGAGCTTCAGAATCGCGATACGGGCACGCTCACCGCCGGAAAGCTCCGAAATATGCTTGAAAACATCATCTCCCCGGAACAGGAAAGAACCGAGCGCGGTGCGCACCTGGGTTTCCGTCATGCGCGGATAGGCGTCCCATAGCTCGTCTATAGCTGTCTTGCTTTCGGTCAGCCCTGCCTGCGCCTGGTCAAAGTACCCCCACTGCACGCGGCTCCCATAATTATAGCTGCCGGAATCCGCAGTGTACTGCCCGGTGAATATCTTGAACAGCGAGGTCTTTCCGCAGCCGTTTCCGCCTATCAGGAATATTCGCTCGCCCTTCTTTATGTCGATATTCACGTTCCGGAACAGGCGCTTCCCGTCAAAGCTGAGGGCTATGTTCTCCGCCTGGAACACGTCGTTTCCGCAGCCGTCATTGCACTTGAAAGAGAAATGCAGGGAATCCGGGGATTCGTCGGGCTTCACCAGGTCGGCGGCGATACGGTCTATCTGCTTCTGTTTGCTGGCGATGGTGACGTAGTTATGCGCCTGGTTCCACCGCTTCTGCTGCTCGATGATTCCCTCTATCCTGCCGATCTCTTTCATCGCGGCGTCGTACTCCTTACGGCGGCGCTCCAGGTCCTCCGCCTTGAGTTCCAGAAAACGGGTGTAATTCCCCTTGTAGTCCCGGACGCGGCAGTTCTCAAGCTCGATAGTCCGCCTGGTGACCTTGTCCAGGAAGTAACGGTCGTGGGAAATGACAATATATGCGCCGCGATAGTCGTTCAGGAATCTCTCCAGCCACTCAACGGACTGAATATCCAGATGGTTGGTTGGCTCGTCCAGCAGCAGCAGATTCGCATTGGAAAGCAACAGCTTCGCCAGCTGGAGCTTGGACTTCTGACCGCCGCTGAGCACCGAAACCGGCAGCTTCAGGTCGCTTTCTGAGAATCCCAGACCGGTAAGGGCGGAGGATGTCCGGCTCCTGTAGGTGAGTCCGCCGTCGCGCTCGAATTGCTCCGTCAGCAGCGTCTGCCGGTTGATGGTGGACTCGGAGTGATCTCCGCCGTCGATACGGTCGTGTATCTCCTCCAGCTCCAGTTCCATGTCCTCAAGCCAGTCGAAAACCGTCAGCGCCTCGTCATAGAGCGTTCTGGAGGAATCCTTGCAGGCAAACTGCTCCATTACGCCGATCTTGCAGCTGCCGGCAATGTGCACCTGCCCCTCGTCCGGGATATGCTCCCCGCGAAGCAGGCGGAATAGCGTGGTCTTTCCGCTTCCGTTCACGCCGACGAATCCTATACGGTCGTCATCGTAAACGTCCAGCGTTACTCCGCTGAACAGCGTTCTGTCCGCAAAGGACATTGAAATGTCGTTTAAGCTGAGTAGTAGCATGTTAATTCTCTCTTATCAAAAAACCGCCGCCTGCATTATGCCGGCGGTCAGTTTTATTCCAGTGTTGTTATTACTCTCCGATTCCTCTGAGCTTCTCGGGAGCGTACTTGGTGTTCACCAGGTAATCATCAAGTTCAACGGTGTACTTGGTGTAGATCTCTTCGAGCAGCTTGTCGAAGTCATCGTCCTTCAGCGCATGCAGGAAGTTCTCGTGCTGGGTTTCCTTCCAGCTGTCCATTGTGGTGGCGTCATCGCGCACTACAACATAAATGCAGCTGCTTTCGTCGTCAGTAAAGAGGGTAGCCTTGCTGTCCGTGGAAGCGTTCCAGATGTACTCTGTCAGCTTCTCGGGAAGCGTGGAGCTGTCCTTCTTGATATACTGCTCAACTGTGGAAACGTCCTTCTTCTCTGCGGTCGCCGCGTCGATGGCGTCCTGAGCGAACTTGTTGTACTCTGCGTCGTCAGAATTTACAACGGGCTTCACAAAGATGGTGTCGGAATCCGCCGCAACCTCCTCAGAGGGAGCCTCGGCGGTTCCTGCCTCGGCAGTGGATTCCGCCTCGTCAGCAGGAACTTCACCCGTGCCTGCCGCATCAGCGGTGGAAGGAGCAGGTGCGCTCTGTGAATCCGGATCCGCTTCAGCGGTGCCGCTCTTCATTTCGGCGTAATCGTCGTCAGCCTTGGTCCATGCGTCGAACTGCGCCTGTCTGAGGTCGAAGTCATACTGTATCTCGCTCCAGTCGCCGGTGGAATTATAGCGGTCAGCGTAAGCCTGCGCCAGGTCCTTCACCGCCTGGATATCTGCGTCATCCTTGAGGGAAACGCCCTGATAATCCGTGAAATTCAGTTTGAGGTACTTCACGGCTGCATAGTTCTCGGTGATATAGGTGTTGATCTCATCATCGGAAACAGGGGTCAGTCCGTCTGCGTCGTACTGATTCAGGAAAACATGGTTCTCCTTGTAGCTGTTCTCGCTGATCATGCGCAGGGAGGACTTGCCGATACCCATGCTCTCGTAGTGCTCACCGAAAGAGGAGATACCGTCCGGCAGTCCGTAGTACTGCGCGTACATTCCCAGGTCGTTGTCAAGGGACTTGAGGTTATCCTCTATCTCGGTCTTTTCCTCGTCGGTCAGCGAAAGGTTGTACTGAGCGAACAGATCCTCAACAGCCGCATATCTTCTGAGCTTTGTGACGGCGTAATCCTTAAGCCATGCGGAGGCGGACTTACCCTCGATGGTGTTGTTGAATACAGTTACCTCAGCGGTTCCGGACTCGTCGCCCTGCTCCTCCTTGATCTGGCTTGCAGCTTCATTGTATCCATTCACAGCAACGTAGAAGAGGTACATTCCGTTCGGAATCTGAATTCCGTTTACGGTGCCGATATATCCGCTGTCGGAGCAACCACTCATGGAAGCGGCGCACACGATAGCAAGGGACGCTGCCGCGAGCTTCTTCATCTTGTTTGACATCAATTATCCTCCTCAGGCTCTCAGTGTAATGTTCTTCTCGGCAAGCGCCTTCAGTACCTTTGCCACAACTGCGTCAGCTTCCTCATCGGTCATGCTGCCGTCCTTACGGAGAACCAGATTGTAGGAAAGGCTCTTCTTGCCCTCGGGTACCTGCTCACCCTTGTACATATCGAATATGGATACGCTCTCAAGGTGCTTTGCAGACTTCTTGATGATGTCAATGATCTCATCGGAGGTGACTTCATCGTCGCAAACCAGGCTGAGATCTCTTGTAACAGCCGGGTACTTGGGCAGCGCCTTGTACTTACGCTCATCGCCACGCGCCTCAAACAGCTTCGGAATATCGAACTCTGCGCAGTAAACGCGGCAGGTCATGTCGTAAGCCTCGGTGACTGCCGGGTAAAGCTCACCCATTGTACCTACCTTAACATCGCCGGCGTAGATGTCTGCACACCTTCCGGGGTGGTAGGTCTTGTTATCGTGAACCGGAACGAAACGAACGTCAACCACAAGAGCGTTCATCAGTTCCTCAACGACGCCCTTCATGGTGAAGAAGTCCTCCTGGGGACCGTAAGCGCACAGTCCGAGCACGTCGGTTTCTATAGGGAGCTTCTCGTCAGTCGGCTGGAATATTCTGCCCAGCTCGAAGAAGCGCGCTTCCAGGTTTCTTGCCCTGATGTTGGTATTCGCAACCGTCATGAGGGACGGGAGCATGCTGGTGCGCATTACGCTGGTATCCTCGCCGAGAGGGTACTGGAGCACTACGGACTTCTTCATGTCCTCGCCGAAGCGGAGCTTCTCATAGGAGCGCGGTGAGATGAAGCTGAACGACATGGTTTCGTAGAATCCCTGTGCCAGCATTACGTCAACCATCTTGTTGTCAAAGCGCTGGCGCGGAGTAACCTCGCCAACGGCAGAAAGCAGCGGCAGCGTGGTAGGAATTTCATTGTAGCCGTAGATTCTCGCAACTTCCTCGGCAAGGTCGCACTCGCGAACGATGTCAACACGGGTGTTCGGCACGATCACGTTGCCGTTCTCGTAGCCGAAGCCGAGCTTCTTGAATATTGCGATCTGCTCCTCAGCCGGAATATTGGTTCCGAGGTGCTCGTTTATCCAGTCGGTGTCCAGCTTTAATGTGTGCGGAACCTTCTTTGCATTGTCAACGTCAATGTACTCGCGGACAACTTCGCCGCAGCCGAGTTCCTCAACAAGCTCCAGTGCGCGCAGCAGAGCCGCCTTGGAGTTAATGGGGTCAATCCCCTTCTCGAATCTGGAGGAAGCGTCGGTACGCTTGTTGATTTTCTTCGCGGTCATGCGGACGGAAACGCCGTCGAAGCACGCAGCCTCGAATACAACGTCCTTTGTGTCCTCCATGATACCGGAGAACTCACCGCCCATTACGCCTGCAACCGCAATCGGCTTCTTTTCGTCAGCGATGATCAGCATTTCGGGGCTGAGAGCTACCTCGGAGCCGTCGAGAATCGTTATCTTCTCTCCCTGCTGAGCGTTTCTGACGTTGATCTTGCCGCCCTCTACATAGCGGAGGTCGAATGCATGCATCGGATTGCCGTATTCCAGCATTACAAAGTTCGTGATATCAACGAAATTATTGATGGAGCGAACGCCACTTGCCTTCAGTCTTTCAGCCATCCAGCGCGGTGACGGACCAATCTTTACGTTCTTTACTACCGCCGCCATGTAACGAGAGCAGAGTTTTGTGTTCTGCACGTCAACGCTGATGTAATCCTTCGCGCTGCCGTCAACGCCCTTGAACGCAGGCTCCTTGATGTTCAGCGGAAGGTCGAAGGTCGCGGAGGCTTCCTTCGCAAGGCCGAGTACGGAAAGGCAGTCCGGACGGTTGTTGGTTATCTCAAACTCAACGGTGGTGTCGTTATAACCAAGCGCGTCATGAATATCCTCGCCGATGGTCATCTTGTCGAAATCCGGGTCGTCGTTGAGGATAAGAATGCCCTCGTTGCTGGAATACGGAACATCGGACTGCTCCATGCCCAGCTCCTCGTAAGAGCACATCATGCCCTCGCTCTTGACGCCGCGTAGGTTGCCCTTCTTGATCTTCATGTAGGACATGTCCTTGTGGTTGTAGCAGGTCGCACCATTCAGCGCAACGGGCACTACAGCGCCAACAAACATGTTCTGTGCGGAAGTCACGATCTGTATCGGAGCTTCCTTGCCAACCTCAAGCTGGCATACCCACAGGCTGTCCGCGTCGGGGTGCTTTTCCATTGCGACGCACTTTCCAACTACCACGTTAGTGATATCTGCGCCCTGCTTTGTCCATGTTTCGACCTTGCTGCCGCTCATGGTCATTCCGTCGCAGAATTCTTTTATCGGCATATCGGCTTTAACATAATCGTTAAGCCACTTCATTGAAAGATCCACTTTTATATTCTCCTTAACTTATTTTTAATCAGAACTGCTCCAGGAACTTCATGTTGTTCTCATAAAGCAGGCGCATGTCCTCGATCTCGTAGCGGAGCATGGTTATACGCTCAATGCCGATGCCGAATGCGAAGCCGCTGTATTCCTCGGGGTCTATACCGCAGTTCTCGAGTACCTCCGGGCGGACTACGCCGGCACCCAGGATCTCAATCCAGCCCTCGCCCTTGCAAAGCGGACAGCCCTTTCCTCCACAGCGGAAGCACTGGAAGTCAATCTCGCAGCTCGGCTCGGTGTACGGGAAATGGTGCGGTCTGAATTTCAGCTTCATTCCCTCGCCGTAAAGCTTCTTTGCGAATGTGTCAAGGGTTCCCTTGAGGTCGGCAAATGTGATCTTCTTGTCGATAACAAGTCCCTCGCACTGGTGGAATATCGGGGAATGTGTGCCGTCTACCTCGTCGCGTCTGTAAACGCGGCCAGGGCTGATTATGGCAATAGGTGGCTTCTGCTTGAGCATCGTTCTGATCTGAACGGAAGAAGTCTGGGTTCTCAGCAGAACATCGTCGTTGATGTAAAATGTATCGTTAGGATCTCTTGCGGGGTGTCCATCATAGGTTAGAAGCATGTCAAAGCAGTATTTAGCAAGTTCAACTTCAGGACCGTCAACAACGGTATAACCCATGCCGAGGAATATGGACTTGAGATCGTCCAGCACTATGTTCATCGGGTGACGCTTTGCTATTATCTTACGCTTGCCGGGCATAGTTACATCAACTGTTTCTGTCTTTAAGCGCAGATCGGTGAGTGCCGCCTTGAGGCTGCCGGTCTTTTCCTTTACTGCATTCTCAATATCACTGCGGATATCGTTTGCAAGCTGTCCGATGACAGGACGCTCCTCTGCGGAAAGTCCGCCCATCTGCTTTAAGATGGCAGTAAGCTCGCCCTTCTTGCCGAGGAATTTAACGCGGAGCGCGTCGATCTCCTTCATGTCAGCGCTGTCCTTGACTGCCTTCAGCGCTTCCTCTCTGATCGCCTGTAACTGTTCTTTCATCATGAGTATTGATCAATCCTTCCATATGTTCGGAATAATCGGCAGTGCAGTTCCGCGCTGCCATTATATACAGCCATATCCGGCTGCCGTATCTGCCCTGCGGCAGTTTTTATACCTGAATAACAAGCCACATTATATTATAGCATACAATGCGATAAATTTCAAGCCCCATAGAAATTATTCACGGACGCCTGCTTCCTCGGTCTGGGGCTGGTAATCGCTGAATCGTACTGACAGCAGGGTGTCCTTGCCGTCAAAGCGGCTGATGGTGTACTCCATGTACTTCTCGGGCTGGGCGCTTAAGCCGCTGACGCCGGCTACCGCTGCGACAGTCGGAGGGAGATACCCGACAACCACCGTGTATACATCGCTGCTCTTGCTGATGCTGATCAGCTTCGGAGAATAGGTCAGGTAGCGGATATTCTTGTTCGCGGTGTAGGTGTGGCTGTTCTCATCATAGGTGAACCGCATTTCCGCTGTGCCCACGGTCTGGTGCTGCAATGTAACGGAGCTTCCGAAAAGCTCACGGCAGGAGGCGCTAACGTCGTATTCCGGGATAGTAAGACCCATGTTGCCGCCCTCGTACGCAGACGTATCGGAATTCAGCAGGATATTCCAGATAGCGCAGGAGATCTTGGAGGAATCCGGTATCTCGTCCGCGCTTTCAAAGGGCGCGATATCATTCACAACTACCGGGAAGATGAACTCCGCGAACTCGTTTTTGAGCGAGGTATTGTCCAGCAGGCTCCCTGTGACTCCGGCAACGAATCTCACAGTAGAAATACAGCCGATCACCGCCATTATAATAACGAACACCGCGAATCCGAAGAAGAAACGGCTCTTTCTGGGCTTCTCGGGGGATTCCGCTTCAACGTCGGAATTACCCATTTCCGCTATATCGCTCTCGATATCCGGTTCCTGATCGAGCCTTCCGAAAAGCTGGTCGATCACCTTTTCGCCCTTGTCCTCGACCGCCGGAGCGACCGGCTTTGCAGGAGCCGGGGCGTTATTTTTTTTCTTTTTTGCCATAATACACTTCCTTATTTGCGCACCTGTCCGTTGCCATTTATAAGGTACTTATAGGTGGTGAGCGCTTCAAGTCCCATAGGGCCGCGCGCATGAAGCTTCTGGGTGGAAATTCCTATTTCAGCGCCAAGTCCGAATTCAAATCCGTCGGTGAAGCGCGTGCTTGCGTTTACATACACCGCCGCAGCGTCGATCATCTGCTGGAACTTCTCCGCGTTGTGGATATTCTCGGTGACGATACACTCGCTGTGCTTGGTTCCGAAGCGGTTGATGTGGGCGATTGCCTCGTCAACGTCCTTAACGACTTTGGAGGAAAGGCGGTAGTCCAGGAACTCCGTCGCGTAATCCGTGTCGTCCGCGATCTTCTCGACCTTGACAAGCTTTGCGGTTTCCTCGTCGCCGCGAATCGCGACCTTACCCTGCCACCGCTCGTCAAGCTTCCTGAACAGCGCAGGAGCAGCCTTCTCATGCACAAGGATATTCTCGATAGCATTGCACACGGACGGACGCTGAGTCTTGGCATTGTCGATGATATTCACCGCCATGTCAATGTCGGCGCTCTCGTCAACATAAACGTGGCAGTTGCCCTCTCCGGTCTGGATAACCGGGACAGTAGCATTATTTATGACAGCGCGGATAAGTCCGCCGCCGCCGCGCGGAATAAGCAGGTCGATGTACTTATTCAGCTTCATCATCGCGTTTGCTACTTCGCGTGAGGTGTCCTCCACCAGCTGGATAGAATTCCGGTCAGCGCCTGCGCTTTCGAGAGCGGTGCGCATGAAGTCGACAAGTGCCTTGTTGGAGTTGATCGCGTCGCTTCCGCCACGAAGTATCACTGCATTGCCTGCCTTGAAGCAGAGCGCAGCGGCGTCCACCGTGACATTCGGGCGCGACTCAAATATGATCCCGATGGTTCCGATGGGAACGCGCTTCTTGATGACGTGGAGTCCGTTGGGAAGGTCGCTTCCGCCGATGACAGCGCCGATGGGGTCCGGCAGGGAAATCACCTTGTCAACGCCCTCCGCCATGCCTTCAATACGCGCTTCAGTAAGGGTCAGGCGGTCTATCATCGCCTCGCTCATTCCGTTCTTGCGCGCGTTCTCAATATCCAGCTGATTTGCGCCGATTATCTCTGTAACGTGGGTACGCAGAGCTTCGGAGATTGCGGCAAGCGCCCGGTTCTTCTCGTTGGTGCCCATGGAGGATACCAGCGGCTCCGCAGCCTTTGCGTTCACGCCAAGCTGTTCAATGTATTCCATAATATACCTCGCATTATCTTATCGCCTTGAAATATGTACATACCGGTTCGCCCTCGAAAAGCTCGTAGAGCGTATCCGGATTCTGGTTTCCGATTATCACGGTGTCGATTCCGGCTTCGGTGGCTATCTGCGCCGCCTCGATCTTGGTTAGCATTCCACCGGTTCCAAGCGCGCTTCCGGCGCCCTGGGCGGCTGAGATTATCTCCGGGGTTATCTTCTCCACAACGGGGATAAGCTTCGAATCCGGATTCTTGGGGTCGCCGTCGTACAGTCCGTCAACGTCGGTGAGCATGATCAGCAGATCGGCGTCGCAGAGGGAAGCCACGATCGCGGACAGCGTGTCGTTCTCGTCGAAATCCAGCTGCTTGATGGAGATGGCGTCGTTCGCGTTGATTATCGGGATAACTCCCATCTCAAACAGGCGGTTGAACGTATTGATTACGTTGGTCTTACGCTCCTTGTTGGATATAACGTCGCGGGTCAGCAGCAGCTGCGCCACAGTGTGATTGAATTTGCCGAAAGTTTCGCTGTAGAAAGTCATCAGTTCCGACTGACCGATTGCCGCGCACGCCTGCTTTCCCGGCATGTCTGTCGGCTTGCACGGCAGTCCTGCCTGCGCCGCGCCAACGCCCTGCGCGCCCGAAGTGACGAATATCACTTCCCTGCCGGAGTTCTTGATATCCGACATGACCTCTATAAGGTGCTGGCACTTTCTTATATTAAGATGTCCTGTGTAATAGGCGAGTGTCGAACTTCCCACCTTGATTACTATTCTCTTTTTGTTTTCAAGTTCCTTCATGAGGCGTCCTCTTTCCGGTGAAAATCACGTCAATCAGCGCATACTCCACCTGATTATAAACGTACATGTTATATTATATCAAAAATCTATGGGAATTGCAACACATATCCCGAAATTTTTTTCCGATTATAAAATACTTCTCACAATCCAGGTGAAAATTATGCGAAATGTATAAAAAGCCTATTGATTTTTTAGAGCATTTGTGGTATAATCTTTTTATAAATTAAGCATAGTCGGCTATGCTGACCAAATAAGACCATAAGGAGCACAAATGGATAATATCGCTGAACAGCTGGTACAGAAAAAAAAGACCGGCGCAGACACCGCAAAGAAAGTACTGATCTCAGTTGGCGCACTGATCATTGCGTCCTTTTTTATGTATCTTGCAATGATGGGCATGTTCACGATGGTGATCTTTGCTGTCGGAGTTCTCGCAGGCGCTATCTGGCTGCTGGGAAGCTTCGGCATTGAATACGAATACATCATCACCAATAATGAAATGGACATCGACAAGATCATCGGCAGACGCAAGCGCAAGCGCATGATCACGGTTGATTTCAAGCGCGCCGAGGATTTCGGCAGATATACGCCCGATAACGAAGCGCAGGCCGACGCCACCGTTCATGCCTACACTGGCGTTGACAAGGACGCTTATTATCTCGTTGTTACACATAACGACTACGGCCGGGTGAAGATCATCTTCAACCCCAACGAAAGACTCCGCGAATCAATAATGCAGGAGATCCCCAACACCCTCAGAGTTAAGCTGAGGACTTCAAACAACATCTGATAACGGAGATGCTTATTAATGTCAGTCAACTTATTTATCCGAGTGGGTACCAGCATCATAGAAATGAAAAGGATCCGCAAAGCTTCACGAAATCCGAAATTCCTCGCGAAATATTTCTCCGCAGATGAGATAAGAGATCTCGTCGCACACAAACTTTCCACGGAACTGATCGCCGAAAACTACTGCACCAAGATCGCGTTTGCCAAGGCAATAGGGACAGGCTTCCGGATAGTCCGCCCCCAGGACATAACGGTGCTGAGGGACAGACTGGGTTCCCCTTTCATCATCACGACAGGAAGGGCTAAAATGCTTGAGGAGCGCGAACATTATGTGTTCAACCTCTCCGTTGCCCACTGCAAGGACTACGCCACAGCAACAGTAATAATCAACAGAGAATAACATCTGCGCCGCACGGCAATGCGGCGCATTTTTCTGTAAGGGAGACGTTTTATGAACCGGCTAGTTATCGGAATGACCGCCCATGTAGACTCCGGAAAGACCACGCTTTCGGAGGCTATGCTCTATACCGCAGGGGAACTCCGCAGACTTGGAAGGGTGGATCATGGAAATACATTCCTTGACACAGACCCAATTGAGCGAAGCAGGGGTATTACAGTGTTCTCAAAGCAGGCTGTGTTGGAAACGGCACGCTTCCAGATCACGCTCCTGGACACACCGGGACATGTGGATTTCTCTGCGGAAACCGAGCGTGCGCTGCGTGTGATGGACTATGCAGTACTTGTGATAAGCGGCACGGACGGAGTCCAGAGCCACACGGAAACACTCTGGCGGCTGCTGAAACGCTACAATATTCCCACGTTCATCTTCGTGAACAAGATGGATATTTCCTTTCTGAAAGAGAGCTCCCATATCAATGAACTGAAGCGGAAGCTTTCCCCGGGGTGTATCGACTTCAACGCCTGCCGCGAGAAATCCGACCTCGACGAGGAACTTGCGGAATGCTCCGAGGAGCTGATGAACGAGTACCTCGAGAACGGCGTAATACCGGGGAAGATGATTCCCGGGGCGATACGCCGCCGGGAGGTGTTCCCGGTGATATTCGGCTCGGCACTTAAACTGAACGGAATACAGGAACTGCTGAACGTCATCAATACATTCTCCGTTCAGCCGGAGCCTTCTCCGGAATTCGGCGCGATAGTTTATAAGATAACCACCGACCAGCAGGGGAACCGCCTTACCCACATGAAAATCACCGGAGGCTCCCTGAAGGTGAAAGCACAGCTGGAATGCGGCGGAAAGCAGGAGAAGGTCAACCAGATACGCATTTATTCCGGCGCGAAATTCACGACCGTGGACGAAGCCCCGGCCGGCACTCTCTGCGCCGTAACCGGACTTTCCGCCGGAAGCGCCGGAGAGGGTCTGGGCTTCGAAAGCAGCTGCCCGGCTCCCCTGCTGGAGCCGGTGCTGACTTACCGCATGCAGCTTCCCCACGGGACGGATATTCCGTCCACGCTCGCGAAACTGCACGAACTGTCCGACGAGGATCCCATGCTGCGTATCGTGTGGAACGAGCAGCTCAAGGAGATTCACGTCCAGCTGATGGGCGAAATACAGCTGGAGGTGCTCACCAGCGTTATCCGGGACAGGTTCGGACTGGAGGTGCAGTTCGACCAGGGCAGCATAGCCTACAAGGAAACCATAGCGGCTCCGGTCGAGGGCGTGGGACACTACGAACCGCTGCGGCACTACGCGGAGGTACACCTGCTGCTGGAGCCGGGAGAGCGCGGCTCCGGACTGCAATTCTTTACCGACTGCCGCAAGGACGATCTCGACATCAACTGGCAGCGACTTATTCTTACGCACCTTGAAGAAAAAACGCATGTCGGAGTTCTTACCGGGTCGCCGATAACCGACATGAAAATCACGGCCGTTGCCGGAAAGGCGCACATCAAGCACACCGAGGGCGGAGATTTCCGCCAGGCAACTTACCGAGCCGTCCGGCAGGGACTACGCTCCACCGAAAGCGTGCTTCTTGAGCCGTGGTACGATTTCACGCTTACGGTTCCTCAGGAGTGCACCGGGCGTGCGATGACCGACTTGCAGCGCATGAGTGGCGAACTACAGCCGCCGAACTCCACGGACGGCGAAACGGAATTCACCGGAAGCGCCCCTGTTTCGGAGCTTCGCGGCTACCAGAGCGAAGTGAACAGCTACACCCGGGGAAAGGGCAGGCTCGTCTGCATTCCCGGAGGATACCGCCCATGTCACAACGCAGATGAAGTAATTGCGGAGATCGGCTACGACTGCGACGCGGACACGGAGAATTCCGCGGACAGCGTGTTCTGCTCCCACGGCGCCGGAGTGCTGGTCCCGTGGAACGAGGCACCGGCACGAATGCATGTGGACAGCGGACTGCGGTTCGGAGAGAATGACCGCGAGGAAAAGGAGCAGGTCGTAACTCCGCAGATGGTGAACACCTACAAGCAGAGGGTCGCTGCGGACAAGGAACTGATGGAGATATTCGAGCGCACCTACGGGAAAATAAAGCGCGACGAGCGCTCCGCAATGCGGACGGAAAAGCGCCCTCCCGCCCTGAAAACTCCGAAGCTTCCGCTGCCGCCAAAAGGTCCGGAATACCTGCTGGTGGACGGATACAACATAATCTTCGGCTGGGAGGAACTCAACCGGCTGGCAAAGGAGAATCTGGAACTTGCCCGGTCGCGGCTGATCAATATTCTATGCAACTACCAGGGATTCCGGAGATGCAATCTGATTCTCGTGTTCGACGCCTATCGCGTAAAGGGAAATCACCGGGAGATTGAAAAGGAGCACGGAATCACCGTTGTTTACACCAAGGAAGCCGAAACCGCAGACATGTACATCGAAAAGACCGCCCACGAACTCGGGAAAGGACACCGGGTGCGCGTTGCGACCTCCGACAACGTGGAACAGATAATCATTATGGGAAGCGGTGCGATACGGGTTTCGGCAACGGAATTCCTTGCGGAAGTGAACGAGGTCGAGGAAGCAATTCGAAAGGTAATCGAGGAAAAATACAACTAAGGAGAGCAAAATGATCGCACTGAAACAGATTGGCGTGATACGCACGGATTTCCCGGAGAAGTTCGGAATACCTCGACAGAGCGGACTGATAGAGGAACTCCGCTCCACGCTGGTGTTCGAGCCGGAATTCCGCGTGCTGGAGGCGCTCCGGGGAATTGAGCAGTACTCCCACCTGTGGCTGATATGGGAGTTCTCCAAAGCAGTCCGGGACGGCTGGTCGCCGACGGTGCGTCCGCCGCGGCTGGGTGGGAATACGCGCATGGGTGTGTTCGCGACGCGCTCCCCTTTCCGTCCGAATCCGCTGGGACTCAGCTGCGTGCGGCTTGTCGGGGTGGAATACAACACTCCCGAGGGCGCTGTACTCCATCTCGCCGGTGCGGACCTAATGGACGGCACGCCGATTTACGACATCAAACCGTATCTCCCGTATGTGGACTGCAAGCCCGGGGCTTCCAACGGATTTGCGCTGGCTCAGCAGGAGGGCGTGCTGGAAGTTCACCTCCCGGAGGAACTCGCCGCGCGTATTCCGCCGGAAAAACTCCCGGCGCTGAAAGCTGTGCTAGCACAGGATCCACGGCCGCAGTACATCTCCGACCCGGAGCGTGAATTCACAATGAGCTTCGCCGGATTCGAAGTCAGCTTCACCGTCAGCGGAAATACTCTGAGTGTAACCGAAATACGATAACAAAAAAGGCGCCGGAAAAACCGACGCCTTAGTTATTTTCGTGAAAATTAACCAAACAGCTTGGCAAGCTTAAGAGCGAACTGAACATTACCGAACACATAAAGCGCACCGTTCTCGACAGCGTCCTTTATGGACAGCTTTCCGTCAGCGATGGCAAGCGCATTCTCAACGGAAATCGCAGCTTCAATATCCCTCTCAATGTAGTCATACGGAGCAACGCTTACGTTGCCGTTCTTGACCTCGATGTACATATGAGCCTCGAACTGACCGTACAGCTTAATGTCAACGGCAGCCTTACCCTCTGCGGCAATGGACTTAGCGGCAGCCTTGTCGATGCGCTTGTAGATCTTCGCAACAATATCGTCTACCGTAACGGTCTTAGGCTTTCTGGGAACGCGCTTCTTCGGCTCTGCCTTCGTGGCAGGCTTACTTGCTGCGGTCTTTGCGGACGATTTCTTCGTAGCGGGCTTCTTGGCTTCTGCCTTGGGAGCTTCTGCAGGAGCAGGAACAGCCTTCACTTCAGCCTTTACTTCTGCCGCCTTTACAGCTGCCTTGTCAATGGGCTTTGCTGAGGTTTCAGTCTTGGGGGCGGTTTTCGGTGTAGTTTTCTTAGTTCTAGGCATAATCGTAATTCCTTTCAAATATCCCTTGGCATTGCCGCTATAATGCAGGTATGCCACGTCTGTTTATATCATAACATATTTATTTCGTTTTTGCAACAGTTTTTAAGAAAAAATTTCAATTTTTCCTGCATTTATTCTGAAAAATACGTGAAACAACAGTAAACCGGGGCTGTTTTCGCAGCCCCGGTGCAATATTATTCAATCTCGTCGTGGTGAGCCTGGAGAGATTTCACACCAAAGTGCTTGTTCTCCTTGATCGCCCTGATTCCCTCGGCGCTTGCCTTAGCAGCCGCCATTGTTGTGATATAGGGAATTCTGTGCTTGATCGCAGCCTTTCTGATATAGCTGTCGTCAGTTACGCTGTCCTTGCCGGCAGGCGTATTGATGATAAGCTGGATTTCGCCGTTAGCTATCTGGTCTGCAATATTGGGTCTGCCCTCATACATCTTGAAGATACGCTCAACAGGGATACCTGCTTCCTTGATCATCTCATAGCTCTTTCCGGTGGCGATGATCTTGAATCCCAGCTCATTGAAGGACTTCGCAACGTCAACAAGTTCAGGCTTGTCACGGTCGCATACGCTCAGCAGGACTGTGCCCTCCTGCGGAAGCTTGGTGCGCGTAGCTTCCTGCGCCTTGTAGTAAGCCTCGCCGAAGGACGGAGAGATTCCGAGGACTTCGCCGGTGGAACGCATTTCCGGACCGAGCACCGGATCTACCTCCGGGAACATGTTGAACGGGAACACAGCTTCCTTCACACCGTAGTGGTGGATCTTGTGATCTTTCAGTTCCGGAACGGGGCTGGGCTTTCCGGTCAGGGAAGATGTGATTATCTGCGTCGCGATCTGCACCATGTTAATGCTGCAAACCTTGGAAACCAGCGGAACGGTTCTGGAAGCACGCGGATTTGCTTCGAGCACATAAACTGTATCGTCCTCGATAGCGTACTGCATGTTCATAAGTCCGCATACGTTCATCTCGACTGCAATGCGCCTGGTGTAGTCCTTGATGGTGGCTACCTGCTTCTCGGTGAGGTTCTTGCTCGGGAGAATGCATGCAGAGTCGCCGGAGTGTACACCAGCAAGCTCGATGTGCTCCATAACAGCCGGAACGAAGCAGTTCTTTCCGTCGGAAATAGCGTCAGCCTCGCACTCAGTCGCATGATGCAGGAAGCGGTCGATAAGGATTGGTCTGTCGGGAGTTACGCCAACTGCCGCGGACATATAAACCTTCATCATCTCGTCGTCGTGTACGATCTCCATTCCGCGGCCGCCCAGTACATAGGACGGACGAACCATTACCGGATAACCGATACGGTTTGCGATCTTGAGAGCTTCCTCAACATTGACTGCCATTCCGGATTCCGGCATGGGAATGCCAAGCTTCTCCATCATAGCGCGGAAGTGATCTCTGTCCTCCGCGAGGTCGATGGTTTCGGGGCTTGTGCCCAGAATATTCACACCGTTCTTCTTGAGGTCGCCGGCGAGATTCAGCGGAGTCTGACCGCCGAACTGCGCAATTACGCCGACGGGCTTCTCCTTGTCGTGGATAGCAAGTACGTCCTCAAGGGTAAGCGGCTCGAAATACAGCTTATCGGAGGTGTCGTAGTCGGTGGATACGGTTTCGGGGTTGCAGTTCACGATGATGGACTCAAATCCCAGCTTCTTGAGCGCGAGCGCAGCGTGTACGCAGCAGTAGTCGAACTCAATACCCTGACCGATTCTGTTAGGTCCGCCGCCGAGTATCATGATCTTCGGCTTGTCGCTTACGGGGCTGGTGTCCTTGATGTCATGATATGTGGAGTAATAATACGCCGCATTCTCGGTGCTGCTTACATGGATACCCTCCCACGCCTCGCGGATTCCATAGCCAAGACGTGCATTACGAACCTCCTCCTCGGTAACACCGAGGATCTGGCTAAGGTATCTGTCAGAGAATCCGTCCAGCTTTGCCTGGCGGAGTACCGGCTCAGCAGGAACTGCGCCCTTGTTCTCGATAAGAGCGTTCTCCTCGTCAACAAGCTCCTTCATCTGCTGGAGGAACCAGTGCTTGATCTTGGTAAGGTTGAATATCTCATCTATGGTAGCGCCCTTGCGGAGTGCTTCATATATAATGAACTGGCGCTCGCTGGTCGGGAAACGCAGCTTCGCAAGCAATTCGTCCTTGGTAAGCTTGTTGAAATCCTTCGCGAAGCCGAGGCCGTATCTGCCGGTTTCCAGGGAGCGGATAGCCTTCTGGAAAGCCTCCTTGTAGGTCTTGCCGATGGACATTACCTCGCCGACAGCCTTCATCTGAGTGCCGAGCTTGTCCTCGGCGCCCTTGAACTTCTCGAAAGCCCATCTTGCGAACTTGATTACGACATAGTCGCCGCCGGGAACGTACTTATCCAGTGTTCCGTACTTTCCGCAGGGAATCTCGTCCAGGGTCAGACCACATGCGAGCATAGCGGAAACGAGCGCGATCGGGAATCCGGTCGCCTTGGAAGCCAGCGCGGAAGAACGGGAGGTTCTCGGGTTGATCTCGATTACAACGATTCTGCCGGAAACAGGGTCGTGCGCAAACTGACAGTTGCAGCCGCCGATAACTTCGATTGCCTTTACGATCTTGTAGGAATACTCCTGGAGCTTCTTCTGTACGTCCTCGCTGATGGTGAGCATGGGGGCAGAGCAGAAAGAATCGCCGGTATGAACGCCGATTGGGTCGATGTTCTCGATGAAGCATACGGTGATAACGTTGTCGTTAGCGTCGCGTACTACCTCAAGCTCAAGCTCTTCCCAGCCGCTGATACACTCCTCGACCAGCACCTGACCCACCAGGGACGCCTGGAGTCCGCGGGCGCAGACGATCTTCAGCTCGTCAATGTTGTATACCATTCCGCCGCCGGCGCCGCCCATTGTGTAGGCAGGGCGCAGTACAACAGGATACTTCAGATTTTCAGCGATCTTCACAGCCTCTTCAACGGAGTAAGCCACCTCGCTTCTGGGCATTTCAATACCCAGCTTCTCCATGGTGTGCTTGAACTCAATACGGTCCTCGCCGCGCTCGATAGCGTCTACCTGCACGCCAATAACCTGTACGTTGTACTTTTCAAGCACTCCGGCTTCGCTCAGCTCAGAGCAGAGGTTAAGTCCGGACTGACCGCCGAGGTTCGGCAGCAGTGCGTCCGGGCGCTCCTTTTCAATGATCTGAGTCAGACGGTCAACGTTCAGCGGCTCGATGTAGGTGATATCTGCAACGTCCGGATCGGTCATGATGGTAGCCGGATTGGAATTCACCAGAACGATCTGATAGCCGAGCTTGCGCAGCGCCTTGCACGCCTGGGTGCCTGAATAGTCGAACTCGCACGCCTGACCGATGATGATTGGACCGGAGCCGATGATCAGTATCTTATTGATATCCTGTTTCTTTGGCATTTTCTTACTCCCTTATGTTTTTTCCCAGTGCCATGATAACACGCATAAACGCCATCAAGACGCGCCGCAGTTTCCGGCACATATTTTTTCTATTATATGATATCACAAATCCCGACAGATTTCAATACACTTTTCAGTTTTTTTTGCAAAAGTAAAACACCTCCCGGATACCAGGAGGTGTAATGGCATATCAAAGCTGTTTTATTCCTGAGGTTCAGCAGGCGTTGCAGCTGCGCGCTTCTTTTCAAGCACCTTCATCACGATGAATATCGCGATGAGGACCAGTCCTACGCCGAGGGTGATAAGTCCGCCGGTCAGCAGCTTGAATCCGAAGGCGTTGTAGAGAATGGGGGAAACCACCTTGCTTACTACGGTGTAGTCAAGTCCGCCTATCATGGTCAGATTGGACAGGATAATGCTTGCCGTGGTGAGAATGATTCCGATAAGGGTGAACGCTGCTCCGCCAGCCATCAGAGCGGCATTGATGCGCTTGGTGATCACCCACTCGAGTACTACAAGCACAACAGCGAGTACAAGAGCTGCGATCAGCGTCACGGGAGAAAGCGCGAATCTGATAAGACCGGATACACCGTCAAGTGCCTCACCGGGAAGTATGCTCTCGATGGAATTTCTCTCGCCGTCGAGCGCATTGTCCAGCTGCTCCTCGTAATCGTCGGCAAGGCGCATTCCGGCAATGTTGATGACATTATTTTCGCTGCGCTTCACAAGGTCCTTGATCTCCTTGCAGAGTCCGTCCGCGAATTCCTCGGTGTCGCCGGTAACGATGTACTCTTCATACGCCTTTACAAGGCTGGATAATTCCTCGCCGACATGGGCGCGTCTGAATATTTCGTTGATCTGATCAGCGGTAAGATCGGCAGTATGAACATAATCGTTTATCGTGCACGCCACTATGTCCGCGATGGTCGCTCTTTCCGGGTGCTTCTCCGGGAGAACGATCCCGTTGTCCTTCACTACGTCCGCCATGGAATCCTGAACCAGGATATCGCCGACAACGATCTTTCCTATTTCAAGCTCGCTTATTTCAGCGGAAAGCTCACCGCTTGAAAGTCCCATTCTGACTGTTCCGCCAACAAAGGAGAAGATTCCGAACACGAACGCGAAAAGTCCGAAAACTGCCGCCAGGATAACGGATACGGACAGCTTCATCTTCTTGACTTCCTTGCGTACGCGCTTAGCTCGCGGCTGGGAATAGCTCATTGGGACCTCTTCCCTGTAAACTCCCATCGGCATGCCGTAATTGGAAGGCTGGGCGTTAGTGAACAGATTCTGTCCCTCGGGCATTCCGCCGTTGTTGATGAACTGCATGTCGGTGCCCATCGGAGGAGCCTGGAATCCCACGGGCTGCGCCGGATTCTCAGCGGCAGCCTTTGCTGCGTCCGATATCTTCACGGTGTCGCCTGCCGGGTACTCATTCGGGGTATTCCCCGTGGGCTGACCCTGGGGTGCAGGCGTATTCATCAGCGCGTTGTTTACCGGATTCGGGTAGGAAGCATTCGGCACCGGAGGTATCGGCGCGCCGGGATACGGCGCCGGATTCCCACCCTGGAACGGCGGAACAGGCATACCCTGTAACGGAACTGCATTACCGCCCTGCACGGGAGGAACAGGAGCAGTATAACCGCCCTGGGGAGCCATGGGCTGTACGGGAGCCTGCTGGGAAAGAATTGCACCGCACGCTCCGCAGAACTTTGCATTATCAGCGACCTGCGCTCCACAATTGAAACAGAACATCAAAATCACGTCCTTAAAAAAATATAGTATATTGCAGCAACGGCTGCATTGGTGTAACTAATACAAAAAACGGGCAGTCATGACGACGCCCATAAAATTTGCAGCGGAAAATCAGGACAGATATCC
The DNA here is from genome assembly GCA_900542145.1 of uncultured Oscillospiraceae bacterium. Taxonomy (GTDB): domain Bacteria; phylum Bacillota; class Clostridia; order Oscillospirales; family Ruminococcaceae; genus CAG-115. Next base: position 87,161 of record UQMF01000003.1, on the reverse strand, counting down.
GAACAGACCCTCCGCAGGAATATTACAACCGACCGTCATTTCATAATTACCAAATCATTATTCTGTATTACCAATTTTTATTATAACATAATATGTTTAAGATGTCAAGTACATCAGACAACGGTCTGATCATTTATTCGCGGTCCATCTCATGAGAATATGCGGTATTCCGTCCTCGTCGAACTCATCGGACTGCTGCACGAATCCGAGCTTTTCGTAGAACTCCCGTGCATATACCTGCGCTTCTATCGTCACGGAATCCGTACCAAACACCTCCCGTACTGCGCTCTGCGCCGTGCGCACTATCTGCGAGCCTACTCCGCTTCTCCGGCGCACTGCGATCACGCGCCCGATTACAGAATCATCGAACCGGACTCCCGGAGGGAGCAGTCTGACATAAGCTGCAATGCCGTTTTCGTCCTCGAGCCACATGTGATATGCGGTTTCGTCAAGTCCGTCAATATCCTGGTAGGCGCAGTTCTGTTCCACTATGAACACTGCATTGCGCAGTTTCAGGATCTCATACAGTTCTGCTGTCGAAAGCTCGTCAAATCGCCTGATGTACTGTTTCAATCGTATCACCTCATATGTATGATAGTACTATTTTTGAAAAAAGTCAAGTTTTTTTGAAAAAGCTATTGACAAATCGGTTTTGACGTGGTATAATACATATGCTGTTCTAAAGACAGCAGGCAGCCGAAAGGCTCTAACGGTTAGTCCGCCTGCCGAGGAATGGGAATGAGATCGAAATCGACTCCCTTCTGTGCTTTAGCAGAGGGGTTATTTTATTTCTTGCTCTCCTTGAACTGAACAGCGCAAATTTAGTAAAGGAGTGAACTAACATGCCTAGTAAAAGCGTACTCGAACAGAAGCAGGCTTATGTTGCTGACTTAGCTGAAAAGCTCAAGAAGGCTGCCGGCGGTGTTCTCGTTGACTACAAGGGTATCTCCGTTGAGGACGACACAAAGCTCCGTAAGGATCTGCGTGAGAACGGCGTAGAGTACTTCGTAGTAAAGAACACACTGTTAAAGCGTGCAGCTGAGGTTGCAGGAATTGAGGGTCTTGAGCCCGCTCTTTCCGGCACAACTGCTATCGCTCTGACCGCTGAGGACATCATCATTGCCCCCAAGATTCTGTTCAAGCAGACCGAGGCTCCCGACAGCACTTTCGCTATCAAGCTCGGCTTTGTTGACGGCAAGGTAATTTCCAAGGAAGAGGTTGAGGCTTACGCAAAGCTTCCGTCCAAGGACACCCTGCTCTCTCAGCTCGTATTCATGCTTCAGTCTCCGATCCAGAGAGTTGCTATCGCGCTCAACGAGATCGCAAAGAAGAACGAAGAGCAGTCCGCTTAATTGCGGAACTTCCCCCGGAGCTGTCCGCGTGACGGCCTTCTGTGGGGTCCAACTTACTGCGTGAACCACGCATGACAAATTTTATTTATGGAGGACACTAAAATGGCATCTGAGAAGATTTTAGCTATGATCGAAGAAGTTAAGGCTCTTTCCGTTCTCGAACTGAACGAGCTGGTAAAGGCACTTGAGGAAGAGTTCGGCGTTTCCGCTGCTGCTGTTGCTGCTGCTCCTGCTGCAGGCGCTGGCGCTGCTGCCGCTGAAGAGAAGACCGAGTTCGACGTAATCCTCGCTTCCTTCGGTGACGCAAAGATGGGCGTTATCAAGGCAGTTAAGGACGTTATGGGTCTTGGCCTGAAGGAAGCTAAGGAGCTCGTTGAGGCTGCTCCTAAGGCTCTTAAGGAAGGCGTTTCCAAGGCAGAGGCTGAGGAGATCAAGGCTAAGCTTGAAGAGGCTGGCGCTAAGATCGAGCTCAAGTAATTCTGACTTGATTGCAGTCTGACTGAATCACAATCCCGGTATCGGTTCGCTGATACCGGGATTTTTCGCATTATCCGTCAATTGTGTGCATTTATTTTATGTGGGTCGCCGGCGAATCAGTTTACGCTTGAAATTTCTCTGTTTCTGAGTATAATTTTCATATCATCAAATTCAAGGAGGATTCAGCATGAATCGTAAACAGATCGTCGCAGCGATGACCGCGGCAGTACTCACATTTTCCGCGGTGCCTGCACAGACATTCGCAGAGGAATACTCGGTGTCCCGGGAATTCGCCGCAAAGAAGCTCGAGGCGCCTTCCAACATCAAGGCAAGCTCCACGACTAACAGCAGCATTACCCTCAGCTGGAAGAAAGTCAGCGGCGCTGACGGATATGAAGTATACAAATACAACACCAAAAAAAAGAAGTTCGTCAAGTATAGGACAGTGACCACAACCTCCTGTAAGGTGGGCAAGCTGGACCCCGGAACGACCTACCGGTTCAAGGTGTGCGCGATCGTCAAAAAGGACGGCAAATCCACCAGACAGACTATGTCCGGCGAGATTACGGCGACCACTAAAAAGGGAACGCTCAGCGCTCCGACTGTCAAGGTAGAAACCACGTCCACCGGCTGCGTTTACCTGACATGGAAAAGCGTGAAGGGCGCCGACAAGTACCGTATCTACAAGATGAACAGCTCCGGACAGTACAAGAAATACGACGACAGGAACGGCACAATGTGCATAATTTCCGGGCTGTCCTCCGCGACCACCTATAAATTCAAGGTATGCGCAATTTCCGGCGGCAAGGAGCAGAAAATGAGCGACGCGGTTTCCGCTACGACTACAACCGCCTATGCCTGGACTTCGCAGGATTTCACCGATCTGCGAAATTACGCTAAGGTGGCAAAATCCGCAGGCGCCCTCGCGTATGACTACGCGTGCAAGTTTGAGAAATCCCACTCCTCCAGTGACGGAAGCAACGCGCTGTACTACGCCGCAGAAGCCCGGGATTACCTGACAAAGATGTACAAAATACTTTCCGGCAGGGGCGAGATCTCCTTCAACACCGGGAACTACACCTCCGACGGCGGAATATACATCGGGAATTCCCAGGAATCCTCCGCCGCGCTGTATGCGTACTACGGAATACAGGACTGCAAGAAGCTCGAAAAGATGACCTCGTTCAGCTCCGAGGACGACATCACGGACTTCTACAAGCAGGCTACGATGATAAAGTGCGACACTGATGTTCTGAACACTGTTTGCTCCGGGCTCAGATAAATACCACGGAACCCCGGCTGTCAGCTCCGGGGCTCCTTTTTTGTATCCGACGGCGCTTTCCGGAAAATCTCGCGCAGTCCGAACGCCAGCAGGAAAAGCGCGTACAACTTCCGAAGCAGTTCATTTCCCACCGCCTGGGAGCCGATAGTTCCAAGGACAGCACCGAGGATTCCGCCGGGGATAAGGCTCCATACCAGCCTTTTGTCGATCAACCCGGCACGGGCGTGCATTACAACGGAAACCAGCGCTATCGGCAGGAAAAACAACAGGTTGATTCCCTGGGCGGCGCGCTGCGGCATGTCCTGAAACATAGTCAGCCATATCAAAAGCACGAATCCGCCGCCAAGCCCCATGGAAGCAATGATCCCGGTCAGCAATCCCACAACCGCATTCATCATGAGAACAGCCCCCTCACCGCCGCCGCGCATATCAGCACTCCGAAAATCCGCTGGAGCCACGCTGCGCGTATCTTCCGGAGGAACACCGCTCCGGCTGCCGCGCCTGCCGCACCCCAGGGAATGTATCCCCATGCCGCACCGAAATCTATGCCGCCGGAAAAGAAATACGAAACCGCCGCGACGGCGCTCAGCACAAAAATCACTGCGACGGAATTCGCGTGGGCGCGCCGCACGGACTCCGCCGGGGTATTCCCTGCCCCACGCTGTTCATGCTCCAGGACGGGTACTGCGGCAACTCCCCCTCCGCTGCCGAAAAATCCGTTAAGGAATCCGCACAGCATTCCCTCAAAAAAACGTTTCATGACATCACCCCGGATTAGTTTGCGCGCAGTATAACGGAATATTTCCGGGAATTTCAGGCATAAAAAAACCGGGGCTGTGTAAGCCCCGGCGGTTCAGTTTACTGACTGATTATAGAATCAATTACAGGCGAATACTCCTGGCTGAGCTGGGTGAAGGAATCACCGTGGAACATCGGGTCGAAGAGTATTTTGTTGCAGATGGTGGTGAGGTCGTCAGAGAATCCCCAGCAGTCGTCGAAGGTGAAGCTGAACTTGGTGGGGTCCATCATATCCTGCCAGAGGTCGTACTGCTTCTCGTCCCAGACAAGCGCCCACTTCTGGTAGCCTGCGTACTTGCCCTCGGTGTAATAGACCGGCTCGGGAGATACGGCTTCCTTCTTCTTGTTGGCGATGATGTTCTCGTCAGTTTCGTATACGCGGTTGAGGTTTATCCAGTCAACGGCGCCCTTCTTGTTCTTTGCCCCCTTTGCCACAAGGTAGCCGAAGGTGTCGTAGGCAATGCTGTATTCATCGGACTGCGGATCTCTCGGGAACGGAACAAAGGCGAAGTCAGACACGGTGTTGCAGATATCGTCCTCAACGCCGGACTTGTTCTGCACCTGAGCAGCTGCCGCGCCGTAAGTCCACTCGGGATTCATTCCCAGGAAGAGGACGCGGTCGGAGTTGTCAGCCCACAGCTGCGGAGATACCCAGTCACCAAGCTCACCCTGGTGTGTGAGTCCGTTTCTGTAGAGGTCTGCGCAGAAATCCATCGCACGGGTAACATTTACGTCGCCGATGTTGTTCTTTACAGAGCCGTCCGGCTGTACCTTTACAAGGGAGGTTCCGGTGGTGGCGATGAAGCTCATTCCGCCCTCGCCGGCATATCCGATGTGATTCTCGTCTGCATTACACCAGTCGATGAGCAGCTTCTTGAAGGTATCCCAGGTCCAGTTGTTGTTCATGTAGAGGTCGTAGGGATCGTCGAGAGCATACTCCTCAATAGACTTCTTATTGTAGTTCAGCGCGAAGTTCGTGGTTATGCGGTAAGGATAATAGTAGTGAACTCCCTTGTATGTGAAGTTCTCCGCGATGTTCTTCATTCCGGACCACAACGGATCGTCAAGGGCAATGTCGTTATCCAGGGATTCGTACATGTTCTTGCTCATGCCGGTGGGGAATGAACGCCACTCGTATCTTACGATGTCGGGGGAATCGTCGGAAGATATCATGGTAGCCAGCTTCTCAAAATAAGCGGAGCCGCTGGTGGTCTGCACATAATCTATGGAGCCGCCGTAAAGTTCGCTGGTGAAAATCTTGTACTGCTCGGAGGCGCTTCCGTCAGTCTGGAGATCGTAGTAACCCAGCCACACGATCTTTCCGCTGTTTCCGTCCGGGGTGTATGCGGTGGTTCCTATTTCCTTTACGCCGGCATCGGTGGCGGCATTTTCGTCAGGGTCAGTGGTGACCACTGTCGTGGCGGAAGTGGTCGCGCTGGGTCCGTTGGTCGGTGCGGAAGCATTTCCGGAACCGATAGGATCCTCAGAATCGCACGCTGTGATTGCTGTCATCATTGCTGCAAGCAGGATACAGCTGGTGATTTTTTTTGTCAGTTTCATATTTCCTCCTGATAGCTTGCATACACAATACGCGAAGTGTGTCTTAAATATTGTACCACACTTTCTTCAGAAATGCAAGACAAATTCTTATATAAAAGACCACCGCCAGAAAGCCGGTGGCCTTTTTTTATTTGCAGTTCAGTTCTATGTACTTCACCAGCAGCTCGGTTGTCGCGTCCAGCCCCAGTTTGGAGGAGTTGACGGTGATATCGTAGCTTCTGGAATCGCCCCACTTGTTATCACTGTGGGTGTTGTGGAAATACTTGCGGCGCTTGTCTGCCTGTTCAAGTCGGTTCTTAGCCTTTTCCGGGGAAATATTCTCGCGTTCTGCCGTGTGCTGAATCTTGGAATCCATGTCGCCGAGAATGAATATACGCACCAGCGCAGGATTCTCACGCAGCACCCAGTCCGCGCATCTGCCGATCACGACGAAGCTCTCACCGGCGTCACCCTTTTTCTTGATGTAGTCGAACTGCATCTGCGCAACGATCTCCTCAGGAGAGTTGCTGAATCCGTTGACAGACCTTGAAAAAAGATAGTTCCTCGCGCTCTCATCGTATTTGCGGAGATAATCCTCGCTTGTGTTGTTCTGCTTCGCTATGTCCGCAAGAATATTGCTGTCCAGCAGAGGAAGTCCGAAATGCTTGGCAAGATTTGCGGCTACGATGTGTCCACCGCTTCCGAATTCGCGTCCTACAGAGATAATGATCTGCTTTTCCATGGGAATGACCTCCTTTATATATTGGGCAATGCCCTTTTTCTCTATCTTTAATTTTAGCACAAATCTCGTCTGATTGCAATATTTGTCCGTTAATTTTTTCAAGAAAGTGACATTAATATACAATATTTGAGCAAAATAACGAACAGGTAGTATTCCCGGAACCCCACCTAAAAGCGGAGTTCCGGATACTCAGCCGAACTGTGCCTGTGTCAGAAGGTCAGAGTCCAAGCTCAGCGCTGTATCTGACAAAGATCATCACTGTGCAGATTGCGAGAACGATCACAGTCGCAGGTACGCACGCCTTGAGGTACTTGCCCCAGCTGATCGGGTGACCGTGCTTTGCAGCAACGGAAGTTCCGACTACGTTGGCAGAAGCACCGATCGGTGTCGCGCTTCCGCCGATGTCGGTACCCAGGGACAGGGACCATGCGAGCACTGAAAGATATGCAGGATCCAATGCGCCAGTCGCGGAGGCGAGATCCTTGATGATGGGAACCATTGTGGCTGCAAACGGGATATTATCAACAACGGAGCTTGCGATAGCAGACAGCCAGATGATGATGATAACAACCAGAATAACATTACCGCCGCTTATGGTCTGAATGAAGTTTGCAACGATCTCGAGGATTCCGGTCTGCTCAAGTCCGCCGACAACGATGAAAAGTCCGACGAAGAACAGCAGGGTCTTGTAGTCCACCTTCTTGAGCAGTTCAAGAGCGCTCTTACCGGAGGTGATGAGCGTTGCAAGGGCGATAACACCGCCGATGAAAGCTACTGTAAGTCCGGTCTGCGCGTGAGTAACGAGCAGCACAACAGCCACCATGAAAATAACAACGCTGATGATGAAGCTGCGCTTGTCAGTTATTGCCTCACGGGGAGCAGGGATAGTTGATGTATCAATCTGGTTCTTTCCGGCTTCCTTCAGCTCCTTGCGGAAAATAATGAAGAAGTAGATAACAACGAACACGAGAGCGATCGCAGCGATCACGCCGGTGTTTGTAAGGAAGTCTGCGAAAGAATAACCAAGGGAGGTTCCTACAATAATGTTTGGCGGATCGCCGCACATTGTTGCCGAGCCGCCGAGATTTGCACAGAATATCTCGGAAAGAATCATGGGTATCGGGTCGAACTTAAGCAGCTGAGCCAGCTCAACTGTTACTGCTGCAAGGAAGAGAATAACAGTGATACTGTCGATGAACATAGACAGCACCGCAGACATCAGCATGAATGTGATGAACAGCGGAACGACTTTATACTTTACCAGTTTTGCAAGTGTCATACACAGCCATCTGAAGAAGCCTGCCTTTGCCATGCCCTCTACCATTATCATCATGCCTGCAATGAAAATGATAGTCGCCCAGTTGATACCGGAAGAGCTTTCCTCAGAAGCCCCGTACCAGAAGCCCTGGGTGAATATGTTGCCGATGTTGAGCGTCTGCCAGATGGCATTCATATCCTTCATGCAGATTCCGAACACCAGGACAAGGGTCGCAAGTCCGCAGCAGAGGGTCACTATGTGACGCTCTATCTTGTCCATGATGATCAGCACGAACATCACCACGAAAATCAGCACTGCAACGATTTTTGCGAGCAGCCCGGTGTCATCGCCGCTGATGCCGGTGAATATGCCGAATACCAGCAGGACCGTTCCGACTGCACTCATTCCCATCGCAGCATGACGTGTCAGCTTGTCCATCGCCGACATGATGAACATGACGATGAATACGACAGCAGCAAGCGTTGTTGCTATTAGCATTGAGTTACCTCCGTTCGTAAAGCGCTCTGTTTTCCTGCGCTTTGTTTTTCTCCTCCACATAGAAAATCTCCCCTGGACCGCATCGCTGCGGACTTCTCACGGGAGAGTCGATTTTTTATGTGCCCCATCATTCTAACACAATACTGCACAAATGTCAAGAGTGTTGTCGCTTTTTTTGATTATTTGATGATTTTAACGAATAAACATTGTTTACCTTGTATCATTTTTTAGTCAGATGTGACAAAGAATACATTGATGAGATGTCGCGGTGAAATATCACAATATACATATTTAAATAAATAGGATATATACGCTGTTTAACGTATTGACTTTTATTGCACAATAGTCTATAATATTTTCATAGACGAAGGAGGTCATTATGGCTCAGTTAAGTATAAAGTACTACTCCCAGGCGCTCAACAGGAATATCCGCTTTGAAATGTATATTCCAAATGACAAACCCCGGGAAGACACGCAGAAAATGCGAACCGTGTTCCTTCTGCATGGCTACACTGGCGACGCAGGAAACTGGATACCGGAAGATCTTATGCAGAAATACAATTTTGCGGTAATCGCCCCAAACGGTGAAAACGGATTCTGGCTGGACGGTCTTTCCACCACAAGAAAATACTGCACATTCGTGGGAGCCGAACTGGTAGACTACGTCCGCAGAACGTTCCGGCTGGCGCTATCCCCGGAGGACACTTACATCATGGGACTTTCTATGGGTGGATTCGGCGCGCTGCATACCGCTTTTGCATTCCCAGATAATTTTGGAAAGGTCGCTGCAATGTCCTCAGCGCTTATAGTCCATGAGATTGCCGGAATGAAGCCCGGCGAGGACAACGGAACAGCAAACTACGATTATTATCACGAATGCTTCGGCGACCTTGATTCAGTCCTTGAAAGCGACAGCAATCCCGAAGTACTGGTGAAGCGCCTGCATGACAGCGGCAAGAAAATACCGGAAATATTAATGTCCTGTGGAACGGAGGATTTCCTGCTGGAACACAACCGGCAATTCCACAGATTCCTCGCAGAAGAGGGTATCGCCCACACATACCTTGAAAGCAGCGGCAGCCACGACATGGATTTCTGGAACGAATACACGCGCAGATTCATCGACTCAATGTTTGCAGACTGAATATCAACTCTAAAAAACGATGGCGTAATCAGCCACCGTTTTTTATTTTTTGTCATGCTTCTTTATCTTTATCTCCGGGATAGCAAGGTTGTCATACACTACTTCTCCGCCATTTTCGGGCTCCTCCGTGTTGTCGTCTTCGGAGGGCTTCCGGGAATTCACATGTATCTCCGGAAAGGCAAGATTTTCCGAGAAATAGTCCAGTTTCTGATTTTTGTCTTTCATAATTACCTCCGGTGAAAATGTCAATTAAGGAAATTGATAAAGAACGTTATAACCAGGCTGTTGATAAAATCTGCAAACATACTGCCGACAATGGGGACCAGCAGATACGCCTTTACAGATGGCGCGAACTTCTCCGTTATCGCCTGCATATTCGCCATTGCGTTTGGAGTCGCGCCCATACCGAAGCCGCACACTCCTGCGGACAGGACCGCGGCGTCATAATCCCTGCCCATAACATTGAACACGACGAAGTAGGAGAATATCGCCATTATGATAACCTGCGCGATGAGCAGAACAACCAGAGGAAGCGCCAACTCCGCAAGCTGCCACAGTTTCAGCGTGATCATCGCGATTCCCAGGAAGAGGGACAGACAGATTCCGCCGATATCGTTAATTTCACCCATATGGATATGGAACTTCCCGGTGTACTCGTCGATATTACGCATGAACGCAGCAACTATCATAGAGCCTATGTAAATCGGGAACGTCATTCCGGTCAGGGAAAGCGCCCAGGAAACTACCGTACCGATTCCCATAGCTATCGCTATCTGATATGCCGCCGGAGCGTACATGCTCACGGAGCGGTGGTGCTTCTGCTCTTCCTCTTCAAGGAGTGTTGCGTCCTCGGCGACTATTCCGTCCATCAGCTTTTTTTTCAGAATAAGCCGCCGCGCGATCGGTCCGCCCATCAGGGAACCTATCACAAGTCCGAATGTCGCCGCCGCAGTACAGAAAGTGGTCGCGCCCTCTATTCCAAAATCCTCAAGAACTGGTCCAAAGGCTCCGGAAGTACCATGTCCGCCGACCATCGGAATAGACCCGGTGCACATGCCGATAAGCGGACTTATGTCCAGCAGCCCGGACAGACCTACCGCCGTCAGATTCTGCACGACTATCAGCACGAAAAGGCACACCAGGAATACCAGCAGGCTCAGTCCGCCGGCACGCAGCACCTTGATATTCGCCTGGAATCCCACCGAGGTGAAGAACATCACCATGCATACGTTCTTCAGCGTTTCATCAAAGTTGAACTCCACTACGCCGAACACATACAGCAGACAGGAAATCACCGCAAAAACAATTCCTCCCACCACCGGCGAGGGAATGCAGAATGTTTCCAGGAATCGTATCCTCTTTTTCAGGAATCCGCCCAGGAACAGCACTCCCACCGCCATGGCAAGGGTCTGATACATGTCTATATTCAATACCTGCAAGAAAAAGCCTCCTCAATCCGCCCGGGTGTCGTATGCGATCCCGGTGCCCGCCGCCTGGTCCGTGCTGACCGTCACACCGGCACCACGGTAGTATTCCGCCGCACCGTCGTGGAATCTGCATGGGATACCCGTCACGGCAAAGTCGATATCCGGCTCGGGAACCGACACGGAATAGCGTATCTGCGTGCTGCTGTCAAAAAGCAGCCGGGTGATCTCCTCCACCTGCGCCGCGCTGACGCCCTCGGAGGCGGTCAGGACTGCCTTGACGCCCACCGTGGGTACGTCCTCTTCCTGACCATGATATGTACCTGCCGGAATTGTCATGCTGTAATAGCCGTCGTAAATGTTCGTCATTGAGGAAACCGTACGCTCGTCCAGCGGCAGGATACGAATATCCACGCTTTCAGCAAGCTCACTTACGACCGTGGAGGGCGCACCCAGGATAACGAACAGCGCGTCAATATCGCCGCCCTCAAGCGCCGCAGCGGATTCCGCATAGGACATGTTCACCGTTTCGACCGACGTGTAGGGAATCCCGGCTGACAGGAGCATGTATTCCGCATTCCGCGCAACTCCGGAGCCGTCCTCGCCGATGGACATTTTCTTCCCTCTGAGGTCCGCCAGCGACTCAATTCCGGAATCACTCCGCACGATTATCTGGAACGCCTCGTAGTAGAGTCCGGCGACCGCGCGCACCACGGATACCGGGGAGCCTTCGAAATCCCCAGTGCCGTAAGCGGCTTCCGCCAGGATATCGCTCTGCACGATAGCCAGGTCAAGAAATCCTTCCTTCATCAGCCGCATGTTCGCCATGGAGCCCTCGGTCTTTTTCACGGTGACGCCGGCTTCGTCAAGCTCATGCAGCGTCGTACCGTAGGCGTAATATATCCCACCGGGATTTCCCGTGCCGAGTCTTAACTCGGACCTTTCGCCGCAGGACGTGAGCACAGTCATTCCCATAAGCGCGGCAACAGCGGAGATCAGTATTTTCTTAAAACGCATATATTCCGCCTTTCACTTCAATTAATGTATGGTCATCTCTAACTATATTTTAACATATGTCCGGGGCTATTTCAACCCTTTTAAATTGCCATTGCTGTAATTTTATTCTTTTTATAGAATATTACTATCTGCGCAGCCGGATAATTAGTTGAATCAAATATAACAACCGCAATTAAAACAATGTCGAACTTTGTGCAAAGATAACAAATTGAAGAATAAGAGTTGTATTTTGGTTGAAATACAAAATATCATGTGCTATAATAAATATGAAGTATATAAAGGAGCGTGAAAGGTATGACTGAAAAGCTAATTCATCTTGATATTGTATCACTCATTTTTCTTACAATCATCCTCATTTCTCAGCTGTCAAGAAAAATGTACAAAGGATCAACGAACAAGTTTTTCCTATCGCTTTTAATTCTTACAATGCTCAGCGCGCACACAGATATATGGAGTGTTGTGCTTGACAACATTAACTATCCCGATATAGGACTGCGCATGGCGGTGCACTCCGTTGATCTGCTGGTTTATAACGCTATACCGCCGTTTTTCCTGATGTATGTTATCAGCCTGACCTGCGCATGGTCCAAGCTTACTTCGAACAAGCCTGCCATCGTCATTCTTATCGTCCCCTATTTGGCGGACATCGTTGCAACGGTAGTGAATCTGTTCAACGGGTGCATTTTCAGCATTGACGATGGAATATACCACACAAATGCCATGGCATGGATCCCCTACTGCACCGCTGGAATATACATAATAATCAGCGTGATCTATCTTGTGCAATTCCGCAGACTGTTCCAGCTGCGAAAAGCGCTTGCGCTTCTTTGCATGATACCGCTGATGGGGGCTATAGTAATAATGCAGATGCTTACGCCAAATATGGTGGTAATGGTGTTCACGAACACCATCGGGCTTACCCTTATATCAGTAATGATACAGCGCCCAGAGGAGGTTGTAGACAACTTTACCGGACTGAACAAATACAACGCATATGCGGAGGATATCCGCAAGAACTACATGATGAAAAACCGAATGGGCGTTATCATGATAAACATAGAAAACTACAGTTCACTATGCAAGATACTTGGATATGACCGGAACAACGAACTTTTGAAAATGGTTTCAAAGACCATTGCTGAATGCATTAATCAGACAAAATCACATGGCACACCATACTACCTTGATCAGGGAAGATTCAGGGTAGTCATCAACATTTACAATCTGAATTTGATGAACCATACGGCAGACCTTATAAATGAGAGACTCCGTAAACCCATACAGATCGGAAAAACCGACCTGAATCTGATTCCATACATCTGTGTTGTGAACTGTCCCGAGGACATACAGAACTTCAAAGCGCTGATGTCGTTCGGCGTTGATTTCCACACAAAGCTCCCCTACCGCGGCGAGGTAATTCATGCGAACGACAGCTCCGTAAAACGCATGGTTTCCCTGCTGACGGACGTTGACGACATCATTGAACGCGCGTTCGCAAACCACAGCTTCCATGTATACTACCAGCCGATATACTCCATCGAAAAGAATAAGTTCGTATCTGCTGAGGCTCTGCTCAGGCTCATCGACGAGAAGGAGGGCTTCATTTCACCGGAGGTGTTCATTCCGGCGGCGGAAAAGAGCGGCGCAATACACAAAATCGGCGATTTTGTCATGGAAGAAGTTTGCAAGTTCATTGCCAGCGACGAATACAAGAAGCTGGGACTGGAATACATTGAGGTCAACCTCTCCGTTTCCCAGTGCATGCGCCACGGACTTGCCGAGCACCTCCTCGGAATAATGAAGAAGTACGGCGTATCCTCCGACCAGGTTAATCTGGAGATCACCGAAACCGCCGCAAGCTACGACCAGAACGTGATGACAGAGAATCTGTCTGAACTCAGTGCCGCAGGGATCAGCTTCTCGCTCGATGACTACGGCACGGGTTACTCCAACATGTACCGTATTGCGGCGCTTCCGCTGAAGATAGTCAAGCTTGACAAGTCTTTTGTAAACAACCAGAACGCCAAGATGTGGACTATCCTCCAAAACACCGTCAGAATGATAAAGGATCTCAACATGGAGATCGTTGTGGAAGGAATCGAAACCAAGGACATGGTAAAGAAATTCTCCGACCTGCACTGCGACTTCATTCAGGGATTCTACTTCTCAAAGCCCGTTCCCCGGGAGGAATTCGTTCAGTTCATCAAGCGGAATAACGATCTGGCTTAATGTATAAAAAGAAAAGGGACTGCCGAAAAGATACTTTTTCAGCAGTCCCTTTGTGTTATTTCAGATGGTATTTTCCGTCCGGCATAAGCTTGATGATGTCCGCCAGTTCAAGGTCCATCAGCACCTCTGCGGCCTCCGCATAGGATATGCCGGAAATCGCAATTACCTCGTCCGCGGATTGCGCTGCGGATTCGACAATTTTTGCAACGCTGACCTGCAATTCCGTCAGTCCGGACAGCTTCTCTTCGGAAAGCTTCGGGGATTCCTCAGCCGTAGCTACATCGGCAGGCTGTGTGGATTTTACTGGATCCGCCGGCGGCGCCGCTTTTGTCACCCTGGGAGCCGCGGGTCTTTCCGCAGGCTTGCTGCGCGGCTTCTTCTGAGGATTACGGTGCTGACGCTCGCTGGAATCGTCAATGCCTATCCGGCTGAGGTAATGATACATGTACTCGTTCACAATATCCAGGTAGTCGAACACCGGTATCGCGCCGTCCCGGAGGAACGGAACCACCCCGGCGCACCACTCCTGCGTTATGTCCGTAGGCGGAACACAGAACAGATCCCTGCCCTGATCCACCGCGTGGTTCGCAGTAAGCAGGCAGCCGCTCCTTGTGGAGGCTTCCACCACCAGGGTGCCGAGTCCCAGTCCGGAGATTATACGGTTGCGGTCGCGGAAATACCGCGCTTCCACGCCGGCGTGCGGCAGCAATTCGGACACCAGCGCTCCGCCGCCCTCGATAATGCGCTGCTTCAGTCCGGCGTTATCCGGTGGGTAGTTCACAAGCTGTCCGCAGGCGAGTACTCCGACTGTGGGCACTCCGGCGTTGACAGCGCTGGTATGGGCAACCGTATCTATTCCGAGCGCAAGTCCGCTGACCAGTACGGTGCCGAGTCTGACAAGGTCGCCGCACAGTCTTTGCGCCACGCGCACCGCGTATTCTGACGGATCCCGGGGTCCGACCACCGCAAGGGAAACCTCGTCGGAAAGGCAACTCAGCATTCCCCGGACAAACAGAACTATCGGCGGCGAGTAGATATTTTTGAGAAGGACCGGGTATTCCTCGTCGTCAAGGGTGATTATGCGGATATCGTTCGCGGCGCACTCCTCCATTATCTGGCGCACGTCCCGGGTATGCGTGTTACGGGCGCGGTGCTTCTCGGATTCGGTTATCTTGGGACATTCTCCGTCCCTTATCGCACGCGCCAGGGATTCCGCAGAGCCGTAATGCTCCAGCAACTCCATCGTCCTGGGATTGTGTGGCAGCATTACAAGCAGGAGCCACAGCCAGACTTCAACAGAAGATGGCATCATATCCTCACCCCTTATATACATTCAGACAATTTTGTAGATTTATTGTATCACACCTTTTGTTATTTGTCAAGCCACACGAAAAAGCAGCCCCTTTACATGAGCTGCTTTTCTTATGTATTCCCTCACCAGGAGATGGTGGGATCCTTCATTCTGCGCAGACGGGCAGAAGCAGTGCCATACTTGACTGCATGCCGCTTCTTCTTTTCCATGTACTGCTCAATATATTCGGGGGATACGCCTAGAGTTTCGGCGTCGAATCCGCCCTTCACGCTGTCGGCGATAGCCATGTTATCCTGCGAGAGGAGTATCTGAGGCAGCGCGCCGTTGATGACCTCGTCGTCGGAAGCGGAATCCCCTATCGCATTCATGTCAGCGTTCTGCATAAAGCGGTCGATCTCCTTCTTTATGTATGGCGCCATCTTAGTTTTATCGCCGCTGAGCATATCGTCCATGACCTTATCCGCTTCGCCGTCGTCCAGTCCGTTGAGGTGACGCGCAAGGTATCTGATGGCATGCACATTTCCCGAATCCCTGTTCACGTTGGTACCATGACGCTGATTATATCTGGCAAGCGTGCTGGTGAAAGCAGTGTCCTTCACGTCCCTGTCCTGGGCAATCTGATCCATGACCGCTCCGGCAGCCTGCTGCTTCCGCAGCTTCTCGGAGATGTTTCGCCCCATCTCCTCCGCCTGGGCTGATTCCGCGTTTCCGGCAAGTACGTTGTTCAGCATGTTATCCTGCTCCGCTGCAAGAGAAGCCTGTTTTGATTTTGTCAGAGCGCCGCGTCCCAGTCTTGCAGCAAAGTTGTTCATCATTGCAGGGTCTGTAAAGGAACTGGCAGCGTCCATCATTCCCACCTGTGATTCCTGAAAGCGCATTCCGCGGCTTTGGGACATATTCACGCGCTGGAACATCTTCTGCGCTTCTATCATTTCGTCCGTGAATCCCTGCTCCTTCATCGTCTTTAGCATTTGTTCTTCGTCACTGGCGTGTTCAGCATTGATTCCCCTTACGACTTTATCCTTTTTCCTTGCCGCCATGCCGAAATCAAAGCTGGCTTTCTGCTTCTTGAAGAAATCCTTGATCTTCCCGAAGAAGGAACCCTGTATCGGCGCAGAATCCGCATTCATTGACGGAAGCGAGGACAGCGGTGCCGAAAGCGAGGCGTGACCACCGGACACAAAGGAATCCCCTGCGTGATCAGCAGCGCCCTCAAGAGCCGCAGAGGAGTTCACATTGAATCCCTCTACATCAGCGTGGACTCCGCCCTTCGCCTGCTGAACCACATGGGAAAGTTCGTGAGCGATCAGGTGCTGCCCTCTTTCCGTGTGCTGGTTGAACTGACCCGGCGCAAAATGCACCACGTTGCCCTTGGCGAACGCTTCCGCCCCGATATCCGCCGCATCGGCAGATTCACGCAGCTCCACCCCGGAAAGATCATACCCAAGGTGCTGTTCAATTCGGGATTTTAGTCCCTCCTCAAGCCTGAGCGAATGCCCTGAATGCACATCAATATTCTGCATTGCGTTAAGCTGCGGCGCGATGGACTCCTGCCGGAGATCCGCGCCCTGCTCGTGCGGCAGCACCGCTCTTTTCTTCTCAGCGTACGTATTCATATAGACACCTCCGATTGTTTATTTCTGCCACTCGTGAATTATCCGGTATGGCTCGCCGCCTTTGTTTTCTTCTCAGAATCCGCCCTGATAGTAAGCAGGAACAGTACCGCCGCCGCTGCAAATGCGATACCCAATATGTTCGTTGCAGCAAGTCCTCCTCCCAGGATAACGGAATACAGCACCGGGCTGAATGTCTGGACTATGCTCCCGACAACGTTGAGGACCGCAAGTCCCTGGCTGACGCCGGCTTCCCTGACCGCCGGCATGTTGACGTAATAGTCGCTCGTCGCCGGAGTCCCGAATCCATCGAAAAGTCCCAGCAGCGCAACGCTGACGAGCACGATAACGAGCGGCGCATTGATGTTCAGGATAAGTATGGACACGGCTGCAAGTCCCAGGGAAACCACCACGCAGGCTGTCCTGCCGATCTTGCCGGATAGTGCTTTCAGAAGCACCGGACCGAGGTAAATTCCCACCAGTCCGTTCACAAGGTAGCCATAGGACGTCGTAACATCCGGCAGACCAAGAGAGGACACGAATCCCGGGAAAAACGCAACCACGAACATCAGCCCTATATTCATCGGGATAGCAACGAGCACCATATACCGCAGGAAAGCCGGCTTGAATACAAGGGAGAATACTCCGAGGCGGCTTCCGGACTGCTTCCCGGCAGACTCCTTGTTGTTGCTGCGGAACAGCTTCCAGGGGGAAAGCGCAAGCACCGCAACGACGAATGCGAAGATGAATACTCCGGCGATGAGGTACGATGTGTGCACGTTTACCGAGCTGGCAATAACCGCGCCCAGGGTGCCTCCGCAGGTTATCCCTCCGAGAAGTCCGGCATTGAGCGCCGCAAGGTTGCTGGTGGTGTTCTCCGGAGTGAGGGAGCCAAGGGACACGATACTGTTGAGTGAGTACTTGATACCTGCAAATCCGATACCGGACATGAAACGCAGCAGTATGAGGGATTCCGGCGAGCCGGAGAAGAAGCACAGCACGTTTGCCAGCGCCGAGATCACCGCAGAAACCGAGAACAGCAGCTTCAGGTCCATTCGCCGGTAAACCGGGAGCAGGAACAGCGAACAGAGCATTGTTGCCAGCAGCTCCGCCGTCATGGGTATCGACGCCAGAAAAGGTACCGGGAGTCCCAGAACGGATTTGTTCCACTGGGTTATCAGAACGCTTGAAAACGGAATCCCGACGTACATTCCCGTGTACGCAATGAACGCGCCCAGCCGCAGCACCGGAGCCACCGCCCCAGCCTGGACTGTTTCCGACTGCCGGAAGTTCCTGGATATCCGGGTGAACATGGCGTCCGGAAGTTTCAGAAGCTCAAATATCATTATCAGCGCGACTGCGAAGGTCACGGCGAATACCAGGAGCATTCCAAGCATTTTCTCGTCGATGTATTCCTTGGATATTTCCACGTTGATGAACGTATTGAGGGAATCATCACCGGATATTTTCAGCGACACGTTGTACTCGCTGCTCCTTGTGAGAATATCCGACGTATCAGCATAGACGTTCACAACGCTTACATTCCACAGCAGCGGAGAATCCTCCACCTTAACGGCAAGGTATTCCGGAAGTCCGTTCATGCGGTCGTAGTCCACGCCCTTTTCATACAGGTCGTTGATTATCTCGCCTATGTAGGAGGAAATTCCCACCGCGCCCTCGAACATCACGTCCTTGTACCGCTTCTGGTACTCATTGTAGGCTATCACGCACTGCACCAGCAGTCCCACCATTATGGCAAGCACCGGGATAACGAAAAGGAACTTGTTCTCGTGCTGCTTTCTGCGGAGTTCCTCCACGGAATCCGGTGCGCTGTTTTTGCCGACCTCGCAGATGGAGCGCGGCAGCACAACAAAATATATCACCAGTAGCAGTATTGTAGCGCCGATACACGCCATAGTGACCATGTCGCTCCTCTGCTTCTGCGGCAGAAGCTCCTGCTCGATATCCGCCAGGCGGTAGAACAGCGTCATTGCGCCGATCTGGCTGCCCTCCCGGTCGTATATCGGCTGTATCATGACCTCGTATTCCCCTGCGTCGGCTATGCGGAACGCCGAGGAGCCTTCGCCGTCAAAACTGATGTTGTACATCACGTTCTCGTTAAGCAGCAGCGCGTTGTACTCCTCTTTCCTGTCGCTGTCGGAGTAGGAATTATAGAGCACGCTGCCGTTGATATCCGTTATGGCAGTGTTGATAGGGACCTGCTCCGTGCTTATCAGACCGAGCATATCCCCGAGCACCTTATCCATGCCGTAAAAGCGTTCTATCTGCTTTCCGTTTCGGATAGAGTTCTCGATATCCTCCACGATCTGCCGGGATACCACACCGTAATACTGCTGCTTGATCTCACGGTAGCTCTGGGAGAATACCGCATAAATCAGCCATGACACGAACGACATCGCAATAGCGATGAACACAGTGAACACCGACAGTATCCATATCTTTTTGCTTGCCTTTTTTTCTTTGCGGATCATCAGATCTCCTCCCCCGTCACTGCTCGCAGATTATCTTTTCGCACGCTATCAGCATTTCGAATGACGGTTTGAATTCTATTTCATCTGCCACGTCAAGGTTCAGCGTCAGGAACGGTGAGCTGACATACTCCTGTTCAAGGTCGCCGGGCTTACTGCCATTGAACACCGAGCCGATAATATTCGACACGAACGGACCGGTACCTACGGCGTCGCGCGGATCGACTATCATCACCGCCGCGCCGCTCTTTACATATGCAGAGCCTACCTGCGCGACCACGGGAATGTTGGCGTCGAAAAATACCTTCATCATTTCCGCCGCCTTTTCGGAGGACGGAATAACGTCCGTATTCAGGATATAAGCGTCCACCTTGTCCTCGGACACCATCCTGCGGTAAATTTCCGCCAGCCTGTCGTAGTACTCCTCCTCGTGGTCGAAGCTCTCGCGGTTCAGCTGATATTCCGTTATGGAAAATCCGTTCTGCTTGGCTACGGAGCGGTAATCCGGCAGAGCGCAGACTATTTCGTCGCCGTAAACCGATCCGATATTCTTGAACGCAAACGTGTCAAAGTAATACTGCATTTGTCTGGAATACGCCGATGAATCCACATGCGCCCAGTAATTTTCATTGCCGGAATCCTCCGCCGATTCTATCAGCCCGGAGCCTATCGGGTCGGAAACCGCGTACATCAGCAGCGGAATATCAAAGCCGAATTCTTCCACCATCAGCGATGGAGATGTACCCATCGTCAATACAGCGTCAATATCCTTGTTCACCTCGATGTGCTGGCGCAGGCTCTCACGGATCTCATCCTCGGTGCTGACCGTCGTGTAATAGTGCGCCGTCTTATCAAATGCCATGTACTCGCTTTCAGCATTGTCTGCAAGCCAGTCCATCAGCGCAAGGGAATCGGAATCCGTTTCCGGGTCGAACGGGAGCGCGTCGTAATTTATCCAGCCGTCGTCCTTAAGGCTCTCGATAACGTAATACAACATGCGGAACGTTTCGTTATACGGGTCGATATCGACGTAGGCAAGCGTGAACTTCCCGCCGCCCGGCTTCTTTATTGGCTTGTATGCGCGGTTGATGGAAGATTCCTTGTCGCCGGTGTTGACCTGCGCCTCCACCACCTCACCGCCCTGCGCCGTGGTTATTTCGCAGCCGCAGAGAAGCAGCATTCCCACCGACAGTATAAGTACTGCGAACCGCCTTAGAATTGATTTCATGTTGATCGTTCCTTTCAGTGATATATCCACATTACATTGTCCTCTAGCGCCGTAAAGCAGGAATTTACCATCATCTTCTGAGAACAATGGTTTTCCGGCAGGACGAATCCGCAGCCGATACTGCCCTCCTGTGCGTATTCCGGAGTGATGTGCTGCATGAGAGTGCGGCCTATTCCCTTACCGCGCGCCTTTTCAGAGATCACCATGGAGCCTATCTCGCCGTCCATGTGTATCATGACGTATCCTACGCGCTCGCCGTTTACCAGCGCGCCGAATCCCGGGTGGGCGTCAATGCAGGCTCTGATATACTCCGCATAGCCGAACTCCGGGCTTTTATACAGGGTGAGTATGAAATCCACCCAGGAATGATCCAGGGGAACCACCGTCACCTCCGGATTCACCGCCTCCGGATCCGGCTTGTATTCCGCAGATTCCAGCACATACTGGACGTACTCCTGCGCCTCCGCTGTGCCGATATTGCTCCGGATTTCGTCCAGATATCTACAGCCGTTAACATAAATCGTTCCGATTTCACGGTCTATCTTCCGAAGCAGGCTCGTGAAATCCCCCTGGCTGTTAAGGCTGAAAAGCCAGTATCCTGTGTTGCGCTCCAGCACTGCGGCTGAATCTCCGCTGAAATAGCACTCCGCGCCGCTGTCATTTTCCAGCGTATGTATCAGAAATGAGTTCTGCTTTCTCCGGCGGTTCAGTTTTTCCAGTGCTCTCGTTGTGTCCATTTATTCTTTTCCCCCTGAAATAATATGTTATTTTCTCAATGCCTGCCACGGCAATTGTCAGAACGACTCCAGACGCAATACACATAAGCAGCGTCAGCACCATTGCCCAGGCGTAGCTCCATGTCCTTTCGTTGATGTAATCCTCTGAAATCACTGCGGTTATCCTGTAATTCCGGTCGTAGATAAGATTATCTATGAAGGGTATATCTCTGTAATTTTCCATCAGCCAGCTGTTCAGGTCGTATATGCGGCTGAGCGCGACTCCCTTTTCATTCACCGTGTCAAGGTCGTTCTGGAGCGACATCGTGATCTTGGACACCGACTGCTGTATCAGTCCCTCCAGGGTAACGCTGAACTTGTATATGCTCAGCGCCCCGTCCAGCGCCACCTGCGCGCATACCGCCGCGGATATCACGGTCATTCCCTGGCGCATCAGTTTCTTTCTGAAGCGGCACATGTGTATCATCAGCACCGTCCCTGCAAGCCAGCAGATAACCCCGGTAACAGCCGACTGTATCATATACTCGCTGCGGTAATCCTCCAGCTTGTTGTCAACGGCGCTGCGGCTGATATCCAGCACCATGTATCCGCAAACATCGTTATCCCTGCCGAATATAGGCAATGTCAGGATATATCTGCCGCCCGTCGTATCGTCGTAAACGGAATACACCCTGCCGTCCGAGAAATCTGCGACGCTGAACCGCGTTACCGTATCCTCGCTGTCCGACAGCTGATACAGCAGGCGGTGGTCCTCCGAGAATATATACGCGCCGTTGGTGTAGGAAAAGCATCGGCGCACCCCGGCAAGCACTGATTCTATGTTATAGAAGTTTTCCAGGCTTTTCCCGTTCTTCACGCCGTATTCAATCTGCCGGGTGTATTCCTGGGATTCCACCGCCAGGCGCGTGAATATGATATCGCTGTAAATACTGCCGATCATCTGCATTCTGACATAGTACGCCCTCTGTGCGGCAAATGCGATAAGCGCCGCCATCAGAATCGTCAGCAGGAATTTCAGCTTGTTCATTCTCTCACCCCATCATGGTACATTTATCGTCACTGCCGGAGTTGCGGTCACCGATATCACTCCGCCCCAGCTGCACATGCACTTGCTGGTGTTGTTCAGCAGCGGCTTTCCGCACACGAGCACAGTCGGCGCCCCCGGCGCCCACGGAGCAGCGCAGGCAGGCACGCAGGGCATTGGAGTGAGCACTCCCATCGCTGCGGCGGTGGCGCTTGCCACCGTAGGATTCGCAAGGCTGCTGCACATGCCGAAAGTCATTGGCGGCTTGGGTATATCCATTATCGTTGCCACGGGCATATTGCAGCCGGTCACCGTATTCTGGGAGGTCACGGTAAGCGGCGCCGGCGCTGCGCCAAAAGTACACTGGCATACGGCTGTGTTCACCGCTGGATTAGCCATTATTTTTCCTCCTTGAATTTAAGCGTTCCAACATCATTCTTTCCAGCAGAAGGAATACTGACAGTGGAATACACGGGCTTCCCCTTTTTCAGCGCGGCAAACCGCAGGGTGATCATTCCCGTGGAAATATCAGGACAGAATATTCCCGGCAACAACAGGTAGAATCCTCCGTCGGCGGAGCAGTTCAGCCTTATCAGCGGCTGCGCGGTTTCCGAACGGCTGTGGGAATGCTTCATCGGAAATGCGGTCTGGTACACTCCGCCGCTGCCGCCGGTAAAGGTGACGAATTCCGCCGTGGCACCCTTTCCAAGCAGGAATTCCAGCGGCATTGCCGGAGTTTTTCCCTCGGAGAACATGCGGATCTCCACCGCGCCCTTTTCGGAGCGTTCCTCAGCTACCCTCATATGTCCAACCGGCCGCACCAGCGCCAGGGATTCCACCCCCGGGGCGATTCCGCAGACCGCCGGATATCTCCCGGCTGCCGGGTGGCAGTCCGAGGGATTAAGCGCAATATTCCGGACATGGACTCCATCGACGCCGTAATCAACATTTAAGCTGATATGCTCCGGCTGATAGCCTGCCGCCGTTATCTCTATTTCGTGATCTCCCTCCGTGAGGTCGGTCAATACAAAGTAGCCACCGGGCTTGAACTCATGCCGGCGTGCGATTCCATCGACGAGGAACGAAGCTTCGCTCCCGGTAAGCAGTCTGCTCATACAGCCGTCACTCAGGCGGAACACGCAGGAAAGTCGTTTTATGACCATATTATTTTCCCTTTCTGCTGACCGTCGGATCAGTATCAAACTGTGCCCTGGTGATACGCGGAGCAGCTGCACGGGTGCGTGTGGAGCCTATGAACACCTGCGAAATATCCACGCCGAAGGACGGTCGTATCGTCTTGCTGGAATTGTTCCACACCCGGGAAAGTTCCTCGCCGTTGAGGTTCATTATCTCCAGCAGGACCGGCTCGGTCTGCTCCTTCAGCGAACCTGTAAGGTACTCCGGCGGAATTGACGGCATGTCCTTTATAACCTGCATTGCCCTCCCCAGAATGCGGTATTCGTCCGCGCATTTCTGTATCGCCGGTGCCTTTGAATGCGCGGATATCAGCACATGCAGCTTTACCTGCATCGGTGCGAAACGCTCCATCTGCGGATCGTCCGGGTCCGGCTTGAATCCAGTACGGGATCCGGTGTCCTTTATCGTTTCCACGTTGTATATCCATATCGTCAGCTGGAAATCCTCCGGGGACTGCGGCTCGCACAGTCCGATGTTCTCCCTTTTTGCGACAGGCTCCGGAGTGAGCTTGCTTCGCAGAAGCTCAGCAAGCGATTCACCTGCTTCATAGATCGCGGTATATTCAGTCATTTTGTCCCTCCAGGAATTCACCAAACGGCGAATAGATATCTATAGCGTAGCTTCCGGCGGATTTCCCGTTCTTCCGGAATTCCACCACGGCACGGGAATCACCCTGCACAACCGCCGGGGATCGGAAATCCAGGCTCCCTCCGAGAATTCCGCTGTAAAGGGTCACTCCGGAATAGCTCACCTGCACTTCCACGGAATCCTTCTCCGGGTCGTAATCGAACGGCAGCCGCACGACATAAAGCCGCACTTCATCGCCGTTCCTCCGCACCAGCCATGTGCCCTTTCCGCGTAACTCCTCCGGGAGCGATTCGGACAGTGCGGCGGTCAGTCCGCTGCCGACGGTGCAGCCGGAGAGCTTACCTCCGCTGACTTCATCGAGAACCAGCAGGGTCTTTGCGTATTCTCCCTTACGGACGAGGGCTTCGTATCTGGCGTCCTCAAAAGCCGTCCTGCTGGACACCAGCTGAGATTCCGTGGCGGCTCCACAGCGGAATTCATCAGCGATACGGTCATAGTTGCCTGCCGCGTCAACGTAGGTTCTCAGCGCCTCTCCCAGTGAGTAATACGCTTTAACCGCAGCGTTATATTCTGTAGTCACGTCCTGTTCAGCTTCTGGAAATTCAGCGCCGTCCACTGCACATACAGACCCGGAAACGCCCCAGACGGAAAGTTCCTCCGGAACCAACTTCAGCGCGTCTGTAATCAGATAAAGGCTGTCGAAATCGAAATCCGAACGGAGCGTTTCCCCGGTGATTTCCTCAATGGAGGATTTGAGCGAGCTTATCTCAAACAGCAAGCTCTGTATCTCGTAGTACATGTCGCTGCGCTGCTTTTCCGCTTTCTCGGATTCCTGCCTGGTGCATTCGCCGACAAGGTACATGCGCGCCTTTTCCTCCGAGGTCGCTTTAAGGGCGGAATAGCGGTCTGTGTACAGTTCCAACTTTTTCAGCAGCAGGTCGTAGTCTATAAGACTGCATTCCAGTGAATACTCCTGCGAGGATACGGAGTCGGCGAATTTGCCGAAAATCTCCAGACGTCCGGAATACAGCCCGGGAATGTCCGCGCCCTCCGCTTCTGATGTGGAGTCCTGCTGCTCAAGCGCATGCACGAACTGCGTGCTTATTTCACGCAGCTGCCCGGAGTATTCCCCGGCGGCAGCCCGTGCGGAAATGTCCTCGCAATACTGTCCATACGCAGCTGAGCTAACAGTCAGCAGCCCGGCAGTCAGCAGCAGGGCGGCGGATAAACGCTTCATAATTTCCTCCTCAGAAGCCAAGGCTTGCAAAGTCCTCAATGTCAAGCCCGATATTTTCGAACAGTTCCGCTATTTCATCGCGGTCTGTGGCATTTCCATTTTCATCTGACGGAGTGCTTCCGATGCCGGCGCTGTACTCCGCAGACCGCATGAGCAGCTCCCCCTGCGAGGAAACCCACCAGTACACGGTGTGCTCCGCGTATTCCACGGCGTAGCAGGTCGCGCTCTGTGTGGGAATCCCGAGCAGCTGCGCTTCAGTCGGCAGTGCCGCATCAACGCGCGTTACTCCGACGGCGGACGGGGCATTCACGTCAGCCGCAGAAAGTATCTTCTGCGAGATTCCTCCCACGGGCAGGGCGTAGACTCCGGTCACGACCGCCGGGGTGGATTCCGTTGCGAAAGCGCATTCCAGCAGTATTCCGCTGCTGTCCGCATAACGGAAGCAGTCGTCGGATACAGTCCTGACCGCACCCGGAAAGCGCTCCGCAGCCACGGAGGATTCCTGCCCGACAAGTGCGCCGATGTCGATATCCCCGTCAAGGAATGCTCCGGAATACACGATATTTCCGGCAGCATCCGTCAGCGAACCCGCACCGGACGGGATATTCCCGGAAAAGCACCCTTCGTATTTCGTACCGTCCGGATAGGTGCGCACGGCGGCTCCGGTTATGGCACCCTCGGTGAATGTACCCGTGGTTACAGTGCCATCAACACCGTAAAGCGATCCGCTGCCGCTGTACATTCCCTGCTCGAATCCGCCGGAATATACCAGCCTGCCGCCGTCGTATGCGCTGCCAGTGCCGGACCTTACGCCCATTTCAAAGCTTCCGCTGTATACCTTATTGCCGTGCTCGTCATAAAGCGTTCCCTCGCCGCTGTACTTTCCGGCAACGAACTGTCCGCTGTATTTCAGTGTGCCGTCCGGGTAGTACTCCAGAACGGCGCCGTGAGGTACTCCGCCGCTGAAATCACCGTTATAGTGCAGGCTGCCGTCCGGGTAGTTCTCCTTGCCACGACCCTCGGCAACGCCGTCTGTAAAATTCCCGGTGAACAGCAGGATTCCGTCCTGAGTGATAGTCCCGCTGCCCTCCAGCGTTCCATTGCGGAACTCACCGGACAGGGTAACTCCGTTCTCGGTCAGCTCACCGGAGCCGTTGTATTTCCCGTGCGCAAACAAACCGCGGTACAACACTGTCCCGTCCTCAAGATAAAGTATTCCGCTGCCGCTGTATTCGCCGCCGGAATACTCTCCGGCGTACTTGCTCCTGCCGTTCTCCCAGCGCTCCTCGCCGTATTCCACCGCTTTTCCGTCGTCCAGCCTGCCATCAAATTTAAGGTTGGTAAATTCATCATCGTAATACACCCTCACACGCCCGGTATACGACGACAGGTCGGCGTTGTCCATCTGGAAATCCTTCACCCACCACCAGCTGGTGAACAGCGGACGGAGTATCAGCAGATAGATCAGCACCAGCGCCGCGATCACGGCAGCAGTGATCAGCACAAGGGATTGCGCGTATCCGCCTTCCAAGATATTTCATGAAGTTTTCCTTCTGGTATTCCTCCCGGGTCTTTGCGGCGGAAGGCTGTATCCCCCTCCACGCGGAATACGCTGCGGCACAGCTTGGGTATTTCCCGGCGATCATGTCGTCTATCAGCCGCGCTATCTCCTCCGGGAAGTACCGGTCGCGGCGGAACATTCGGTCAAGCATTCCGCCAAGGCGACGGGGACGGAATCCCTCCCCGGCTGTGCGGTCCGGGTCTATCAGCATGTTGAAATGCACCTGACCGTTCTTCTCATCGACCACGGCGTTGGATTCCAGCAATCCGCAGGCCGCCGTGCGCTCATCTGCCAGGTCGAATTCCAGCGCACTGCGCAGCAGGCTGTCCGCAAGGGTCAGGCACTTTTCATACTCAGGAAGCCGTCCGGAAAAATACTCGCCGAACGGCACTCCGTCATGATAGACAAATACCGCCGAGAAGCTGCCGCTGGAAGTCACAAGGGCGCGGAGTCCCCGGAAATGCTTCTTTTCCAGCGTGTAGAATAACGGCAGCAATTCCCGGATATATGTCATGCTGCTGTACTGGTCAACAATGTATGTATTCCCGTCGTTGACCGTCACATCGCAGCACAGCGCCGCTTCAAATCCGATATGGGCGCTGAGGACTTCCGTTACTTTATATCTTCCGCTGTCTATCAGCATCTGCAATCCGCTGCACCTCCCCGGTGGTTATTCCTCTACAAGCACGAACGCCGAGGTACGCGTTTCACCGTCAGCGTTGCTGCGCGCGACCACCTCGTAAGTTCCCTCTTCGGAGGGAGCCTGGTAAAGTCCGTTGTCATCAATACTACCGCCCTCGGGGTCGTTCACCGACCATGTAACGCCCTTGTCCTCGGTTCCGCTGACCTCCGCCAGGAATCGTACTCTCTCAAGCGGCTTAACTTTCTGGATATCCGGGCTTATCCGTATGACGATATTGTCGTTATATCTGAGCTGCGCAGTATCCCGGGTGGGTTTGTATGCAAACCAGCGTACGCGGACGCTGTGCCCCTCCACATAGTCCGAAAGGCGAATACCGATACGGAACGTCCCCTTTTCCGGGCTGAGCAGGGCTGCTGCCTGTATTCTGGGCACTGCCTTCTCGGTCTTGGTCGCGAATATCTCGCCGTCCCCGAACAGAAGCCTGCGCTCCCCGGAATCCTCATATTCCACAGAAACGGAAATGCTCACGTCGCCTATGCCGAGGTTATGCGGGATATCCTCTGAAAAGAACCGCGCGTTCACCCGGATAGCTCCCGAGATGGGGATATCCGCTACACCGGAGGAGGTCGCGTAATCGTAGGCTTCCGCAGACGGGATACCGAATCGGAAATTCAGACGCTTATCCTTTTTGCTGTACGCCGCAGATACCTGCGGTTTCTGCCAGTATTCCAGTGTTTCCACCTCGGTGCCTATTCCGCCGCCGAGTATATTATCCGGTTTTGCGGAAGCCATTGGCACCGGCTCCGCTGCGGAATTCCCGGAGTGCGCCTCGGCTATCGCCGGATTCACGCGCTGTGCAAACGGCAGAGGCGTGATGTGCCGGATAATAAATCCTGTGCCGATGTTAAGGCAGTCTACCTTGGCAAGGTATATCGGCGTATTTTCGCCGCCGATGTGCTTTTCAAGAGTGCTCATTCTGGTTTCGCGCATGAGGGAGCAGCTATCTGCGTCACGGCACAGATAAACCTCGGGGGCTTCGACCTGAACATTGTCAGTGAAATCCCCCATCTGGACGGAGATGGTCGCGCGGTCCTTATGAAGCGGCACAGCGGTGTCAGATACTTCGGCGCAGTTCAGTGCGAAATCCGCGTTGAACACGTCCGCGCCGAGGGTCGGGTCCTCGGTGAAGCTGAGCCGCCCTGCCTCGTCCCCGGCAGAGCGGAAATAATCCGCACTGAAGGAGTATGCGAATGACACCTGCGGATCGTCGATTCCCTTTATCACCACGAATCTGACCGTGATCTCGTCCCCGGAAACGGCAAGCTTCGGGACGATACGGACAATACGCAGCCCGTGGGAGCTGTACACGACAGAAACGCTGTTCACGCCGGAGCCGCCGTATATCTCTGAAAGATCCGGTTCGTCCGTGGAAAGATACAGACGGTACCCCTCCTCGATCTTGTTGTACTGCTCGCTGCCGCTGTCCGCAGCGCCGATATTGTTCACCGGCTCGCGGTTCTCCTGGGAATATTGCAGGCAGAGATACGCACGGTCGGATTTACTCAGATCCTCGAATCCGTCCACCATTCGGAGTTTTCTGATGACCGGGGTGCTGACGCAGATCTCCCTGCCCATATAATCCAGCGCCATGCCGGTTTCCACCGAGAACGACACATCGTCATTGCGGCAGACGCCAAGCCCGCAGACTACACCGGCGCCGAACAGCGTCCGGTTCAGCAATCTCCGCTTGTTATTAAAATAGCGCTGCTCCGTTTCGAAGTCCCGGGCGGTGAGCATTTTCCCGTAGAAGTATCTGTTTCGCTCAAGCGGAAAGAAATTACTGTTGTTCATCGTTGCTTCCTCCTAAAATAATATCTCCGGCTATGCTGCCCGAATCGGACTCAGCACATGAATATCCGCCGATGACCGAGTTCACGCCAAGATAAGTATGGTTTTCGAGAATGACGTTCCGTTTCAGGATAACTACTTCCGCTTCCGTGTATGCCGGAATACGGTTCCGCAGCTTTGCTGTGAATATGTTCGCCTCGTGAGTGTCCGCGAACGTCTTTTCCGGCAGAAGTATGAAGAATCTGTACGGGTCACTGCCGAACAGGCGCTGATATACTTCCCGGTCCTTTCCCTCCGACGCCAGTTTACAGACCTCAAAATACTCTATAATATTCGGCGTCACACCGTATTCCTGCTGTATCCAGTCGGATAATCCCTGCCGGGTGCCGGACATACGGTAATCCAACGCCGTACGGCTTATCCTTTGGCGCAGGCTCTCCTCGTCCAGATATGCGGAATCTTCCGCCATGATCCAGTCCGCCAGATAGCGGAGCATTGCACCGTCGGCTGCGCGGTAATCCATTGCGGAACGCGCCTTATCTATCCGTCCGTCCATGTCAAAGAATATGCTGTCGAATATCGACAGATAACGCGTCATGAAGCCGTTTTCCCCATCGCCGGAGCGGTAGACCTCCGGAAGATACTCCATCATGCTCTCGCTTTTCAGCAGCAGTTTTATTCTGCTGAGTTTTACCGGCTGGCGGTCCAGCATGATGATATCCAGACGTATCCAGATGTATCTGCCGTGAAGTCCGACCGGACCGTCTGTGCAATTGGTGTACAGCGGAGTGAACAGCCCTTCGGTGAGCTTCAGGCGCTCCGCCGCCGGAACCGTTTCGTCCCGGAGCAGACTGTCAAGCTCCCTTGGGATACCGTCGCAGCCTATCACCGTGGAATCCGCCGCATATGCGCTTACGCGGACGACCGTGTTCTCCCCGGCGCTGACGGAGATCTCAAGACTTCGCCAGAGAAAGCCATGCTCGGTGGAATCCACGGAGCCGGTAATCATGGTGCAGCCAGTCCTGCCTTCTGATGTCACAATACTGCCGCCGGATATTTCCATTCCGTCAAGCAGACACCGCTGCCACTCTGATGGACGGTTCAGCGTTATGTACAGCCTTGATCTGTTCAATTCAGTTCCTCCATTCCATCAGGTCAGCGCTCCGCCGTTATCAGCTCTACACTGCCGCAATACGCTATGCCGTGCGGCGGTATCTGTATTCCGGAGGGAGTCTTTCTGCAATCCGGGCGGTCCGCGCTTATGCGGATATATTTCACCGCAAGCACTCCATCGTTGCCGCAAAGTGACTCGATAAGCTCCGATTCAAGCACCGGTACCCCGAATCTGGTCCTGCCGTTATCGCCGTATATACTGAAGGCGCGGCGCAGTCTTTCCTCGGCGTTCTTCCTTACTGCTGCTACCTCGCTTGTTCCGCAGATGATTTCGGCGGTTATATTTATACGGACGTACACCGGTGCACATGTGCGAAGATCCAGGGTAAGCAGCCGGTATCTCTCCATGTGCCGCTTCACCGCCGCAAGGAATCTCTCGTCCGGCACCGGGAATCTTCCCCGGCTATAGGGCAGGACTGCAAGCGTTATAAGATTCCGGCGCTTTTCCGGCGGTGCGAACGGATCCTCCGGGTCGAAAAACGGTATTGCCCGGACGTCGGCTACGCGTAATCCCGGAGTTCGCATGGCAATACGCCGGTGATCCTCCGCCGTGACGGCGCGGTTGTTATCCGTGAGGGAATATCTGAACCTCCGAACGGCGGCTTCAAGGGACTCTCGGTCGGTTCCGCCGTCAGCGCTGACGGGCTGTTCCACTTCGCAGGTTGAATCTGCGGCGCTGATTGCTTGCAGACTCCCGGCGGATATATTCCCGGCGGCACCCCTTGTCAGTGCGCAGGATACTATCAGAATATTATCACGTCCCACGGGCGGAACTTCACCGTTCTCATTATCTCCGAACAGAATGCAGCGGCGCTCCTCATCGTATGTGAACACCCTGTCGTCCGCTCCGGCGAGAGCCAGGTCGTCAATATATGAATATTCATTCCATCTCGGGAATTCGCTGTCCGCCCTGTCCCTGACCATGATACGAAGCTCATCTGCGAGCAGCATGCCATCAGGGTCAAACGGGAACTCCTGACAAGGCAGACCATCAGATGACATAGCGGCATTTCCGGAAAACTGCTTCCGGCAGAATATCACACGCACGTCCGGCGCTCCGTCAGCTATGCCGAAATAATCCGGAAGATCAACGCGCACGCGGCTGCCGCTGACAGTGACCTCCGGATCCGGGATCTCACGCCAGCCGTGCTCATCGCGTAGCATTACCATGCGCTCACCGGTCGCGGCAAGTGCGTCGCACACTTCAGCGGCTCCGTCCCTCAGAAATGTATCTGCGAATCCGGATTCACGCTGCTTCTGCACAAGAGCGAGCATGTTGGTGTATATCCCGGAAAGAAGCGGCATATCCTCGCAGCCGCTGTAAACCACCGAAGCCCGGAGCCACACGCCGCCCTCCGGAGAATCCGCAGATGAATGCGCAAAGTCCTCCCCGGTGCGGAGTATGAGCCTGCCGGAAAAGGACAAGCCGTGAGTGCCGTCTGAAACCACCTTGCACGGGCGGAATCCGGACGGCGCGGAGTACTCCCAGACGATGTCCCGGGGCGTTCCATCAGCGCCGGAAAATGGATTCCGGGGCACCGGACACCTGTCCTCGGTCATGATGTCCAGCCGTATTTCCTCAGACGGTGCGGACAGGCTGATGTAAAGATACCTGCCGGTGCACTCCAGCCCGGAGCCGAATGGGTAGAACACAGTTCCGCGCTCGGAGGATAACCCCGTCACGTCAACGTATTCATCGCCGCTGCGCATGAGTATCCTGCCGATAGAGTACGGCTGGCTGCGGAAAGGCTCGGTCAGCGTGAATTCCGTCCCATCGGAAGAAACGGCGCTGCTGCCTGCCGGAAGCTCCAACGGCGCACCAGAGGAAAACAGAACCTCTGCCGTTGCCGGAGTGGGTCCGCAAAGTTCCGTCCCCGCCAGGCGAAGCATTGCCTCACGGGTGCGGTCGGGAATCCTGTTCAGTGTGTACTGCTGCATTTCCTTCAGCCACGCGAACAGTTCTATCAGTGTTATCCCGGGGTCGTGCTCGTTCATATCCGTCCATTCCGGAAATATAACCGGGATACGACGCTTTGCCGCTTCGACTATATCAGTGTATTTCTGGTCGTCCAGATTCGGCAGATTTATCATTGCGGAAAGCTCCTTTCATTTATTTGGTCACATTCCGGAAACGCCGTCGATCCTGACGGTGTGCGTTCCGGTGACGGGCAGGAAAAACGGATATTCCGGCTTCCTGTCAAGCGGTATCGCCAAAGAAATACCGTCCGAGAAATACTCGCCAGTGAGCAGCACCCGGGCTGCGTAGGCAACGTTCGCCACTCCACGGACTGCCGCATAAATATCGTTCTCGCAGGGAACCACACCGATGTGCGATGCCGCGGTATCCGTCAGCCGGCTGACAGCGCTGATAACATCACGTTCGGTCTGCGCCGCCTTTTCAATATCCTTTACCACTATGGAAATTTCTGCGCTGACCTTTATAAGGCGCGCCGGGATAACAGCAAGTCTGCCGCCGGATATAGGCTCGCAGCATTCCCTTTCCAGCAGGAAATTCTCTATCCTGCGGCACAGAGAAAGCGCATATGCGGTGCTTCCCATCTGCGTGGGTTTGACAACTGCGGTAATACAGCCTGCCTGCGCAGTACCACGGCGATCGATTCCGGAGAAGCACCTGACCTCTCCTACCTCGGCGAATTCCTCTGCTATCAGCCCCTCGTGGTCGCGCAGTGTGACCGCTCTTCCGCCGTGGCGTATGCGCTGCGCGCCTATCCTGCGTATTGCGTCCAGGGACTGCGCGTTGGTGCCTCCGCAGGTCGGTATGATATTCGTCATGCTCTCCACGAACGGAATGCCCGTCATCAGCCCGTCTATCGCCCCAGCAGGAAGATTCCCGGAAACCCCTCCGCCCCAGGAATAATCTGCGCTGACCTGTATTTCAGCGGAATATGCCGGGATCCTGCCGTTCACGCCGTCGCCGAAAGTTATTCTCCCGGTGGTGCAGTCCAGCTCATAGCAGCGATCCTCCGGACCGCACGATGCAAGGCTCTCCACCCTCTGCCATCTGACCCACCACTCCGCCGGGAGTCCGTCGTTGCCGGACACCGTGCGCACATTCTCGCGTTCGGCGCGATAAAGCTCCTGGAGTTCGCTCAGCGGAGTTTCTGAAAGCTCGCTGACCCACAGGGCGCAGTCTGTCACCGGGGTATTCAGCAGCTGCACTGTCTGATTCCTGATTCCGGCACGGACTGAACTCCGCTCTCCGGACACACTGACCTGCTGCATGATATCCACCGCGTTCATCTGGAGCATGCAGAGGGACGGGTAGTTTACGTTCTCATTTCCGTAAGGCTCCTCGGCGCGTATCCAGTAACCGGATATCCCGAACAGTTCCGTTTCGGCGAAGTCGTCCGGTATGTACATGGATATGATCCCACTGGAGCAGAATCCTCCGGTGTGGTCGGCAGCGCGGAGTCCGCTCCAGCTGCCTGGATTCTTTTCAGAACGATAGCTGAATTCCAGGTCGCGCTCCTCGTCAGTTTCGCCGTCAAATCCCAGGAACAGGTTCACTGGGAATCCACAGGGGGGCTTGTCGAACCGGAAATACGCCGTGCGCTTCTGGTCGGGCATTGTCGCGAAAAGTTCCATGCGCGTCCGGGTGCCGTTCATCGCGTAGGATCTCCCGGTGCAGGAATTCAGCGTAGCCACGCTGTCGGCTTCAACCAGGCGGCTGCCGTGATCGAACCGCAGGTCGATAGTCCTCAGGAACGGGATAAGCCAGCGTGCGTTCATACTGAACCTGTTTCGTATCTCGCGTATCCGCGCCCTTATCCACAATCCAGAGCGTGCGCTCTGCACGGAAACTCGGATATCATCAGGGCATATGAAAACTACTCTGCGCCTGCCGTCCTGTCCCATGCAGGAAAACGGATTGATATCCCCGGAAACCTCAAGTCTTGCCCAGCCAAGCCCGTTCCAGTACTCCCAGATGACGTCTGAGATGTATATGTCATCGGGGTGGGTGGTTTTCAGATCACCCTTATCCACAAGGAGCTTCTGGTCAAAATCCGGCTCGGCGGAAATATCCTCCGCTCCGGCGGTCACGGTACCTACGGAAAGGTCCAGTGTGATCTGCGCGCCTGCCTTGCTGAATACCTCGTCCGAGCATATGTACAGGGAATCGTATGCATTCGGTTCCTTGTCGAAGGGGTACACTCCGTCATGCCGGGGGAGTTCCGTGTCGTTGCAGAACATGCAGTCCGGCCGCCTGCCGCGCATCGTTTCCGGCTCGTCAACGCTGTTGCAGCTCAGTTTTATGCTGTCAGCTGCCAGCGGTTCCGTACTGTTGGTACGGCGCATTTCGCAGAATACCCGATAAGTCCCATCCTCGTCCGGGAGTCCTCTTTCATCTGTGGGAATGCAGACCCCGTCCGGCTTCATAAGTATCACGCAGCCCTCCCCGGGACGTGCCGCAAGGTGGATATTACCGTTGGCTGTAGGCATCGTCCACGCCGCTGATTCACTGCTGCACAGCATTTCAATGATCTTCTTTTCAGCAGAAGCGGTCCCACCGATGGTCAGACGTATCTCCGCCGCGCCGCTCAGCCGCAGTACGCTGCCGCAGGCTACGAAAAAGCGGTGACACTCGATATTTCGGTCGGGGTCGGGACGCAGCAGTCTTACCGGAAGTTCCTCTGGCAAAGCGGTGTGAGTTATAACGCGGTTGTTTATTGCCTGGAGAGTGCCCAGTTTTGTCACCACCCTAGACAGGAGTATCACCGTGAGATATCCCGGATTCTGCTGAACCCTTGGGTCCCTCAGCGGCATTATTTCATCAGCGGCTGTCGCCAGACGCATGACTCCGTGCCTGTGCACTTCGCCGTTCTGATCGACATATCCTCTGGGAAGTTCGAATTCAAATTCAGTCTGAAAACTCATGTTATCACCAATCTGTATTTTATACTTTGCCATGCTGCTCTGAAAAACCAGTATTCGCCATCGGCTCATCGGAAGCCCCGAAGAACCGACGGCGGTACTGCATTAAGTCCCTGCGGACAGATTACATCAAAAAGATCAGTTCTCGGACGGCGTTGCGGAATCCATTGAACCGCCGTCTATTCTGTTCACGCCCTCGTGGCAAATCTCAAGAGTTTCGATTGCCACCTCGCCGCCTAAACCGTTGAGGTCGGGGGCTGTGTAATGCGTGGGCCATGCGTTGATTATCTCCCAGCTGGGTCCCTCTGCTCCGGTATCGTCCAGGAGCTTTATCGTGATGGTCTTGCGCTCGATTCCGGTAGGTCCTGACGTGTTGTCGGAAGCAACCGTGTGGAGCCACTCCATCATCTCCATGGAGCCAACCACGCCCCACTTGAGCGTGATATTTCCATACTTTGTAAGTCCGGCAAGCTTTCTCGGCGTGGTGCGGACTTCATTGCCCTCCCTGTATTCGATAACGTCAACAGAGATGTCTGCGCCAGATACTTCGCTGAATCCTGCGGCTTCAGTGCCGTTAAACTCTACCTTGTATCTGAAATTCTTGAACGGATATCTAATTTCCGGCATGTACTCTCATTCCTTTCCTGTAAAAATCAACCGTTGCTCTCACTGGTGTACTGACCGATTCTGAATACAACGAACTCAGCCGGCTTCACGGGAGCCACGCCGATAACGCAGATCAGTCTGCCGTTGTCGATATCGTCCTGGGTCATGGTGTTCCTGCCGATATCAACGAAGAACGCCTCAGAGGGCGATGTGCCGGCAAGCGCGCCGCTTCTCCAGGTGCTTGCGAGGAACATCTCAACAGTCCTCTTTACCCTGCCCCAGAGCGCTTCGGTGTTAGGCTCGAATACCACCCAGTTGGTGTTCGCACGGATAGATTCCTCAAGGTAGATGAACAGGCGGCGTACATTGACGTACTTCCATGTTGCATTGGAGGAAGCGGTCCTTGCGCCCCATACCCTGATACCTCTGCCCGGGAAGGAACGGATAAGGTTGATTCCCTTTGGATTCAGCAGATCCTGCTCAGCGGTGTTGTAGCTGCTTGCAAGCCCTGTGCAGGAGCGTACCACCTCGTTGGCAGGCGCCTTATGTACGCCGACCGTGTTATCGGTACGCGCATAAATACCGACAACGGAGCCGGAGGGAGGCGCGATGATATTCTTCTTTGAAAGCGGATCAAAAATCTGTATCCAGGGGTGATAGAACGCTGCGTAGCTGGAATCGAACATGTCGCGGTATTCCAGAATCCTCCTTGACATCGCCATACTTAACGGACAC
Organism: uncultured Oscillospiraceae bacterium; assembly: GCA_900542145.1. Taxonomy (GTDB): domain Bacteria; phylum Bacillota; class Clostridia; order Oscillospirales; family Ruminococcaceae; genus CAG-115. The sequence goes on along the minus strand of UQMF01000003.1, from coordinate 50,517 downwards.
GTCGATCTCGCTGGACTTGATGAACTTTGTGGGAACGAGATTCTTGTCGATGATGGACGGATTAACGGGATTCTCGAAGGAAATTGTCTTTTCCTCGATAGCGGTGATCCTGTTGTAAACGGAGGACTTGCCGTCCGCAAACTCAACCACGTCGCCGATGTTGAAGCCGTCCACGCTTCTTACTGTGGCGCTGTTGCCGTCCACCTCATAGACCTGGGTCTTGACGCGGGAAACGGGGGATACAGTGACCTTTATGCGGTTGCCCCACTCGCCGGGATTCCTTGCAGTGAAGCTCAGGACGGAGTCGCTCCGGGTGGAAGCACACTTTGCGTCCGCAGGGCATACTCTCATGACAAAGGCACGGGAGCCACCGTTGATGAAAAAGTGCTCTACCGCATAGGGCAGGAAGCGCTTGTCACCATACCTGGTTTCGGAAAGGTAACCGCCGAAAATGCGCACATAATCGCTGAAGCTGGTAACCAGCTGCGGTTTGCCGATCACGCCGCCCTTCTCTGCAAGACCGATAAAGCCTGCTGTGCTTGTGCCGACGCCTTCCATCGGAACTGCGCCCGACTCGTACTCCTCAACATAAACACCGGGGGATAAATACTCTGGCATAACTTGTTTCTGATCTTCCCAGCGTGTTCAGGCTGCATGAAGATCAGTGCCTCCTCTCAAAATAATTTTGCGAAGTCCTGCGGAGCAGTTCTTCATTTATAGCAATCCTGACGGATCAGCTAACTCAATCTGCGCCAAACACAAGGTCGGCGTACTGTTTCAGGTCGTCCCGGAGCACGACCGTGTTGTTCTTGCGCTGCTCGTTGACTATTCCGGTGAGCAGATGCCGCATTCCTATTGGCTTATCCTCGGACGCCGCCAGGAATGCCGCATGGATAATGCAGTTCTTGATATTGCCGCCTGCCATCTTGAAGTTCCCGGCAAGAAAATCCCAGTCGATTTCATCAAGCGGCGCCCGCGCGTCCAGCATTTTCCGCCAGAGGAGCTTCCTGGTCGGCACGTCCGGAAACGGGAAACTGATCACAAAGCTTATCCGCCTCATGAACGCTTCGTCGATGTTCTGTAGCAGATTCGTCGCCATCAGCACGACTCCGTCGTATTCCTCCATCTGCTGGAGAAGGTAAGCGGTTTCGATATTAGCGTGGCGGTCGTGGGAATCCTTCACCTCGGAACGCTTCCCGAACAGCGCGTCGGTTTCGTCAAAGAAAAGCACGCAGTTTGCGTTCTTCGCTTCGGTAAACACTCGCCGGAGATTCTTTTCCGTTTCACCAATGTACTTGCTGACAACCTGCGACAGCTGCACCTTGAAAAGCTGCATGTGCAGCTGATTCGTGATGACCTGTGCAGCCATGGTTTTTCCCGTGCCCGGAGGTCCGGAAAACAGCACGGAAAGTCCCCTGCCGTATGCGGCTTTCTTTGAGAATCCCCACTCGGTATAGACCTTATGGCGGTATCTGACATGCATACAGGCGCTTTTCAGAAGCCGTATCTCAGATTCCGGAAGCACAAGATCCTCCCAGCTGTACGCCGGCTTTATTGGTGAAGCAAGCGTGTTAAGTCCGACCACGACCTGGGCGTAGCAGCATTCGTGCAGCAGTTCCGGAGAAATACCGCCGCCGCTGGCGGCAGCAAGCTCGCAGGCTCTGTCCACAGCTCCCCGTATCTGCCCGATGTTGAACCGGAACTTCGCCGCCATCTCCGCCGGAGAAATCTCCCCGGTGAGCGTGATCCCTTTCAGGAAGTGCTCCCAGAGTATCAGCCGCTGATCCTCGTCCGTTTCTGGAAGTTCCAGCGTAAGCAGGATCGTTCCCTCTCCGGGGATTCCGCTCTGCCAGCGCTGCTCCGTCGTGATAAAGATATGCGGTCCGAACTGTCTGCCGCTGTCTGAAAGCTCCGCTGACAATTCCGCCAGCTTCGCACGGCAGTCCTCCTCAAGCAACTGCCCGAAATCCGTTATGCATATTGCAGCGCCCCTCGGAACAGCCTCGCAGACCGCTCTGCGGAAAACCGCTGCGGCACTCTGCGCTGCCGCGATTTCCGCAGCAGGCAGGAACAAAATGTTCTCGCCGCACATTTTAGCTGCGTGCTTTACCAGGGTCCTCCTGCCGCTGCCGCGCTCTCCGCACATGCAGATGACTGCGGCTTTCCCTTCAAGGGAGCGCCCCATGGCGCAGACCGCCTTTTCCAACAGGTCGGACATGATCAGCACCGGGGGTAAATCATCTGTCGCACGGAAGAATTCATGATCCGCTCCGCCGCCGGTCAGGAATCCGACCACCGGCTCTGAAAGCTTCAGCTGCATTGTGCACAGGCTGCCGGCTGACGGCTCGCAAATATATTTCATCAGCGTATTCTGCGCCGAGAAATAGCGGTAATATCCGGATACAAGGCTACCCGGCTCCCCCCACAGCCGTATCATAGTATCAGCGGTGGGGCGCTTTTTCGAGATGTCGTCCTGGAGATAGGCAAAGAGCTTCTCATAGCGCCGATTTATCTCGCAGCACAGCAGAGTAAGCATTGTAAGGAATTCAAATCTGTCCTTCCCGAACGCGACCTCCATGTTGAAAACCGGGAATCCGCAGCTTTCCGGAGTTGCCATGACCCTGCCGAAAAAGAAATTTCTCATCATGGCTATCTCTTCACGCTCTTCATCCGTCAGACCCGGAAAAATCCGGGAATCCGAAGTTTTCAGCAGATTCTTCTCGAATTCCTCCCGGGTAACGACTACCCCAAGCATACTTTGAATGTTGCTGTCGGGGCTTACCCAGAAGTGATATTTATAATGGTAATATATATGTAGATCAAGGATTTCCGCAAAGCACCCCAGAAGTTCAGCCTGGCTTGCAAAGCGCTTCCCTGCTTCGGAATAGTCTATCATTCAACGACCTCCGCTGCTGAAAAGATTTTGTTCCAGCAGCTGCAAACTGTATTTCCCGAACTGTGCAACAGCGCCATCACAGCCTCGCCTGCACTCAATGGGTCAGTGATCTCCGCTGTGAACCGCAGGACAACATGTCCGTTTTCGGTAAACAGGCATCCGTTTCGCAGCCTGCCGTTCAGAGAATCCAACTCCGTGAGTATCGCACGACCCGTCCTCCAGGGGAACTGCACGCAGCACACTATATTGTTTCCTGCCGCAAAAAGCATACACCTCCATACCCTGGAGCCGCTGCTCAATGTCATCTGGAATGCGCCGTTCTCCTCTTTAAATCTTACGCCGTGAAGCGCCAGTTCATTCCTGATAACACTGGAATAATCCACGGGAAAACCTCCTGTCAGCCAATTGTTGAAAGCGGCGTGATTGCAATAGCGCTGCCGGAGAATCCCGGTATCTCCCCTAGATCTGCGTCGGCGCCATCTGGAACGAAATCGTTTTCCGGCGATGCTTCTGAGAAATCCGGAATCTGCCGGAATATGTCAGTTTCCGGAGCCTGGGATTTCAATAAGCCTAGCAAAAGTTGGTTTCCGCCCGAAAGCAGCTTTTCAGCGGAATCCAGCCCGACTGCTATTCCCAGCGATTTCTCAACTGCGGAAACCGCAGCAGCCGCTATCTCAGGAACCGCCGCTGCCGTCCGGATTTCCGCCGGTTTTCTCTCCGGTTCCCGTTCCTGCTTCACCGTCTGCGCTGCTGAGCGCGTCTGCTCCTGGATCTCCCTCACCTCTCAGACCAGAAAAGAAGTCCGCCACTGCCGTGGCAATGCTCTCCGCAAGGGAATCTCCCCTGCCGTCCTCCGGCGGATCGTCCTGCGAAAGCACCGAAACCTCATCTGCGGCGGATTCAGTGAATCCATCGGAGCTGAACAGCTTTTCCGCCTCGGCAACATTCGATGATATCCGGTTCAGAACCGTCAGGAATTCACGCTGCTGCTGGATTTTCCGCTGCAATACGGCGCCCTGCTTTGCAAGCGCGGAACGCAGGAATTTAGCGATCGCTGCGCTGTCCGGCGAACTTTCGCCTTCAAGCTCCCGTATCCGATTCCGGTACTGCGCCATCAGCGCTTTATCTCTTTCCGTGTCAAGAAACGGCATCGTCTGCCGGAGTGTTCCTATCCTGCGCATCTCAAGCGGATCGCAGACGCACTGTCCGCTGTCCTCAACAAGACTCCTGAACAGGTCGAGGATCCTTGTAGAACCCCTCATCGTATCTGTCACGATACCGACTACGGAGCTTACATCACGGTTGAAAGTAACATCAGAGGACATATTAGGCACCGGCATCCTGATCCGGGATTCGCCCAGCAGCTTCTTCTGACGTTCTCCAAAAGGCATAGGTTTCCCTATCGCCCGTGCCAGGCAGACTGTAAACATCTGCTTTCCCTGCCCTGCCATCACTGACGCGGCTAGTTTTCCGCCCCGGAACGCGTATTCCGAAAAGCGGTCCGTGAAATTCCCATCACGGAGTTCCGACGCGGAGTGCACATATTCCGGGGAATCGTGCTGTTTCCTGAGTTCTTCCGCACCCGGCTGTTTGGTGATATTCCGACATTCTTCGCAATCGTCAGTTCTTTTTTCCGTGACTTCTGACATCTTTGCGGCGTTCTGCTTTCCCAGCGCGTCAAAGCGTTCCGTGAAACACGACGCTATCTGGAATACCGGATCGACGCTCCGTAAGGGTGCGCCTGTTGCTGTCCCGGCAGCGGAACCGAGCAGCGTCCTTCTGGCGGAACTCGTCGTTTCAGCCGCTTCATCTGCCGCTTTCCTCCGCTTGGTGATATATTCCATACAGACCTCACAAATTTCATTGTGGATATTTCACAATTATTCGCAGAATGCCTATCTGTAACTTGTTGGTATTATAGCAGGAAAAAATAGTAATTTCAATACATTTTTATGAAAAGCCATCATTTAGTAACCAAAACCATAATTTCGCAGTTAATAGCTATTTAATTCCTTTTTTCAGTCATAATTATACATTAACCGTGTGCTTTTCCACTACTTGACATTTTTCGCCTGAAATGATATAATCACTTCAGATGAAACACAATGTAAAAACCTGGTAGTACAGAATTCGCCGAACGCGAGGAGAATTAACGGACCACCCGGTGTACTGTACACATTATTTATTCAGGCAAGTATATTAGTGGCGACCATTAATATACAGGAAAGGTACATATTTTATGACCAGCAAAGAAGCCATAATGATCCAGAACAAAACACAGAAGATCATAGAATCCTTATGGCAGTGCGATTTCTCCCCCCTGCTGAAACACATAGCCGAGGACATCACACTGATTGATCCGGGCAGGCATATTCTGATCCAGGGGCGCGAGAAAATCCTGGCGCTTCTTCCGCAGATCTCGGAAGATATAAGTCAATCCACAGTTCGGCGGCACACTTTTATGATTGCCCAGAACTGCGGAAATGCGTGCACAATTATAGGACAGTACGAACTGGACGACGGACGTTCCATCAGATCACAGAGCTGCGTATGCGTGTGGGAATCCACCCAGGACAGCAAACTTACGCTCAAACACATCGGTATAAGCAAACCCGATGATATCGCGCTGCCGGAACCTCCTGCCGCCAGGAACATCACGCCGGACAGACGCTCTCCGCGAATCGTCATCACAGACCGGAACGACTGCACGAGGTTCCTCTATCCGCAGAGTATCCTCTTTGCCACATCAGACGGAAGAAACACGATAATCCGCTGCAGCGGTGACACGATCAATGCGAGGATGAATATCACGGAATTCATTGCGAAATCCGGAAACGGCTTTCTACCCGTACACAGATGTTATGTTGTGAATGTGGAACACATTGCACTTATCAAACCCTACTGCGTTATCCTCTCCGATGGAAGCGAGATACCCGTTCCGGTCAAGCGGTACAGCGAGATCAAACGAAGGATAACCGAAATGATGAATTCCCTATGAGCCGAGTAAAAAAAGTCTGCACAATGATGCAGGCTTTTTTTTAGATATGGTTGATTTTTCGGTTGGATGATGATATAATTAAGGCAGCATATTTTTTCAGGAAAGGATATAGCTATGAGAAAATCAATCAGAAACGTCATTGCGGCTATTTTATGCTCCGCTATGCTGTGCAGCTGCTCCGGGAAGGGCAACTCCGAAGCAGTGACGGGAAGTCAGACTGTGGAAGCAGACTCCTCCACAGCAGTGGTTCCCGGCGGCGGAATTACAGCGGAGGAGCAGTCCCAGACGGAATCCACCAGCGCGGCAACTGTTTCCGGCAGCACGGAGAGCGCACCGCCTGAGGAGGTGAATACCGACTCCCAGGAGCCTGAGGAATCCCCTGCGGAAAGCACCTCCGGAAGCTCCATCGCAAACTCCGGAACGCCGGCGGATACCACCTCCGCCACAACAAAGGCTGCCACCACGGCGACCTCCAAGCCGACAACAGCCAGCAAGTTCTCGCTGGACTGGAAGCTCAGCTCCACTTGGGAGGAGGGCGGAAAGAAATGCGGCGGATACGAGGTGACTCTCACCAACGATTCCGGCAGCGCCGTGAGCAGCTGGACCGTTGAAATCACGGTTCCCAGCGGATTTGAGATCACCTCCGGCTGGAATGGAAAATACACCGTCAGCGGAACTAAACTAACAGTAAAGAACGAAAGCTACAACGGCGAGATAGTAAACGGCGGCACAGCCGGATTCGGATTCAACTACAGCTCCCCCACGGAGTTCAAGCCCGGTAAGGCTACCGTGAACGGAAGCAGCGCCGGAACCGGGTCAGGCTCTGGCTCCGGGAACAACAGTACTCCGGAATCGACCACGGCAGCGAGCGTGGTCACTTTACCTCCGGCGCCGGAGGATCCAAAGGGAAGCACTCCGGTCGCAACGCACGGGCAGCTCTCCGTCAAGGGAACTCAGCTGGTGGACAAGAACGGCAACGGCTATCAGCTGCGCGGAATGAGCACACACGGCATAACCTGGTTTCCGGATTTCATCAACGAGAATTCCTTCAGGACCCTGCGCGATGACTGGAACACCAACGTGGTGCGCCTGGCGATGTACGTCGATGAATGGGGCAACGGTCAGTGCTATATGAAGAACAAGGACGGAAGCCGTCAGCTGCTTGAGAAAGGCGTTGACATATGTATAAAACTCGGAATGTACGTCATTATCGACTGGCATGTGCTCAATCCCGGAGACCCCACGGCATACACGGACGAAGCGATAAGTTTCTTTAACGACATATCAAAGAAATACGCGGACTACCCCAACATAATTTACGAGATAGTCAACGAGCCGAACGGAAACGCCACCTGGGGCGGAGTTATCAAGCCATATGCGGAAAAGGTGATTCCCGTTATCCGGAAGAACGACAAGGACGCCGTGATAATCGTCGGAACCCCCACCTGGAGTCAGGATATCGACCAGGCTCTGGCGGATCCGCTGGACTTCGACAATGTTATGTACGCACTGCACTTCTACGCCGCCACTCACACCGACTGGCTCAGGGAGCGCACTGAAAAATGCGTTGCCGGCGGACTCCCGATATTCGTGTCGGAATTCGGCTGCTGCGATGCCTCCGGCAACGGCGGAAACGACTTCGGTCAGACTGAAAAGTGGCTGAAGCTTCTGGACAAGTACGGAATCAGCTACTGCAACTGGAATCTCGCGAACAAGAACGAATCCTCGTCGTGTTTCAGGGAATCCGCAAAGGCGGACGGAAACTGGAGCGACAGCGACTACTCAGAGGGCGGCGCGTGGATACGCAAATGGTTCAGGAACCACTGACAATAAGAAAATCCCATCGGATTCCGGTGGGATTTTCCATACACAAATGCCCCCACCGATCGGTGGGGGCAAGTTTATTCAGTTGATCAGAAATCAACGTCAGTGTCGTAGTAGCAGCACTTAAGCAGCTTCTCCATCTCCTCGGGAGAGGGCTGACGAGGATTGGAACCAGTACATGCGTCTGCGATAGCGTTGACAGCGATGTCATGCAGTCTTTCCAGGAACACGTTCTCGGGAACGAAGCCCTGCTCAGTGGGATAGCTGTCTGCGCCGTAGTTCTTGATGCAGTGCGGGATCTTCAGCTCGTCGTTCATGCCGCGGAGGTACTTGATCAGCAGATCAACCTTCTCGTCGTCGCTGGAGCCGCCCAGGTGCATGTAGTCAGCGATAACGCCGTAGCGAGCCTTAGCAGTCGGATCCTTGGCATTGAACTTGATTACCTTGGGCAGGTACATTGCGTTTGCTGCGCCGTGGATAATATGAGCGCCGTAATCCTGGAAGATCGCGCCGGTCTTGTGAGCCATGGAGTGAACGATACCCAGCAGAGCGTTGGAGAACGCCATACCAGCCAGGCACTGTGCGTTGTGCATCTTAGCGCGCGCAGCCATGTCACCGTTGTAGGACTTGACCAGGTTAGCCTGGATCATCTCGATCGCATGGATAGCAAGCGCGTCGGTGTAGTCGCAGTTTGCGGTGGATACATAAGCCTCAATAGCGTGAGTCATAGCGTCCATACCTGTGTGTGCAACCAGCTTCTGCGGCATAGTTTCAGCCAGGTCGGAATCAACGATTGCAACATCAGGAGTGATCTCGAAGTCAGCGATCGGGTATTTGATACCGTTGTCGTAATCAGTGATGATGGAGAACGCGGTGACCTCGGTAGCGGTACCGGAGGTGGAAGGAATAGCGCAGAAGTGTGCTTTCTTTCTCAGCTCGGGAATGCCGAATACCTTGCACATATCCTCAAAGGTACATTCCGGATACTCGTACTTGATCCACATAGCCTTCGCAGCGTCGATAGGAGAACCGCCGCCCATAGCCACGATCCAGTCCGGATTGAACTCAAGCATCTTCTTAGCGCCGTTCATAACGGTAGTAACAGAAGGATCAGGCTCAACGCCGTCAATGATCATTACTTCAAATCCGGCTTCCTTCAGGTATCCCTCGGCTCTGTCGAGGAATCCGAAACGCTTCATAGAGCCACCGCCGACTACGATAACTGCCTTTTTGCCCTTGAGCGCCTTCAGATTCTCAAGAGAACCCTTTCCATGATAGACATCTCTCGGTAAAGTAAATCTAGCCATTGTTATGTACCTCCATATGTGAAAATATTGTGAAAAACCTACAGAAAACCCTATGATTTTTCCTCGGTTTTTATTGATATTATTATAACACTATCCCGACCCTTTGTGAAATGCTAAATCAGCATAGCATATATTATTTTTATGCATAGTTGCTTGTTTCACACAAATTTCTCGAAATTCTTTGGTACATATTACACAAAAAGCAGCCAGTTTTGACACTGGCTGCCTTTGTTATTTTATTCACGCTTTATAGCTTCCATTGCGGAAATATGCACTGCCTTGTTAGCCGGGTAGAATCCCGAGCCAAGACCTATGACTATCGAGAAAAGTATCGCGAATCCGTAGAGCCATATCGGCACAATGGACATCGGACTGTTCGCCGTATCCATAGCCGTGACTATCCTGTTCCACAGCGCGCCGATATCCGTGATCTCAATGGATTTTGCGGCTTCGGTCGTGAACAGGTTCATTCCCACCGATATAAAGAAGCTGAGGAAGCTGCCGATAATTCCGCCGATAAGTCCGATGAATCCGGCTTCCATAAGGAACACGGTACGGATATTACCTAGGTAGCAGCCCAGCGCCTTCATGACGCCAATCTCACGGGTGCGCTCGGAGATGGACATTATCATGGTATTGCATATGCCTAGCGCAGCAACGAAAAGGGATACCGCGCCAAGTCCGCCAAGCATCATCTGCTGCTTGCGTGCCTCCTCCTCAAGAGGCTTGCGGACGCTCTCCATTGAATAGGTGGAATAGCCCATCTGCTTGATGTCGCTCTCGATATCCGCCACCTGGGAGATGTCCTTTGCCTTGACGTAGATCTCGCTGTACTCCGTCTTCTGGCTGGAGGTCGGATAGAACATCTTCTGAATTGCTTCAAGGTCAGTCGTAAAGAAGATAAGTCCCTCGCTAGTGGAGTAATCCTTGTTGTAGTCCTCCTTGACTATACCTGTAACCTTGACTTCCTGGTACTTCTTGCTATCGTAATTATCATACGAAAAAAGCTCCAGCTTGAGCGTCTGCCCGTTCAGCTGCATGTAAGGATCCGGAAGCGATGACGGATCGTTCTCCGTCATTTCGCCGGTGTTGGGATCGTAGGAATACATATAATCCCACCGGCTGATGGTATTGCTCCCGTCCGGTCTGAGGGTATCCATAAGATTGTACGCCGCGTACTGTCCGGCAAGCACCTCGAACGGCTGCTTGGGGTAGGAGCCCTCCAGCAGCTGGAATCCGAACTTCTCCATGGCGTCCTTATTGATTCCGACAACGTTCACCCACTGCATTTGGTAGCGGTCGTTATCCCCGGCATAAACCGTCATATTCACGTTGTTCAGTTGGGTCTTTCCAACTGCTACGTCAACATTCGCAATATTCTGGAATTTCCGTATCGCGTCGTCGTCCAGCTTGGTGTCCTTACGCCCTCCGGAATACACCTGGATCAGCGTGAGGTCGCCCATTCCCTCCAGCATTATCTGCTGAGAATTCTGCACGCCGAAGCCGATGGACATCATGGTCACGATGGCGCAGCAGCCCACCACGACGCCGAGCACGGTAAGTATCGTCCGTGACTTGCGGCGCGTGAGGTTTTGCAGCGTCATTTTTATCATGTCAATTAATTTCACGGCTCATCACCATTAAACCTTTGTTGTCTTGTCGATGCTGTCCGTACTGCTGTTATCCGTGCTGTTGTCGTCGAAGTCGTCCTCCCAGTCGATGTCATCTGCTGTGTACTTCTTCTTGCCGCCGTTTTTCTTCTTGCGTACCTTTACAATAACGATGATCACAACCACGATTACTGCAACACCGCCGCCAATTATCAGCCATGCCCACCAGGGGAATCCCTCACCGCCCTCGTCGGGTACGTCGTAGGTCATGGGATAATCCGGCTCGACCCACTGCTGTTCCTGAACATTGAGCGTTACGGGGATCTCCTTGACGATCTCGTTCATGTTGGAGTCCTCGTAAGTGATCTTGAATATTACGGTCACCTCGCCGGATCTTGTCGGGGTGACAACAAAATCAGCCGTACCGTTGCCGCCGGCGGCAATATTGCCTATTACCTTCTCGGTGGACAGCGCTGTGAATCCCGGGTCGTCATAGGAGGTATCTCCGCCAATGTCATAACCGCCATCGGTGTAACCATCGTCGATGTATCCTGCGCCACCCATTGCGCCGTCATCGTACATAATACCGTCAGAGATTGCCGCACCGGCATTCATTACAACCGCGCTCATAGGTGAATACTCCATAGAAGAAAGCCCTGACATTATTTCTGATGCGCCATTCTGAGCGGCTTCGTTTGTGGCGACATCGGATATCTCACCAGAACCCGCAGTGCTGCCATCGACCACTCCATCATCGGTAGACGAAGCTCCGCTGGTCAGCTCAACCTTAACGTTAGCGGCGTCAGATCTTCCCTTGTTCATGTAGCTGAGGGTGAGGTAAACCTCGTTTCCGGTATAAATATCATATGTAGGCTTGCTTACGGAGAAAGTCATCTTGTCCGGCTGATACAGCGGAACATAGATTGACTGCTCGGAGGTCATTGTGTTTCTGGTGTCGCCCACCATGTAATCATACTTGAAGGATACGGACACGGAGGAAGTTCCCGTAGCCGCAGTAGGAAGCGCTCTCAGCTGCACGGATTCACTCGCAGAGCCGCCTGCAGCCATGGACGGATAATAGAAGGAGTTGCTTCCGCCGTAGATGGAAAGGTCGCCGCTCGCATTCACGGTCATTATAAGGTTTTCAATTGCGGTGGAAGCGTTGGTGTTGTAGAAATCAAGGCTGAGGTTGAATATATCTCCGGCAGCTATCTGGTCTGCGCCGATGTCGTACTTGCCGATGATTATATTCGGGGCTGCCGAATTGTCCTTGCCATCGGGATCCTTGTTTGCAGCTGCTATGAGCGTCAGGGAGGAGGTGCCATCTTTCTGGACGATGGAAGCGTTCCTGCCGTAGGAATACTTCATCTCAGCGGTGATTCCCTGCTTGATGGAAGATATGTTTTCAAGTGTCCTGAACTTCACGGGGATAGTCGCACTGTCGCCCGGGCGGATTATCTCAATGTGCGCGGACTCGGTGCCGTCAAGGAAGTACATTCCGTCGGTAGCAGTCAGGTCAACGAACACATCTCTTACGGTAATATCGCCGTAGTTCTTCACATACACGTTGTACTCGTACTCGTTATCCGGTAACAGTGCAGCGCCGAGATTGTCGCCGGAAATTCTGAGCACCGGCGCGGTGGAGATGGCGGAATTCATTGTAACTGTGCCGCTCTTGGTTTCAGCGGTCAGCACGCCTGCCTTCTCATAGTAGTACTCAATGTCGATATCAAGAGTCTGGTTCACCGCCGTAAGGTCAGCATTCGTGTTGAAATATACAAGCACACGCTTCTGCTTGCCAGCCTTTATGCTGTCAACGAAGAACTGCTCGCTTCCGCTGATGATGGTGAGCCCCTCGCTGCCCTTCACCTTGATGGTAACGTTCTTCATGTCCTCTGTGCCCTTGTTGGTAACATAGAACGCCTTACGGTATGTCTTGCCAGCCTTGAGAGGGTTCTCAAGAGGCTTGGAGGTGATCACAGGCAGCGGAGCGGATCCTGCACCCTTGCCGAACATGATGAACGACTGCTCGTAGGTGCCTTCCTGTTCGTCGCTTCCCTGCATGTAGTTGTATTTCAGAGATACCTTGAGTTCCTGGCGCAGGGTGGTGATCTCATTCATCGTGCGAAACTTCACGGTGATCTGCTTTGTGGAGTTCACCGGCAGGTCCTCAAAGTAACGGGAACCTGTGCCGCCGGTGATGATTATGTCATCCGTGCCGGAGAAGCTTACGAAAAGTCCCTTCATATCGGCGGTGCCGCTGTTCTTTACGGTAACTACGCCGGAATATTCCCTGCCGCCCTCGATCTCGGTTTCAGCCAGGGAGAAATCCGTGGTGATCACGGGATATACTCTTTCAGTGGTGGACACCTCCGCCGCAACGGAAACCTGGGAGTTTGCCGAGCCGGTCATTTCCGATGTGCCGTTATCATAGTAGTACCTCAGGGATACGCCGAAATTCTGCTTCAGGGAAGTTATCTTGTCCAGCGCCTTGTACTTTACGGTGATTATCTTCTCGTCCTTGAAATCAAGGCTTTCGATATCCTGGGTGCCGGTGCCATCGATGATGAGGATATCATCGGAGGGAGTGATCTCCGCAAGAATATTATAAGCGGAGGTGCTGCCGAGGTTCTTCAGCTTGATTCTGAATTCGCCGGTTTCGCCTGCCCTGATTGGAGCGTCCGGCTCAACTCCGGTGATCTTTATCATCGGCTCAGAAACGTTAACTACGGGATCGTCGCTTCCGCTGGAAGCCTTGCACTCGTTGATGGTAACAGAGCCGTCGGAATATCCGCTGCTGCCGGTATATCCGACCATGAAGCCGAACGCGGTGCTTCCGCCAAGCCACTTGCAGTCAGTCAGATCTACCTCGTACCTCAGCAGATCGTCGCCCGTCGAGGTGATCTTTACGGATTTCACGGTGCCCTTGAAGGTATCCATCGTCTTTATAAAGTCGATATCGTTCTCCTTGTTGGCAAGCTGGGAGGTCTTGATCTTGAGGTCCTTTATTACTATCTTCAGATTGAACACGGTGTTCTCGCTGATGGTGCCAAGCTCCTTGCCCTTGGTATTCGTGGGCATATACTGTACAACTACCGGGTTCATAGTGAGGCCGGGATCGTTCGATTCTGTAGTTCCGGCAGCGAATGCCGCAAACGGGACTGCCGCAGGAGCGGCTGCTGAGAGCAGTGTGGCACTCAAAAATACTGAGCATACATTCTTTAAATACTTATTCATGATTTTCTCCTTTGGTATCGCTGACTATTCTTCCATCTACCAGCGTAACGATTCTGTCTGCATACTTTGCAAGCTCCGGGTCGTGAGTAACCAGGACTATAGTCTGGTTGAACTTCCTTGCAAAGGACTTTATCATGTCCATTACCTCGACAGTCGTCTTGGAGTCGAGGTTGCCCGTGGGCTCGTCCGCAAATACTACATCGGGCTTCGCGACGAACGCCCTCGCGATTCCGACTCGCTGCTGCTGACCGCCGGACATCTGCCGTGGGTAATGCTTCAGCCGATTTCCCAGACCGACCTTCTTCAGCATTGCGACCGCCATGCGGGTGCGTTTTCTCTTGCTTTCTCCACGGAACATAAGCGGCATAGCAACGTTCTCCACCGCCGTCATGAACGGCAGCAGATTATAGGACTGGAACACGAATCCGATGTGGCGCTGCCTGAATGCAGCCAGCTGATTCTCGGAAAGCCGCGTTATCGGTACTCCCCTTATGTATACGTCGCCGAACGTTGGTTTTTCCAATCCGGCGAGCTGATTCAGCAGCGTGGATTTACCCGAGCCAGATGTACCGAAAATGCAGCACAACTCCCCTTCCATGATGTCAAGGTTGATCCTTTTCAGCGCCACGACGGATTCGCCGCCGTCAAGCTTGTATTCCTTGCGCAGATCCTTGACATGTATCATGGCTCTTGGCTTTCTGGGCTTTGTTTCTTCCATGCTGTCACCCCTTTCATTGTCTTTCTATAAAATAAAACAGGTATCAAAGCCAAATAGTTGCATTTTCCCTTAAAAAAATTTCAGGATTTTCAATTAGAGTATATCATTATTTGAATAGGTTGTCAATATTTGTTACAAAAATGTAATAAAAAAGGGGCTGAAAATCAGCCCCTGTATTCTTATAATTAATCAGCTCTTGGTAATGTAGCCGTTGATAGCAGCAGCAACATTGCTGATAGGCATTGTCTGGAGATAGATCTTGCCGGGACCTGTAACTACAGTGTTGAACAGACCCTCGCCGCCGAACAGTACGTTGCCCACGCCCTTGATTGTCTGGATATCCATGGTGCAGGAGCCGGACATCGCAGCCAGATAACCAGTATCGATAAGCATCTGCTGACCAGCCTGAAGCTCGTACTCGACAACATAACCATCTATCTCGACGAAAGCCATACCAGTGCCGTGAAGGCGCTGCATGATGAATCCCTCGCCGCCGAAGAATCCTGCGCCAAGCTTCTTCTGGAAAGCGATGGAAAGCTCAACGGAAGACTCGGAAGCAAGATAACCGGACTTCTGAACGATGAAGTCACCCTTGCTGACATCTATCGGAATGATAGAGCCGGGGAAGCTGGAAGCGAACGCGATCATACCCTGACCGCCGACAGCGGTATATGTATTCTGGAACATGGACTCGCCGGAGAACATTCTGCCGAAAGCCTTGCCGACTCCGCCGGCGCCGGTTTCCATCTTCATGTTGGGGGTCATCCATGCCATAGCGCCCTTTTCGCACTTGATGGACTCTCCGCTCTCAAGATAAACGATTACGACGGGCAGCGGCTCGCCTTTGATCTCATACCTCATAAAAAGCTCCTTTTCATATAAAAAATTGCCAATGAATGTATATTTATTATACAGTAATTTTGTCCGTCTGTCAATACCTTTTTCGACGAAATAACAATATTTTACACTATTATTACACTGTTCGCAGCGACATTATAATAATATACGCCCATGTTATCGCAAGCGTTGGGCTGACTCCCCTGCCGCCCAGGATAATAGCCGCGCCGCACAGCACAGCTGAGAGGACTCCGCTCCAGAAAAGTATGCAGTCCACATGCTCGGGGCGTGCGTGGGACAGCACGAACAATTTCAGCAGCCTGCGCCCGTCAAACTCACCTATCGGCAGCATATTGAAGCACCCGGTGAACAGGCTGATCGCCGCCGCTTCCGGGAATCCGCAGGCAGCCATCACCGCAGCCAACAGGAAATTCATCAAGCACCCGGCGGAATACACCGCCGCCTGCACACCAGGGGGAGTGCACTCTGTATCCGGCGCGGAGATACGAATACCGGCACCGTAAAAAGTCACGCTCTCCGGGATTATGCCGCACATGAGCATTACCGCAAGGTGCGCCATTTCATGCGCCGCGCATACCGCCAGAGTGATAAGCCCGAATCCGCCGGAGTCCAGCCAGAAAAACAGCGCCAGCACCGCCACGAAAGTGAAATCCAACCGGAGAGCCGTCCGCTTCAGTTTTAATTCGATCATGGTATATCCTATGCGCCTGCCTCCGGAAAAAGAACAAGCCCCTGCCATTATGACAGGGGCTGCGATGTAATTATCAGTCAGCAAATACCGCGCCGGTATTGGAGGAGGTAACTAACTTCGCGTATCTCTTGAGGTAGCCGTCAAGCTCCTTGGGAGGAAGAATGCCCTTCTCCCTGCGCTTTGCGATCTCCGCGTCGTCAACCAGCAGTGTAATGCTGCGGTTCGGGATATCAATGTGTATCTTATCGCCGTCCTCAACGAACGCGATAAGTCCGCCCTCGGCTGCTTCCGGAGAAACATGTCCGATCGCAGCGCCACGGGAAGCGCCGCTGAAACGTCCGTCGGTGATAAGTGCCACGTTGCCGTCAAGTCCCTTGCCGACGATCGCAGCGGTCGGAGCCAGCATTTCCGGCATTCCGGGGCCGCCCTTCGGACCTTCGTAGCGGATAACTACCACATCCCCCGCCTTGATGGCGCCGCCGAGTATCGCATCACATGCAGCCTGCTCGCCGTTGAATACGCGTGCGGTTCCGGTGAAGTCCATCATCTCGGGCTTTACTGCGCCCTGCTTTACTACGGAGCCGTGCTCTGCGAGGTTACCGCTCAAGATTGCAATTCCGCCGTCCTTGCGGATCGGGTCATCGACCTTGTGAACGATCACGCCGTCAGCATCCTTAGCCTTAGCAATACGGTCAGCCTGGGTGCCGGATACTGTCAGCACATCGGTATTCACATGTCCGCCCTTGGAAAGCTCGCGGATAACAGTCTGGATTCCTCCTACGGCATTCAGGTCGGTGATGAACACACTGGAAGCAGGATTCAGCTTCGCCAGCTGCGGAGTCTTTCTGCTCATCTGGTCGATGTCGTCTAGGGTGATGTCTACCTTAGCTTCGTGCGCAATGGCAAGCAGGTGGAGTACGGTATTGGAGGAAGCGCCGATAGCCATATCGGTAGCCAGCGCATTCAGCATATTCTTCTTGGTGAGGATATCAAGCGGACGGATATTCTGCTTTACAAGCTCGACAGCGCGCTCGCCGGATTCCTTCGCAAGTCTGCGGCGTGCGGAATTTACTGCAGGCTCAGTTCCGGCGGTAGGAAGTGCAAGTCCGAGCGCCTCGGTCAGGCAGTTCATGGAGTTCGCGGTGTACATACCGGAGCAGCTGCCGCAGGTGGGGCATGCGTTGTCCTCAAAGTCCTTGATCACATCGTCGCCGATCTCGCCGTTGGAGTACTGACCGATAGCCTCATAGATCTCGGAATAGCCCACGCGCTTGCCCTGTACGCAGCCGGGGTTCATAGGACCGCCGCTGCAGAAGATGGCAGGCAGGTTCATTCTGGCAGCCGCCAGCACCATTCCGGGAACGATCTTGTCGCAGTTCGGAATGAACACAACACCGTCCAAGGGATGTGCAGTCAGCATTACCTCAATGGAATCGGCAATCAGCTCTCGGGAAGCCAGGGAATATCTCATACCCTTGTGGTTCATTGCAAGTCCGTCGCATACGCCGATGGTGAAGAACTCAAACGGAACACCGCCTGCGTTTCTGATACCGTCCTTGACTGCGCGGGAGATCTCGTGCAGGTGCATATGACCAGGAACATAGTCGCTGGCAGCACAGACTACAGCGATGAAAGGTCTGTGCATTTCGCTGTCGGTTACGCCCAGAGCCTTGAGTATCGCTCTGTGAGGAGTCTTTTCAACGCCCTCTTTGATAAGATCACTTCTCATGATGTTTCCTTTCCGCCCGTTTTCGGGTTATCTTTATTTATTGCAGGATCTGTGCAGCATTGCCGCGCCGATTATTCCTGCGTCATTACCGAGGGAGCATATCACGATCCCGGTATTTTTAGCGCTTCTCTTGGAGTAGACCTGCTCCGCCACCGCCTTTTTCAGCGGAATCAGCAGAGTATCGCCCTCGTTGCATACTCCGCCGCCGATACACAGAATATCCGGCTGGAATATATTAATAACATTCGTAATACCTACCGCGAGGTACTTTACAAACAGGTCGGTGACGAGCTTTCCGGCTTCGTCGCCCTGCTTCATTGCCTGGTATGCTGTCCTTGCGCTGGCCCTGCCATCCTGCTTTATCATCTTCGCCATAAGGCTCTCAGGGTATTTCCCGGCAAACTCCAGGGTGGTATTCACCAGACCCGTTGCGGAGGAATACGCCTCAAAGCAGCCCCGGCGTCCGCAGGTACAGGGTCGTCCGTCCACGACAATGACCGTATGCCCGATCTCGCCGCCGGCAAAATTGGAGCCGCTGTATATCTTCCCGTCGATGATTATTCCGGAGCCTACGCCGGTCCCAAGAGTTATCACCACCGCGGAATCCGCGCCCTTTGCCGCGCCGGCGCAATACTCGCCGTATGCTGCGGCGTCCGCGTCGTTGCCGAGATATGTGGGCACCCCGAACTTTGCCTCGATGTCAGTGCGCAGGGGCGCATTGACGAATCCCAGATTGTTGGAGTACTCCACCACGCCGGTCGCCTGGTTGCAGGTGCCCGGGCAGCCAATACCGATGGAATCCAGCTGCTGCGGAGTTATTCCGGCTTCTGCGCAGGCAAGCTCCGCAGCGCGGATTATATCCGCAAGTATCTCGGAATACGGTCTGGGGGAATTTGTCTTGACCTTGGAACGCGCGATTATCTCGCATTCCTCATTCACTACGCCGCATGCGATATTTGTGCCGCCGATGTCTATGCCGAGGTGCTTTGCCATATTACGCCTCCTGTCAGATGATGTCGGTGAGGATTATCATGCCCTTTCCGGAAACCGTGTAATCGCCGGTCCCTGCGCTGATGAACAGGCTGTCGCCCTTCCTTGCGGTCGCCTTATCAGAGCCGGCAGCAACTTCGAAAGTGCCGTCCAGCACCAGCAGCGAGTTGAAGGAACCTTCACCAGCGGTGAGCCTGGTGGTTCCGTCAAGCTCAAGCTTGTTCACATTGAAATACTCGCAGGAGCGCAGCAGAGTTTCAGTGCCGCCCTGGATAGACGTGGGAGCGCCCTGGGCTGTAGTGGGATACTTCGGCGGAACAAGATTTGTAACGTCCTTAGCCTTCTCAACGTGGAGTTCACGGGGCTTGCCGTCCTTGCCCACTCTGCCGTAATCGTAGATTCTATAAGTAGTATTGGAGTTCTGCTGTATCTCCGCTATGAGGATTCCCTTGCCGATTGCGTGAAGCGTGCCGCTCTCAATGAAGAATACATCGCCCTTATGTACGGGAACGTTGTTTGTAACCTCCAGGAGTGTGTTGTTTGCAATACGCTCGGCGAATTCCTCTTTGCTTATCTCGTGCTTGAAGCCGTAGAGCAGCTCAGCGCCGGGATCGCAGTCTACGATGTACCACATCTCGGTCTTGCCGTACTCTCCCTCGACTCTCAGCGCGTAATCATTGGAGGGGTGCACCTGAACGGAAAGGTTGTCCTTTGCGTCGATGAGCTTTATCAGCACCGGGAAGTACTCAAAGCGGTCGCAGTTCTTGCCCAGAACGGCGGACTTACCCTTTGCTTCGATGTAATCCGAAAGTGTCTTTCCGTCGAATTCACCGCCGACGATCATACTCTGACCGTCCTTGTGGCAGGAAAGCTCCCAGCTTTCTGCAATCTTGTCGGAGTCAAGCTCCTTGCCGTATTCCTCACGGAGTCTGTTTCCGCCCCAGATGTAATCCTTGCAGGGCGCTTTCAGCTTTAATATTGCCATATTTATGTATCCTTTCTTAATAGCCAAGGTTTTCGTTGACGATAATTACCTTTATTCTGTCCCTGACGCGCTGCTGCGCCATGCGGACATAGGAGCAGCATATCCTGCCCTTGCTGCGGCAGCGGGCGCAGTTCCCGGTGATCTCGCAGGGAGTGCCGGAATTCAGCCGCTTGGTGTTAAGCGGAGCAGCGACCTGCTCCACGCGATGGACGGCTTCCTCCATGTTCTTAACCAGCTTGTTCACGCCGACGATGAGGACCACCTGCGTGGGACCGTAGATCATTGCGGCCACGCGGTTTCCCCTGCCGTCCACGTTGTAAAGCTCGCCTTCCTCGGTGACAGCGTTGCTGCTTGCAAAGAACGTGTCGGAAACAAAAGCCTTGTGCAGAATATCCTCCACTTCCTCGGGAGTCGTGCCCTCGGAGCGGTCAAGGTATATCCCCCTGAACTCCGTCATCAGCAGCTGCTTCACGCCGGATTCCTCCAGGGTCACGGAACCGCCGGCGGTTATCAGACGGTCGTCCTTCACCAGGGAACGCACCAGGTCGTGGAGCTGCTCCCGGCTCTCGGCGTAATACGCCTTCATGTTGTTCTTTTCAAGCGCCGCCATTGTGCGCTGTATTCTCTCCTGCATGTTATCTCCTTATTCTGACTGTCCGGATTTCTGACGGATAGTGACGAGGGAATTGTCGGAAATCGTGAAGCTTCCGTCGTCGTTGTACTCTCCATAGGGAACGTAGTACTCCGCAGGATTTATACCGTACTGTATCGTGTTCAGCATTGCCGCCTTACTGTGCTTATAGCGGTCGAGAGTAAGGTCCGTTTCCGCATTATCGATGATATTTGAAGCATAGACGTCCAGCAAGGAGCTGTCGATATAGGTAACATTCTGGTTTACAAGTTCAATGAGGATTGAGCCTATCATGTTGAATCTGTAGCTTTCGCCCTCATCGAAATCCGCAAGCATGATATATCTGAAGAGCCTTTCCGCAGTGAATATCTGCTTGCCTGAGTTTATCGCCTCGACCTCCGCGCCGTCATTGATGAGCAGCGTTTTTGCAACATCGTATTCCACGTTGCCAAATGTAGAAAAAAGGTTCATAAGGCTGTTGCGCGTGAAGCGGATATATCCGTCAAACTTTACGCCCAGCACATCGGAAACAGCGCTGACAACTCCGGAGCCGCCCTGTGCCGCATACACATTCGGAAGCGTTCTTCCGGCGGAAGCCAGGGCAATACCATCGTTCAGCGGAATATAAGTGAGTCTGTTCTCAACCGCGTCGTACATCGCCGCAATGAACAGCGACGGCATATCACTCTCGGAATCGGATATCATTGTAAGAACAGCCATGTTCATGCCGGAGTCCGGGACAAAATCCTCGGAAAGCGTGCCATTTGTGTTCAGCCCTGTTTCGGTGCTCTCCGAGAATATGAAATCCTTGAGGGAAATTACTGCCATGATTATCATTGCCAGGGTGATTCCGAATGCTATGAAGTATATATACCAGTTACTTTTTCTGCGTACTGCCATGTTCTCGCCTTTCGTCTGCTCTTCAATTTTTCAGCTGTATTTCCGAAAAGGTATTGAATTTTTCCGGAATAAGTAATATAATATGTAAGGTATATCTGAAAATCTGCGGCATAGTTTATATTACGCGGAGCAAGTCCGCCGTGAAGCTATTATTCAATAACGTACACCTCTTTTATTATACCACACTTTTTCAGAAATTTCAACACATTGAGGAGCGAACATGAAGAATTTTTATCACAGAACATGGGCGGAAATAGATCTCGACGTCCTGAAAAAGAATATAGATATTATCCGCGGATACGCAGGCGGAAAGGATATAATTGCCATCGTCAAGGCAAACGCATACGGGCACGGCGACGCAGGCACCGCAAAGGCGCTCAACGGCTGCGGCGTAAAGCACTTCGCCGTATCCAACCTTTGGGAAGCGCAGAATCTCTCCTCCGCAAAGGTGGAAGGCGACATTCTCCTCTTCGGCTACTGCGATATTCCCCTCGTCATCGAAAACGCTGACAAGAATTATATATTCACCGTGGGCAGCGTTCCCTATGCGGAGGAACTTTCGGCGGCTGCCGTAAAGGCTGGCGTGAAAGTCCCCGTGCACATCAAGTTCGACACCGGAATGTCCCGCGTCGGCATAACCACCGGCGAGGAAGCGGACAGAATACTTTCGCTGCCGGGTCTGGACTGCCGCGCCGGGTACACTCACTTCGCCGTGGCGGATTCCCTTGAGCAGGAGGACGAGGAATTCACACGCCTGCAATACAAGCGCATTGCGGATATCTGCAAGCCGC
Source organism: uncultured Oscillospiraceae bacterium (assembly GCA_900542145.1). Lineage (GTDB taxonomy): Bacteria > Bacillota > Clostridia > Oscillospirales > Ruminococcaceae > CAG-115. The sequence goes on along the minus strand of UQMF01000003.1, from coordinate 28,352 downwards.
GCGGAATCCCCATGCACTGTCAGAACAGCGGCGGAATACTCTTCCACAAGGATTTCGGCGCGGATTTCGTCCGTGCAGGAATAGTGATGTACGGACACCGCCCCAACATCGAATATCCGCTCCCCGACGGAATAAGCTCGATATTCAGCCTGAAATCCGTAATAAGCCAGATCAAGACAATACAGCCCGGCGACACGGTAAGCTACGGCAGAACATTCACCGCCGACAAGCCAACCCGGCTGGCGCTTATCCCCTGCGGCTACGCGGACGGCTTTAACCGCAAGCTTTCCGGAAAGTGGAACGTACTCGTCTGCGGTAAGCCGGCGCCCGTCTGCGGTAGGATCTGCATGGATCAGACGATGATCGACATCACTGACATTCCCGAAGCAAAGATAGGCGACGTGGTGACGGTGTATTCCAACGAAACCTTCGGCGGATCCTCCATCGACCATGCTGCGGAGATCGCCGACACCATCTGCTACGAACTGCTGTGCTGTATCGGCACCAGGGTCCCACGGCTCTACATTGAGAACGGCGAGGAAAAGGACCTGCTCCGCTATCTCTGATAACAAAAAACTCCTGCGGCGCAAACCACAGGAGTTTTTCTTAGCCCTTCCAGAGGGGTATTGAGCAGCCCACAAAATGGCTGAAGTACAATAACGCGTCATCGTACTCCCAGTCGTCGATAGTGGATTCATCGTCGGTCAGGATCTCGTACATATTCTCCCAGGCAACGTCTGCAATGAGATCGTCGTTTGCATTGCCGTTCTTATAGGAGATATCCTCGGCGGACTTTATCAGCACGTCATAATAGTTGGAGTTCTCCAGCAGGCTGTTCTGCGGCTTAGCCGCGCTGACTACCTTGCGGTTGTTCATGAACATGCTGCTGTCGATTCCGGAAAGCTTCCTCATGCTCTTCGCGTTCCGGCAGGTGTACTCGAGGAACCTTTTCGCCTGGGAACGGCTGTTGCAGGTCTTGGCGACACCTATGTATGTTCCGCCCCAGTACCAGCCGCCGGGTCCCTCGCAGATGGCGAGCCTTCTCGTTTCCGAAGCGTCCTTGCCGTCGTTGAACGCGCCGTTCGCCATGTAGCTCAGTACGCTTCCCTCGCTGTCCATAAGTCCCCAGGTGGGAACGAACTCGCCGAGCGCGGTTCCGTCATATATGCTGTTGAACCAGGGCGCGTCCCACATAGCGGTATTTCTGACTGACTTGTCGGACTTCATCACTCTCATGAGATCAAGAAAATCCCTCATTTTAGTATCGTCGAGATCTCCGTCCTTTACCCAGGCGGTCGGGTTACATCTGAAGGCGTTCCACATTCCCTGATAGGTGGACTGAATCGCCACCGCATTGTCGGATTTCTCGGCGAGCAGCTTTCCTGTTTCCGCGAAGTCGTCCCAGCTGCTGATGAGCACGCCCATCTCCTCCGGGGAATCCACGCCGAGATACTGCTCCGCGAGGTCAGCCCGGTACAGGAATGCGCCGGGGCACGCGTTGTAGGACACCGCCTTCAGATCTCCCCTGAAGGAGCCAACATCGAGCGTGTATTCGAACGCATTCGGGAAATCCTCCCGGGTCAGCCCGAGGCCGGACAGCGGCGCAGTCAGCTTTTTGTTGGAGATGAAGTCCCCCATCCAGCCGTTTTCCATGATGATAAGGTCGGCGTCGCCCTTGCCGGAGGTGATATAATCCTTATAGCCTACCCTGGCATTTGCAGTATTATCGCCGCAATACACCAGCTCAACGTTTATTCCGGTGTCCTCTTCAAAGGCGGCGACGATCTCCGGGATCTCTGAATTCTGCTCCCAGGACAGTATAGTCAGCGTTTTGTCCGTATTCGGCAGAAGTCCGCTGCCAACGGAAACCGCCTTGGAGAAGCTTCCGTAAACCGTCTTGCCGTCCTGCTTCGTGTACGCCCTCACCCGGTAGCTTCCCTTCGCCGGAGCCTTGGCGGAGTACTTCAGCTTTGCGGTGGTCTTTACCAGCTTGTACGACCTGCCGTCGGCGGAATAATACACCTTGTACCCGTCCGCCCCGGACTGTTTGTTCCAGGTCAGGACTACCTTCCCGTTGCTGGTTTTGAGTGAAACCGTGGGCTTCCCGAGGGCACTATTCACAGCGAGGTATTCCTGCTCCACGGTGGAGGTCACGGTACCCGTCGCGGATTCCGCGGAAGCGGTTCCGCAGGCGGAAACCGCCATCACAGCGGCGGCAAACATCGCCGTCAGTCTTTTCACAGAACTCATATTACTGTTCCTTTCATATAACCATTCCCGGTGCGTGGCAACATTACTTGCACCTCAAATGTATTATATCACCAGATACAGCATTTGTCAACAGAAACGGCGCTGAAATATTCAGCGCCGTCCGGATATTATATTTACTTCTGCTCCTCGGAATTCTTCCGGAGTCTGAGCGACTGCCTTGGAGGCTCGATCTCGGGCGGCTCCTGGTATTCCGGCGCCTCGAACCAGAACGTACTTCCCTGACCGACAGTGCTGTCCGCGCCGTAGGCGAATCCGTGCTGCTCCAGCACGTTCTTTACGATGGAAAGCCCGATTCCGCTGCCCATCTTGGCACGCTTGTGGGTCTTGTTCCGCTCGCTGACCTTGTAGTACCTGTCCCAGATATAGGGGAGGTACTCCGGAGCGATTCCGTCGCCGTGATCCGTTACCTCAAAACGCATAAGTCCCGGTGCCTTACGGTACAGCCTTACTATGACCGTGTTATCGTCGCCGGTGTATGTCACCGCATTGTTTATCAGATTGTATACCACCTGCTCAAGCTTGGTGATATCGGCGTTGATCATTATCCCCGCGTCGGCGTGAAGCTCGATGATTATTCCATCGTTCTCCTTGAGGATATCGAACCGGGAAATCACGCCGGAAAGCCGCTCGGACAGATCGAACACGGAACGGTTGATCTCGGTGACTCCTGCCTGGAGCTTGGACAGGTCGAGGATATCGTTTACCAGGGACGAAAGGCGGTCCGTTTCGTCAATGATTACCTTGAGGTGCTTCGCGCGCTTCTCCGGATTGTCGCCGGAAAGATCGCGTATCATCTCGGCATACGCCTTTATCATCGTGAGCGGAGTGCGCAGGTCGTGGGAAATATTCGCCATCAGCTCCCGGCGGAGGTCGTCGGATTTCGCGATCTCTTTTGAAGCGTCCTGAAGCGTAGCAGCCAGCTGACGTATCTCGTTAAAGTCCTTATCGTCAATGGTCGCGTCAAACTTGCCTTTAGGCAGTTCCTTGGCGTGCTTGTTTATCCTGATGATAGGATTCGTCAGCCTGTTCGCGAAAAACAGCGATATGAATATCGTCAGCATCATAATAATGATAGCAACAAACAGGAACTGCCGCTGGAATATCGCCATGGTGGAACCTACCGGCTCCATGTAGCTGCAAATGAAAATGAACGCCTGGGGATCGTCACGGCTGCCGATGTAGGTGCACATCGTGAGCACGGTGTTGTTCTCGCGCTCGTCACGGAACTTCTCGTAATACACGCCGCTGTCGGAAGCCAGCGCAGCGGCGCGATACTGGGACTTATCCAGCTGATACATCGACTGACTGCCGCCGAGGTAGTCAACATACCCACGGTAATGCTCCGTGGTTATTTCAATGTACATCTTGTTCTTCCAGGCAATTTTGGTTACCCGGTTGCTTAAATCGGTGCCCGTGGCGCTGTCAACATTCCAGCTTGCCTTGATGTATGCCATTGCCTCCGCGATCTCGTAGGACTTCATCCACTCGTAGAACATCGGGAACATGGCGATAAGGAAGATGTATGTGAACGCCAGCATAGCCAGGACTATCGCCTCAAAGCGCACCCAGACGTTGAACTTTATGCTCCTGAGGAATTTCATCAGTTAGCCTCGAACTTGTACCCCATACCGCGCAGAGTTACGATGTAGTTGCGATACGGACCGAGATTGTTGCGCAGCATCTTGATATGCGTGTCTATCGTGCGGTCGTCGCCGAAGAAATCGTATCCCCACACCTCTTCCAGCAGCTTGTTCCGGGTGAGCGCGATATTCTTGTTGCGCACGAGATAGAAAAGCAGGTCGTATTCCTTGGGGGTGAGATTCGCCTTCACACCGTCGATATATACGTCCCGGGAGGTGAAATTGATCTCAAGTCCGCCGAACTTGACCGTTTCCGGAGCAGGTGCAGCAGCTGCCGCGAAAGCGCCGGAATTCCGCTTGACGATCGCATTTACCCTCGCCATGACCTCCTTCGGGGAGAACGGCTTCACAACATAGTCATCGATCCCCAGCTCGAATCCGAACAGCTTGTCGTATTCCTCGCCCCTCGCTGAGAGCATGAGCACGGGGATCTGCTTGATCTTGCGGATCTCCTTGCAGGCGGAGTACCCGTCCAGGCGTGGCATCATCACGTCCATAATGATTATGTCGTAGTCGTTGTTCTTCACCATCTCCACTGCCTGCATTCCGTCGCATGCCTCGGATACCTGATGTCCCTCGAACTCGGCGTATTCCTTGATGACTTCGCGGATATTCTCTTCATCGTCAACAACAAGAATTCTGTACATGATATCATCTCCTATAGTCGTTGTAGTGCTAACCGTTTCTTTTCACAATAGATTTTTCTGCTTAAATCAGGCGCTCTTTGTAAAGAACGCCGATTCGGGATTTACCCTTCTGTGCTGATAATTATACCACGCAAATATGACGGGGCTGTGAAAGTATGCTGAATTTTAGCAGTCTGCTCCGGATTTTTCCCCGAAGAACTTCACGACCTCCATCAGCATGATGTCGATAAGGTCCGGCGTATCCGCGTTGTAGAACTCCATGCCCGGCTCCGAGAACTGAACGTAGTCATCGTGGCTCTCAGGAACTCCAGGAAGCGACATGGTAAGTATAACCCTGCCGTTTGCGTCGCGCATATCAAATCTGCCGCCGCTCTCCTGGACGAAGCGCTTGATTATCGGTATGCCGAATCCCATACGCTGGAAGCTGAAGTTGATGTCAACCTTGTCCTTGAAATCCTTGTTCGTGAACATGATATTCTCGTTGATCACCTGGATCTCAACGAACGCCCTTCCGTGCTCCGTCCGGCGGTACACTGAAAGGATCGGCTCGGTGTCCCTCGGGGAATACAGCAGCGCGTTCTGGAGCGCGTTCATCAGCGCCACCATCGCCCGGTGGCTGTTTACCCGGATATTCAGATCCTCCAGTTCCACCAGGACGTCGATGTGCCTGCCACACTTGGCGAGAGCTGCGTTGCACTTATCCCCCAGCACCCGGCAGAGATCCGCCGCATCAGTGACATACGCCGGGTGCTCGTTGTAAAGCATGTTGGCGTACTCGTAAGTATTGCGGCACACCGTCGATATGTTCGCCATGGCGCCCTCTATCGCCAGCGCTTCGCTGAGCAGCGGATAGTCCTTCTCCTTCATCGAGCGCTGCCGGAGCCGCTTCGCCGCACGCCATATGTCCGTGGAACTGTACTCCACGGCGTTGAACATCGGAAGAATCGCCGAGGCAAGGTCGGCGCGCTCCGCCAGCGGCCGCAGATCCTCCAGGGTGAATGTTTCGACCAGGTAGGCGTCGCTCTCCCCTGCGCTGTTCTTGACCGGCATGATACGGCAGCCGTAAATGTGCTCGCCCCGGGCAATGGAGGCACGCGTGATCTCATGCATAGGGTTCGGGATAGGATCCCGGACGATATACAGTAGGTTCTCGCCGACCTCTATGACCGAGCTTCCAATTACGCATTTCAACGTGCTGTCAAGCACCGCAATCCTGTCCTCACAGCCGCTGAACAGCGACATGTAAGGCGCAGTCAGCTTCTTGTAGTCTATCATGCGCCACCGTCACTTCATGAGTTCTTCCATTTCGTCGATAAGCTCACCGAACAGCTTCAGCGCGTCGGTGACGGGCTTGGTGGAGGTCATGTCCACGCCTGCGCCCTTCAGCAGCGAGATAGGATCCTTGGAGCAGCCGCCGCTCAGGAATCCGATATAGTCCTTCACCGCCGGAGCGCCCTCCTTGAGAATACGCTGGCTGAGCGCGATCGCCGCAGAAAATCCGGTCGCGTACTGGTACACATAGTAATTGTAGTAGAAGTGCGGAATGCGCGCCCACTCCATGTCCAGTTCGTGATCTATCACGATATCCTCGCCGTAGTACAGGATATTCAGCTGTCTGTAGAGTTCACAGAGCACGTCTGCTGTAAGGCTCTCGCCGTTCTCCGCCTTCTCATTGATCATCAGTTCGAACTCCGCAAACATGGTCTGGCGGTAAAGCGTCGTGCGGAACTGCTCCAGGAAGTAATTTATAAGGTATGCCCGGCGCTTCTTGTCCGTGGTTATCCTGAGCAGGTGCTGCATGAGCAGGCTCTCGTTGCAGGTGGAAGCTACCTCCGCCACAAAGATGACGTAGTCCGCATAAACCACCGGCTGGTTCTTATTGGAAAGGTAGGAGTGGATAGCATGACCCATCTCGTGCGCCAGAGTGAATTCGCTGTCAAGGGTGTCCTTGTGGTTCAGCAGAACATACGGGTGTACTCTCGCGCCGGCGGAATACGCGCCGCTGCGCTTCCCCTCGTTCTCGTAAACGTCTATCCAGCGGTCCTTAATACCCTGGCTGAATATCGCGCGGTAGTCCTCGCCCATCGGCGCCAGGGAGTCGTAGACCTCCTGCTTTGCCTGCTCGAACGGGATCTTCACCTCAATGTCGCTGACGATGGGAGCATACAGGTCGTAGGCATGCAGCTCGTCAACGCCCAGCAGCTTCTTGCGGAGCTTCACATACTTGTACATATAGTGCATGTTCTCGTGGACTGCCTCAATAAGCTGCTTGTAAACCTCCACAGGAACCTCGTTACCGTCGAGCGCCGCCTGGAGCGTGCTGTCGTACTTCCTCGCCCGGGCGCGGAACGTCAGGCACTTCACCTGGGAAGCCAGAACAGCCGCAGATGTGTTCCGGAAGTTCTCATAAACGCCGTACAGGCTCTCGAATGCGGATTTGCGCAGCTCACGGTCGTTGGAATGCATGAGCGGAATGTAGCTTCCGTGAGTTACCTGGTGCTTGTTCCCGTCCTTGTCGGTGGCGTCCGGGAATTTCAGGTCGGCGTCGTTGAACATCGAGAAGATGTTGTCCGGGGATCCGGTCATTTCGCCGGTCAGTGCCATAATACGCTCCTCCGCCTCGGAGAGAATGTGCGCGCGTTTGCGGCGCACTCTGTCAATGCACAGGCGATAAAGCTCCATTTCCGGCTGCTCCCGGAAGAAACGCTCCATGGTGTCGTCGTCTATCGAGAGTATCTCGGGGGTCACGAACGCTGCGGCGCCGGAAATGCCAACAAACAGCATTTCCAGACGGCTGACCATGTCCTGGTACTTCGCGTCCCGGGTATCCTCGTCATTCCTGCGTTGGGCGTAGTTAATAAGGCTCTCCAGCAGGACGGTCATATCGTCGTCCGCCCGGAGGTATTCCAGCAGCTTTGCGGAATCCGTGCTCAGCAGACCCTTATATGACGCGATCTTTTCCGGCATTTCCTTTGCCCTGGCAAGATCCTGCTCCCACGCCTCGTCAGTGGCGTACATATCCTCGATAGCCCACTTGTCCTTTTCGGGGATATCGCTTCTCTGCGGAATTCTCTCTGACATATCATATCTCCTTTGATTATTTCATGCGTTTGGAAATCTTCGGCTTGAGTACTTTTTCGTAGAACGGGAAGAACAGCCCCAGAAACAGATCATACATAACGAACGCAGCCGCGCCCAGTCCCAGGAGCACCCACTGCCCGTACTGACCGAATTCGCCCATATCCTCCAGCAGCTGATCCATGCCGAACAGATTAATCAGGACGAAATAGCAGGATACCGCCGCCACGGCGTAGAGCGCGAGCTTAACGACCCAGCGCAGCACAGCCGCCTTCAGCTTCATGATATACTGCCTTACTATAGGATAATACCCCAGCAGGAAAATAAACATCATGCTGGCTTCGTAATTTGCGGTGAACAACATTGTCAGCAGTCCCACAGCGGCAAAGCAAGCCATGCCATACCGGACTCCGAGCCTTTCCCGGACTATCCAGACAAGCACACCGGCGACCATCGGGCTGACGTATTCGAACCCTGGTATCATGCCAAGGCAGAACATCATCGCTACGGCAAGACCGCTCATTATGCCGCACAGCGACACAATATAAGCAATACCCACACCTTGTCTGTCAGCCATTCAGCGCCTTCTCCTGACCGTAGTATTTCATGCTCTCCTCCTTGCGCTCCCTGCCGACTTTCAGAAGTTCCTTGAGGGTGGGCTTATCGTCGTTCACCATTGCGTCGCGGTATTCCGTCAGATTTTCGATGATGGTGTTTATCTCGAACAGCAGCGCTTCCTTGTTGCAAAGGAACAGGCTGCTCCACATCTCCTCGTTCAGCTTTGCCACACGGGTGAGATCAAGGAAGCTGCCTGCGGAGAATCCGTCTGCACGCAGCAGCGACGGACTCTTGACATAAGCGTTGGATACAACGTGCGCCAGCTGGGAGGTGAACGCGATATTTATATCATGCTGCTCGGCGGTGGCTATGACCACCTGTCCGAATCCCATGCAGCTGCCCAGAGTGGAAACAAGGTCCACAACGATCTGCGGAGTGTTCTCCGTCGGCGTCAGAATGTAGCTTGCCTTCACGAACATGTCCGGCTTGGAGTAGTCAAATCCGGAGTTCTCGGTGCCTGCCATCGGGTGGGTGCCCAGGAAGTACACGCCCTTCTCCTCCAGCACCGGAGTGCACCTGCTGACAACGTATCCCTTCACGCCGCCCACATCAATGACGATGGAGCCTTTCTTGAAACGGTCCGCGTTATTCTTCACGAACTCCACTGTGGGCACGGGATAGAGCGCGACTATAGTGAGGTTAGCCTCGCCTAAGCGCGTTTCATCAATTATCTCATCTATAGCGCCCTGCTCAAGTGCCTTCTTCTCAGTTTCGTGGTCTGCGTCGATTCCCATTATGTGGTGGAATGTATTCGCCTTCAGCGCCTTGCAGAAAGATCCGCCGATAAGTCCGAGTCCAACAACTGCAATATTCATTTTATCTTTCCTTTCGCAGGAATGCCCCTGCATGAATTTTCACTCTATATTTTACCACATTCCCGGAAAAATTGCAACCACTTTGATGATTTTTGCACAAAAAAGCGGCACATGTTGCAATGCGCCGCTGAGTATTATTCTAAATTCATCGTTTCCTTGCTTTCCTCGACGGGGATCTCCTGGGGCTCCTCCGCTGCCGGGCGCAGCTTGTCGATAACATCAAGGAACAGATTCTGTATCACACGATTGAAGTCGATACTGATGTCAAGTATCTTGGATTCCTCCGCGAATCCGCCAGCCATGGAGCGGTGTCCGCCGCCGCTGCCCACGGTCTGGAGCGCCTCCTCGGCGATCGTTCCGGCGTTCAGTTCGTCAAGCTCGGAGCGCACCGAAAACTTGAAGCCGTTCTCCTTTCGGGAATAAACTACCGCAAAGGTCACGACGTCCAGGTTCAGGATAAAATCAGACACAGTCGCGACAAATGCGTCCGCGCACGGGAAATTCAGGAACGCAAACGCAACGCCGTTAAAAATGTCGATGTTCTTCATGGAATCCACGAAAGCTTCCAGCTCGTCGTACTGTATAACTCCGCTCTGGAACTTGCGGATAAGCTGGTTGTCGGCAATCGGAAACAGGTACCGATACACGTCGATGTCCAGCTCGGTGACTCCCCGGGTGAAATCCGCGGTGTCCATTTTAAGCCCATAAAGAAGCGCTGTCGCGACATCTCGAGGCATGTCCATCTTGTAGGACATGTAGTAATCCGCAATGAGCGTTGCACAGCTTCCGACGATACGGATATCCTTGTATTTGTAATCCGCAGGACAGAAGGTGGGGTGGTGGTCAATACAGGCTACCTCATCGCCGATCAGGTCAAGGATATTCGCGTTGCCCTTCTGGGAATCCACCGTGATGATGTAGTCCTCACTAGTCATATCCTTCAGATCGGAGGCGACCGTCATCTTGATGCCGAACTCCGCAACCATATTGGCTGTGGCAGTGCGCTCAATATTTCCGTGATGACAGATCGTGGTGGGTATCTTGAATCGCTCCAGAAGCACCTGAAGTCCGTAGGCACTGGCGATTGCGTCAGGGTCCGGGAAATTGTGCGTCTGGATAAAAACCCTGTGTCCTTTTAACAATGTAATGAGTTCACTAAGCTTCGGGGACATGAAGGTCCTCCTCGATGTTTATTTAGGCATTTTAGGTAAACCGCGAAATGTAACCTAACACCCATAAAGCAATATCTAAGCCCTATTATCACTATTTTATCACACAATCAATTAAATTGCAATAGTTTTCTTCAAATATCCTCACCGATATTATGTGAAATTTACATAAATCCGCCGCATTTCACCCGGCTTTATGAAAGCACTAGAGGAAGTTACAAAGCGGTATACCATGATTTGTGCAAATTAACAGAACCCCGGTTGTTAGGTCACGGCAAAATCTATTTCATAAAAGTATTGACAAGCGACCCCCGATAAGCTATAATATATCGTAATGATATGTTTTATAAGATAAGGAGCAGCACAATGCTTAATCAGTTTTCAAGAACAGAACTCATTTTCGGAAAAGAAGCCATGGAAAAGCTGGCGAACTCCCGGGTGGCAATATTCGGAATCGGCGGTGTAGGCGGATTTACCGCGGAAGCGCTTGCCAGAAGCGGAGTCGGCACCCTTGACCTCATCGACGACGACCGGGTATGCCTTACCAACATCAACCGGCAGATATTCGCGACCCGCAAGACTGTCGGAAAGCTCAAGATCGACGTCGCAAAGGAACGCCTTCTTGAGATAAACCCGGATATGACGATCAACACATACAAGACGTTCTACATGCCGGAAACCGCAGATCAGTTTGACTTCACGCGGTACGACTACGTTGTGGACGCCATCGACACGGTCACCGGAAAGATAGAGCTTGTCATGAATGCGAACAAGTGCCGCACTCCGATAATATGCTCGATGGGCGCAGGCAACAAGGTGGACCCCACGCGATTCCAGGTGGCGGACATCTACAGCACCTCCGTCTGCCCTCTTGCCCGGGTAATGCGCTATGAGTTGAAGAAGCGCGGAATACGCAAGCTGAAGGTGGTGTATTCCACCGAGAAGCCCATGACCCCCGTGGACGACATGGCGATAAGCTGCAAGCAGCACTGTATCTGCCCTCCCGGAACTGCGCGCAAGTGCACTCAGCGCAACCAGGTGCCCGGAAGCAACGCGTTCGTTCCCTCCGTGGTGGGACTCATAATAGCCGGCGAAGTCATAAAGGACATCACCGGAGTAAGAGGAGTGAAGTAATGCACGCCGTCAATCCCAACATTCAGCCCGAAGCGCAGCGCCTGCTGGATTATCTCTGCGATATCCGTGGGAAGAAGATTATTCTGGGTCAGCACACTCAGACCCTGGCGCAGGAGGAGCTGCAATACATCAGCGACGTGACCGGGAAGCTTCCTGCATTGTGCGGATTCGAACTGCTGGGCTACTCACCGAATATCCGCCCTGAGGATTCCGGCGAGGAATGCATGGAGGAAGTCCTCCTTGCCCGGGGAACTCTCCGCCGGGCGTGGGACTGGGCGCGCAGGGGCGGTATCATCACCTTCACCTGGCACTGGTTCTCTCCGCTGGGCGGCAGGGACAAGTCCTTTTTCTCCGTGAACACGGATTTCAGCGCTGCAAGAGCAGCACAGCCCGGGACAGCCGAGAATGCGGCTCTGCTGAACGATCTGCACTACATGGCAGGTATTCTGCGACCGTTCTGCGACGAACATATTCCGATACTCTGGAGACCGTTCCACGAATCGGAAGGCGACTGGTTCTGGTGGGGGCGCGACGGCGCAGCACCGGGCAGGGAGTTGTACAGAATCATGTACGACCGCTTCGTGAATAAGCACCATCTCGACAACCTGATATGGGTGCACAACTCCCCCAAGGCGGTGAACTACCCCGGCGACGATGTGGTGGACGTAATTTCCCGGGATCTCTATCCGCCGGAGCACCAGCACACCGACCTCGCGAAGGAATATGAGGAAATGCGCACAGTAACTCAATCCGACAAGCTCTGCGCCATCGGTGAGATAGGCACGATTCCCGATGTGCCGGCTCTTACTGAGCACGGAATCCCGTGGTGCTGGTTCATGACATGGTCGCACGATTTCGGCACTTCCGACAGATTCACTTCCCAGAAGGAACTCCGCCGGGCTTATTCCTGCGAAAATGCCGTCACTCTCGACAGACTCCCGGAAATATACCACTTTGAATGATAACAAACCCCGGCATCACGAAAGTGTTGCTGGGGTTTTGTTCGGTAAATCACATTCTAAGCTTACTCGTTTATCATGCCGTTTGTTATACCTCGTAAAAGCAGTATATCACAGTACGGTGTGATAAGTCACAATTAGAAATCCTCCCCTGCGCTGGCAAGGGAGGATAAATACTATTTAGATCAAACCAACCATTCTTTTCAGAACTGCAGAAGCATCCATCGCATTGACATTTCCGTCACCGTTGAAGTCTGCCATAAGCGGGTTCGCACCGCTTTCCAGTCCAACGATATCCTTGAGTACCGCGCTTGCGTCCATTGCGTTCAGAACGCCGTCGTTGGACATATCGCCCGGAAGGTCGCTGAATACGCAGACCATCACGACATACCCGCCCGCCGCGTCAGCGCCGGGAATGATCGCAGAGCCGTCCTTGCCGACCTTTACGCAGCGCTGGAACTCCAGAACTCCGCCGTTCAGCTTGTAAACGTTCGCAAAATGACCCGCGAATACATCGCGGAAGTACAGCTTCAGCTCCGCCGGAACGTTCGTGCCGCCAATTCTGAGATCTGCTCCGAACACGCCGCGGAGCGCGCTGCTGTCCGCATTTCCGGGGAGTATCGCAAACTCCGCCACGGAAGCGGTGCCGACATTCGCGCCGCGTACTACCCAGCTTTTAACGCTGTCGTATACGAACTCTACGGTATGCTTTTTGTCCCTGATCACTTCTGCGATTTTTGCAGGAACGGTGGTATTGCCGTTAAGGGAAATCTTTACGGAGCTGTTATCCGGAAGCGCATCGAGATAGTTATAGATATCATCCCAGCTCATCGCCTTGCCGTCCATCATCGGAGCGCTGTCTGTTTTCTTGTCAGAGCTGGAAGAAGGTCTGCTGCCGCCGCTTCCGCCGCTGCTTCCGCTTCCGCCGCTGTTGCCAGAATTCCTGGTGAATTCAGCAGTTGCAGTCTGGCTGTCATAGCAGTTCTCTCTGACTGCGATCGCCTTTACCGTTGTGTCCCCGGTGACAGTAAACGGTGCAGAATACTCCGTGCTGTTTGCCGTGGGTTCGCTTCCGTCGGTGGTATAGTAGATCTTTGCGCCGTCCTGCGCTGTAATGCTTACCTTAACGGATTTGCTGAACTTCCCACCGTTGGGGGTGATAACGGGAGCGTCAAGCTTTGGAAGATCCCTGACGGTTACTGTAAACGTATCGGAGAACCTTGCTCCGTCCGGGCGGTCAGGGTCGTAAGCGCCGCCGTCAGCGGTGTATGTAACGGTAACAACGACCTTGGAGTTTTTTGCGAGAAGCTCTCCGTTCTCGCCGTAGAAACCGCTTGCAGAAACCCTCGCGTCCGTCATGGAAACGGTTTCCTTGTCATTGCTGTTGTAGGTTATCGTCAGCTCGCCGCCGTCAAGAGAAAGGTTCTGGAGGTAATCCAGCTCGGTCGACGCCGGAAGCTTGCTGATTTTAACGCTGTCGATATAATCCGCTCTGCGCTCCGCCTTTGCCTCAAATATGACGTTGCCGTTCTGGAACTCAATGTCATTCGCCACGATATGACCCTTCAGCGTGATTGCCTGCGCCTTGTGCGAATCGGGGTCAAAGCCCAGAACCTCGTCGTAAACCACCTTTGCAATTACGTCCTTGCTTCCGTCCAGGCCGGGGATCAGAACCCTGCTGAAAAGCGCGGTATCGTCTGTAACGGAGCTGTCCACATAGGCGTCTCCAACGTCCGGAACAGGAACGCTTTTATCGCGGGTGGCATTGTTGAACGAATCAAGGATATCTTCGGCGCTTTCAAAATCGCCCTTGTCTATTTGGGGGAGATCTCCGACGAGCTGAGGCTCGCCCGTTGTGACGACCCTCAACTTATCGGCAAGCGTTACGGTCAATTCGTTGTCAACGCTGTAAAGCGTAATTTTAGTTTTGTTGACCGGGTCATTAAGAGCAACGGACGCACCGCATACAAATTTGTACTCGTTGACCGCGCCCTCGGCTGAATTGAACGCAATCTGCCGATTACCGGTTACATCGGTGCCGTTCATGGTGAATGTCTGTACGGCGTCGCTCAGTTTAAATTCGCATGCGTCCCAATTTGCTCCGTTGCTTTGTCCTACCGACATCGCCAGACCGCCTGACATGACTTCTGCCTTCATCGCGTAGGTGCCGTCGCTATTCTGGATACCCGCAGCAATTACCGGTCTGGGACCTTTAAGCATATAGAACGTCCAGGGACCGTAATACGCATTTTTATCAGCATCCCACTTAAGGTCAGGCTTCGCGCAGCCGTAGAGTATGCAGCGGTCGTTCTTGTCGTAGAACTTTATGGACTTAAACTCAATTATTGTATATGAGTTTTTCTCAAGCTCCATCCAGAACTTTCCGTTTGCCATGACGGCTTTATTATCGGCAGTAAGGGAATATACCAGGTCGCCGTTATAACCCCCACTTTCCGAGAAGGAACCGAATTCATTTCTGCTGCCGTCTTTATTATACCCGCCGAATTTGATGGTCGCCTGCGCAGGTATATCAACGCTCAGTGCAAATTTTGACACCTGCTCCAGCGCAGGCTTTTGATCCGTAAATTCAAAATCATAGCCATTTCGGCGTGATCCGATTTTTGAATCGTTACTGTCTCCCAAAATACCGAAACCGTCTCCGGAAGTGACGCCTTGGTCATAGGGGTAAGCGCTTGCTATCACGCCCATGCTCACCGTTACCGTTGTAACGGTAGCTGCGGCGGCTATCGCCCATTTCATTGATGATTTAAGCTTCATTAAAACCTCCCGTTATAACAATGCATATTTTTCATGCTTTTTTATATTATACATGCTTTTTCCCGATTTGTCAATACATATGGAACCAATAACGCAATATCGGAACCAGAATCCAACGCACATGGAACAAATGTATCTTTCGTTCCATGTTGGCTGTATTTATCCCGGAAAAGCCGTATAATCATTGCCATTTCATTCCATAAGCTTTTTCAGATATATCGAACAGAAGGCAGCCGCAGTGTCCCTTGAATATAGGGAAACAGACTATATGCAGATATTTGTCTATTTCGGGGCTGTAATCGACTATTTCCAGGGTCTCGCCATTTGACAGAGTAATAAACTCCCCTAATATAATAATCTCTCAGAAGATTTACTTAGAGAATTACATACTTTTTCAGAAATAACCAAAAGTAGTCACTTGAAAGAATTGTTACAAAACTAAGTATGTATAATCTAACGTTAGCAATATAAAATATCCCCCCTGTCCTCCACCCTCAACCAGTATAAATAAAAAATCGGAGGACAAAAGGAGGACAAAACCCCAAAACAGCAAAAATCCGGCGCTGGATAACCAACGCCGGAAATTTTATTTATCTTGCGAAACCGCAGCAGATTAAGCCTTGAGAGCCTCTTCAACGAGTACTGCGCAGGCAACGGTAGCGCCAACCATGGGGTTGTTGCCCATACCGATAAGACCCATCATCTCAACGTGCGCAGGAACGGAGGAAGAACCAGCGAACTGTGCGTCGGAGTGCATACGACCCATGGTATCGGTCATGCCGTAGGAAGCAGGACCAGCTGCCATGTTATCGGGGTGAAGAGTACGACCTGTACCACCGCCGGAAGCTACGGAGAAGTACTTCTTGCCCTTCTCTACGCACTCCTTCTTGTAGGTACCTGCAACAGGGTGCTGGAATCTGGTCGGATTGGTGGAGTTACCGGTGATGGAAACGTCAACGCCTTCCTTCCACATGATTGCAACGCCTTCTGTTACGTCGTTTGCGCCGTAGCAGTTAACCTTTGCACGCAGACCAGTGGAGTATGCCTTGCGGAATACTTCCTTAACCTCGCCGGTGTAGTAATCCATCTCAGTCTCAACGTATGTAAAGCCGTTGATTCTGGAGATGATCTGTGCAGCGTCCTTGCCAAGACCGTTCAGGATAACGCGGAGCGGCTCCTTACGAACCTTGTTAGCCTTCTCTGCGATACCGATAGCGCCTTCAGCAGCTGCGAAGGACTCGTGACCTGCCAGGAAGCAGAAGCACTTGGTTTCTTCCTCGAGCAGCATCTTGCCGAGGTTGCCGTGACCCAGACCAACCTTACGCTGATCAGCTACGGAACCAGGAATGCAGAATGCCTGAAGACCCTCGCCGATAGCAGCAGCAGCGTCAGCAGCTCTGGTGCAGTTCTTCTTGATTGCGATAGCGCAGCCTACAGTGTAAGCCCACTTAGCGTTCTCGAAGCAGATGGGCTGGATCTTCTCAACTTCATGATAGATATCGAGACCCTTAGCCTTGCAGATGTCAGCACATTCCTCGATGGAATTGATGCCGTAGTTCTTCAGAACAGCAAGGATCTGGGGTTCGCGTCTGTCGTAGGATTCAAATAAAGCCATTGTATTTTTACCTCCTATTACTGCTTTCTCGGGTCGATGAACTTAACAGCGTCAGCAACGCGGCCGTACTGACCGTGAGCCTTCTCAAATGCTGTGTTAGCGTCATCGCCGTTCTTGATGAATTCCATCATCTTGCCGAAGTTCACGAACTTGTAGCCGATGATCTCATCATCTTCGTTCAGAGCAAGCTCTGTAACATAACCGTCAGTCATTTCGAGGTAACGGGGGCCCTTAGCCAGAGTACCGTACATAGTACCGATCTGGGAACGGAGACCCTTACCGAGGTCCTCAAGACCTGCGCCGATCGCAAGACCGTCCTCGGAGAAAGCGGACTGGCTTCTGCCGTATACGATCTGGAGGAACAGCTCTCTCATTGCTGTGTTGATAGCGTCGCATACGAGGTCAGTGTTGAGAGCCTCGAGAATGGTTCTGCCGGGGAGGATCTCAGCTGCCATAGCTGCGGAGTGTGTCATACCGGAGCAGCCGATAGTCTCGACCAGAGCCTCCTGGATAACGCCGCCCTTAACGTTGAGGGACAGCTTGCAGGTACCCTGCTGGGGTGCGCACCAGCCGATACCGTGTGTGAAACCGTTGATGTCAGCGATCTCCTTAGCCTTTACCCACTTAGCTTCTTCGGGGATAGGCGCAGCGCCGTGAGCAACGCCCTGTGCTACGGGACACATGTTTTCAACTTCATGAGAATAAGTCATTGTTGTTTGAACTCCTTTCAACATTTTGTCCGGAGAAGTTTGCCCGGACATACAACTGTATTATACAACATTTTTCTCTATTTTGCAATAGGTTAGAAATGCCTAACTTCAATTATTTTGTTTACTGTGGCTTACTGTGCCGTAAAAATCCCTGGAGAAATTTCCATCTTCCCCGGGATATGTACAAATATTCCTGCCAGACTTGACATCATCTGTGAATAATGATATAATTTAAACATGTATATTTCAACACGGAAAGGCGGCTGTAGCATGAAGAAACTTTTGTTCACATATAATCCCAACTCCGGAAAAGGCGCGGTGAAACTGGCGCTGTCGGATATCCTTTCTACTTTCACGGCAGGCGGATACGACGTGATGGTGCATCCCACCTGCTGCCCCGGGGATTCCCTTGAATTCATCTCCCAGCGCGGCTCGGAATTCGACCTGATAGTAAGCTCCGGCGGCGACGGAATGCTCCACGAACTGGTTTACGGAATTTCCGCCGGGAAACTTACCGTACCATGCGGATATATTCCATCGGGAACGGTCAACGATTTCGCCTCCTCGCTGAATATCCCCAAGGACATGCGGAAAGCCGCCGAAATGAT
Organism: uncultured Oscillospiraceae bacterium; assembly: GCA_900542145.1. Taxonomy (GTDB): domain Bacteria; phylum Bacillota; class Clostridia; order Oscillospirales; family Ruminococcaceae; genus CAG-115. The sequence goes on along the minus strand of UQMF01000003.1, from coordinate 10,310 downwards.
CACCCAGGGGAACTTCCTCCCCGTGGACATTGGCAGGTTCAACGGCGGATATTTCGCGTACATATCGGCGTTCGGCTGGTTCACGGACGTGAGCTACGTCACCAGTCAGAAAACCAAGAACCGCCTGGGCTCATTTGCGTATTTTCTCACCGGGCTGCGCTCCTTCGAGCCGAAGTATCTCAAGGAAAACTCCGGCAGGGTGAATATCACCTGGGACCACGGCGTGATCGAGGACGACTTCATCTACTGCATGGCGGGAAACACCCACTCCGTCGGCGGAATGAAGAACATCGTCCCGGACGGAGCTTCCCTCACCGACGGAAAGCTGGACTGCCTTTTCGTGAGAACTCCGCGGAATCTGTCAGATATCGACGCGATAAACCGGTTCGTGATGTCCCACGACTGCGACACGGACATGATTGTTTCCTTCAAGACCTCGAGCCTGTCCGTGACCTGCGAGAAGCCATTCCGCTGGACACTGGACGGCGAAAACGGCGGTGAATACACCTCCGCGGATATTTCAGTGGTTCCCGGCGCGGTACGGATCGCGGTACCCAGAGCAGAATAAAAAAACAAGGACTGCATAGATTTATGCAGTCCTTTTAGTCTTTTCTTATCAATCCCTGTGAGCCAGTATGTAATCCACCGCCTGGTCGAGAGTCCCCTGAGGATATCGGCTGCAATCCGCATTTTCGGGATTCTCAACGAACTCGTTCGCCAGAAATACCCTGACGCCCAGCTTCTCAACGATCATATCCTCCGCCACGCTGTTGCCCACCATGAAGCATTCCTGCGGCTTTACGCCTATCTTCCGGAAGATCTCCTCATAGTACTTTGTGTTCGGCTTGCAGTAGATGCTGTTATCGTAACAGGTCACCAGTTCGAAATCCTGCGGCGCGAGATTCACCCACGCCATTCTCGTGATAACGCCGTCCAGCGGGAATATAGGATTCGTCGCGAGAACCACGCGCAGCCCTGCGGATTTCAGCTGCTCGATCAGAGGCTTCCTGTCCGGGACGTATTTCAGGCTTGCTTTCGCCTTCTCAAACTCGTGAGTGTAGAAAGCATCGCATTCCTTGCGTGCGTCCGGCAGCCCTGGGTTCAGCACGTTGAATGTTTCCCAGAAAGCCTCAGAATTCAGCCGCGTGCCGTCGTTCATCACCATGGACTTGGTTCCTGCCCAGACGGATTTCACCGTCTGCTGCGGCTCGTATCCCATGGGTGCGAGCCGTTTGCACAGTTCCGCAAAGTAAATTTTTATGAAGTCCTCCTGCTCAAAGGGCAGGAGCGTTCCGTCAAGGTCAAACAGGACTGTCGTTATCATCAGGATTCTCCTTTTTCAGCGGCAGCCTTGCGCCGCTCAATGGCAGCGTGCTGCTTTTCGATCTTCTTCCGGTAAGATTCAAGTGCCTCGTCATCTGATTTGTACACCGAACGCGTCACAGTCCACCTGTCGGCGGAAGCGCGCTTGCACACCACTTTCACGAGGAAATCCCCGTGCTCCGGGCAGGTGCAGATATCGTTCTTGCGTACAACTCCCAGGGAGAGCCACTCGCCGTTGCTGAGCGTCCTGCCGCACTCCGGACACGGAACCGACGTCACGGCTTCACTAGAGGTTATCCTGCGAATATCATGGATATCCCGGAACATCTCCCGGGCGATCACCGGGCGCTGCCCCGGGGACATTCCGGAGTATTCCGCCAGTCCGCGCTGCATGTCCAGCTTCCTGCATACCTCATAGGTGAACCACGCGTCGTTCATTGCGTCATGCGCCTGGGCGTCCAGGGGTATCCCGAGCTTCTCCACGGCGTCGGAAAGCGACCACTGCACGCGCTCGTTGTCGATCTGGTTCTTGTATATCAGCTGCAAATTCACATAGTCGCTGCCGTATTTCGGGTCGAATCCGTGAAGTTCCAGATTGTCCGCCAGCATTGCGATGTCGTCGAATCCCCAAGTGATGAAGCGGAATTCCGGCGTGCACCACTCGCGCAGCTTCGCGAAAGCCTCCGGAAACGGAAGCCCCTTTGCTAGCATAGCGCTGGTTATTCCGGTGATCTTCTCAACATGGCGGTTCATCTTCCGGTAGTACTTCGGGGCAACGTTGATCTTGAGCTTGTCAACGAGGTTGAAATCCTCGTCGCACTTTACAGCACCAATCTGGATTATCTCGCCGCGCAGCAGCACAGGCTCCTGGACTGTGTGCGCACGATCCATCGCCTGGTTCCATTCCATATCAAGGATAATATAGTACATCTGCGCGCTCCCTTAAAGCATGAGCTTTCCGCCGACATTCTCGTGGCGCCATGCAACGAAGTCGTCGTAATTGCCCTGGCGGTCAAGGCAGCCGTTCTCAGTGATCTCGATAATGCGGTTAGCCGCGGTTTCAAGTATCTCATGGTCGTGGGAAGCAAACAGCAGGTTGCCCTTGAACTCGGACAGACCGTTGTTTACTGCGGTGATGCTCTCGAGGTCGAGGTGGTTCGTCGGACGGTCGAGGATAAGCACATTGCTCTGGAACAGCATCATTCTGGAGAACATACAGCGTACCTTCTCACCGCCGGATAGCACGTTTACGGGCTTGAACACGTCGTCGCCGCTGAACAGCATTCTGCCGAGGAATCCGCGGAGGTAGCTCTCGGTTTCGTCCTTGGAGTACTGGCGCATCCAGTCGATGATGGACAGCTGGCAGTTGTCGAAGAACGCGCTGTTGTCGTTCGGGAAGTAGCTTACGGAAGTCGTACTGCCCCACTTGAACGTACCCTCGTCCGGCTCCATTTCCTCCATGAGTATCTTGAACAGGGTGGTCACGGCGATCTCGTTGTTGCCGACGAACGCGATCTTGTCGCCCTTGCCGACGGTGAAGCTTACGTTGTTGAGCACCTTGACTCCGTCCACGGTCTTGGAAAGCCCGGTCACCTGGAGGATATCCTTACCCACCTCGCGCTCCATGTCGAACGCGATATAGGGGTATTTTCTGGAAGAAGCCGGCAGTTCCTCGACGGTCAGCTTGTCGATAAGTTTGCGGCGTGAAGTAGCCTGCTTGGACTTGGACTTGTTCGCGGAGAACCTCGCGATAAAGTTCTGGAGTTCCTTGATCTTTTCCTCGGCACGCTTGTTCTGCTGCTTGATCATGCGCTGAATAAGCTGGGAGGATTCGTACCAGAACTCGTAGTTGCCGACATACATCTTTATCTTGCCGTAGTCGATATCAACGATGTGAGTGCAGACGTTGTTCAGGAAGTGACGGTCGTGGGATACGACGATGACAGTACCGAAGTATTCCGCGAGGAAGTCCTCCAGCCAGGAAACCGCCTCGACATCAAGGTGGTTGGTAGGCTCGTCCATCAGTATAATATCCGGATTTCCGAACAGGCACTGTGCGAGAAGCACCTTGACCTTTTCGTTACCGGTGAGGGAATCCATCTTCTGGGTGAGTATCTCCTCGGGAAGTCCCAGTCCCTGAATAAGCTTGGAAGCGTCGGATTCCGCCTCCCAGCCGTTGAGCTCAGCGAATTCCGCCTCCAGCTCGGAAGCGCGGGTGCCGTCCTCCTCGGAGAAATCCTCCTTGGCATAGAGTGCGTCCTTCTCCTGCATGATGTCGTAAAGGCGCTTGTTGCCGAGGATAACAGTGTCCTGAACGGTGTAGTCATCGAACGCGTAGTGATCCTGGCGCAGCACGGACATACGCAGCTCCGCAGGCTTGGATACGCTGCCCTTGGTAGGCTCGAGGTCGCCGCAGAGCACCTTTAAGAAGGTGGATTTTCCGGCGCCGTTTGCGCCGATAACGCCGTAGCAGTTGCCGGCGGTGAATTTCAGGTCTACGTCCTTGAAAAGAAGCTGTCCGCCGAAGCTGACGCTTACATCAGATACTGTAATCAATTCGTTTTCTCCTTTATAGTTCATTGTTGTCGTAACACATACAATATAATTATAGCATAACTCTCGCGGCAATGCAAGCCCTTTTGACGGATTTTTGAACAAACCCGCAAAATAAAAATCGGGAGGGGCTACCCTCCCGATTATATGGAAACCTCCAATGAACTGTGCATTTTGCTCACATGAGGTTTTCAGATGTTTTCTATATTATTTCACGCCAAGGCGGACTCTGTAGCAGAACTCCACAATGCGCGGCTCGCCGAAGCACTCGGAAATACGCTCCTGGAACCGCTTCCAGTCGCTTTCAATAAGCTCCGGGTGGAGCTTCAGCAGGGTCTGGAGTCCTCCCTGGCTCTGAGCAAGTCCGATGAAGCGCTGCGTGGTGCAAGGCTCCGCGTTCGCGAATACCAGTTCGCGGACGTAGCGGAAATGCCCGCTGTTCCGGATATTCGCCAGGTGCCCGGATTTCTCCCAGCGGCTGAACGTGCTGCTCACGTCCGGAAGCTCAAGTTCCAGGCGCTTTACCTTTTCGAAAAGCTCCTCGTAAGCGGATTCCGGCTCCGTGCCGCAGACCGCAGGCCAGTCGCAGTCCACTGTCGCGAATACGCCGCCGGGGGCGAGGATACGGTCAGCCTCCTTCAGCGTGGAAACCGGCTCCATCCAGTGGAAGGACTGCGAGCACACGACTGCGTCCGCGCAGCCGTCCGGCAGTCCGGTGGCGTGGGAATACCCCTGTCGGAATTCCACACCCTCCCCGGATTTCTCCCGGGCGACCGCCAGCATGTCGCTGCTGGGCTCTATGCCGATAACTTTTCCGCAGTTCCCTTTCCACGCGGCGGTGGAAAGCCCGGTGCCGCAGCCGAGGTCCACAACGGTGCCGATATCCCTGCCAAGATAAAGCCGGATAAGCTCCATGAAGTGAACCGGAAGCGACGGGCGCGCGTTGTCGTATACGTCAGCAAATCCCATGAATCTGTCTGCATTTATTTCAGCGTTTTTCATTCTGGTGCTCCTTTTTATAACTTTTCTTTTATATTACCACTTTGCGCCATTATCTGTCAAGCAAAAAGAAAGCCCGGCGTTAACCGGGCTAAGCGACCGGAATCGTCCGGTCATCATTCAGTCACAGCAGGACTGTTCAGAGGATACTCCCCTATTAGCAGCCGAAACCGCCGCAGAGCGCCTTGAGGAACTCGCACAGCTGATCAAAGCCAGCGCCGCATGCATTAAAGAAATTGAACATGTAAAAAACCTCCTGATATGTATTTCCCTGTGTGGGATAATGCTATTATACCCTACATGGGGGAGGTTTTTCAATGCAAAGATATTGCCAGCCGGGGAAGCCATTACCGGGAGCGCTTCCCAGTTATGCGCATGGTAATAACCGCCGCCACAATGAGCACCGCCGGGAATATCGCCGCGAAGGGCAGTCCCTGCTTCAGTCCGCCGCCCATGGCTCCGGTGATCATTCCGACGAGGGTAGGTCCGCCAGAACAGCCGGCATCGCCGGCAAGCGCCAGCAACGCGAACATCGCCGTTCCGCCCCGGGGGAGCGCCCCGGCTGCGGCGCTATAAGTACCAGGCCACATAGCGCCTACCGAGAATCCGCAAATCCCACAGCCGATCAGCGACAGCACAGGAATCGGCGAGAATGCGGCGAGCATGTAGGAGAATATGCACAGCACTCCGCAGAAGCACATGTATTTCAGCAGGTTGATCTTGGCGCTTATCTTCGCGTAGAATACCCGGGAAGTTCCCATCAGCACCGCGAAGAAGCATGGTCCCATCAGGTCGCCCACCGTCTTTTCCACGCCCAGGGCGCTCTCTGCAAATGCAGAAGCCCACTGGCTCATGGCAAGTTCGCTTCCCCCGGCGCACATGATGAGTATTGCCATCAGCCAGAAAATCCGGTTGCCGCACAGCTCGCGCAGGGTCATTCCCCGGGCACCCTCCTCGTACATTTCGGGAATCGGCACCCGGGTGAAGTAGATCGTGTTCAGCGCCGGGACTATCGCCCACAGCAACGCAAGAATGCGCCAGCTTCCCTTTCCGAACGCGAACAGGAAGAGCGTGGACAGCAGCACAGTCCCAACGCTGCCCCAACAATAAAATGAATGCAGCAATCCCATGGATCCCGCCTTATTATCGCTCGGGCAGGCTTCAACCAACGGGCTTATCAGAACTTCAGTCAGTCCGCCGCCGATGGCGTACAGCACAACGGAGGTCAGCAGTCCGGCGAAGGGCGGCATGATGAACGGCAGTATTCCCAGCCCGGCAATTCCGGCTGCCGCGAATATGTGCGCCGCAATAAGGCATGTACGGTAGCCTATCTTATCCACAAATCCGGCGGAGGCAAGGTCGATGACTAGCTGCACCAGAAAGTTTATCGTGACCAGCAGAGTGATCTCCTCTATCGGGATTCCGAAGCTGTCCTGGAATATCAGAAACAGCAGCGGAGCAAAGTTGTTTACTATCGCCTGGGTTATGTATCCTCCGTAGCTTGCAAGGACAGTGTGCTTAAAGTTGTTTTTTACTGACATACATTTATCCTCTGAAAAAGTAATCGTTTACAAACAACCGTATTCTAGCATATTTTATTTCGTTTGTCAATAGGTTAATCAAAAAATCCCGGCTTGACAATATGAGAAAATAGTTATATAATATGTATCGACAAAGAAAAGAACAAGGAAGGATACAATATGTACAATCACTGGGCGAGTGTGTGGGGAAACGCGATATCCATCGGCGAAAACCGGCCGGAAAGCTACAACCGCAACCTCACATTCCGCTATCCCATTTATTCACAGTTCGGGGGGAAGGCAGTGCGCCTGAACTTCGACAACTACTGCGGCACTGAGCCTGTCACCTTTAACCGCGTGACAGTGTTCATCGACGGGAAATTCTACCCGATAACATTCGGAGGCAGGCGCGAAGTCACCATCGGCGCCGGAAAGAACACGGTTTCGGACGAGCTACCCTGCGAGATACAACCCCAGAGTCTTATCACCGTCAGCTTTTATTTCAAGGAGTTCACCCTGCTGCGCTCCGCAGTATACACCAGCGGTCCCCTCACCGAGGGCTACTACGCCATTGGCGACATGACGGAAACTGAGCTTATCCCCAAAGAGATCGAGCGCGGAATCAGCGTTATCTACTTCCTGAGCAACGTATCAGTGCTCACCTCGGCGGACAACCGCACCGTGGTGTGCTACGGCGATTCCATCACCGCGCAGGACTGGCCAGAATACCTCACACTGCGCTGCAACCGCGAGGAAAAGCTCCACACCGCTGTTATACGCCGCGCCGCCAGCGGTACCAGAATGCTGCGCGAATACAACTGCATCACTTACGAATCCTACGGATTGATGGGTAAAAAGCGCTTCCAGCATGAAGTTCCGACCGACGGTGCCGACACCGTAATTATCCAGCACGGAATCAACGACATAATCCACCCGGTGGGCACGGAGGTGAATCCGTTCCGTCCGATGAGCGACATGCCGACCGCCGACGAACTGGTAGAGTGCATGAAGTATTACATCAGCGAATCCCGGCAGTTCGGCTACAAGGTCTATGTCGGGACCCTGCTTCCTATCGAGGGCTGGCGCACCTACGCGCCTTTCCGCGAGGTAGTGCGCTCGCAGTTCAACGACTGGATACGCTCCACCGACCTCATCGACGACTGCATAGACTTCGACAAGGCTCTCGCCGACCCGGAGCGCCCCACCAGAATGCTGCCGAAGTTCGACAGCGGCGACCACCTGCACCCCAGCAAGGCAGGATACAAGCAGATGGCAGATATCGTCCCCGGCGAGATACTTATTTAAGGTCGCCTATAAAGAAAGGAGGAACAAACGTTCCTCCCTTTTTGTCATCTTTTCATTTCCGGATGGTGCTTGTAGAACTCATGCTTATCCTCGTACATTCGCTCCTCGGCTATGCGGACAAGCCTGTCAACGGACTCCGCCGCGCCGCTCCAGCAGTAGCCCACCGACGCCTGCGGCACTTCCATGGACTGCATTATCTTGTGGAATCCAAGAGCCCTAACAACGAACTCCTTTTCAGGCATGCCGTCAATCAGCACCACGAATTCATCGCCGCTGATGCGATAGCAGGATTCCGTCCCGAAGCACGCGCTGAGCTGCTCCGCAAAACCGGTTATAAGCCGGTCACCGTATTCGTGACCGAACGAATCATTGGTGTATTTCAGTCCGTTCACATCCGCAAATAGGACCGCAAGCATTCCGCCGTGTTTCTCGAATTTCCGGCAGAAGTCGTTGTAGCAGAAACGGCTGTGCAGCCCGGTCAGCGTGTCATAGTTGCAGTAATACTCCAGTGCCTTCTGGCGGTGCAGTTCCTCCACATAATCGTCGTGGATATCCCTGATGTACATCATGATGATAGGCTTTTCATCGGAGTACTCAATACTCGGAACAAGTTCCATGTACACCCATCGGAATCCGCCGCCGAAACGCCGTCGGTAGCGCAGCCGGAGGCATTCCCTGCTCTGACGGAAGCGTGCAATCAGTCTTACCGGAGCCACAAAATCCATAAACTCGCGAATATCATCTGGATACACCATTCCGCGCTCAACGCCGTTCTTAATCCACCGGGACAGGTTCACGGAAAATCCGCTCTTCGGGGTAAGTTCCTCAGGATACGCCTTGATGACCTCAAGGGAATCCTGCCCGAGGTCGATCTTGAGAATCTTGTGGAAACACTGGGAAAGTATCCGCAGGGCGTCATTGATATTTCCGGTCTGGGAGTCGGATTCCTTCCAGGTATAGACAGCCCAGGGATTCTCTCTGGAAAAGTCATGAGGAAGCACTATCTCGAGCCTGACCCACTTACGGGAATCGCCAATGATACGCCGGAAATCCACCGTTATACGCTTGCGCTGACCGAGAACCTCGTTGAGAATATACTTCTTGGCGGTACAACGCTGATACTGTTCGATATCCTCTTCGGGAACAAGCCCCGTTGAAACGACCAGCCGAGAGTACTCATAGATATCTTTTGCAGCAAGACACGGCTTCTCCTCGTCCGTGTCAAGTATTTTCACGAATTGGTATTCCCCTGTCAGAATATTGACCCATGCGATTTTATAATAATCCTCCCAGAGGATTTTTCCAACCATACCAATGTCGGCCATAATCACACCTCTATTTCTCAAACGTCCGCTGAATCACAAGATATGCAGCAGACATTGTTAATATTGACATGTGTCGATTTCGCCATATATTATATCGGCAGAACTCGCCGGTAATTTAGTTTTCGAAGTAAAAAAAGTAGAAATTTGTGGATAAATACAATTTCTTGTCCTGGTTTTAGTGCAGTTCGCTGTCAAAAAAATTTTTTGAAAAACCCCTTGACAAATCACGTTCGTTGTGATATAATTAATTCACGATGTTTTACAGGTGCAGAGTTTTGACGCTGTATATTGTATGTTCATCATCATATTTTGGTTTCATCGTTTGGAGAAATACCCAAGTGGTGAAGGGGCTCCCCTGCTAAGGGAGTAGGTCGGGAAACCGGCGCGAGGGTTCAAATCCCTCTTTCTCCGCCAGCATGAAACCGTATAGCAAACAGATTGCACAGCTCGTAAGGGCAGTGTAATCTCTTTGCTATATATGGGATTGTATATTAACGCTGCCGCAGCACTGGGGATTGGAGTCACAGAGTGCCGCAGCAACGAGAATATAAGCTAGTTTGTTTCCACCTCTACGCACATTCGCAGAACGCAGTCAGGAGTTACCGGCTCGTTCATCTTATCTTTCCATCAGTTTGGACATCAGCTATCGTTATCAAGCTGAGGGTTTTCCTTTGAAGAAAGAAAACACTGACGTTGATGTGATCCCTCTGTTTAGTCGGCTTCACAGCCGTCACACTCGCTCGTTTCATGGCGAAGTCCTAAGGACAAGATAACATTTGCTATTGCATGGTGGCATTCGATTTGTATTATGACCGCTGGGAAGCGGAAATAAGCAGAAAAAAACAGAAAGCGCCTGGACATAGTTATCCAAACGCTCTCACAAAGAAAATGTATCTAAGCGCTATGACCGCTAAATCAAGCGCAGAGATGGCACCTGTAAAAGCCGTTTGGATGCTGGTAACATCCTCTCGGTCGTCCGTGTGTGTGTCTACACGCACACACGGATTGCAGGGGTTAATTGAATATTGTTTAAGGCTTGCGTGAAAAAATGGAATTCATGGAAGCCTATTGGTGTTTACTAAATCACCTTATTTATTATACTATATTATTCTCCGCTTGTCAATGTCAATGGTGGTACAATTAATAACAATTTTTTGTTGTGCGTTTTGTGCAATATACACATTGTGAAGCACACAGATAATATTATTTGTTCCAAAAAAAAACATATAAGACAATTAAACTATTGATTTTTAACACATATTATGATATAATCATATATAATAAT
>UQMF01000002.1 GCA_900542145.1 uncultured Oscillospiraceae bacterium | reverse complement strand
GCAGGGCGGATGTTCGGCGGAAAAGTCACTTTAGTGACTTTTTCGACGGTCTCAAATGAGCACTGTATTTTACCGGGCTCATTCTAATTGGATTCAGCCTGGCATTCCTATGCCTTGATTTGCTGATCCGGGGCGGCGTATGTGTTGCGGCTTACAATGCTCCGTGCTGCGGTACAACTGCCATATTTGGCATAACACCGCGGTTTACGGCGATTATTAAAAAAAAGCTTGCAATTCTTTTTAAATTGTGATATCGTATAGGTGCAGGGTGCCCTGCGAGATAACAGAATACGATTTGTGCAGAACAACAAGGAGGAATCACCATGGATTTTCAGATAGTGCTGCCAGGAAAAACAATTGCAGGCAAGGGCGCGATTTCCCGTGCCGGGCTGGAGAAATACGGCAGGAAGCCGCTCATCGTCACCGGGAAATACACCGCCAGGTCCGCTGCGGCGGCGGAGCTGCTGAAATACACGCCCGGCGTGGTCTTTGACGGAATAACCGGCGAACCTACCGTGGAGATGATCAACGCAGGCGTTGCGGCATTCCATGAGAACTCCTGCGACTATGTTATCGGGATCGGCGGAGGAAGCGCGCTGGACAGCGCCAAGGCAATTGCCGCGATGTCCGCTCTCGGAGGAAACATCGCGGACTACATGGGCAGGGACATTGATGGTGAATTCCCACATATGGTGCTTATTCCGACCACCGCCGGAACAGGCTCAGAAGCCACAAAATTCACTATCATCACCGATACCGAAAAGAATATCAAAATGCTGCTAAGGGGCGACAAGCTGCTTCCGGATCTGGCGGTGCTGGATTATTCCTACACGATCTCTTCGCCGAAATCCGTCACCGCGGCAACAGGAATGGACGCGCTCACGCACGCAATAGAGAGCTACACTTCCAGAAAGGCAAATCCTATCACTGACACCTTTGCGCTCTCCGCGCTGAAAAGGATTTTTGCGAACCTTCCAATTGCGTACAGCGACCCCGGAAATGAATATGCCAGGGAACAAATGCTTATCGCAGCTTACGAAGCAGGAGTGTGCATAAACAACGCTTCCGTCACCATAGTCCACGGAATGAGCCGTCCAATCGGCGCGCTGTTCCATGTTCCGCACGGGATCTCAAACGCAATGCTGGATATAAAATGCCTGGGATTTGCGGCGCAGGGCGCCCCGGGAAAATTCGCAGCGGCTGCCCGGGCTGTGGGAGCTTCCGACAGCGGCGATGATGCGACTGCTGCCCGGGACTTCCTGACCGCGCTCGGAAATCTGTGCCGGGAGGTGGAGATCCCCACACTGATGGAATACGGTATCGACCGCGAAAAATTCTTCTCCGTGATGGACAAGATGGCTGACGACGCCCTCGCAAGCGGAAGCCCGACGAATACCATCAGGGAGGTCACAAAGCAGGATATACTGGATATCTACGCTTCCCTGTGGGATTGATTCATTGTGCCGTGGCATAAACAAGTACTGTGCCCGGGGCACAAATTTTACGGATTTGACGTGAATTTCGCGAAAAAGGTTGACACAGCACAATGATCGCGCTATAATCAATACATAAAGCAACGGCGCTTGGAACTCGCAGAGTTTCAGGCGCCGTCTGTTTTACCATCAGACAGAAATACAGAAGCAAAGGAGAGTTTTTATGTACACATGCAGCTACGACAGAATGAAGGACAAAATTGAAACTTTCAGCAAATTCGGTGACGCAGGTCACGGCGGAATCACCCGTTACTCCCTCTCGCCGGAAGCTATCCAGGCACGGAACGAGTTCCGCCGCAGAATGGAAGCCATCGGCGCAACCATCGAAGTGGACGACGTTGCATGTATGTATGCGACGCTCCCCGGCTCCGACCCGGACGCAAAGCGTATCGTTATGGGCTCCCATGTGGACAGCGTAAAGAACGGCGGTAACTACGACGGAATCCTCGGCGTTATGAGCGCCATGGAGGTGCTCGAAACCGTAGCCGAAAAGAAGATCCCACACAGGCACCCACTGACTGCGATGATCTGGACCAACGAGGAAGGTTCTCTGTATCCGCCGGCTATGATGTGCTCCGGAATAATCTGCTACGACTACCTCCCGGAGGATATCCGCTGCAAGTTCAGATTCGAGGACATGATGGCTTCCAGGAGCATTCTGGACAACAAATCCACCTTCGGAGAGGCGCTGGAGAAGTCCGGATTCAAGGGCGACAGGAAATTCCGCATTTCCCCGGAAAAATACATGTACATGTTCGAAACCCACATCGAACAGGGTCCTATCCTTGAGGACGCTGGAAACGACATCGGCGTTGTAGACTGCGTACTGGGCATGTTCAACTACCGCCTGAAGTTCTACGGGCAGACAACGCATGCAGGTACGTTCCCCATGCCGAAGAGAAAGGACGCGTTCCTGGCTGCTTCCCAGGCGCTGTGCTACCTGCACGAGGAGATTGACAAGCTGGGCTACTCGGATCTGGTCTACACCACCGGCGAAGTCGTATGTCACCCCTGCGTACATACCTGCGTTCCGGATTTCTTCGACTTCTCCTTCGACGCACGGCATGAGGATCCCAAGGTGCTGGAGAAAGTGCTGGCGATCGTCAAGAGCTGTGCTGAAAAGACCTGGGCAGGCTGCACCTGCGAGGTAGTCAAGGCATGGAACCGTGACACAGTTTACTATGACAAGAAGCTCGTAGGATACGTCAAGGCTGCCGCTGAGGAAACCGGTATCAAGCACCAGTATATCCACTCCGGCGCAGGTCACGACGCACAGTTCTGTGCATACATGATCCCAACAACAATGGTGTTCGTACAGAGCAAGGACGGTCTTTCCCACTGCGAGAAGGAATTCAGTTCCGTGGAGCACTGCACGGAGGGCGCGACAGTAATGCTCAACGCTGTGCTCAAGGCTGACCAGGACTGAGCAGCCACAATTAAATACCGTATCCGGGCGGCTTCGGCTGTCCGGATCTTTTTTCAGAAATGAATAACTGCACGGTAGATTATGCATATTTCATATGTACGGAAATGCAGACTAGAAGCTGCCGGTCCTGCCGCAGAGCACCGATCTAGGAATGATTTATCCCGAACGGAAGGCAAGAAATATGACATTGAGGGCAATCATGTATGTGCCCGGGCACAACACACATGGTTGTGCAGCAGCACGATAGCGCGGTTTGTGCACGATTCACATATAACTTTCTGAATTTTGGTGAATATTGTTGTGGAAAAATCCTAAATGTTCTCCGGCACATTGACAGGGTGCACATTTTGCTGTATACTTGTATCAAGAACAAAGGAAATGAATAAATCAAATTCAAATCATGCAAATCTTAAACACAAAACAGGATCAGGGCAATGGCGCCAATGATGAAGCCACTGCCCTGTTTTTTATTAAGGAGTGATCAATATGGCAAACGAGAACACAGAGATCATGCTGGACGGAATCGGCATGGTGTACAAGGATCAGGGCGGAAATGATGTCACAGCGCTCACCAATGTAACGTTGGATATCAAGAAGGGCGAGTTCATTTCGCTGCTCGGTCCCTCGGGCTGCGGCAAGACCACTCTTCTGAGAATAATTGCGGATCTGCTCCACCCCACCACCGGAAAGATCACCGTGGGCGGTGTAACTCCCCGGGAGGCAAGGCTGGCGCAGCGGTACGGGATAGTGTTCCAGAGCCCGGTGCTCTACGACTGGCGCACAGTCCGCAGGAACGTAATGCTTCCGCTGGAGATAATGCACGTCCCGAAGGACGAACGCGAGGATATCGCGGACAGCATGCTGGAGATGGTGGGACTCACGAACTTCGCGAACCACTATCCGAACCAGCTTTCCGGAGGAATGCAGCAGCGCGTCGGAATCGCAAGGGCGCTGGCGATTCGCCCGGAAATACTGCTGATGGACGAACCGTTCTCGGCGCTGGACGAATTCACCCGTGAGAAGCTCCACATAGACCTGCTGAAGATCTGGAGCAAGACCAACAAGACGGTCATCTTCGTAACGCACAACATTTCCGAGAGCGTATTCCTTTCCGACCGCGTGTGCGTATTGTCCCCTCACCCGGGCAGGCTTTCCGCAGTGGTGGATATCGACCTCCCCAGACCGCGCACGCTGGATCTCACCGACACGCAGAAATTCACAGATCTGGTCGCAAAGGTACGCGGCAGCTTCGAGGGAGTATGAGGAGGGAACGGCATGACAAACGCAAAAACAGCGCACAGGAGTCCGCTCCCGGCTCTGAAGCGCTTCGTTCATTCAAAGCACATGGTGACACTGGTCTGGATCCTGGGCATAGTGGTCATCTGGGAGATATTCGCATGTATCGTGGCGGCGACCAAGCGCACTCCGGTGAATGTGCTGCCGCACCTTTACGAGATCATCGGTTCCTTCTTCAGCGACAAGAAGGTCACCGGAAAGATGACGATGATCGAGCTTATCGGCACGGCGTGCGGCGAAACGCTTTCCCGTGCCGGCATAGGATTCCTGACAGGTATCGTGCTGGGCTACATACTGGCGCTGCTGATGAACCTTTCGAGAATAGTCGAGAAGATCGCGTTCCCTTATCTGATGATAATTCAGATGATACCCATTCTGGGTATGGCGCCGATAATCCTCTCGATAACCGGCGACATCAACTCCGCACGAATAGTCATCGCGGCAATACTCACCTTCTACCCGGTATCTACGAACTTGCTTGCAGGATTCCGTTCAGTGGAAAAGGAAAAGCACGAACTGATGTACAGCTACGCCGCGAACAAGTTCCAGCTGTACACAAAAACGCTTATCCCGGCTTGTATCCCGTATTTCTTCACCGGGCTGAAAATATCGGCTCCGATGGCGATAACCGCTTCGATTCTGGTGGACACTCTCCAGGGCGGCAACGGACTCGGGTGCATGCTCTCCCAGTCGCTCAAGGGCGGAATGACCCGTCTGGTATTCTGGGATATCGTGCTGATAAGTGCTTTGATAGGAATACTCAGCTTCGTGCTTATGGGGCTGCTTGAAAGGCTACTGTGCCCCTACAAGCGCAATAAATCCAGCGACTGAGGAGGGATATCATGAGATCCAAGAAAATGCTCGGAATGCTGTCCAGCGTCGGACTTCCGCTGCTGTTCGGAGTGATTCTGTTCGTTCTGTGGCAGACGCAGGTGCTTCATTCCTGGCTGGGAACTGACACGATAACGCTTCCGCTTCCCACGCGTATCAGCGAGATAATCTCCCAGAACAAGAACAGTATCGGCAGCCAGGTGAAAATGACGCTGATCGTTGCCCTGGGCGGACTCGTCGCAGGCAGTCTGCTGGGATATCTAATCGCGGTGGTCGCCACGATATTCCGGAAGTGGGGTGCCGGCGGACTGACGATAGTTTCCGCATTCAATGCTATCCCGATTGTGGCGCTGGCTCCGGTAATAAACAACTGGACGCGCGACGTCAGCAACGAAGTTTCCGTCCGCAGCACGCTGGCGAAGATAATCGTGGTCACGATATCCTGCACGGCAGCGATGAGCGTGAACGCATTCCGCGGACTGACGGAGCTTAAGCCGTTCAGCGAGGACTTAATGACCTCCTACGCGGCGCCGAAGGTCGTCACATTCATCAAGCTGCGGCTCCCGAACTCACTGCCGTATGTGTTCACGGCGCTGAGGGTCAGCGTTCCGGCGAGCGTCATCGGCGCGCTGGTCACTGAATACTTCGCGGAGGACACGGTCGGTGTCGGAAGGCAGATACGCGAGAACATCGTCAAGGGTCAGTATCCCACGGCGTGGGCGTACATCGCAACGGCATGCGCGATAGGTATCGGAATGTACATCATTCTCATGCTGGTTGAACGTATGGTGCTTAAACGGAGAAAGGCGTAACGCTTCCGTTTGGTATAGAACAAAGGTATAAAGAAAGGCAGGTACACACTATGAAAGCAGAAAGAAAGAGATTTTTACTCGCAGGAGTTGCGGCAGTACTCGCATGCATGCAGTTCACAGCATGTTCCGGTGGGAGTTCCAGCAGCGGGAGCTCATCTTCCTCCAGCGCTGCTGACAGCTCTTCAGCAGCTGATGTTTCCGAAGCAGGAAGCAGCTCCGCGGCAGACGAGGGAGGAGATTCCTCCGGCGCAATGATGTCCAGCGAGGAGATCGTGAAATCCGCTGCTGCGGCCGGAATGGTGGGCAACTGGGGTCTTGGCAACGAGTATGAGATCCAGGCGCTGCTGACCAAGTACGGACTCCCCACGGACTACATCACACAGGACTTCACTATGGACCAGTTCGACAGCGACAGTGTTACACTGGCCTCCGCTATGACTTACAACGAGCTTGGTCTGGTAAAGAACAGCTACGACGGTGGCTACGGCTACGGAGATTCCGTGAGCGTCATTGATATGAACGACGAGGGCGTGGCAATGCTGGAGGATAACCTGTTCACCTCCAAGGCGTTCGCAGAGGCAAATCCGAACACTGTCAAGGCATTCGTTTCCGCTTCCATGAAGGGCTGGGCATACGCCTGCGAGCACCCGGACGAGGCTGCGGAGATCGTGTTCGAGGCTGGTTCCTCGGTTTCCGCTGATCACCAGGCTTACATGGCTTCCGAGGTAGCAAAGCTGGTAACCACAGACATGAACGGAAACGCAGTATCCGCTTCCGATGTAGGCAACATGGACGAAACCGCAATGCAGCAGACTCTCGACCTCGCGAAGCAGTACATCATTCTTGAGGACAGCGCCGCAAAGGACAAGCTGGCTTCCCTGACTCTGGACGATATCCGCAGCACAGATTTCCTTACATATGACCCGGCGACCGACGGCGCTCCCGAAAAGACTTCCGTTTCCGTTCAGCTCAAATGGCTGCCGCAGGCTCAGTTCATGGGCTACTACGTTGCGCAGGCAAAGGGCTACTACGACGAGGTCGGTCTGACTGTTGACATCATCTCCGGCGGCGGCGACATCTCCGAAACTACCGCGGTATACAACGGCACCGTTGACTTCGGCGTAACCTGGGTATCCAACCTCATCAACGCGAACGCTGGCGGCATGGAGCTTCTGGAAGCCGCTCAGGTATACCAGAGATCCGGCCTGGTACTGGTTTACAAGAACGACAACTACACTAAATAACCAACAAGTAGGTTTTTCCCATTCCCACGGCAGATCCTCGCTCCGGCGAGGATTTGTCGGAAAGCCCGGTGCAGCGATGTACCAGGTTTTCCGACAAATACAAATTTGCCAGAACAAATACAAGGAGGCTTCGATATGGATATGATAATCAGAAACGGCACAGTCGTGAACGCGACCGGTTCGTACAGGGCGGACGTTGCGGTAAAGGACGGAAAGATCGCCGCTGTCGGCTGTATTCCGGATATGCCCGGCGTGAAGGTGGTTGACGCTGCCGGAAAGCTGGTGCTCCCCGGCGCTATCGACGCGCACACTCACCTCGCAATGCCCTTCGGCGGCACGGTATCCTCGGACGATTACTTCGCTGGCACCCGGGCGGCAGCATGCGGCGGAACCACCACCGTGTTTGATTTCGCCCTACAGGATTTCAACGAAACTATGACCCAGACCTTCGAGCGCAGGAACGCTCTCGCGGCTCCCGACGCGGCGGTGGATTACTCGTTCCACATCGGCGTCAAGGATATCCACGGCGAACTGCTGGACAGCATAAAGGACGCCTGCGATATCGGCGTGACTTCCTACAAGGTGTTCATGGTGTATGACTTCGGCGTGAAGGACGGCGTGTTCTACCAGCTGCTCGCAAAATCCAAGGAGTTCGGCGCGCTGATCGCGGTCCACGCGGAGAACAACGAACTGGTGAATACCCTGACCGAAAAATACATCAGCGAGGGCAAGACTGACGCGTGGTATCACTACATGAGCCGTCCGGAATTCGTCGAGGGCGAAGCGGACGAGCGCGCGATCAATCTTGCAAAGGCAGCCAACGCTCCGCTGTACATAGTCCATCTGGCGAACAAGCAGGGCGTCGAAGCCGTGACCAAGGCAAAGGACGAGGGCTACGAGATCTACGCAGAAACCTGTCCGCAGTACCTGGAATTCACCAGCGATGTCTACAAGCGCGCGGACGGCAGGAACTTCGTATGCTCGCCGCCCATGAAGGGCAAGGAATCCCAGGACGCTATCTGGGAAGCGATAAAGCGCGGCGATATCGACACCATCGCGACTGACCACTGCCCGTTCCAGCAGAGCGAAAAGGACTGGGGGCTGAATGACTTCCGGAAGATACCGAACGGCTGCGCAGGAATCGAGAACATGTATCCCTACATGCTCGGCAAGGCAAACGACGGCGTTATCAGCTTCGAAAAGGCAGTGGAGCTGTGCTCCGCAAATCCGGCAAGGATATTCGGCTGCACCGAAAAAGGCGAGATCGCCCCGGGCAAGGACGCGGATATCGTGATCTACGACCCGGCAAAGGATTTCACTATCCACCAGGATAACATGCACTCCGACTGCGACCACACCATCTGGGAGGGCGTGAAAGTCCACGGCTATCCCGTGCAGACCTACTCCAGGGGACGCCTGGTGTTCGACAACGGCGAGTTCGTCGGCGAACGCGGCTGGGGCAAGTTCGTGAAGTGCGCAAGACATAAGGCAAAGTAACTTTTCCGTACAGGAGGTGACCACAATGAAATATGCAGAGATCATTCTGAACAACGAGGCATCACGGTGCCTGCTGTGCAGCGACGCCCCCTGTACGGCGGCATGTCCGGGGGGATTCGACCCGGCAAGGTTCATAAGGGCGGTGCGGTTCGAGAATCCGCAGGTCGGCGCCGGGTACATAAACAGCGCCGCCTGCGCGAAGTGCAACGGCAAGTGCGAGAGCGCCTGCCTGCACTACGACGGCGCGGTCAGAATACGGGAGATGGCGGCTGCGGCTCCGGAGCCGGTGACCGTGGCGGATTCCGACACGGACCTCTCGATGGAGTTCTGCGGAGTGAAGTGCGAGAATCCATTCTTCCTTTCGTCGTCCGTCGTGGCGAGCGGATACGAAATGTGCGCGAACGCGCTTAAAGCCGGCTGGGGCGGAATCGTATACAAGACCATCGGATTCATCAAGCCGGACGAGGTTTCCCCAAGATTCGACGCCATCGGCAAGGAATCCACCCCGTTCGTCGGATTCAAGAACCTGGAGCAGATCTCCGACCACCCGCTGAAGGAGAATCTCGAGATACTCCGGCGGCTGAAGCAGGACTTCCCTTCCAAGATCATCGTATCCTCCATCATGGGCAGCACCGAGGAAGAGTGGACGGAGCTGGCGCGGCTCTCCGAGGAGGCTGGCTGCGACATCATCGAGTGCAACTTCTCCTGTCCGCAGATGGTCGGCGAGGGACTGGGCAGCGATGTGGGGCAGAATCCGGAACTGGTCCGGGCTTACACCGCCGCGGCGAAACGCGGAACTAAGCTCCCGGTGCTGGCGAAAATGACCCCGAACATCGGCAACATGGAAGTTCCGGCGATCGCTGCAAAAGAAGGCGGCGCGGACGGAATTGCCGCGATCAACACCGTAAAGAGCCTGACGCGTATCGACCTAGATACGATGGTTTCATGCCCGAGCGTGAACGGGAAGTGCTCCGTATCCGGGTACTCCGGAAAGGCAGTGAAGCCCATCGCGCTGCGGTTCATTCACGACATGGCAGTCTGTCCGGAGCTTTCCGGAATGCCACTGAGCGGAATCGGCGGAATTGAGAGCTGGCACGACGCGCTGGAATTCATCGCACTGGGCTGTGAGAATATCCAGATCACCACTGCGGTAATGCAGTACGGCTACCGGATAATCGACGATCTTATCTCCGGCACGCAGGCGTATCTCAAGGCGCACAGGCTGACAAGCCTGCGGCAGCTTACCGGGACCGCGCTTCCGAAGATCGTCCCGGCGGACGATCTGGACAGAAGCACGGTGGTGTATCCGATATTCGACAAGGAACTCTGTGTCGGCTGTGGAAGATGCTATGTATCCTGCATGGACGGAGGTCACCAGGCAATCGCGGTGGGCGCTGACTGGAAACCGCACCTCACCGGCGGAAACTGCGTCGGGTGCCTGCTGTGCACCCTGGTATGTCCCACCGGGGCGATCAAGCCCAGCCGCCGCGTAAAGAAACCGGGCAGATAAACTGACGGAAAGGAGCAGGTTATGGCTATCACTCTTGCAAAGCTGTGTGCAAACACTGAAAGGACCTACGGCATGAAGCTTCTCGCCGGAAAAACCGGTCTGGACAACTTCGTGCGCTGGGTACATATAGTTGAGGACAGCGAAGTCCCGGATTTCATGCACGGCAACGAGCTTGTATTCACCACCGGGATAAGCCATAAGGGAAACAGCTGGCTGATGGATTTCGCCCAGCACCTCTACGACCGCAGGGTCGCAGGGTTCGTGGTGAACATCGGTCCGTACATCAGCAGCGTTCCGAGGGAAGTCACGGAATTCTGCGAGAAAAACGCGCTGCCGCTGTTCGTGGTTCCCTGGGCGGTCAGGCTGATAGACATAACCTACGACTTCTGCCACCGCATCATCAGCAGCGAGGAAAGCGAAACAAGCCTCGCAGGCGCATTCCGGAACCTATTCTTCACCCCCGGTGAACGGGACGCCTACGCGCCGGTGCTTGAGCGCCGCGGATTCCACGACGTGAGCGGATACACGCTGCTGTGCGCCAGCATCTCCCACCCGGACAGGGCTGGTACTGCGGACGAGTGGCGTTCGGTCAGGTTCCTGGTGCAGAAGATCTGCTCCGGCAGCCAGTATCCCTCCTGCATTTTCATTCAGGAAAACATGCTGGTCATAGTGCGCCAGCACTTCCCGGTGCAGGAGGCGCAGCGGCTGGCAGAGACGCTCTCTTCCGCCGTGATGGAGAACATCTCGCAGCCTGCCGGGGTGCATGTGGGTATTTCCGATGTCGGTCTTGGATTCGACGGGATACATACCGCCTGGCACCAGGCGCTGTCCGCAATGAGGCTGGCGGTTATGAAGAAAGCCGCGGTCATGCATTACCATGACATCGGTGTATACAAGCTGCTTTTCGGCGTGGGAAGCTCGAAGATCCTCTCGGATTATGTTGAAACCACCCTCGGGAAGCTGCTGGATCACGACGCAAAAAACAACGGGGATTACGCCGAGCTGCTGCGCTGCTACTTTGAGAACGACTGCAGCGTCAAGGAGGTCGCGGACATCTTCGGCGTACACAGAAATACAGTGAACTACAAGCTCAAGCAGATACGGGAAATGCTCGGCAGCGAATTCAGCGACGAGGACAAGATGAACCTGCTGCTGGCATTCCGGGCGCAGGAGCTTCTGAACACTGAAAATACAAAGGTCATTATGGAGGACGAACCTTATGAATGCAACTGAGATCAAAACCAATCACACCAAGTACAACCTTCAGTCCTGGTCCAGGCAGAAGGGACTGAATCCTATCGCTGTTGAAAAGGGCGAGGGAATCTATTTCTGGGACTATGACGGAACCAGATACACCGATATGTCAAGCCAGCTGGTCAATCTCAACGTGGGATTCGGCTGCCGCCCCATCATCGACGCCATCAAGGAGCAGGCGGAGAAGTTCTGCTTCGTCGGTCCCAGCTACGCTGCCGAGAGCCGTTCAAAGCTTGCGCAGATGGTGGTTGAGCTCATGCCGGACAACATCGGAAAGGTGTTCTTCACCAACGGCGGTGCGGACGCAAACGAGAACGCAATCAAGATGGCGAGAATGTACACCGGGCGCAAGAAGATCTTCTCCCGTTACAGAAGCTATCACGGCTCCACATTCGGCGCAGGAAACCTGACCGGCGAGCCGAGAAGATATCCCCTGGAACCTGGTATTCCCGGATTCGTGAAGTTCTTCGACCCGTATATGTACCGCGACAACCTCCCCTTCGCTACTGAGAAGGAATGCAGCGACTACTATGTAAAGAAGCTGCGCGAGCAGGTGATCTACGAGGGTCCGGACAGCGTTGCGGCAATCGTAATGGAAACCATCACCGGCTCCAACGGCATTATTATTCCGCCGGAGGGCTACCTTGAAGGAGTACGCAAGATCTGCGACGACTACGGTATCATGATGATCTGCGACGAGGTCATGGCAGGATTCGGACGCACCGGTAAGATGTTCGCATTCGAGAACTTCGGCGTAAAGCCCGATCTCGTAAGCTTCGCAAAGGGCGTTACCTGCGGATATGTTCAGCTGGGCGGCGTTGCGGTCAGCAAGAAGATCGCGGAATACTTCGATGACAACGTTCTCCAGTGCGGACTGACCTACAGCGGTCACCCCCTCGCCTGCGCAGCCGGAGTTGCCTGCCTGAACTACTACAAGGACAACAACATTCTCGACAACGTAAACAAGAGCGGCAAGGTGCTCGGCGAGATCCTTGAGGAGATCAAGGCAAAGCACAAGTGCGTCGGCGATGTACGCTACATCGGTCTGTTCTCCGCTATCGAGCTTGTAAAGGACAAGGATACCCGGGAGGCGCTGGTACCCTACGGCGGCGACAAACTCGGCGTAATGAGCGGAATCATCGGCAAGCTGAAGGCCAAGAAGTTCATGACCTACTCCCACGAGAACATGATCCTCATCTGCCCTCCCCTCATCATAACTCCCGAGCAGCTGCGCGAGGAGATGGTCAAGGTTGACGAGGTTCTGACCGAGGTAGACGCAACTCTTTGATTAAGGAAGGACTGATACAGCATGGCTAATTCGGAGCATTATGCAAACGCGCCCACAGTTAAGCTGGAGGATTATATCCCGGTGAAGCTGTTCCGCACGGTGCACCGCACGGAATCCGACCTGCCCGGCGGAATAACTGAGATCAAGGTGATCATCGACATCGAAAGACCGCTTGCAAGGAAGTTGTCATTCCGGACTAGCAGCAGCGGAAGGATCCACGGATTTGTCCGTATGAACGCCCTGCTGAAGTCGATCAACACCAAAAAGGATCACGGCTCCACCGTCCGCAGAATAACCATCAACGACTGGGGAAACAAGGCGCTGATGGTCATTGAAATGGAGAACGACGAGGAAATTCCGTTCTTTGTTTCCACACAGGATCTGATCAATCTGCTGGAGAACTGTCGCAGGGCTCCGCAGCAGTTCACGAAATAATGGCACAGGGCGTAGTTTTCGGAACTGCGCCCTGCAAACGTGTTATATTCAATTTACCGCAGACTACAGAGGCATCTCCATACGGTCAGGGCGCAATTTACCACTCTGCCGCGCCAGTTCCAGCAGAGATGTATTCTCCGGATTCAGCTCACCGCAGCTTCCCGGGCAGCAGATAACCTGCTCGCAGGAATCTACCAGCTCCCGGCCGCGCAGGTACGATGGCTCCGGAATACGGGAGAACGCCGGACAGGACAGCACCTCCGCTGCCAGCGCGCTGGCGACCGGGAAATCCGCGTCGTTCTCCGGGATTATCCCGGCGGCGAACGGGATCCCCTGCCGTTGGAGCCTGCGGAATACCCCGGCGGATTTTCCGCCGCCGGATATGACGAATACCCGGGGGATTCCGGAAGGTCTTTCAAGCTCCGCGCAGCCGCTGCTTTCGCAGAAGCACTCCCCGGGAATCCCGTACAGGCTGCTGATGCAGCCGCCGCTGAATATCTCCTCCGGAGTTCCGACGCGCCCCACCCTTCCGTTGTCGATACACACAATCTTGTCGGAGATCCGCTCCGCCAGATCAAGCTCATGCAGCGACATCAGGACTGCGATATTCTTCTCTCGCACCAGCCGTTTCAGCGTATTCAGCAGCTCCAGCTTGTGCCGGATATCCAGGTAGGAGGTAGGCTCGTCAAGGATCAGCAGCTCCGGCTGCTGGCATATCGCCCGGGCGAGCATTACGCGCTGCCGCTGCCCGTCGCTTATCCTGCCGAAATCCAGCTCCGACAGCTCCGTGGTGGAAGTCTGCTCCATTGCCTCCGCGACCGCTTCCCTGTCCGCCGCCGAGAGTATACCAAGCTGCCCGGTGTATGGGTAGCGCCCGGATTCCACCACGTCCCGGCAGGTCATGAGTTCCGGTGAAATACGCTCCGTCAGCAGTATTGACAGCTTCCGGGCAAGCGCGTTCGGTGAAATTTCCGACAAACTCTTTCCATCAATGAATACTGCGCCGGAGAGCGCTGCCAGCTGCTTCGCGGCGGTGCGGAGCAGCGTGGATTTCCCACAGCCGTTCGGTCCGATAAGCGTGGTGATCTCGCCGCGGCAGACGGTTATTCCCACGCCGCTCAGTATCACATGCTTCCCGTAGCCAGCGGAAAGTCCGTCAGTTCTGAAATATTCGCTGTTCATCTGCGCCTCCGTTCACTTCTTCCGGGACATCATTATAACTATCACCACCGGGGCGCCCAGCACCGCGGTAACGGAGCCTATGCTGAGTTCGGTGGGGGCGAATACCGTTCGCGCGATAAGGTCGCACAGCAGACAGAAGCAGGCTCCGCCGAGGAACGACGCCGGGATCACCGCCCGTGGCTTCGCGGTACCCAGCATTCTCTTCACGATGTGCGGCACCGCTATTCCGACAAAGGACACCGGTCCGGCGAACGCCGTAACGCAGGCGGAAAGCAGGCTCGACAGCAGTATCACCGCCAGCCGGAACCAGCGGATATTCACGCCGGAATTCCGCGCGTAGGCTTCCCCGAGCTGATATGCGCCTATCTGTTTCGACAGCAGAAACGTCGGTATCATTGCCGCGAATACCACTGCGGACATCACCGCCGCCTGGTCCATGCCGATGCCTGAGAAGCTTCCCATCGACCAGTTGTGCAGGTTCACGATGTTGGAATCGTCCGCGAATGTCACGACGAATTCGGTTATCGCGGAGCATATGTAACCTATCATGATTCCACAGACGATGAGCATGTAATTCTTCTGCGCCCTGCCGGACACCGGGATTATCAGCCCCAGGGAAAGCAGCGAGCCGACAAAAGCCGCGATTATCAGCCCGGCGGAATCCAGCATGACGCCATTGCCGAGGAACACTATCATCGTCAGCGCGACGACCAGTTTCGCCCCGGAGGATATCCCGAGCACGAAGGGTCCTGCAATGGGATTTGCGAAAAATGTCTGGAGCAGGTACCCGGAAACCGCCAGGGCGCCGCCTAGGACCACTGCCGCGATGACGCGCGGCAGACGGCTGATAAGGATTATGTCCGACGCCGTGGATTTCTCGCCGCCGAACACAGCCACAGCGATATCCTGAGCGGATATGCTCACGCTGCCGAAGCATATTCCGGCTATTCCAAGCAACAGGGTGAGTATGACCAGCGCCGCATAGCATACGGCGCAGCGCGTTTTTCTGCTCATGCGGCGCTCCTTTCTGTCAGGTCAGCTTGTGGAAGAACTCAAAACTTCCGCTGCCGCCGGTGAATATCCGGTGGAGTTCCTCGGTCATTTCTGCAGCGGCGGAGGTCTGCTGGAATACGTTCGCGTTGGTGCACCAGACGTTCCCGGTCTGAAATGCCCGGAAATCCGACAGCAGTGGGTTCTTCGCGGAAAGCTGCGCCAGGGAATCCACGCCGCCGTCTATGGTGCCGTTATAGATGAGGTAGTCCGCGTCCTTCGCCATCGCATAAAATGCCTCAAACTGGATATTCGCGGTGGACAGCGCATTCTCATCGACCTTAAGGCTGTCCGCATCCAGAATGTACTCTCCCCCGGCAAGTCCTATCATCCTGGAGATGTAATCCCCGGGCTTGCGCACCACGGCATAGCCATTGGACGAGATGTAGAAAAACGCCGCCGTGCTGCCGGTGCTTTCCCGGGATACCACATCGTCAAGCAGCGCGCACTTCTCGCTGAAAATCCGCTCGGCTTCATCGGATCTCCCGAGAATAAGCCCGTATAGACGTATCCACTCCAGCCGTCCCAGGGGGTGGGATTCGTAACTGGAGCGCTCGATAAGCACCGGAATACCGCACTTCTCTATCTGCTCGATTATCTTCGGGCTGTGATATATCATCGTGTTCTCAATCGCGGCGTCGCAACCCTCGGACATCAACAGTTCGATGTCCGGAGAGGAATACTTCCCGGCATAGAGAATATCTTCGTCTGCCATCGCCTGCGCTATGTCCGGAAGCTTCCAGCCGGATTCCGGCGTGGAAGTGGCGAGGATATCGTCCAGTCCGCCCAGGCAGTCGAACAGGTCCATCGCCGAGGAGGAAGCAAGATAGATATTCTCCGGCTGCTTGATTACAGTGATGTCCTCCGGAATCTGCTCCGGGACTGCTGCGCCCTCCGGGATTATCAGATAGCGCCGCCCGTCGGCTATTTCCGCGAGGGCGGTGCCGTCCGAAAGGTAATCCACTGAGAACTGGCCGGCGTATTTCAGCTCCATGCTGCCGACCACATCCGGCAGCGTATACTCCGCGCTCTGCCGGACTGGAGCCGCGCAGCCGGTGAACAGGATCACCGCCGCAAGGAATGAAACAGCCCTGCGAAATCCGCCCATCACTTCACCGAAGCTGAATCGAAAATCAGCTTGTATTCGATCTCGTGCGGCTCGCTCATGGCGGTAGTATCCGCGAATACCGTCATTTCGCGGTCGAAATACGCCACCGGGATAACGAACGTGGAATTCCCCTCGGTATTCGTCGGCAGGTACTTTTCCTCGCCAATACGCATGTAATCATAGTTGGAACTGCTCCAGACGATCTCCGCAGAAGCCGCTCCGCCGGATATGGTGATCTTCACCGGGGACTGAACCGTTGCTCTCCCGGAACCGCCGGAAAGTGTGACGTCCGCAGTGTATTCCCCATCCGCAAGCCCCATGGAAGCGGCGGACTTCAGCACGCCATCCGCAAAGGATTCCGCCGGAATAAGGTCGGAGCGGAACACCAGAGTGCGGTCGTACCACTTCTCCTTGTTTTTGCTGAATGCGGCGCAGTCCACCGGGGTATCCAGAGCCGGAACCGGAACGGTGAACGTGTGATTACCGTCGGCGTCCTCCACAAACGGAATATGCCCGGATTCCACGGCGTCGTCGCCCTTTCCCATGAAGAGGTACAGGTAGCCCTTGCCATGCATGGTCATTACGGCGGTCATGCTGCCGTCAGAAACATTCAGCGTGCATTTCGTGATATTGAACATCGTGGAGCTGGAATCCACAGTTATTTCGTAGCTTCCGTCAAGGATATCCGCAGCGGTGAGCGGAGTTCCAGTACTCGCCGCTTCCTCAGTGTCAGCAGCGGATTCCGCCGTGCTTACCACGCTTGCAGAAACCTGCGAATCCTGCGGCGCGGCAGAGGGATTTTCCGCAGCGCAGCCGGTGAGCAGCAGAGCCGCAGCTGCGATTATAGTGATATATTTTTTCATCTGTAAAATCTCCAAAAGGCGGCATGGGATTCCCCTGCCGCCTGGCAATGATATTGACCGTAATTACTCAGATACGCCCTCAATAGCGTTTACAGCAGCCTGTGCGTGAGCAACATAAAGCTGTCTGATGGTTTCGTTCTCTCCAAGACCGCGGAGCAGGCAGGTCACTTCGTAGCCTTCCTTCTCAAAGGCAGACTTCCAGCTGTCGTCCTCGTCGCCTGCCATATCGTTGTTTGCGTGATCGCCGGCAACTACCATCAGCGGCTCCAGGACTACCTTCTTGTAGCCGCCTGCTTTTACAGCCGCGATTATGTCGTCCAGGGAGGGAGAAGCCTCAACGGTGCCTACGAAATAGTTGGTGTGGCCGCCGCTGGTCAGCAGATCCTGCATCTTCTGGTATACTGCGTTGGATTCAGCCTCGGTGCCGTGACCCATGAACACGACAGCAGTTTCGCCGTCATCGTAATCCTTTGTCCAGTCAACGATAGCGTCGGCAACGATCTGGAAATCCTCGTCGGAGGTGAGCAGCGGATCGCCGATGACCACCTTCTCGAACGCGTCGGAATAATCCCCGATCTTTCCGCAGAGTTCGTCATACTCAATACCGTTCATGAGGTGAGTGGGCTGTACGACAAGGTTCTTTACACCGTTTGCTACGGCTCTGTCAAGAGACTCGCCTATGTCGTCAATTTTCTCGCCGTCGCGCTTGTAAACGTGATCAATAACGATATTGGCAGTGAACCCTCTTCTTACGGAGTAACCCGGGAATGCTGTTTCGAGGTCGTTTTCAATAGCGCCGATAGTCAGGCGGCGGCTGTCGTTGAAGCTGGTGCCAAAGCTGAGTACCAGCAGCTCGTTGTCGCCGATCTCGTCCTGATTCCTGGGGTTATCGAGGGAAGCGTCGCCGGTGTTGTAGTTCTCGTCGTCAGCCTCAGCCGTAGCAGCGGATTCAGCGGTGGATACGTCGGAAGCCGCGCTGCTGTCGGAATCCTCAGCGGCAGAGCTCTCAGCGGTGGAAGCCGCGGTGGAGGTCACGGACTCAGAAGCGGAGCTGGACGCGGAGGACTCCTCCTTGGAAGAACAGCCGGTAAGTGCGGTGGCAGCAGCAAGTACTGCTGCGAGAATGATCTTGGATTTCTTCATGTTAATGTGTTCCTTTCTTTCTGGAACACGCGGAATAGGTGCATTAAAAAAGCCCTCTTCAAAAGGAAAAGGGCACGACAAACCAGACGTCGCAATGCGGCGTCAGAAAAGCGTACGACCAATACCTCGTGATCCGGGATACAATCCCTGTACATTCAGACGGCAGGTTTCCTGGCTTGAGGATCATCGCAGAAAACCGCCTTCCCGGTTTCCCAGTGGCTGAAGCTTCGCTCCGTGGTTTCTGCTCCCCTGATACAGTGACGAGATCGTGCAGGATTCACACCTGCTTCCCTTTTACCCTCAGTCATGGAATGACTCCATGCTGCGGCACCGCCCTACTTATTCAATTTTAGTCCGCGCATTTATCCGGAATAACGCGGCGGCTGTATATACATTCTGCCAAAATGAATTATACCACGGAATTATTAATTTGCAAGACCTTTGTGGAATTTTTGTATCATTGCACAAATAATACTGTCCGGAAAATACCGGGTTTGTTGATGATATCACCCAGTGGGATTGGAGAATATAAACAAAAAATATTGCCGGATATAGGTTAATTTTATAAGCAAAACGGGTTGAATTTGCGCCGGATATGGAGTAAAATATTATGTGATGGGACTGTCGGTGCTCCCCGGAAAGGGAGATAATAGGGAAACAGGTGTAAGACCTGTGCAGTCACGCTGCCGTAAGGGACAGCCGTTCTCCACGCGCAATGCAGCCACTGGGAAACCGGGAAGGCGGAGGAATGGCGTTCACCCCGAGCCGGAATACCTGCCGACAAGTATGTTCCGCGTAACTCTGCGAGCGACGGAGGTGCGCAAAAGGGTCGGGCAGGAGTCCGGCTGTTTTTTGCGTGTTTTCCGTATGCTCCGGCATGCGGATTTTTTATTTTCTGGAGGTCATGTGGACAGATTTATATACAGATCCGGTGAGAAACTCCGCTGCGGATTCACCACCGGCAGCTGCGCCGCGGCGGCTTCAAAGGCGGCGGCTATCGCACTGCTGTCCGGGACTCCGGCGGAACGTGTGGAATTACCCACGCCGAAGGGGGTCACGCTGGATATCCCGGTGGAGCGCTGCGAGATCTCCGGAAACAGCGCGCTGTGCTCCGTAATTAAAGACAGCGGCGATGACCCGGATATCACGAACGGTATCGAGGTCTGCGCACGGGTGGAGCTTTCCGGCAGTGGAATCACGATCGACGGCGGCGAGGGAATCGGCACCGTTACGAAGCCGGGACTTGATCAGCCCCCGGGAACTGCGGCGATAAACTCCGTACCCAGGAAAATGATAGCGGCGGCGGTGGCGGAGATCGCGGAGCACTACGACTACCGCGGCGGATTTCACGTTGTTATTTCCGTGCCGAAGGGCGCCGAGCTGGCTTCTAAAACCTACAACCCGCGCATGGGAATCGAGGGCGGTATCTCGATAATCGGCACCACCGGAATCGTCGAGCCGATGAGCAATTCCGCGCTGGTGGACACGATCCGACTGGAAGAGCGCATGCGCCGCGAGGAGGGCTGCCGCAGTCTGCTGCTGGCCCTCGGGAACTACAGCCAGAGCTTCATTCAGCGGAATATGCCCTTCGCCCTCGACCGCTGCGTTACTTGCAGCAACTTCATCGGAGAGGCGATAGACGCAGCGCTGGAATACGGATTTGAGTGCATTCTCATAATCGGTCACATCGGCAAGATGGTGAAGCTCGGCGCAGGAATAATGAACACTCACTCCGCAC
Source organism: uncultured Oscillospiraceae bacterium (assembly GCA_900542145.1). Lineage (GTDB taxonomy): Bacteria > Bacillota > Clostridia > Oscillospirales > Ruminococcaceae > CAG-115. The sequence continues at coordinate 200,041 of UQMF01000002.1, read as the reverse complement.
AGGCAGACGGCAGAATGGAAGTCCTCGTCACCTGCGGACTTCTCGCAGGTGCGGATCCGGACACGCTGAAGAAGATAACGGAATGCGTCACGGCGGACGCGGCGATATCGCTGCTCAGGGATTCCGGAGTATGTGAAAAGGCGATGGAGATACTGGGGCGGCGCGCAGAATACTACCTCAGCGCGAAGGTAAAGAGCACTGTCCCCATCGGCGCGGTGATGTTCTCGGACAAGTACGGGATACTGGTAAAAACGCCGTCCGCCGGGGAGCTTATCAGAACTATATCGGAGGAATACAATGGTTGATTTCGTGGGCGCTGGCTGCGGCGCAAAGGACCTCATCACCCTGCGCGGACTGAAGCTTATCCAACAGGCGAACGTGATAATTTACGCTGGCTCGCTTGTGAATCCGGAACTGCTTGAATACGCAAAGCCGGACTGTGAAACACACAACAGCGCGCTGATGACGCTGGACGAGGTGATTGACGTGATATCCGCGGCGGAATCCTCCGGGAAGCGCACGGTAAGGCTCCACACCGGCGACCCCTGCCTGTACGGCGCAATACGCGAGCAGATGGACAGACTGGACGCACTTGGAATAGAATACGCGGTGTGCCCCGGGGTAAGCAGCTTCTGCGGAGCCGCAGCAGCACTCCGGGCGGAATACACCCTGCCCTCGGTCAGCCAGACAGTGATCATCACGCGCATGGCAGGGCGCACCCCGGTGCCGGAGCGTGAAAGCATAGAATCCCTCGCGGCACACGGAGCAACGATGGTGGTATTCCTCAGCACCGGAATGCTCCGGGAGCTTTCCGAAAAGCTGATTTCCGGAGGCTACTCCAAGAACACTCCGGCGGCGATAGTGTACAAGGCAAGCTGGCAGGACGAGAAGGTCTGCCGCTGCACCGTGGGTACTCTCGCGCAAACCGCCGACGAAAACGGGATCCGCAAGACCGCGCTGATAACTGTCGGGAACTTCCTCAGCGGCGACTATGAGCTGTCAAAGCTTTACGACAGCGGATTCTCCACGGAATTCCGCCAGGCAAAGGAGCGCACATGAGAGCCGCCGTATTTTCCGTGACAGGGCGCGGAGCGGAGCTTTCCGGGCGAATTGCCGAGGCGATTTCGCCGCAATACCGGGTCACGCGGTTTTGCTTCCACAAATACGCCGCCGGGAACGTTTCGGAATTCTCCAGCCTGTCGGATACCGTTGCGGAGGTTTTCCAGGCGTTTGACGCGCTGATATTCGTCTGCGCCTGCGGAATCGCGGTCAGGGCGGTGGCGCCGAATCTGCACTCCAAGCAGTCCGACCCGGCGGTCGTGGTGCTTGACGACTGTGGGAAATACGCAATATCGCTGCTTTCCGGGCACCTCGGCGGCGCAAACTGCCTGGCGGAATCCATCGCGGAAGCAATCGGCGCGCAGCCGGTGATCACCACCGCGACGGACTCCGGCGGAAGATTCTCGCCGGACTGCTTCGCCCTTGCCAACGGGCTGTATTTTGACGACCTCGGCGCCGCCAAGGAAATCGCCGCTGCGGTACTTCGCGGAGAAAAAATCGGGCTGTATTCGGAGTTCGAATGCGTGAATCTGCCGCCGGAAATAAGCCGCGCCGACGGCGGAGAATACGGGCTGTGTATTTCCCGGGAAATGTCCGCGAAGCCGTTCGGGGTGACATTCAACCTCGCGCCGAAGAATATCGTGCTCGGGGTGGGCTGCAAAAAGGGAGCGGAATACTCCGCGCTCACGGCTCTGATGAAACGGAAACTTACAGCGACGCAGATACGGCGTATTTCCGGGATATCCACCATCGACCGCAAGTCGGAGGAGCCGTGTATTCTGCGGCTCTGCGAGGAACTGAAGGTGCCGCTGAAAACCTACACGGCAGAGCAGCTTGCGGCAGTCCCCGGGGAATTCACGGGCTCGGATTTCGTGGCGCGTACCGTGGGCGTTGACAGCGTGTGCGAACGCAGCGCCGCAGCCGGAGGAAATACTCTCATACTCGGGAAAACAGCCGCAGACGGAGTGACCATCGCAGCGGCGGAAAGGAACGTGCTGATAGATTTCAGCCGGAAACAGAAATGAAACTTTACATAGTCGGGACCGGAGCCGGAAACGCCGGCGGAATGACCCTGGACGCGCAGTCCGCAATACTCGGCAGCGACCTTGTGGTGGGCTACACGCTGTATGTGGAGCTTCTCCGCGGAATATTCCCGGAGAAAGACTACCTCGCCACCGGAATGAAAAGCGAGGTGGAACGCGTTCGCCTGGCGCTTTCTGAGGCTCAGAAAGGGAAAACTGTGTCGCTGGTTTGCAGCGGCGACAGCGGAGTTTACGGCATGGCAGGGCTGGCGCTGGAGCTTTCCGTGGAATACCCAGGGGTAGAAATCGAGGTGGTGCCGGGAGTTACCGCAGCGCTCAGCGGAAGCGCTCTGTTAGGCGCTCCGCTGGGACACGACTTCGCAGTCATCAGTCTTTCTGACCTGCTCACCCCCTGGGAGCTCATCGAAAAGCGTCTGCGTATGGCGGCGGAGGGGGATTTCGCGATTGCGCTGTACAATCCCTCCTCGAAAAAGCGCGCGGACTATCTCGCCCGGGCGTGCGATATCCTGCTGGAATCCAAACCGGCGGATACCGTCTGCGGAATTGCGCGGAATATCGGGCGCGAGGGCTGCTCCTGCCGGGTGATGTCGCTGGGTGAACTCCGCGAAACCGCCGTGGATATGTTCTGCACCGTGTTCATCGGAAGCAGCTCCACCCGGGAAATCAACGGCAGAATGGTCACACCGAGGGGCTACAGGAATGTCTGAGATACTGATTTTCGGTGGGACGACCGAGGGCAGGCTGCTGGCGGAATTCTGCGCCGCCAAGGGAATCCGCGCGGCGGTCAGCACTGTGACGGAATACGGCGCGGAACTCCTCCCACAGTCGGGATTCATTCGCGAACTTGTGGGAAAACTGGATGGGCAGGAAATTTCCGCGCTGCTGAGATCCGGGGATTATGCGGCGGTGATAGACGCCACCCACCCCTTTGCGCGGAATGTGTCCGCCAACGTCATGGCAGCCTGCGCGGAATCCGGCGTGCGGTACCTGCGGCTGCTCCGGGAGGGATCCGGAAATCCGCCCGGGCGGCTGTTCGACAGTATCCCGGAGATGGTGGAATACCTGAACGCCAGCGACAAAAAGGCGCTGATAACCACCGGAGGGAACTCCCTGGCAGAATACACGAAAGTGCGCGGTTTCCGTGACCGGCTGACGGTGCGTATTCTCCCGGCGGAGGGCGCGGCGGAACACTGTGCGCAGCTGGGATTCCTGCCGGAGCGGACTATCCTCGAAAAGGGACCCTTCACGGTGGAACAGAACGTCGCCCACATAAAACAGGCGGCAGCAGAAATACTCGTGACGAAGGAAAGCGGAGCCGCCGGAGGATTCCCGGAAAAGGCGGAAGCCGCGGCGCAGTGCGGTGCGGAACTGCTGACGCTCCGCCGCCCGGTGGAGCAGGGCTATTCCCTCGCACAGACAGAAAAAATCCTTGAAACGGAGATAACATGAAAAAGGTTTACATAGTCGGAATCGGAATGGACGGAAATTCCACCCTCACACAGCAGGCGCGCGCCGCGATCGGCAGCGCGGACTGCCTGATAGGCGCGGCGAGAATGCTGGAGCCGTTTTCCGCGCTGTCGAAGCCGTGTTTCACAAGCTGGAACAGCGGCGAGATAGCCGGGTATATTCTGGATTCCGGATATGATAAGTTTGCGGTGCTCATGTCCGGGGACTGCGGCTATTTCAGCGGCGCGGAGGGACTTCTGATGGCGCTGCCGGACTCCGTTCGGGCGGAGGTGATTTCCGGAATCTCCTCCCCGGTGTACTTCTGCGGAAAGCTCGGTATCCCTTGGCAGGATATCCCCACCGTGAACCTGCACGGGGAATCCGCGAATATCGCGCGGAATGCCGCCATGCACCGCCGCTGCTTCTTCCTGCTGGGGGGAAAATCCGGCGCGCGTGAGGTGTGCAGACGGCTGTGTGAATACGGGCTTGGCGGCATGACGGTGCACATCGGGGAGCGGCTCGGGTATCCGCAGGAGCGCGTTATCTCCGGCACGGCGGAGGGATTCACCGACATCGAAACCGACCGCCTTTCGGTAATGCTGACGGAAAATCCGGCACCGGAAACGCATATCCGCACGGGAATACCGGACGAGGAATTTATCCGGGATAAGGTGCCCATGACGAAATCCGAGGTGCGTGCGCTGGTTATTTCCCGGCTCGGGATATGCCCCGGTGACACCATGTGGGACATCGGCTGCGGAACCGGCTCCGTGTCCGTGGAAATGGCGCTGCAATGCTATCGCGGCGCGGTATACTCCATCGACGTCAAGCCGGAAGCGGCAGAGCTGACAAGGCGGAATGCGGTGAAGTTCCACTGCGACAACATAATTGTGCGGACTGGCTCCGCGCCCGGCGATACGGCGGATTTTCCTGCACCGGACAAGGTATTCGTGGGAGGTTCCGGCGGTTATCTGCGCGGAATCATTTCGGCGGCGGTCAGCAGGAATCCGGCGGCGGTCATCGTGATAACTGCGGTTTCCCTGGAAACGCTGCACGAAGCCGTGGAATCCCTCGCCGGGCAGGGTATCAGCGCGGAAATTATCCAGGCGGCAGTCACCCGGACGAGAAAGCTTGGAAGCCACACAATGCTAGCGGCTGAGAATCCGGTATTCATCATAAAAGGAGCAGGAAAATGCGCAAAATAATGATTGCAGGGACCAACAGCGGCTGTGGAAAGACTACCGTTGTATGCGCGGTACTCCAGGCGCTGGTGAACCGAGGACTCCGCGCCGCCTCATTCAAGTGCGGTCCGGATTACATCGACCCGATGTTCCACGAAAAGATCATCGGCGCGGAATCCCACAACCTGGACGGGTATTTCTGCGACAGAAAAATGCTCCGGCGGCTGATTACCGACAACAGCGCGGAAGCGGATATCTCCGTCGTCGAGGGCGTTATGGGATTCTACGACGGAATCACCGGGAGAGCAAGCTCCCATGCGCTTTCGCTGGACATCGACTGCCCGGCGGTAATTGTGATAGACTGCAAGGGAATGAGCGCGTCCATCGGCGCGGTCATGCAGGGATTCCTGAACTTCCGCAAGCCGAACCGCATTGCCGGATTCATCTTCAACCGGCTCCCGGCACAACTTATCCCGGAGGTCCGCGCGATGTGCGATGAACTGCACACCGGGTTCTTCGGGTACTTCCCTGCCAGCCCGGAATCCGCGCTGGAAAGCCGCAGGCTGGGACTGGTGACCCCGGACGGAGTTGAGGATCTAAAACGGAAAACGCAGCTCCTCGCGGAAAAGGCGGAGCAGTCAATTGACATCGACGGGCTTATCGCAGCTTCGGAAATGCCGCCGCTGGACGATCTCGCGGAACTCCCTCCGCGCAGGGAAAGGCGCGTCCGGATAGCTGTCGCTCGGGATTCCGCGTTCTCGTTCCTGTACCGCGACAACATGCGGCTGCTGGAGCGTCTGGGGGCGGAGATACAGTACTTCTCGCCGCTGGACGATACGGAAATACCCCGGGGCGCCGCCGGACTTATCCTGTGCGGCGGATATCCGGAGCTTTACGCGGAAAGGCTGTCGCAGAACCGCAGCATGCTGGATTCCGTCCGGAAAAGTATCGCCGGAGGAATGCCGGTGATAGCGGAATGCGGCGGATTCATGTACCTGCACGAATCCCTGACCGGCGAGGACGGGACTGAATATCCGATGGCAGGGGTGATCCCCGGGAGATGCTTCTCCACGGCGAAGCTACAGCGCTTCGGGTATGTGAAATTACACGCAAAGGCGGACAGCCTGCTCTGCGAAAAGGGTGGAGTGATTCCGGCGCACGAATTCCACTACTGGGACAGCGAAAACTGCGGAAGCGGATTCACCGCCGTCAAGGAAAGCAACGGCAGGCAGTGGGACTGCGTCCACACTTCCGCAGCCATGTACGCCGGATTTCCGCACCTGTACTTCTACGCGAATATCCGGGCGGCGGAAAGGTTCGTGGAAAACTGCGCCGGATTCGGAGGTAAATATGGAATTTAACACAGCTGCGCAGGCGCAGGCGAAACTCCGCTGGAACAGCATAGCAAAGCCGCTCGGCGGACTTGGACTGCTTGAGGACATGGTATCGAAGATCGCCGGAATGCGCGGAGATCCAGACGTGGCGCTCCGGAAGCGGACGGCGGTCATCATGTGCGCGGATAACGGCGTTGTCCGGGAGGGCGTGAGCCAGTCCGACAGCAGCGTTACCGCCGCTGTGGCGCGTGAAATCGCTGGTGGGCGGTCCAGTGTGAATCTGTTGGCGGAGCAGTTCGGCGCGGAGGTCATAGCGGTGGACATCGGCATGAATACCGACGTGGACGACGGGCGGATTCTGAACCGGAAAATCGCATACGGCACCGGGGATATCGCGGACGGTCCGGCAATGTCACGGGAACAGGCTGAAAGCGCGGTGGACGTGGGAATACGGCTTGTACGGGAGCTTTCCGAAAGCGGCACTGATATCATCGTCACCGGAGAAATGGGAATCGGCAACACCACCACGTCGGCGGCGGTGGCTTCCGTGATTCTTGGAACACCTCCAGAGCAGGCGGCAGGGCGCGGCGCAGGTCTTGACAGCGCCGGGCTTGACCGGAAGATATCCGTCATCAGACGCGCCCTGAAGGTGAATGCGCCGTATCCCCACGACCCCATGGACATTCTGGCGAAGCTTGGCGGATTTGACATTGCAGGAATGGCAGGTCTGCTCCTCGGCGGCGCGGAATGCGGAATCCCAGTGGTGATAGACGGTGTGATATCCGCTGCCGCCGCGTGTATTGCGGAGATGATATCCCCGGGCTGTCGGGACTTTATGCTGCCATCGCATATTTCAAACGAGCCGGCGGCGAAGCTGCTGCTGGACAGACTAGGACTTTCTGCGCCGATAACCGCAGGATTCCATCTCGGAGAGGGCACCGGAGGAATCATGCTTCTTCCGCTGCTGGACGGCGCCCTTTCGGTATACTACGGCGCGCACAGATTCGACGACATGAACATGGAAAGGTACACGGAACTTACATGATGATACTGATAACCGGCGGCTCCAAGTGCGGTAAATCCTCGGTCGCGGAGGGACTGCTGAACGGATTCCCCGGGGAGAAATACTACATCGCGGCGATGGAGCCCTACGGCGAGGACGCGCAGCGCGCTATAGCCCGGCACCGGGAAATGCGCCGCGGCAAGGGATTCCGGACGATTGAACGCCCCCGGGACATCAGGGGGATCCTGCTTCCGGACGGCGGACTTCCCTGCTGCGCTCTGCTTGAGTGCCTGACAACCCTCTGTGCGAACGAAATGTTCTCCCCTGCCGGGATAAACGACCCGTCGGACAGGATAATTTCCGGGCTGAAAGCACTCTCCGAACGGGTGGATAAGCTTGTGATAGTGACCAACGAGGTTTCCGCTGACGGGATTGAATACTCCGGGGAAACGATGGACTATATCCGCATAATGAGCAGGCTCAATTCCACAGTCGCCGGACTGGCGGACGTGGTGATAGAGTGCGTATGCGGAATCCCACTTGTGCTGAAAGGAGCGCTCTGATGACGATAGTAAAATCCCTCGCCTGCGCGTTCCTGATGTACTCGCGTATCCCCATGCCGCAGGTGGAATGGAAGGAGGAGAACCGCCGCTATTCCCTTGCGATGTTCCCGTTTGTGGGGGCGGTAATCGGCGGTCTGATTATCCTGTGGACATACCTCTGCGGAATCCTCCATTCCGGGAAATGGCTGTACGCTGCGGTCTGCTGCGTGATTCCGATAGCGGTCACCGGAGGAATACACGCGGACGGATTCTGCGACGTGACGGACGCGAGATCCTCCTACGCTCCCCGGGAGAAGAAGCTCGAAATAATGAGCGACCCACATGTAGGCTCCTTCGCCCTGATCTACTCGATACTGTATTTTCTGCTCCAGTTCGGTCTGTTCACGGAAGTAGGAGGAATCCGCGCGGCGGTCATTCCTGCCTGCGGATATGTGCTATCCCGGGCGCTCAGCGGATTCGCGGCGGTGACGTTCCGCTGCGCCAAAAAGGACGGCACACTGCAAAGCTTCGTGAAGCCTGCACACCGGCGGAATTCCATCATCATACTTGCAGTGGAGGCATGCGCCGCCGCAGCCGGAATGATTCTTGCAGCTCCGGTCCGCGGCGCGGCGGCAATCACCGCCGCCGGGCTGGCGCTTTTGTATTACCGGATATCCTCTTACAGGAATTTCGGCGGAATAACCGGGGACACGGCAGGGCATTTCCTACAGGTGTGCGAGCTTGCGGAGCTTGCCGCCGCAGTGCTTGCCGGACTTATTCAGGAGGTATTATGATACTAGTGATTGGCGGCGCGTACTCCGGGAAAACGGATTTCGCAATGCACAGATTCTCGCTCCGCGAAACGGATATCCTTGACGGGGCGGAGTGCACTCCGGAGCAGGCGTATTCCTACCGTGCAATGAAGAACTTCCAGCTGTTCGTGAAGCGCTTCGGGAATGAAAGCGGCGCGGCGCTGGCGGAACAGCTGTCCGGTCGAAATCCGGATATAATCATCATAGCGGACGAGATAGGCAGCGGCATAATCCCGATGGAGAAATCCGACCGGATATGGCGCGAGGAAACCGGGCGCGCCTGCTGTTACATTGCCGGGAGATCCAGGGCCGTTGTCAGAATGTGCTGCGGAATCCCGACCGTGATAAAGGGGGAACTCCCATGAAAATCAATCTGATACGCCACGGAATGACCGCCGGGAACCTGGAGAAGCGCTACATCGGCAGGACGGACGAGCCACTATGCGCCGAGGGAATCTCCGGACTTGGCTCCCGGAAATACCCCGACCCCGGAGTGCTGATATGCAGCCCCATGCAGCGCTGTATCCAGACCGCGCAGGCGATATTTCCGGGGGTCCAGCCGCGGATTTATCCGGAACTCCGGGAGTGCGACTTCGGGGATTTCGAGGGGAAGAACTGGCAGGAACTCTCCGGGAACGCGGACTACCAGCGCTGGATAGACAGCAGCGGCACTCTTCCCTTTCCCGGCGGAGAATCCCCGGAGGATTTCCGCGTCCGCTGCTGTGAGGGATTCCTCCGGGCAGTGAGGGTGAATCCGTCCGCGGACACGCTGACATTCGTCGTACACGGCGGTACGATAATGTCAGTCATGGAGCGCTTTGCCCTGCCGAAGCGCGGATATTACGACTGGCAGTGCGCCAACGGCTGCGGATTTTCCGCCGGATTCGACGGTGAAAATCTCACGCTGATTACGGAGATAAAATGAAGATTCTTATTGCTGTACTGCCGCTTCTGGCAGGATTCCTGCTGGACTGCATTCTGGGCGACCCTTATTCCCTCCCCCACCCGATACGGCTGATAGGCAGGCTGATATCCGCGCTGGAAAAGTGGGCGCGTAACGCGTTCGCGAATCACCTGACCGCCGGGGGAACTATACTCGCGCTGATAGTCCTGCTGACCTCCGCCGGGATTCCGCTGGCGGTACTGTTTCTGTGCTATCGCGTGAACATCTGGCTTGGCGCGGCGGCGGAGAGCATTCTGTGCTACTACATGCTGGCGGCGCGGTGTCTGCGCAGCGAGAGCATGAAAGCCTACCGCGCGATAAGCGAAAACGACACCGAGAAAGCCCGGACGGCGGTTTCGATGATAGTCGGCAGGGACACGAAGCCCCTGGACAGGAACGGAATAATCCGCGCGGCGGTTGAAACCGTTGCGGAAAACACCTCCGACGGAGTCACCGCCCCCATGCTGTACATGGGACTTGGCGGCGCCGTGCTGGGATTCTTCTACAAGGCGGCGAACACGATGGATTCCATGATAGGCTACACCAGCGAAAAATACCTCCACATCGGGAAATTCGCGGCGAAGCTGGACGATGTGCTGAATTACATTCCGTCGCGGCTGACCGCACTGCTTATGATACTTTCCGCCGGAATACTGCGGCTGGATATGAAGAACGCCTGGAGGATATGGCGCCGCGACCGCCGGAATCACGCCAGCCCGAACTCCGCGCAGACCGAAGCAGTATGCGCCGGGGCGCTGGACGTGCGGCTCGCCGGGGACGCGTACTACTTCGGGGAGCTGCACAAAAAGCCGTTCATCGGCGACAATATCCGTGAAATCGAAAACGAGGACATACGCCGCGCCAACCGGCTGATGTACTGCACTTCGGCGCTCATGCTGATACTTTGCACCGCAGTCCGGGCGCTGTTATGGGGGATAATTCTGTGAACAGATTCAGCCACGGCGGCGATGTTTATTCACGCCGCATAGAACACGATTTTTCCGCAAATATAAATCCGCTGGGGATTCCCGGCGAGGTGGTACAGGCGGCTTCCCGGGCGCTCCTGGAATGCTCGAATTACCCGGACCCATGCTGCCGGGCGCTTGCGGAAGCGCTCTCCCGGCAGGAGGTGATCCCACCTGAGCGCATAGTCTGTGGCAACGGCGCCGCAGATCTCATCTACCGCATAGTATCAGCGCTGAATCCACGCTGTGCGCTGCTCTGCGCCCCGACTTTCAGCGAGTACGAGAAAGCGCTCACGGAGCACGGCTGCGCAATCCGGAAGCATATGCTGAATCGCGGTAACGGATTCGCGCTGACCGAGGGAATCCTGAAAGATATCGCCCCGGGAACTGACATTCTGTTCCTGTGCACGCCAAACAATCCCACCGGGGTGACGATTCCGGCGGCGCTGCTGCGGCAGATATCAGGGAAGTGCCGGGAATCCGGGACATTCCTGGTGGTTGACGAGTGCTTCCTTGACTTCGTGGAGGGCGGAAATATGCTGTCGGCAAAGCCGCTGCTGAACGAAAATTCCGCGGTGCTCAAGGCGTTCACGAAAATCTACGCCATGCCCGGGCTGCGGCTCGGCTACGCGATTTTCGGCAGCGAGCGCACCGCCGCAAGGGTCGCGGAATCCGGACAGTCCTGGAACGTGTCAGTACCGGCGCAGGCGGCTGGAATCGCGGCGCTGGAGCTTGACGGCTACGTTGAAAAGACCGTGGGACTTATCAGCACCGAGCGCAGATTCCTTAGCGCAGGACTTCGCGCCCTCGGACTGAAGGTAATTCCGTCTGCGGCGAACTTCATACTGTTCCGGTGCGATGTTCCGCTTGACGAACTGCTCCCGGAACATGGGCTGATGGTGCGGAACTGCGAGAACTACGACGGACTGGGAAAGGGCTGGTTCCGGACTGCGGTGCGGCTCCGGGAAGAAAACGAAATGCTTCTGGCGGCGCTGATGGAGGTGCTTCATGGCTAAACCGATAATGATTCAGGGAACGATGTCAAACGCCGGGAAAAGCCTTATCGCGGCGGCGCTGTGCAGGATATTCCGGCAGGACGGATATTCCGCTGCGCCGTTCAAATCCCAGAACATGGCGCTGAATTCCTACATCACCGCGGAGGGTCTGGAAATGGGCAGGGCGCAGGTAATGCAGGCGGAGGCGGCAGGCGTCGAGCCGTCAGTCCTCATGAACCCGATACTGCTTAAGCCGACAAGCGACGTCGGCTCCCAGGTCATAGTCAACGGCGAAGTAATCGGGAACATGCGCGCGATGGAGTATTTCCGGCGGAAGCGCGAATTCATTCCGCAGATAATGGCGGCTTACGACACGCTGTCCGCGCAGCACGACATAATCGTCATCGAGGGTGCAGGAAGTCCGGCGGAGCTGAATCTGAAAGCTGACGACATCGTGAATATGGGCATGGCAAGGCTCGCGAAATCCCCGGTGGTTCTGGTGGGCGACATCGACCGCGGCGGAGTTTTCGCGCAGCTGATCGGCACGGTGAAGCTGCTGGAGCCCTCCGAACAGGACATGATAAAGGCGCTCATCGTCAACAAGTTCCGGGGAGACCGGAGCATATTCCGCAGCGGCGTAGAAATACTCGAACAGCGCAGCGGAAAGCCCGTCGCCGGAGTCGTCCCTTACGTCCGGTGCGACATTGAGGACGAGGACAGCCTTTCCGAGAAGCTGGACAACCGCTCCGTGGGACTTGTGGACATTGCGGTGATACGCCTGCCGCGGATATCAAACTTCACGGATTTCGATGTATTCTCGCAGTATTCCGGGGTCACAGTCCGGTATGTCACGAAGCCGGAGCAGCTCGGAAATCCGGATATGATAATCCTTCCCGGGACGAAAAGCACCATCTCCGACATGAGGTGGCTCCGGGAATCCGGACTGGAAGCCGCGCTGAAAAAGGCGGCTTCATCAGGTGCGCTTATATTCGGGATATGCGGCGGATATCAGCTGCTCGGCGCCGTGATTTCCGACCCTGAATGCTCCGAGGGCGGCGGCGAGATACGCGGACTGGAGCTGCTCCCGGCAAAAACAGTGTTCGCCGCTGAGAAGCGCCGCACGCGGACCTCCGGCAGATTCGGCGACATCTCCGGAGGATTCTCGTTCCTTTCCGGAGCGGAGTTTTCCGGCTACGAAATACACATGGGGCGTACGGAATCCGCCGGGCTGCCGCTGCTTTCCACCGGGGACGGCGCGTATTCCGGGAACATCTGCGGCTGCTACATTCACGGGATTTTCGACAGCAGCGACGTCAGCGGCAGGCTGGTGAACGAACTTTTCCGCCGAAAAGGGCTGGAATACACCGGCGGCACTGTTGACAGGGAGGCTTACAAGCAGTCACAGTACGACCTGCTGGCGGACTCCGTCCGGGAGAGCCTGGACATGGAACTCATCTACAAAATTATCAGGGAGGGCATTTGAATGGGACTTCTGCATATTTACTGCGGCGACGGCAAGGGAAAAACGACAGCGGCGCTAGGGCTGGCAGTCCGGGCGGCAGGCGCCGGAATGCGCGTGCACATAATCCAGCTGCTTAAAGGCTCGGACACCTCGGAGCTGTCCGTAATACGAAGCATTCCGGGAATCACCCTTGAGCGCTGCGACAGGAATTACGGCTTCGTCTGGAATATGACCGACGAGGACAAGCGCGGAATCACCGAGTGCCACAATGCCCTGCTGGAAAAAGGCTACTCCATGGTGCGCTCCGGGGAGGTGGACATGCTGATAATCGACGAATTCAACGCGGCATACCGCAGCGGACTTCTCGACAGGGCGGCGGCAGAGGAATTCCTGACGGAAAAGCCCGGCAGCGCCGAGCTTGTGATAACCGGGCGAGAGCCTGCGCAGATGTTCGTGGATTCCGCAGATTACGTCAGCGAAATCAAGTGCGTAAAGCACCCCTACACCCGGGGAATCAACGCACGCAGGGGGATAGAATATTGAACATAGAATATGTACTTCCGGCGGATATCGAGCACCGCAGCTTTGAGATCATCGAATCCGAGCTTGGCGGCAGGACATTCCCGGAAAAGATAAAGCCCGTGCTTTACCGGGTGATACACACCACGGCGGATTTTGACTACGCGGACAACCTGTGCTTTTCGGAAAACGCCGTGGACACAGCGCTGGAGCTGCTCCGCAACGGCGCCGTCATAGTGACCGACACCAACATGGCGAAGGCAGGCATCAACAAATCCGCGCTGAGCAGACTTGGCTGCGAGGTGCTCTGCTTCATGTCAGACCCGGAAACCGCCGCAGCCGCAAAGGCGCATGGAACTACCCGGGCGGCGGCTTCCGTTGACCGCGCCGCTCAGCTGGGGAAGCCCGTGATCTTCGCCTGCGGAAACGCTCCGACTGCACTTATCCGGCTGTATGAGCATATCACTGCCGGGGATTTCTCTCCGGCATTCGTAATAGGCGTTCCCGTGGGATTCGTGAACGTAGTTCAGTCGAAGGAGCTCATCATGCAGAGCGGAGTCCCGTATATCGTTGCCCGGGGAAGAAAGGGCGGCAGCAATGTCGCCGCAGCGATAGTCAACGCACTGATGTATATGCTGACATAATTATACTTTCCACACCACAAATCAGACCGAAGCATGCGTCCGATGGGAAAACGGGGTATTTAGTGTATTGAAAAAACGGCGGTTTTCTGATATAATTGATACATAACATTAACAATGGAGGAAAGCCATGTCAACAGCAAGTATCATCTCAATGGAGCTGGTGCGCTCCGTGGCGCCGAATACTGCCGCCATAGATAACGCCCGGAAGATATGCTCCCGTGGGGAGTTCATCAACCTGAAAAAGACGGCGGACGAAACCCTGATTTTCGGCGAGTGCCAGGGCAGCGGAAAGAATCCCTACTCCACCTCGGCGGATTTTTCCGGGAACGAGCCGGTATTCCGCTGCTCCTGCCCCAGCAGGCAGTTCCCGTGCAAGCACTCCCTGGCGCTCATGCTGGAGTGGCTCTCCGGAAAACCGTTCGAAACCGCAGATATCCCCGACGACATAGCGCAGAAGCGCGAAAAGGCAGCAAAGCGCGCCGAAAAGGCGGCAGCTCCTGCCGCTCCGGCAAAGCAGAACAAATCCGCAGCCGCAAAGAAACTGAAGAAGCAGCTGGAGGGACTCGACCTCGCGGAAAGCTTCGTGAAGGACATGCTCAGCCGCGGAGTGTACTCCGCCAACAGCGCCGCTGCCGACCAGTACCGCGCCCTCGCGAAGCAGCTCGGCGACTACTGGCTGCCCGGGCTCCAGGAGATAATGAACCGTATCGTGGATTCCGTGCAGTATCTCACCGGCGACCCCGGCGACAAATCCATGCGCTACATCACTTCCCTGCTGATAAGGCTTGCCGCCACCGTGAAGAAATCCCGGCAGTACATAACCGCAAAGCTGGAATCCGGCGACGTGCTCCCGGAGGACAGCGTACTCTACGAGGAACTGGGCGGCGTGTGGAAGCTCTCGCAGCTCCGGGAAGCCGGACTGTACAAGGAAAACGCCGAGCTTATCCAGCTGGCCTTCTGCGAGAACAACAACTACAACCTCACCGTGGAAACCGACAACGGATTCTGGCTCGACCTCGGCTCCGGAGAGATATACTGCACGCGGAATATCCGCCCGGTAAAGGCGGCAAAATACCTGAAGCAGGAGGATTCCGCGACCGGGATTTTCCATGTTCCCGTGCTCTGCCGCTACCCCGGGGGACTGAATCCCCGGGTGCGGTGGGAGGCGGCTGAGATATCCGCGCCGGACTACTCCCGGGTGCTCGAAAAGGCTGGCACCAGTATCGCTGAAGCTGTTAAAACCGCCAAGAACGACCTGAAAAACACGCTCTCCGAGCCCTATGCCGGTGTGCTGCTCCGGTTCGACGAGATACAGCTTGCGGATAAGCGCCGCGCCGTGCTGAAACTCGGGGAGGAGAGCATAACTCTCCAGGCATACTACCGGCAGTTCCCGAACTGCTGCGACATTCTTTCCTTTGTGGACAGCCGCCGGCTGCATGACGGCGCGCTTTTCGGGCTGATGTACTACGCGCCGGAAGACCACCGCATGTACCTCTGTCCGATGTCCATTGTCCACACGGACGGAATAACCAAGCTGTGCTGAGGGGAGGATACATATGAATACTGCGCCGTTTTACGAGCTTCACGACAGACTTTACGACTGCGCCTCCGCCGGGTGCGCTTCCATACCGGAGGACTTCCGGCTGAAGCGCGCCGTGGAGGGTATGGCTCCCCTCGCGGAAGCCAACAAGACCTTCGCACGCCTGCGCGATATGTGCGCAAGGCTCTTTACCGAGCCGGAGCCGGCACTCCTGCTGGCGGACTGCATTGCATTGGCGGACGCCCTGGCGGTTGCCCAGGGTCACTACACCAACGCCGAGGAATCCCAACCGGGCACGCTGGAATACGATGTGGAATACAACATGGAGGCAGGCTGGCGATCCGTGAAATCCCTGTGGGCTGCGATACTCACGAAAAGCCAGCACCTGAAAAAGCTTGACCCGGATGAATATGCACTGCTAGGCGACCCAAGAATACTGGAGATGTTTATTTCCGCCTCCGGAGAGAAGGGCGAGAATATCAGCGCCTTTGCAGATACGATGTGCGCCGCCTATGGAACCTCCATCGTGCCGCTGCTGAAAGGCTCCATCGATATGTCGGACGAGAAGGCTTCCGGGGTGCAGGTGGACTACATCGCGAACACCGCCGGAAGCGCGGAAAACGACTGGTACCTCTCCCTCGCGGAAAACGAGGAAGCTCCACAGAATGTCCGGATAAAGGCGATCCAGGCACTGGGACGGGACAGCGCAAACGCTCTGCGCCTGCTGGATTTCTGCCGCACCGAAAAGGGCAGGGTAAAAACCGCCGCCCTCCTTGAAACTGCGCGGCTGAATCCTCCGGGATTCGATGATATCCTAACGAAACTCACCGCGAAGTACAAGGACAGCTACCTGCCGATTCTGTGCACTTCACCGTCCGATGTGGCGGTGGATTTTATCCGCAACAGGTTGGACAGCGCCTTCTCCGCCGATAAGAAGAATCGCCCGGATCCGAAGCAGGTCATGAGTACGGTATCCATGATGATACACAAGCCGGACATCGACGACTGCTTCCTGCGAGCACTGGAATTCTCCAGGAAGTTTCCTGCCAGCCCGAAGGGAATATATGAGCTGCGCGAGATGAACTATGTGCTCATCAACAACATGTTCCCCGACCCGGACGGCAGATTTAAGGCAATGACGCTGCGGCTGCATGAAAAGGAGCCGGAAGCATTCTTCACCGCATGGTGTATAGCTATGCTCCCGGACGATCCGGACAAGGTCGCCGCGGAAATGAAGAAGCGCATATCACGCCGGGGCAGCTACGCTGCTTTTCACCTGCTTGAAGATGGTATCCGCTATTCTGAAAGCGACGGGAAATATATCTTCGCGGCGGAAGTTCCGGTCGCATACGGTGATATCCCTGTCCGCGTGCTGACAATGCCTCTTTTCGCACGCATGCCGCAGTCACTGACGGAGCTTCTGGGCGAATCCTCCATGATAAGCGGCGATTCCAGGGAAATGACATACCCAGTACAGGCACGCTGTAATTTCCTGAAAACCGCTATTGAAACAGCGGCTCCCGATGATGTCGGTGCGATAAAGGAGCAGACTGTGAAATTCGCCCTCGCTGCGATAAAAAAGATACCACATCTGGACCTGCTGGAGCTAATCGTAAATTACGGCTCGCCGGACAGCAAAACGACTTTCCGGCTGATACGGGACTGCGCGATGTTCCCACCCAACGCGCCGCGCTCTGCATATGAAGTCGCAAAGACCCCACTCCTCACCGTACAGCAGAAGCGCACTCTCCTGCTGGAAATGCTGGATAAAGTGCTGACCGGACCGCTCTCGCACTTCTCCACGATAGCAAGGAATCTGCTGGAAGAACTCCCCGAATAAAGAAAGGAACCATACCATGTCCGATATACTGCGCCTGCCTGCCGAGGAACTGTACAAGGCGGAGCTTGAAGCCCTCATCAAAAACGAAAAAGACCCCGTGCCCACCGGCTGGAAGATGTCACCGCGCTCCGTGCTGACCTACATAATGGGCGGCAAGTCCGGTAATACCGTCATCACGCCGAAATACATGGGCGACCGCCGTATCGTTGAGATATGCATTGCGACCCTCGTCACCGACCGCGCCCTCCTGCTGATAGGCGAGCCGGGCACTGCGAAATCCTGGCTGTCGGAGCACCTCACCGCAGCAATAAACGGCGATTCCTCCCTGGTTATCCAGGGTACCGCCGGCACCACTGAGGAGCAGATACGCTACTCCTGGAACTACGCGCTGCTGCTTGCGAAGGGTCCCTCCCACGAAGCGCTCGTGAAAAGCCCGGTGTACTCTGCGATGGAAGCCGGCGCTATTGCGCGCATTGAAGAGATTTCGCGCTGCGCCAGCGAGGTGCAAGACGCGCTCATCTCCATTCTTTCAGAAAAGCGCATTTCCGTGCCGGAGCTTTCCGAGGAAGTCCCTGCGAAAAAGGGATTCTCCGTTATCGCCACCGCCAACACGCGCGACAAGGGCGTCAACGAGATGTCCTCCGCGCTGAAGCGCCGCTTCAATATCGTGGTGCTTCCTGCCCCGGCGGATATGGAAACCGAAATCAACATTGTAAATACCAGGGTCGCGCAGCTTTCCGACAGCTTCGGGCTGACCGCGAAACTCCCCGACCGCACCTCCGTGGAACGCGTTGTGACTATTTTCCGGGAACTCCGGAACGGGCAGACCCTCGACGGGCAGGTCAAGCTGAAGCAGACCTCCGGAGTGCTGTCCTCCGCGGAGGCTATCTCCCTGCTGATAAACAGCATGGCGCTCGCCGGAAGCTTCGGTAACGGCGTGATTTCCGACTCCGACCTTGCCTCCGCGCTCCAGGGCGCAGTCGTCAAGGACGACACCAAGGACAAGGCTGTCTGGGCGGAATACCTCGAAAACGTGATGAAAAAGCGCCGTGAATGCGCAGGACTGTACGCTGAATGCAGGGAGAGAAACGCATAATGACGCACTATTTCGGAGTAAGACACCACTCCCCTGCCTGCGCATATTACGCTGAGGAATTCCTGCGGCGCACACAGCCGGAGGTGCTGCTCATCGAGGGTCCCTCCGACCTCAGCGGACTGATCCCGCAGCTTTGCGCCCCGGAGGTGAAGCTGCCCGGCGCGATACTCGCCTACACCGAGGAAGCCCCGGTGCACACCGTGCTCTACCCCTTCGCGGAATTCTCCCCGGAATACGCCGCGATGATGTGGGCGGTGCGAAACGGTGTGGAGGTGCGCTTCTGCGACCTGCCCTCCGACTGCGTGCTGGCGCAGATACAGCAGGAATCCGACGACGAGGACGGCTCCACTGACGACCGCTCGCCGAACGTTTACGAGCGCATGGAGGCGGTTTCCGGAATGGACAACGGCTCCTTCTGGGAATACTGCTTTGAGCAGTGCGAAAGCTATGAGGACTTCCTCGCCGCCGCTGAGAACTACGGCGCGTCGCTGCGCGGTTTTTCCGGCAGCGACGCGCACAACTCCCTGCGCGAAGCATTCATGCGCCGGGTGATAAGCGAGTGCGAATCCGCGCACCCCGGCGGTAATATCGCGGTGCTGACCGGAGCCTTCCACACCGCAGGACTGAAAAACGTCCCGTTCACACAGGAGGACGCGAAACTCACCGGTAAGCTACCGACCGTGACCTCAAAGGCGACGCTCATGCCGTATTCCTACTACCGCCTGTCGGAGCGCTCCGGCTACGGCGCCGGGTGCAGGGCTCCCGGATACAGCGAACTCCTGTGGAACTGCCGCCGCTCCGGGGATATCCGGAACAGCGCCGCGCAGTACCTCGCTAAAATAGCGGAGTATCAGCGCGAACACGGCTTCGCCTGCTCCACGGCGGAAGTGATCGAAGCCAAACGCCTTGCGGACACTCTCGCCGAAATGCGCGGCGGCAAGCTTCCGAACCTCGCCGACCTGCGCGACGCGGCAGTCACCTGCATGGGTCACGGCAGCTTCGCGGAAATATCCCTCGCCTGCGCAGACGTCGAGATCGGAACGCGGATAGGCTCCATGCCGGAGGGCGCAGTCTGCACCTCCGTCCAGGAGGATTTCATGCGGCAGCTGAAGGAGCTGAAGCTGCAAAAATACCGCAAGGCGACCGCAGAGGAACTGCCCCTCGACCTGCGCGAGAATCTCCGGGTAAAGACGGAAAAGGCGGCGTTCATCGACCTTGAGCGCTCGTTCTTCCTGCACCGGCTGAAAGCGCTAGGCGTCAGCTTCTGCCTACAGAAGGCGCGGCCGCAGGACAACGCCACCTGGGCGGAACTGTGGGAACTCCGCTGGACGCCCCAGGCGGAAATCGAAATAGTGGAGGCCTCCCTGAAGGGCGACACGGTGGAGCAGGCGGCGGCTAACGATATCTCCCTGCAGCTTGCCGGGGCGGAATCCGTGGCGCAGACCGCCGCGCTGCTCGACACCGCGTTTGAATGCGGACTGCCGGACTGCGTGCGGACCGCCGCTTCCTCCGTGCAGAAGCAGACCGCGGAGTGCTCCTCCGCCGCGGAAGTCGGCAGGGCGCTGGGCACGCTGTCGGGAATACTGCGCTTCGGCAGTATCCGCCGGCTGGATACCAGCAGCCTGCCGGAACTTATGGAGAAGCTGTTCCTGAGATTCTGCCTGTGCCTTCCGTCGGGAGCAGTATGCGACCGCCCGGCGGCGGAGCAGCTGATAACCGCGGTTTCCGCCGTGAACGATGCCTGCACTGCGCATGATTTTATGGACGGCGACCGATTCACCGCCCTGCTATCGGATATCGCGGACAGCAACTTCGCCGCGCCGCTGCTCTCGGGATTCTGCTGCGCGGTGCTGATGGAGCGCGGACTGATAGCCCCCGGCAAGCTCTCGGAGCTTATCGGCAGGCGGCTGTCCCCGGGATTCGCCGCAGAGGGCGCGCAGTGGTTCGAGGGATTCTCGAAGAAGAACCGCCGCGCACTGATAAGCCGCCTTTCCGTCTGGGAGAAGCTGTGCGATTTCACGGCAGGGCTTTCCACCGAGGAATTCAAGCCGGTGCTTGTCTGCCTGCGGCGCACGTTCGCGGAATACACCCCTGCTGAAAAATCCGACATAGCCGAGAACATCGGCGAAGTGCTGGGGATCTCAAAGCAGTCGGCGGCTGAATTCACGACCGGGGCGCTGAATGCGCAGGAACAGCAGGACATCGGCAGTCTTGACGATTTTGACTTCGGAGATATTTGAATGGAAAACAAGGAAATTCTGAAACGCTGGCGGCTGATTCTCGGCAGCTGCTGCGAGGATACGATGAACTCCCTAGGCGGCGCCGGCGCGATGTCCGAGGAGGATATGCTCATGGATTCCGCGCTGTCGCAGATATACGGCGGAAACTCCGACGGTAGCTCCTCCGGAATGGCAGGCAGCGGCAAATCCTCGCCGAAGCTGACGAAATGGCTCGGCGACCTGCGTTCGCTTTTCAGCCAGACCGAGATTCGCATAATACAGAACGACGCGATCGAACGCTGTGGACTGAAGCAGCTTCTCTTTGAGCCGGAAATGCTGGAGGGACTGGCACCGGATATCTCCACGGCGGCGCTGCTGCTCACGCTGAAAGACCAGATCCCTGCCCGGGCAAAGGACAACGCGCACCGCTATATCGCGAAGATAGTGGAGGACATAAACCGCCGCCTGTCCGACGACCTGCGCCGCTCCGTAAGCTCCGCGCTGAACCGCCGGGAACACTCCCCCATACCCAGTGCGGCGGCGCTGGATTTTCGCACGACTATCCGCCGCAATCTCGGAAATTACGACCCGGAGCGGAAACTGCTGCTGCCGGAAAAATTCTGGTTCTATGAGCGCGCGGCGAAATCCGGCTCGCGCACCGTGATTCTGGATATCGACCAGAGCGGCTCCATGGCGGAATCCGCGATATATTCCTCCGTGATGGGCTGTATCCTCGCCAGCATAAGCTCCCTCAGGACTCACGTCATCGCCTTCGACACCGCCGTCACCGACCTCACGGAGCACTGCTCCGACCCGGTGGAGCTGCTGTATGGAATACAGCTCGGCGGCGGCACGGACATAGAAAAATCCGTGGCGTACTGCTCCGGGCTGGTGACTCAGCCGGAAAAAACCACAATGTTCATTGTCACCGACCTGTACGAGGGCGGAAACCGCAGCAGACTGCTCCGCCGTCTGGAGGAACTCCGCAGCTCCGGCGTGAACATCGTGGTGCTGCTCGCGGTATCCGACAGCGGAAAGCCTATATTTGACGAGGAACTCGCCAAAAGGGTGTCGGCACTGGATATCCCATGCTTCGCGTGCCCTCCGGAGCGGCTTCCGGAAGTGCTGGAAAATGCGCTGAAGCGGCGTTCGCTTGCCGGTTTCGCATAAAATACAAACGGAGGGCGCTGTGCACCCTCCAATCTTTATTTATGGAAGTCCTGTACGGGCTTCCCTGTTCGCTTTTATCTTATGGAATTATATCACGCCCGAATACATGGAACACTCCGTCGGTTATCGTGTAGAGAAGCCCGGAATTCGTGCCGTCCGGCTGTTTCATGGCAAATATCGGGACCGCGCCGTTCCTTACGGCAAGGTAATCCGCCAGTATCAGGAAAAGCCACACCGCATATGCCGCCGACAGGACGAGCACAGTCCCGGCGCAGGCCTTCTTGGTGCGCGGCATTGGTGGGAATCCGCCGGACCAGCGCCCGAGTATCCTGCCCAGGAGATTGACCAGCCCCCAGAAAATCATCAGTTCCCCGGGAATCACACACGCAACGCACAGCCACTCGCTGAAATTCAGTGGAACGATATAGAACAGCGGGCTGACGAGCCAGCACGCGGCGCAGAACACCGCCGGGACGACTGCCAGCATGATGATGTGCCACTTCCGGAACGGCTTGCAGACCCGGAAAAGCACCCCGTAGAGTACTCCGGCAGTGACGTATACCGCCATGACCGAAAGCCGCTCCTGCGGAATCGAGAATATATTCTGGAGCACCAGCAGGGCGCCGATACCCAACACGACAGTAAGCCCTCCCGGGAGCGCCTTTTTCAGGACGTTCGCTATGAATCTTCCCTGCACCCGGTCCTTGTTAGGCTCCAGAGCCAGGAGGAACGATGGAGCGCCGATAAACAGCGCGCTTATCAGCGTCAGCTGTATCGGCTGGAACGGATACGCCGACGATGAGAACAGGAACATCACCGAAAGCAGGAACGAGAATATCGTCTTAACAAGGAACAGAGACGCAGAACGCTGGATATTGTTGATACAGCGCCTGCCCTCCTCCACGGCGAGGGGCATTGCGGAAAAGTCGCTGTCGAGCAGCACAAGCTGGGACACGCACCTTGCCGCGTCGCTGCCGGACTGCACCGCCACGGAGCAATCCGCCTCCCGGAGCGCCAGCACATCGTTCACTCCGTCGCCGGTCATCGCGACCTTGTGACCTGCCGACCTCAGCGCCTTCACCAGCGCAAGCTTCCGGGAGGGAGTTACCCTGCCGAAGACGGTGTACTTTTCCGCAGCTTCCGGAAGCTCCTCATCGGTCAGCAGCGATATGTCGGCGTAATTCTCCGCGCCGGGAAGCCCTGCCTTTGCCGCCACGTTGGATACCGTCACCGGGTCGTCGCCGGATATCACGCGGATATCCACGCCCTGCGACCGAAAGTACTCCAGGGTGGAGGGCGCGCTCTCCCTTATCTCATCGGAAAGCACCACCAGCGCTCGCGGAACTACTCCGCCGGGAAGCGCCTTGTCCGGCAGCGGCTCGCGGCTCTGCGCCAGGAGAAGCACGCGCATTCCCCGGGAGGAGTACTTCTCGCACTGCTCCCTGATGGCGGAATACTCGTCCGCGCCGAGGACGAAGCTGGGCGCGCCCAGAATCAGCGTGCCATATTCCTCGAACTGCGCCGCGCTCCATTTCCGCGCGGAGGAAAACGGCTCCGTCTTTACGCAGTGCACGTCGTTTCCTCCCGGGAATCTGCGGGCGACTGCCGCCATGGTCTGGTTCTCCGCCCCCAGCGCCCCGGAAAGTGCAGACAGCGCCGGCTCCGGCGTGAAATCCGCGTCCAGGCGGACTATCTCGCTAAGCTGCATGTTTCCGGTGGTTATCGTTCCGGTCTTGTCAAGGCAGAGAACGTCCACCCGGGCAAGGCTTTCCACACAGTACAGGTCCTGGCAGAGAGTACGGCGGCGCGCAAGCCTTATGGAGCTCACCGCCAGCGCGATACTCGTCAGCAGAACAAGCCCCTCGGGGATCATTCCGATTATTGCGGCAGCGGTACTCGTCACACTGTACTGAAGCTCCTGCCCGGCAACAAACAGCGCCTTGGTGAACAGCACCAGCGCAAACGGCAGGATACACACGGATATAGCAGAGATTATCTTGTTGATGGCGTCCATCATGTCCGAACGGCGCTTTCTGGATTTCTTGGCGCCTGCTGCGATCTTGTTCGCGTATGCCGCCGCTCCGACCGCTGTCGCTTCCGCCTTTCCGCTGCCGGCTACCACAAAGCTTCCGGAATACAGCGTGTCCCCCGGGCGCTTCACTACCGTGTCGCTTTCGCCGGTCAGCAGGCTCTCATCTGCCTCCAGCTCGCCGGACACGAGAACCCCGTCCGCACAGAGCTGCCTGCCGGTGGAAAGAAGCATGATATCCCCCGGGACAAGGTCCGCAACCGGAAGCACCTGCTCCTCGCCGTCCCTCAGCAGGTGCGCCTTAGGCGCGGATATAAGGGACAGCCGGTCAATTATGCGCTTGGAGCGTATCTCCTGGAATATTCCTATAGCTATATTGCACAGGATAACTCCCATGAAAAGCATGTTCCGGTAGGCTCCCACCAGGAACACGAGCACGGCAATTATCACATTTATCAGGTTGAACAGCGTGAATATATTATCGGCAAATATCCTGCCGACGCTCTTTGATCTGACGGTGGAATCCCCGGCGTTCTCGCCCCGGGCGGTCTTTTCGGCGACCTGCTCCCGGGTCAGTCCGGTCATAGGATCAGTCATGATATCACCCCTGTCGTTTGTTTATAATATAGTATATCCCCCCTGAGCATTTTTGTCAAGCTTTTGGAAATCCGCCGCCGGAATTATCACACAAGTTTCATAAAAAAAGCGCCATGCGGCAATCAGCGCGCATGGCAGACATATCATATGAAAAGATCTGCAAATTTCGGGTAACGGCGCCATTTGCCGCAGGTGCAGTCCGGGGAAAGGTGAACCGGGCTGCGCCTTAACACCGGGTCACATTACCCGATAAGCTTTGCGCCGAGCGCCTTACAGTCTGCGAGGGCTGCGTCGTCGGGGGCTTCGTTCACAATAAGACCCTCGTCATTAACGAGAACTGCGCCGTCTTTCTTGACGCGCTCAGCCCACTCACGCATCCATTCGCCGTCGCCCCAGCCATAGGAACCGAACAGTGCCACCTTCTTGCCGGAAAGCTTGCTTTCGATTCCCTCAAAGAACGGCTCGAACTCGCCTTCCTCAAGGTTCTCTGCGCCCATTGCGGGGCAGCCGAACGCCACTGCGTCGTAATCTGCCACATCGCCGGAAAAAGCGGATACGCTGAAAAGCTCAGCGCCTGCACCATCAGCCACTGCCTTAGCCATTGCCTCGGTGTTGCCTGTTCCGCTCCAGTAAATAACTGCTGTTTTCATGTAGAAGTCCTCCTTACGATATCTTCAGGGCACGGTAGATATCCTCGCCCTGCTCCAGTTTTCTGCATAGATATTCACGGCATTTGTCATACGCTGCGAATTTCTTCCGGGCGCTCTCAACGCTCCCGTATACTTTCCAGCAGCCGCACAGCTTATAGTTGCAGCCGCTGTTCTGCACGAATCCGCGGACGTCCTCCACGGGATAGTCAAGGAATACGCCGATCTCGTGCGGAAATTCGTCGCACGCGGTACGCTGCGAAAGCCGCTCAAGGCACTGCTCCGGAGTCATTTCATCGCCGTAGCCGTATTCGCTCAGCAGCTGCCGTGCCTCCCTGCCGGAGAGCCTTTCCGCGAGCTTATTCTCGTTATAGACGAGTATCAGCGACCGGTCGCGGCACGCGCATTCCTCGCGCAGCACCTTGATCTTCAGTCCCTTTGCCGACGCACGCCGGTTGAATCTGCGTGCATTTCCGCTGATATCAAACTCGCTGCGTGAAAGCGTCAGCAGACTTGCGCACTTTATTCCAAGCAGCGACGGCGCTGTGTGAAACGCCAGCTTCTTTTCAAAGCGCCTGCATTCCTCCGTTGACATTGCTCTCTCCTATCTTCTGCTAATACGGACTGCTCTATTCCGCATTCTTTGAATTAGTTCCCACTAACCTATATCTAAATAATATAGTGGATTTTGTTCCGCTGCGTTAGTGTTTCCTAACTACAATATTATGATATCACAATCCCACGGATTTGTCAAGGGGTATTCGAAAAAAATACGCACGATCCACCCACCGTGCGTATCATCTTAATTAAACAGGGACGTACACGTTTCCGCTGCTGTCTGAAAATCCGCCCTGCTCGGTGCGGTCAAGCAGGATTATCTCGGCGCCGGAGTTGTCAAGTATATCCGGCGGCATTAGATAAAAGTTATTAAAGCCACAATTTTAGCTAAAAAAATATTTCATACCCCTTGAATTTTCCTGCGGAGTATGCTATAATATTTATGATTGTTCAGGTAGTAGCTTATACTTACTCTACCTGATTGTAGAAAAGAACAACAGGAGGAACATATAATGGCAGATATTCAGAAGCTCTATGACCTGTGGCTCGCTAAGGCAGTCGCTGACCCCGACCTCAAGAAGGAACTTGAGAGCATTAAGGACGACGAGGACGGCAAAAACGACCGCTTCTACCGCGACCTCGAGTTCGGCACCGGCGGACTCCGCGGCGTTATCGGCGCAGGCACCAACAGAATGAACGTATACACCGTAAAGAAGGCTACTCAGGGTCTTGCTGAGTATATTCTCGCAAGCGGCGAGAAGAAGTCCGTGGCTATCTCCTGCGACAGCCGTATCAAGTCCGACTACTTCTCCAAGAGCGCAGCAGAGGTTCTCGCTGCCAACGGTATCAAGGTACACATCTACAAGGAACTCATGCCTACCCCCATGCTGTCCTGGGCAGTAAGAGCACTGGACTGCGGCGCCGGCGTAATGGTAACAGCAAGCCACAACCCTGCCAAGTACAACGGCTACAAGGTATACGGAAACGACGGCTGCCAGCTCACACTTGAGGCTGCTGAGGCTGTTCTCGCAAAGATCAACGCTATCGACATCTTCGACGGCGTGAAGTCTGTTGACTTCGACAAGGCTGTTGCTGACGGAATGATCA
This sequence comes from uncultured Oscillospiraceae bacterium, assembly GCA_900542145.1. Taxonomy (GTDB): domain Bacteria; phylum Bacillota; class Clostridia; order Oscillospirales; family Ruminococcaceae; genus CAG-115. The sequence goes on along the minus strand of UQMF01000002.1, from coordinate 173,290 downwards.
GCTTCATCGGCGACGATGTTATCGACGCTTATATGGCTAAGGTCAAGGAGCAGGGTCTGCATACCGATCTGGTCGCTTTCAGCGGTCTGAAGGTAGTCTACACTCCTCTGAACGGCACTGGCAACAAGCCCGTTCGCCGCATTCTCAGGGAGATCGGCGTTAAGGACGTTGTTGTTGTTCCCGAGCAGGAGAATCCTGACGGAAACTTCCCCACCTGCCCCTACCCGAACCCCGAGATTAAGGAAGCACTCGCTTGCGGTCTGAAGCTCTGCGAGACCGAGAAGCCTGATCTGCTGCTCGCTACCGACCCCGACTGCGACCGCGTTGGTATCGCAGTTCCCGACGGCGACCACTACGAGCTGTTCACCGGCAACGAAGTAGGCGCACTCCTCCTCGAATACATCTGCAAGGAGCGTATCGCTCTCGGCACAATGCCCAAGAACCCTGTTGCAGTAAAGACCATCGTAACCACCGATATCACCAAGGCGATCTGCAAGAAGTACGGCGTTGAACTGCGCGAAGTCCTCACCGGATTCAAGTTCATCGGCGAGCAGATCGGATTCCTCGAGGAAAAGGGCGAGGAGAACCGCTACATCTTCGGCTTCGAGGAGAGCTACGGCTACCTCGCAGGCGGCTATGTACGCGACAAGGACGCTGTAGTTGCTTCCATGCTCATCTGCGAGATGGCTGCATTCTACCGCACCAAGGGTATCTCCCTCATTGAGGCTAGAAAGAGAATGTACGCTGAATACGGCGTTTACTTCAACAAGCTGGACACTTTCACCTGCGAGGGCGAGAGCGGTATGGAGCGCATGAGCGAGATCATGTCCGACCTCAGAAAGAACGGTCCCAAGTCCATCGGCGGTCTGGCTGTTGAGGCTGTTGCAGACTACGAGGCTTCCGTAAAGACCTACACCGACGGCAAGACCGAGCAGATCACCCTGCCTAAGTCCAACGTCATCACATTCTTCCTCCAGGACAACGCCAGCGTAGTTATCAGACCTTCCGGAACTGAGCCTAAGATCAAGGTTTACTACACCACCACTGGAGCGCAGAAGTCCGACGCTGTGGCACTCCAGGAAAAGCTCTCCACTGATTTCACAAAAATCCTCGGCTTCTGATTGGAAGTAAGTTCCATGTGGAACGAAAAAATTTCAGAAAATTTCTGAAAACCTATTGCAATTTCTAGAAAGTTGTGATAGAATATATAATTGTAATGACTATGCCAAGGTCTGAACCGCTGATGGTAAGCAAACCAGGGTTTGGCATATATGGATTGAGGTGAAATTCATGAAAGAAGGTATTCATCCCGTATACGAAGCTACTGTAATCAGATGCGCTTGCGGTAACGAGATCCCGACACGCTCTACCAAGAAGGACATCAGAGTAGAAATCTGCTCTAAGTGCCATCCGTTCTTCACCGGTAAGCAGAAGCTGGTTGACTCCGGCGGACGTGTTGACAGATTTAAGAAGCGCTACAACATGGGCAAGTAATTGTTCAACCGGTAGACTGAAAGTAGTTAAAAACACACGCTCGGATCTCCCTGCGTGTGTTTTTGCGTTTATAACGGAGGTACTCATGGAATACAAGACCATCGCGCGCCGTTGCGAAGCCAGATTTATCGAGAAGAAATCCGAGTTCATAGGGTACCTCTGCCCCGTCCGGACGGAGGAGGAAGCCGTCGCGTTCATCGAGGAGATACGCGCTATGCACCGCAAGGCTACCCACAACTGCTACGCGTATATTCTGCGGGAGAACAATGCAGCGCGGCACTCCGACGACGGGGAACCGGGCGGCACCGCCGGAGTCCCCATTTACGAGGTGCTCCGAAAGGAGGGGCTGACGGACGTGTGCTGCGTTGTGACGCGGTATTTCGGGGGAATACTCCTGGGCGCCGGCGGACTTGTCCGCGCCTACACCAGGGGCGCCAAAGACGCCGTGGACGCCGCACAGATAAAATGCATGGCAGCAGCGGTGCGAATGGCAGTCACAGTTGACTACGGTCTTTATGGCAGACTCGCGCAGATCTTCGCCGACCTCGACGCCAGGGTGGAAAAAGAGGACTTCGCCGACAATGTGCAAATCACCCTTTGTATCCGCGAGGAAAATGCCAAGACGCTCTCCGACAAGCTCATCGACAGCTGCAACGGTAATATTTCAGTCAACGAGCTGGAAAAGCTAAACTACGATTTTGCATAATAACCTATGGAATGTGCATTTATTTTTTTCTTTTGTGTAGTTTTAACAAAAATGCTCTGACAAAAAAGGTATTACGCTCAAAAAAAGTGTATTCTATTATAGAGGGATAATTGCGCCCTTTTGCCGATATAGTGAAAGGATTTACCATGCAGCCCAGAGAACGTATCATGCACAACGAGTCGCTGATACTCAGCGAATATGCCTGCAAAGCCGCCGACACAAAGGGGCGCGCAATGCCGGAGGAGCCGGACGATTTCCGAACGGATTTCCAGAGAGACCGCGACAGGATAATCCACTGCCGCGCATTCCGCAGGCTGAAGAGGAAAACGCAGGTGTTTCTTATTCCTCATTCGGATCATTACCGCACGCGGCTCACGCATACCCTTGAGGTAAGCCAGATATCCCGGACGGTTTCCCGGGCGCTGGGGCTCAACGAGGATCTCACTGAGGCCATCGCACTGGGGCACGACCTTGGGCATACTCCCTTCGGACATGACGGCGAGTACGTCCTGTCAAATCTTATGCCCGGCGGATTCGCACACAACTTACAGGGCAGGCGCGTTGTGGAATTCATCGAGAAGGACGGCAGAGGGCTGAACCTTACCGCGGAAGTTATCGACGGTATCGTGGGACACACTACTTCCGGCAGGGCGCCGCTTCCCTACACCCGTGAGGGTATGGTGGTGCGGTTCTGCGACAAGATCGCCTACATAAATCACGACATCGACGACGCGATACGCGGTGGAGTTATCAGCGAGAACGACCTCCCGGAGGAACCCGTGAGGATCCTCGGGCAGACAAAATCCGCGAGGATAGCTTCCCTGGTGCGCTCCCTCGTCGAAGGCGGAGCGGAGAATATCCACATGGACGACGTGACGAAAAAGGCGCACGACGAGCTCCGCGCGTTCATGTTCAGCAATGTTTACCATGCCGCGCCCACGATCGCGGAAAAGGACAAGGCACAGTATATTGTCGAGTTCCTTTACAAATTCTTTATAGACCGCCCGGAGAAAATGCCGGGGCTTTATCTGACGCTGGCGGAGCGCTTCGACAAGCCTACCGCCGTAGGGGATTTCATCAGCGGCATGACCGATGATTACGCAGTTGACCTGTTCATGGAGATCTGCATTCCCAAGGGTTGGAACGGCACTCCTTCCAAGCTGGTCTGATCAAAATACAGAATATGGGGTGAGAATATGGCACTGCCGGAGGGTTTTCTTCAGGAACTCCGCGACAGCAACGAGATCGTTTCTGTTATAGAAAATTATGTCGAGCTGAAGAGGTCCGGGAGCACGTTTTCCTGCCGCTGCCCGTTCCACTCGGAGCGCACGCCGTCATTCCATGTCTACCCGAACACCCAGAGCTACTACTGCTTCGGCTGCGGCGCCGGCGGCGACGTCATCACCTTTATCCGCACTATCGAGAACCTTGACTACATCGAGGCGGTGAGATTCCTGGCGCAGCGCTCCGGAATGGCTATGCCGGAGGACCGCGACGACGATTCCGCCCGTAAACGCCGCAGGCTGTACGAAATGAACCGCGAAGCCGGGAAGTTCTTCCACCGTCAGCTGTTCGCCCCGGAAGGCGCAGATGGCTGGAATTACATTACCGGGCGCCAGCTGAACGAGCATACTATCCGGCATTTCGGGATAGGATATGCGGTGAACGATTACCACAAGCTGCACTACTACATGAGAAACCTCGGATTCTCCGAGGACGAACTGGTGGATGGCTCCCTATTGGTGCGCAACAACAACCGCGTTTACGACAAGTTCGTCAACCGTGTGATGTTCCCGATTTTCGACACGCGCGGCAATATCATCGCCTTCGGCGGTAGGGCGCTTGCTTCCGACGCGCCGGCGAAATACCTCAACAGCTCCGAAACCTATGTGTTCCAGAAGCGCGACAACCTGTTTGCGCTGAACTACGCCAAGAATTCTAAGGCAGACTACTTCATTCTCTGCGAGGGGTACATGGACGTCATCTCCATGCATCAGGCAGGATTCGACAGCGCGGTGGCTACTCTCGGCACCGCGATAACCGCTACCCAGGCGCGGCTTATCGGGCGCATGGGGAAATCCGAGGTGATACTCTCCTACGACAGCGACGGTCCGGGCCAGAAGGCGGCTTCCCGGGGAATAAACCTTCTCAGCGAAGCCGGCGTGAAGGCCCGGGTACTCCAGATGACCGGCGCAAAGGACCCCGACGAATACATCAAGAAATTCGGGGCGCAGGCTTTTGCCCACCTTATCGAAAGCTCCGGCGGAGCGATCGACTACGAGATGGGAAAGCTGTGCTACGGGCTTGACCTCGCCAAAGAGGAGGACAGAGCCGCCTACCTGAAAAAGGCGGTGGTATTCCTGGCGCAGATACGAAGCTCGCTGGAGCGCGCCGTCTACATCTCGAAGGCGGCGGACACCGCGAGAGTCCCGGCGGACACGGTAAGATACGCCGTGGAGAGCGAAATTTCCCGACAGAAAAAGAAATCTGACAGGGACGAATACCGCAGCCTTATCTCCCCGAGAAATACCGACAAGGTGAATCCGGAAGCCGCAAAGCTCCCCCGGGAGGAAAAGGCGGAGCGCGGCATTATCTGTTATGTGTTCCAGAATCCGGACAAGCTCGCCGCAGTGCGCAGAAAGCTGCCCGGCGGCTTCGCCACGGATTTCAACCGGCGCGTGTTCGAATTTATGGAACAAAAGCATAATTCCGGGGCGAATTTTGCCGGTACAATGTTCAACGAGGCTTTCTCCACCGAGGAAGTCGGGAGAATATACGGCACGCTGAACGACTTTTCGAAGTTCGCCAATTCAGAGGACGCCGTGAACGATTATATCAGGGTGCTCAACGAGTATCATGACAATATAAATCAGAGAGAAGCCGGCAGCATGTCCGAGGACGACCTGCTCACGCTGGCACAAAAGCTAAAGGAGAAGAAAAGCAAATGACAGAGAACAACGGCAGCGGAGCGTCACTCCGTGACCTGCTCACACAGGGAAAGCAAAAAGGAAGCCTCACCACAAAGGAGATCACAGACGTCCTTGAGGAGCTGAATTTTGACGCGGAGCAGATCAACGGGCTTTATGAGGAGCTTGACAATCTTAATATAAAGATCGTCGATGACTATACCGCCGACCTGGATATCGAGAGCCTTATCGACCTGGCGGAATCCGAGAATGCCGACGAAAGCTACGACACCGACGGAATGCTCGCGGACGACTCCGTAAAGCTCTACCTCAAGGAGATAGGCCGCATTCCCCTGCTCACCACTGAGGAGGAGATCAAGCTTGCCGAGCGCATGGCAAACGGCGATCCTGCCGCAAAGAAGCGCCTTAGCGAAGCCAACCTCCGTCTGGTGGTAAGCATCGCGAAGAAATACGTCCGCCGCGGAATGCAGTTCCTTGACCTGATACAGGAGGGCAACCTCGGACTGATCAAGGCTGTGGATAAGTTTGACTACACAAAGGGATTCAAGTTCTCCACCTACGCCACATGGTGGATCAGGCAGTCCATAACCCGTGCCATTGCAGATCAGGCAAGAACTATCCGAATCCCCGTTCACATGGTGGAAACCATCACAAAGGTAAAGAAAATGCAGAGTCAGCTCCTCCACGAGAACGGCTACGAGCCGACCGAGGACGAGATCGCGGAAAAGCTCAACATGCCGCTGGACAAGGTACGCGAAATAATCCGTATCGCGCAGGACCCCGTTTCCCTTGAAACCCCTATCGGCGAGGAGGAGGACAGCCACCTGGGCGACTTCATTCCGGACGAGGACGCTCCGGCTCCGGCGGACGAGGCATGCAACAGTGTTCTCAAACAGACGCTGGGCGAAGTGCTGGATACACTTACCGAGAGAGAGAAGCGCGTTATAATCCTGCGATTCGGTCTTATCGACGGCAGGCAGAGAACCCTTGAAGAGGTCGGGCAGGAATTCCAGGTCACCCGTGAGAGAATCCGCCAGATCGAAACAAAGGCGCTGCGAAAGCTCCGCCACCCCACCCGCAGCAAGAAACTGAAGGACTTCCTGGAATGATATCATCATTGCTTGTACATAATAACACTGGAAAGGACAAATAATGAGCAACTCTAAAGTTATCAGCGAGCTTCTCGAGCGCGGAAAGCAGAACGGAAAGCTCACCACCAAGGAGATAACCGACGCCATCGAGGAGATGGATATTGACGCTGAACAGATAAACAAGCTGTATGATGACCTTGAAAGCAACAACATCGAGATAGTTGACGACATCGTGACCGGCGACCTGGACAACGCCCTGGATTTCACCAACGACGATGACAGCGACTATTCCACCGACGGCATTGCAGTTGACGACCCCGTGAAGGTACACCTCAAGGAGATAGGGCGCATTCCCCTGCTCTCCGCCGAGGAGGAGATACAGCTTGCGGAAAAGATCAGCTCCGGCGACCAGTACGCGAGAGACAGGCTTATTGAAGCGAACCTGCGTCTTGTCGTCAGCATTGCAAAGCACTTTGTCGGCAGAGGAATGCCTTTCCTGGACCTTATCCAGGAGGGCTACATCGGACTCATCAAGGCTGTTGAGAAGTTCGACCACACAAAGGGATACAAGTTCTCCACTTACGCAACATGGTGGATACGCCAGTCTATTTCCAGGGCAATCGCGGACCAGGCAAGGACTATCCGAATCCCCGTTCATATGGTGGAAACCATCACCAAGGTCAAGAAAGCGCAGAACCTCCTGCTCCACCGCAATGGTCACGAGCCCACCGTCGAGGAGGTTGCCAAGGAACTTAATATGACTCCCGAACGTGTGCGCGAGATAATCCGCATTGCACAGGACCCTGTTTCCCTCGAGGCACCGGTCGGCGAGGAAGAGGACAGTTTTCTGGGAGATTTCATTCCGGACGAGGACGCGCCGGCGCCTATCGACAGCGCCATGCAGTCCGTGTTCAAGGACGAGCTTAACAAGGCGCTGGACACCCTCCCGGCAAGGGAACGCGACGTACTCAAGTTCCGCTACGGAATCGGCAGCGATCGCTCCCACACCCTTGAGGAGGTCGGCAAGGAATTCAACGTCACCCGAGAGCGAATCCGCCAGATAGAAGCAAAGGCGCTGAGGAAACTCCGCCAACAGTCCCGCAGCAAGAATCTGCGTATATTCCTCGATTGAGTAACAAACAGGGCCCCCGGAAATTTATCCGGGGGCTTTATTTTTATTCTTCTGTCAGCTTCTTCACGCTCTCTCGGCGGACCAGCTTTCCGGTCACCAGGGTTCTTCCGCGGCGGTAGTTCACATCGCGTATCTTGTGCAGGATTATATCCACGGCTTCGGTACTCATCACGCGGCTGTTCACGTCTATCGTTGTGAGCCTGGGGTTGCAGATTGTGGAATAAATGTGGTTGTCGTAGCCCACGACGGAGATATCCTCCGGAACGCTGTATCCGGCGTTCTTCAGCTGATTCACGAGCTTGTATGCGGTTTCATCGCAATTGCAGACGAATGCGGTTGGCATATCCTGCGGAAGGGTGAACTCCGGGAATATGTCGCTCTCGTTAGAGCGGTCGCCGATCACCCAATCCTGGCGCAGCGGAATGCGGTTCTCAAGCAGCGCCTTGTAATATCCGAGGTATCTGTCCTGAATGCTGCTGGTGGAGCCGATACTTCCCAGAAATCCGATGCGGCGGTGGCCGTTTTCGATAAGGTGGCTCGTCAGCATATACGCTCCATAGAAGTTATCGGAAAGCACTGCGTCTGCGTCCTCGCGGCTGCCGTAGAAATCCAGGAAAACCGTGGGGAGCTGGTGGCTGATAAGCTTGCTGATGTACTCGTCGGAAAGCTGTCCCAGCACGATAAGTCCGTCCACCTTGTGGTCAAGTACGGAATTCGGGATCTCCTCCATGCCGTTGTGGTCGTTGACAACCTCAAGCATGCCGTAATAGTTCTGCTTCTGGAGAAGCTCGACAATGTAGCGGTACACGATCCAGTAGAAGGAACTTGCGTCGCTGATGAAGTGCTTGGCAACGATTATTCCGATGTTGTAGGTCAGTCCGTCCTTTGCACCGTGAGTGCCTGCGTGGACGCGGTAGCCCATCTCCGTGGCTTTCTGCTTGATCCTCTCGCGCAGCTCCGCACTTACGCCGTCCCGGTCGCCAAGCGCCTTGGATACGGTTACGGTGCTGACATTCATAGCCTTTGCGATGTCACTCATGGTAACGGCTTTTTTCGTCATTTGAATATCCTTTCATGCCATTTGCCGGCAATTACTTATTAAATATGTATAATACTATTTTAAGTCATTTTAGCTAATTTGTAAATTAACAGACTCAACAAAATTTATAGTAATTTTTTGTATAAATTGTCCCCGGCGCATAAAAAAGTCCCCTTCTGCCAGAGAAAACAGCAAAAGGGGAGCTGAATAAACGCGCTCAGATAAATATAAACAGTCCCAGGAACATCAGGGCGCTTGCCAGATTACCCGTGCCCACTATCCTTATCGGCGCGAGGACTATAAACAGCGGAAGGATATTAAACACGCACGCCCACTGCGGAAGCGGCGTGATTCCGCTGACGACAGGAATGAAAAGCGACACCGAAAACAGGAGCAAACCGAAATAGCAGACGTACATCGTGGAGGAAGTTTTCCGGAAGAATTCCATGATCATCTTCCGGGATTCCTCGGTCCTGCCGGAGCGGATATAGAACCACTCTATCGCGCCGAAGAACACATGGTGCGCCACGCCGGGCAGGAAGAACAATACCGCCCCGATGAGCATGAGCACCGCATACACCACGGAATACTCCCGGAGCCACTCGACCAGCGCCAGATAGCCAAAGAACGACACCGCGAGGGAATACACGCCAAGCACCATGGATATCATGGCGCGCTTCAGCGGAGTTCCGTCAAACAGCTTTGACAGCTGCTCGTTGTCCTTGAGCGCCGGGAATCCGAACCTGCCGTTCGGCGTGTATGTTATCAGCCGGTCGCACTCCATCGTTGCAAGGTGCGAAATACACGCGACAAGCATAAATATCTTTGTGATAGTCATCTGTGGTCTCCCTTTCTTCCCTTTCCGGGACTGCCATAGCGTTAGCAATATCTAACTGTGCCAGGCAGTAATAATAATTACCTGCAATCAATTGTACCACATATGCAGAAATATGTCAATAGCGGAATTCGCACTTGACAATCCGGCGAAAACATAATACAATATATAAGTAATATACGACGAAAGGAAACGACATGAGCAACGAAGAAGAAGTACAGCACAAACGCAGAGTGCGCTACTCGGGGACTCACCCCAGGCGCTTTGAAGAGAAATACAAGGAGCTGAATCCGGAAAAATACGCCAAGGATATTGAGCACATCATCTCCCGGGGTGCTACTCCGGCAGGAATGCATATCTCCATCATGGTGAACGAGATACTCGACTTTCTGAATATTCAGCCGGGACAGACCGGACTTGACGCCACCCTCGGATACGGCGGCCACACCCGGGCAATGCTGGACAAGCTGAACGGCAGCGGACATATTTACGCGCTGGACGTTGATCCTATAGAATCCGAAAAGACAAAAAAGCGGCTTAACGATCTCGGCTACGGCGATGATATCCTCACGGTGCGCTTACAGAATTTCGCGGACATCGACAAGGTAGCCGCCGACACCGGAAAGAAGTTCAATTTCGTCCTTGCGGACCTGGGAGTCAGCTCCATGCAGATCGACAATCCGGAGCGCGGATTCTCCTACAAGGTGGACGGTCCCCTCGACCTCAGAATGAATCCCAGAAAAGGCAAGAGCGGAGCCGAGCGCCTTCAGGAGCTTACCTATGCCGAGATAGTCGGAATGCTCACCGAGAACTCCGACGAACCCTACGCGGAACAGATTGCACGCACCATAATGCGCTGGCGCAATAAGGGAACATTCATCGCCACCACAACGCAGCTGCGCGAGTGCATTACCGAAGCGCTGGACTTCCTCCCGAAGGGCGAGAAGAAGGAGATCATCAAGAAGTCCTGCCAGCGGACTTTCCAGGCGATCAGGATCGACGTGAACAGCGAATTCGAGGTGCTGTACTCCTTCCTGGAAAAGCTGCCGGGAATACTTGCTCCGGGCGGAAGAGCCGCAATACTCACGTTCCACTCCGGAGAGGACAGGCTGGTCAAGCGCTCCTTCAAGGAGCTGCACCGCGAGGGCGTGTACAGCGACGTCGCCCGGGACGTGATCCGCCCCACGCCGGAGGAATGCGTGAAGAATCCACGGTCAAAGTCAACAAAAATGCGCTGGGCGATAAAGGCAGAATAAAAAACGGGGCTGCGGAAATTCCACAGCCCCGTTTCTGCGCGCCGGAATATAGAATCAGCCCGACATCTGCGAACAGACATCGGGCTGATCTGCACTTATTCACCCGTTGATCCGGGAATATTCAGTGCGTTGTATTCAGATTACTTTCTGGACTTCTTGGAAACTACCAGAACAGCGCCAGCGAGTACAGCAGCGCCTGCAGCAGCAGCAACGCCAGCTACGCCAGTGTCAGGAGAACCCTTGTCCTCAGAGGGAGCTGCAACAACCTCAACGGTGGTGTCCTCAGCGGTAGCAGCCTCAGCGGTGTCAGCGTCAGCAGTAGCAACCTCAACAGTAGCCTCGGTATCGGTAGCCTCAGCGGTAGCAACAGCCTCAGCAGTAGCAGCAACCTCGTCAGTTGCAGAAGCAACAGCAGCAGTAGCTACAGCCATTGTAGCAGCGATAGCAGCAGAAAGAACGATCTTAGAAATCTTCATGATAAAATTACCTCTTTTGTTCGTATTGGTCGGCTTATTAAACCGATCTCTGTTTACATTTTGTATTTTATCACTTTATCTATTTTTTGTCAAGCGATTTGACCAATTTTTCTTTGTGCGTTTTGTATAAAATAAACATATTATTGCGTGTTTATTTTGATATTCGTTTGTATAATCTGCCATCTTCCGGGGAAACTACATTCCACATACATGTGAAAGGAGATCATCAATGGATATCAGAGGAACACGTACAGAGGCCAATCTGCGCTCAGCATTTGCCGGAGAAACCCAGGCACGCAGCAAGTACGACTACTTTGCGAAAGCAGCCTCCAACGAGGGATTTGAACAAATCGCCGGGATATTCCGGGAAACTTCAGCGAACGAACAGGCTCATGCATTCATGTGGTTCCAGGAACTTGGGGCGCTTTCCAACACGGCGCAGAATCTTGAAAACGCGCGCTCCGGCGAGAACTTTGAATGGACGGAAATGTACGAGGAATTCGCGAAGGTCGCCGACGAGGAAGGATTCAGGGAAATCGCCCAAAAATTCCGGAAGGTGGCGGCGGTGGAAAAATCGCACGAGGAGAGATTCCTGCGGCTGCTGAATACCGTGGAAATGCAGCAGATATTCGAAAAGACCGAGGAGATCATGTGGCAGTGCCGGAACTGCGGTCATCTGCATTTCGGAAAAAAAGCTCCGGAGCAGTGCCCCGTCTGCGGCTATCCGAAATCCTATTTTCAGCAGAAGCCGGAAAATTACTGAACATCAACCCAGGCGCTTTAAACAGAGCGCCTTTTTTCTTTATGCATTATAATAAGATGCCGGAGAAATGTAAAATCAATTTACGAAGATTTAACATTGAACTGCTTTTGGATTTTACATTCACCTGCTATAATTAACTTGTAACAAGGAAAAAGGACTTGTACAGAACAACAGGCGGCACAAGCCGCAGATATTAAAGGAGAACAACAACTATGAAAATCACAAGAAAGCTTACTCTCAGCACCGCGGCGCTTCTCACAATAGCAGCACTCGCAGGTTGCAGCGGTAATACAAACAGCACCTCCAGCGATTCCTCCGTAGCACAGGACAACAGCTCCGTGGCACAGGATAACTCCGCAGACAATGGCAGCACCAAGACCAAACTGGATACCGACATCACAGTGGTTTCCCGTGAGGACGGCTCCGGCACTCGCGGCGCATTCGTAGAACTGATGGGCATTGAGCAGAAGAACGAAGCAGGCGAGAAGGAAGACATGACGCGCGGCGACGCAGAAATCTCCAACTCTACTAACAGCGTAATGATGAGTGTTGCAGGCAACGTTGACGCTATTGGCTACATATCCCTTGGTTCCCTCAACGACACCGTAAAGGCTCTGGACGTTAACGGCGTTGAGTGCTCAGTTGACGACATCAAGAACGGCACCTACGTTGTTGCAAGACCTTTCAATGTATGCTATCAGCAGGCAAAGCTCGACAGCAATGCAGCTGCAAAGGATCTTATCGCCTTCATTGAATCCGACGACGGACAGAAGATCATCGCAGACAACGGTTATATCTCCATCGAATCCACCGGCGCATACACCGCAAGCGGAGTTTCCGGTGCGATCTCCCTGAACGGCTCCACATCCGTAGGTCCCGTAATGGAGAAGCTCTGCGAAGCTTACAAGGCTCTTAACCCAGATGTATCCATAGACATTCAGCAGACCGGTTCCGGCGCTGGTATCACCTCCGCTACCGAGGGATCCTGCGACATCGGAATGTCCTCCCGTGAACTCAAGCAGGAAGAGCTCGACGCTGGTCTGACCGAGATGAAGATCGCTGACGATGGTATCGCAGTTATCGTAAACCTCGACAACCCCATTGAGAATATCACTTCCGACGAGATCATGAAGATCTACACCGGCGAGATCAACAACTGGAGCGAACTCGCTGACTGATAATCAGAAATTCTTTTCTGAAACTGGTTTCTCCCTTCCCTTTTGGCGCTGCGCAGCGGCTGTACAGCTGCAGTGCAGCGCATTTTTATGAGATATGAAATGTAAAGTTATTTACTGGAAATCAAATGAGGTGTGACTATGCAAAAAGTCAAAGAAGGCGTTATGCACGCCCTGTTCCTGATATGTGCATGCGTTTCGATACTCGCAGTAGTTCTGATCTGCGTTTACCTGTTTGCAAGCGGCGTCCCGGCCATGGCAGAAATTGGCTTCACAGACTTTCTTTTCGGAACCAAATGGAAGCCCTCCAGCGGCTACTATGGGATATTCCCGATGATCATCGGCTCAATACTCGTCACTGGTATTGCAGTGATCATCGGCGTGCCTATCGGGATCCTGTGCGCTGTATTCATGTCGCATTACTGCCCCAAGAAGCTGTACCGCTTCGTAAAGCCCGCAATCAATCTTCTTGCTGGAATCCCCTCCATCGTATACGGATTCTTTGGTCTGGTGGTTATCGTGCCGATAATGAAGGATCTGGTGGGCGGCTCCGGAAAATCGCTGCTGACGGCAGGTATTCTGTTAGGTATCATGATACTCCCCACAGTCATCAAAACCACGGAATCCTCGCTGAACGCCGTTCCCAGGAGCTACTACGAAGGTGCACTGGCGCTCGGCGCGACCCATGAACGCAGCGTGTTCTTCGCTTCCCTGCCGGCAGCGAAATCCGGTATCCTGGCGGCAATAATCCTCGGCGTGGGACGTGCTATCGGTGAAACCATGGCGGTTATCCTCGTGGCGGGCAATCAGACGATACTTCCTAAGAGCATCACATCCGGTATCCGCACGATGACCTCCAACATCGTGATCGAAATGGGCTACGCCGGCGGACTTCACCGCGAAGCTCTCATTGCGACCGGCGTTGTACTATTTGTGTTCATTCTTATAATCAACCTCTGCTTCTCTGCTCTTAAAAGGAGGAAAGACTGATGACCGACGTTCCGACAGCAGCCATGAAAAGTGGTAAAACAACCTCTGCGCCCGAGAACTACATAAACCGTGTTACATTCGGTGCGCGGCTGAAGCAGTACACCAGAAGCCCTATTTCGCTGATACTCATGATACTTGTCATGCTGGCGGCGATTTTCTCGGTGGGAATGCTCATATTCATCATCTCCTACATTCTTATAAACGGCGTTCCGCACCTCACCGCGGAGCAGTTCGACTGGAATTACACCACCGAAAACGTCAGCATGATGCCGGCTATCATAAATACCCTCATCATGACCGCAATGACCCTCGTCATCGCAGTTCCGATAGGAGTATTCGCGGCGGTCTACCTCGTTGAATACGCCAAGCGCGGCAACAAGCTTGTGAAGGTAATCCGCGTGACCACCGAAACTCTTTCCGGTATTCCGTCCATCGTATTCGGTTTGTTCGGCTATCTGATGTTCAACCTCTCCCTCGGCTGGGGATTCTCCATGCTGGCAGGCGTTGTCACGCTGGCAATGATGATCCTGCCGCTGATAATCCGCACCACCGAGGAGGCGCTCCTGGCAGTCCCCGACAGCTACCGCGAGGGCAGCTTCGGACTGGGCGCAGGCAAAATGCGCACCGTGTTCCGCGTAATACTCCCGACTGCAGTGCCTGGTATCATGTCCGGCGTTATTCTCGCCATCGGACGTATCGTGGGCGAATCTGCGGCGCTGATATTCACCTCAGGTTCCGGACACAGCATTCCGGGCGCGCTCGCAGGCTCCGGAAGCTCCGCCGCGACCCTCACCGTGCATATGTATATTCTCTCCAACGAGGGACTGCATGTCAACGAGGCTTTCGCCTCCGCAGTAGTACTGCTGGCGCTCACATTCATCATCAACCTCATTTCCGACCTCATAGAGCGTCATATCGCAAAGAAGAAAGGATAAAACCATGAAATTCGACATAAGAAACGCCGAGCTGTACTACGGCGACTTCAAGGCGCTCAAGGGAATAAACCTCGAAATACCCGAGAACAAGATAACTGCTTTTATCGGACCCTCCGGCTGCGGAAAATCCACGCTGCTGAAGTCCCTCAACCGTATGAACGACCTGGTGGAGGGCTGCCGCATCACTGGCGAATTTCTTTTGGACGGCGAGGATATCTACGGCAAGATGGACGTCAACCTGCTGCGCAAGCGCGTCGGTATGGTATTCCAGAAGCCGAATCCATTCCCGATGAGTGTATATGACAACATCGCATTCGGTCCGCGCACCCATGGGATTCACTCCAAGGTAAAGCTGGACGATATCGTGGAGAAATCCCTGCGTGACGCCGCAATATGGGACGAACTCAAGGACAGGCTCAAGAAATCCGCCCTGGGGCTTTCCGGCGGTCAGCAGCAGCGACTCTGCATTGCAAGAGCGCTCGCCGTGGATCCGGAAGTCCTGCTTATGGACGAACCGACCTCCGCACTGGACCCGATATCAACTTCCAAGATAGAAGACCTTGCAATTGAGCTGAAAAAGGAGTATACTATAGTTATGGTTACTCATAACATGCAGCAGGCAGCCAGAATATCCGACAAAACGGCGTTCTTCCTGCTGGGCGAAGTGGTGGAATACGCCGACACCGACCAGATATTCTCGAATCCGCAGGACCAGCGCACTGAGGACTACATAACCGGACGCTTCGGATAATTGGAGGGTAATATTATGAGAAACCGATTTGACGAACAGCTGGAGCAGCTGAACGTTGAGCTTATCAAGATGGGCGCGCTCTGCGAGGAAAGCATTGCCTGCGCCACCAAGGCGCTTTTCAACGAAAAGACCGAGGACATGATCACAAAAGTAAACGACAACGAGGTCGAAACTGACCACATGGAGCATGACATTGAAGCGCTCTGCATGAAGCTGCTGCTCCATCAGCAGCCTGTCGCCCGGGACCTGCGCTGTGTTTCCTCTGCGCTGAAGATGATCTCCGACATGGAACGTATCGGCGATCAGTCCCAGGATATCGCGGAAATAGCCGGGTTTGTGCACTCCACAGACCTGACAGGAAAGGTGCACATCTCCGACATGGCAAACGAGGCGATCAGCATGGTGACGATGAGCGTGGATTCCTTCGTCAAGAAGGATATCAAGCTCGCACAGCAGGCTATCTCCGCCGACGACAAGGTGGATTCCCTCTTCCTTGAGGTCAAGCAGGAGCTTATCAGGCTGGTAAGAAGCGACGCCGAGGAAGCGGAATACTTTATGGACCTGCTGATGGCGGCGAAATACCTTGAACGTATTGCCGACCATGCAACCAATATTGCGGAATGGGTGCTCTACTCCATCACCGGAGAACGATGAGCACATACAGAAAGAGAGTTATATTATGATCTACATGCTTGAGGACGACGCAAATATAAGGAATTTCGTACTTTACGCGCTGAACAATACCGGGCTTGAAGCCAAGGGTTTCGAACGCCCCAGCGAATTCTGGGAGGCGCTCCGGGAGGAAAAGCCCACGATGCTCCTGCTGGACATCATGCTCCCGGAGGAGGACGGGCTTTCCGTGCTGTCAAAGATCCGGGCGAATCCCGAGTACTCCGGGCTGCCGGTTATCATGCTCACCGCCAAGGGCTCGGAATACGACAAGGTGATAGGTCTGGACAGCGGCGCCGACGACTACCTCGCAAAGCCCTTCGGCACGATGGAACTCATCTCCAGGATCAAAGCGCTCCTGCGCCGCACCAACACCGTTGCGACAACTGAATACTCGGTCGGTAAGCTGTATGTCAATACGTCCAAACACATTGTGCAGGTTAACGGCAAAGAAGTCCAGCTGACGTTCAAGGAATTCGAATTGCTCTGCACGCTTCTGGACAACATGGGCACAGTACTCTCCAGGGAAAAGCTCATCTCCAAGGTGTGGGGCTACGACTTCGACGGCGAGAGCCGCACCGTGGACGTTCATATCCGCACGCTCCGCCTGAAGCTCGGGGATTGCGGCAGCATGATAGAAACGGTTCGCGGCATTGGCTATAAGGCAGTTGCAGATGAATAAATCAGCTGATACGAAAGGCAGACTATGACTAAACGAATTTTCGGCGGCGCTTTTCTGGTGTCGCTGATCGCAATAATCTCTTCCGTGGCGCTGGTACTGGGGATTGCTTACAACAAAGAGCAGCAGCTTTTCAGAAGCCAGCTTGAACAGCAGGCTATGCTGCTTGCTGCCACAATGGATAACACCACCCCGGAACTGGACGTGGAATCCCTGCAAAAGCTCAGCGCGGATATCCACAGCACCTTTGAGAACAGGATAACCTATATCGGCGCCGACGGCACAGTGCTTTATGACAACAAAGCGGATATCTCCGAAATGGAGAACCACCTCAACCGCGAAGAGGTCGTTGCCGCGAAGCAGTCCGGTACTGGCACCGCAATACGCGAGAGTTACACCCTGTCAGAAATGACCGTTTACTGCGCGCGCACCATCGGATTCGGCTGCATCGTCCGGGTTTCCGGCACGATGGACACCGTGTTCGCGAGAGTCGGCGGCATGTGGTGGGAAGTCCTGCTGGTTATCCTGATATCCGCCATGCTTTCCCTGGGAGTTGCCGCGCTGGTCGCAAGGGCTGTTGTCAAGCCGATAAACAGCATTGACCTGCGGAATCCCGACATCAACGAAAGCTACGGCGAGATCGCTCCCCTGCTCCACCGTATCACCGAGCAGAACAGGGAGATCGACAAACAGATCGAGGAACTCACGCGCAGCCGCACGGAATTCGCGCTCATCACCGAGAACATGAGCGAGGGATTCATCATCATCGACAGCCGGACGGAGGTGCTCTCCTACAACAAATCCGCGCTTAATATACTCGGCTCAGATTTCACCGGCGACAGCCACAGCGTGCTTGTGCTGAACCGCAGCGAGGGATTCCGCAATGCAGTCGAAAAGGCGCTCGCAGGAGAACGCTGCGAGGTCAGCATGACTATCTCCGAGAAGATATACCAGGTGATCGCAACGCCGGTGTTCACTGACGGCAAGGTGACCGGCGCGGTAATAATTATCCTGGACATCACGGAGAAAGAGGGCCGCGAGGAACTCCGCCGGGAATTCACGTCGAATGTTTCACACGAGCTGAAAACACCCCTCACGACAATCTACGGGATTTCCGATATGCTTGTCGGCGGTATCGTGAAAACGGCGGATATACCAGGATTCGCAAAGAATATCCGGGACGAGGCAGGTCGCATGATTACCCTAATCGAGGACATCATCAAGCTGTCGCAGCTGGACGAGAACTCCTTCGCCGACCACGAGGAAACCGTGGATATACTCACTCTGGCACAGCTTGCTTCCGAGCGGCTGAAACCTGCCGCAGAATCCAAGCATGTCACAATAAATGTGACCGGCGAACGCGCGGAAATGACCGGAATACGCTCGGTTCTGGAGGAAATAGTATACAACCTGCTGGACAACGCCGTAAAATACAACCGCGAGGGCGGCAGGGCGGATATCAATGTTGCTGACGGAGAGCACGACATAACCGTCACGGTATCCGATACCGGAATAGGTATTCCGGCGGACTGCATTGACAGGGTGTTCGAGAGGTTCTTCCGGGCGGACAAGAGCCATTCCAGGAAGATCGGCGGCACCGGTCTGGGTCTTTCCATCGTCAAACACGGAGTGCTGCTGCATGGCGGCAATATCACCGTCAAAAGCACGGAGAGCACCGGAACGACGTTCACGCTTACGCTTCCCAAATCCAAATAAAACGAGCCCCTGCATTATCGTGCAGGGGCTTTTCTTATGCTGCTTCGGACTGTTCCGCGTTGTTCCAGGGGTGAATCTTCTCGGGAATAAGCTCGTTCATTGCGTTGGTCGCCGCTTTGGTCAGGTCGTATCTGTACCAGAGTTCATCGCAGCCGCTGCTTCCGTCTGTACGGTATTCCATCCAGACAAGCACACCATTCCAGCCCTTTTCATACGCGGACTGGTAGAATTCCTCGCAGGTCATCTTGTACGCCTTGTCGTCGTTGGAGGTTTCACCGATCACGCAGGGCTTGTCCGTGCCAAGTCCGTATTCCTCCGGGGTGGAGGTGAACGGGAATCCGAAGGATGAGCGCTCCCAGCTGTAGTAATGTGGGCTGTAGAAATCCAGGTACGCCTGGTCGCTGCCAGCGGCCTCCTTCAGGCGCTCATCAGAGATCATGTTGCCGTTGTACTTGTCGGAGTTGTACTTCGGCATTCCAAGTCCCACGGTCACCAGCATGTCGCTGTTCTCGTGGATAGCCTGGGCGCACTTTGCGAACAGATAGGTGAGATTCTCCCAGGGAAGCTTACCACACTCCTCGTTCTCGTATACCCAGTCCGGCTCGTTCATCAGGTCAACGCCCATTATCCAGTCGCAGCCCTTGTAGCGCTTCGCGAACTCCGCGCAGTACTTCTCCGCGTAATCATCGCAGCCAGCGCTGGACATTACCAGGTCGCGCCACTTCTGCTTGCCGGTGTTGTTATCCTTGAAGTGGTCGAAGGAAAGCAGCGTGGGCATTACATAAACCTCGTACTTTTCCGCCAGGGCGAATAGCTTGTCCAGGTCAGTCCAGTGGTCCTCGTTGACCTCCTCCACCATGCCGTCGCTGGTAAGACTGACAACGCTGGTCCCGTTGCAGTTTATCCAGATACGGGTGCAATTGATGTTATCCTGCTGGAGCAGCGCAAAGGTGGATTCCCATGCGGCTTCGTCCATGTTGCCGCAGAAGTCGTTCCAGCTCTGCCAGGGAGTATTCACGCCGTTCAGCCAGAGCTCCTGACCGTCCACCATGAACTTCGTGCCCTCGATGGTGACTTTCGCGTTCTTCTTTTCCTCAGGCTGCTCCGCCTCCGCGGTGGGTACCGAGGAGCCGCTCCCGGATTCCTGCGGCTGCGCCCCGGAGGAGCCGTTATCCCCGGAACAACCGGTAATCCCTGCGGCAAGCGCCGCGCTCATAAGCAGTGCATAAATACATTTCTTCATACAGATCCCTCTCATAGATTATTGGTAGTGTGCCTGATTACTATTTTAGCGGTTCCGGCAGGATTTGTCAAGGGATAACACAAAAAGGCGAAAATTGCTTTCCGCCTTTTTATCGCATTCAACTGTTACTGCACCGCGTACACGTCAAATTTATTGAGCACCTTTGTTCTGGCAATGACCCTGATCACGATAACGCTGATCACCAGACCGAAAGCTCCCTGGACAAGGTTGCCGGGAACGCTTGCAAGGGCGCCTTCAAAGCTCTTGCCGAGCAGAAGCGCCGCATAAACGTAATATCCGCCTACCATGATGATCTCGCCAACGAGCGCGCCGGCTACATAAGCCACGATCGGGAACTTGGTGAATCTCTTGAGAAGCGCACGGCAGATAAGAGCCGCCGCAACCGCGATGAGTCCCTTGATCACGAAAGTTCCGGGAACATAGTGCATATATCCGCTGAAAAGGTCAGCGAGCGCGGAGCCGATTCCACCTGCGGCAAATCCGTACCACGGACCGAGTACCCACGCCGCAATAAGAATGAAGCAATCACCGAAATTCACGAATCCGTTCAGCGGCGACGGAATCTGTATGATCATAGTCGCTACGCATATCAGTGCGGTGAACATCGCCGCAACGCATATCTTGAGAAGTCTGTCCTTTGTGTTCTTTTTGTTCAGTTCCATAATGGCTGCCTCCATTTTTATTTGCTTATATTCTACTACAGAACTGAATATATTTCCAGTGTCAGAATCGGCACAAAATATAATACCAGCCGCATTACCTTTGTAAAATCCGCCACGGATTCCGGCGGCGGGTATGGTCATTTTGGCAGTCCTCAACACTGTGCGCAGTTGCTCCGGCAAAACTGGTATTCTTCACGCAGGAGGTTTTCACAGATTTCACAACACCAGCAAAAAACTCCCACCAGCAAAGGTGGGAGTTCGCATATCGGATTTTATCAGGATACAGCTACTCCATCATCAACCGGAGTATCTCCGGGCATTACGGCAGGAGCATTGTTGTCTGCGTCGCCGTTTAACTCGTCCGTAGGAACGACGGTAACGCCATCGCCGTCAATCTCCGGAACATCGATCTTGGTGATCTCATCGCCGGGCTTGTAGTTCTTGATCACTTCTGCGATTTCAGAACCTACCTGGTGTACAACCACATAGTAGAATCCATCGTCTGTCTTTCCCATAACTGCACCAGCCGCCGCGATCTCCTGTTCAGGATAGAACGCCGCGCCGTCCTTGATATAGTCGAGGTGAGCGGAAAGCTGCTCCTCCACCTTGGATTCGCTGCCTGCCTTGGGCTTAACGACAACGAGTTCGTCAAGATGAACGCTCATCATCGGAACAAATATCGAGTAGTCCTCCACCAGACTGAGATCCAGTCCTATCATGGTATCTGCAAGCTCAGCGTCAGTGATCTCCTCAGAGGACACCCAGTCAACGCTCTCAAACACTGCATTTGTGATATCCTTCGCGGTGCGTACTGTTTCCGGAGCAGAATCTACAGCGCTGCTATCGGAAGCCGCGCCGCTCTCCGCCGCAGAACTGCTGTTCGCCGCAGAGCTGTTGGAATCCGTGTTATTGTTGGAGCAGCCTGTGAAAGCCGCTGTTACAACTGCCAGGGCAGCCATTGTTGCTAAAAACTTTTTCATATTCCTGTTTCCTTTCCATATTTCTTTCTCAGCCGCTGATGCAGAGCGTAGGGCAGCGGCTTTTTTTGCTTATCGTACCAGGGCAGATCCTCCAGAGTGACCACCCGGGGATCTGCAAAGATACGCTTCATGAACGCTTCGTCCATGTACTTCGGATTGGGGCGCGGCATCCCGTTATCGTCCAGGACAGCGTGCCACTTATCGTCCGTGTCGTACACGAAGCTTCCCCACCAGGGCAGCCACCACAGCCATGTGGCGCCGTCCCTCAGCATTTCGTCCGGCTCCGGAATGCTTCCGCACTCGGACAGGGTTATCATCTTGCCATGGGTGTAGCTGCTTACGCCCCGGAAGCGCTCCAGCTGGGAGCCGTGATTCGGTATCTCATCATAGATATCCTCGCCGGCTATGTCAAAAGTGTTCGGATCCACCGCCATGAACGGCGCCTGACCGTTCCACACCCATATCAGATTCCGCAGCTTATGCAGGTTCATGAATCTGTCGAAGATAGTGTACCACAGCTTCTTGTATGCCTCCACGCTCTCGGGATCCTGTTTGCCTGCCTCGGCGCGGTTTCCCCACCAGAACCAGTTCCCTGCCGCTTCATGCAGCGGCCGCCACAGCACCGGGATATCCGCCTGTTCGAACATTTTAAGCGCGCTTGCCACCAGGTCTATCTCATAGATCACGAAATCATGCTCCGGAGTTCCCTCATGCATGGCGCGCACTATGTCAAATCCCGTTTTGTGGTCGTAGTTCGTCGTCTTGTAATAGAACGAGCATTCCTTCGCGATATCCTCCATGTCGTCCGGAGCGTTCCAGTGCCAGCACATGGTGAGTATTCCTCCGGTGCGGCGCGCCCAGTCCAGCGCTCTGCCAAGCTGGTCGTATCCCCGGGCAAGTCCGCTGATTCCCATGAAGTCGTAGCCGCGTATCGCCGGGATCTTTCCTGTGGTGTTCCAATAAACAAGATCCTCTTTCTCGTCCTCCCAAAGATACTGCTGACCGGAGATGAACTTCTTACCGTAGCAGCTTTTGAGGTATTCCCACAGGCGCTGGGTGTTCGGCGTCGGATCCGGGGTTATCAGTTTTTCCGGATCCACCGGCTTCGCAGACAGCTGCTTTCTCAGAGCTTCAAAGTCAGTTTTATAGTTTGTCATAGTTTTCCTCCAAAAGCATATTCCCTCGCGGCTTTGGACAGTATACAGTACATATGTGAAATCCGCGTGAAAGCAGCGTGGGAACGTCATGCTTTTTTTACATATCAGTAAACGCCGGTACAGGCTTATTCTATGCAGTCCGCACCGAAAAAGAAGCGGTAATTACAGGCACCATAACATGCCGGAATTCATATGATAAACGGGAGGAAAAATCCCGAAAATTCAGAATAATACAGGAGGCATTTATGGCAGAATTTACTAATCAGGCTACCCTGAGATATAATAACACGGTGACCAATTCCAACATCGTTGTGGGAAATCTTGTTCAGGCGCTGGACATCACAAAGACAGCAGTCCGCGAGGAATATTCCACCGATGAGAACACAACTTACGTCATCGGAATCACCAATAACAGTGAAACGGCATACACCGGGCTGACTCTGACCGATAACCTCGGCGCTTACCAGTACAACGAACAGACCCGGCTGATTCCCCTGACGTATATCGAAGGCTCCATGAGATACTATGTCAACGGAGCGTTGCAGCCTGCCCTTACTGTGACCGCCGGAAACGACATCACAATAACCGGGATAAACGTCCCGGCTGGCGGCAACGCGATACTGATATACGAAACTCGGCCGAATATCTATGCACCGCTTGACGCCGGAGCTGTGGTAACAAACACCGCTTCGCTCACCGGTCCCGGTGTCGCAGAGACTCTCACCGCCGAAGAAACTGTCACCACAAGAACCGGCGCACAGTTGTCGATAAGCAAGGCAATAAATCCGTCAACAGTAAGCGCAAACGGACAGGTGACCTATACCTTTGTTATCCAGAATACCGGAAACTCAGCGGCGGACGGGGCGCTCGGCGCAATCGTCGAGGATATCTTCACGCCGGTGCTGAACGGTCTTACTGCCGCGTACAACGGCACTCCGCTGACGCTGGGCAGAGACTACACCTACAATGCGGAAACCGGCGCATTTGCAACCACTGCTGGCACAATAACCGTCCCGGCGGCGGAATACTCCCGGAACGAAACCAACGGCGCAGTCGAGATAACTCCCTCTGTCGGCATACTCACCGTCACCGGAACCATCTGAAACCATTAAAACAGTACAGGGGCGGATTTCCGTCCCTGTATTTTGCTTTATCAGCCCTCAATGATAGGGGCGAATCTGATTCTGATGTTCGGCAGCTTGTTGATGGTAGTGTAGTAGTTTGTCTGCCAGTCCTCGCCCTGGGAAGGATCGTTTTCACCGGAAGCAGGAGGTGCGAATATCTTCAGTGTAAGGTCAGCCGCGCCGTCCAGGGGCTTCTCGAAGAATGCCGGCATGAAGTCGATGGTCTTTGCCTCGGGGCTCTTGTAGAACCACTTGCCGTTGATCTCCATCATGAGGTTCAGCGGCTCGTCAAATGTTGCCTCGCAGAATACAGGACTCTTGTCGAAGTGCAGAGGGATCGCAATACCGGTCGCGTCCTCGCTGCCGCCCCAGCGGAGTTTTGCAGGCAGCGCGATCTCCGCACCCTGCTTTACTGCCGGGTAGAAATAATCATCGTGGATAATCTCCTTGTAGGTCTGGAGAGCAGGCTGCTCGATTCCCACGTCGGGATTGTTCGGGTCCTCGATCTCAAGTCCCAGTCTGCCGCGGTCGCGGAACTGGTAGAATGTGAATCCGCTGAACCAGCCCTGCTCGGGGTCGTTCTTCAGCATGTCGCAGAATTCCCTGATCATAGCCGCCTGGTCGTAGGGACCGGTAACGTCGCCGTCCGCGTTGAACTCGCTCATTACCATCGGCTTCTGGACACCGCCGCAAAGCTCCTTGTAGCGCTTCTGGGAAAGCTTCGTCAGATTATAGGTATCAGCCACCTTGCTTCTGCTGAAGCTGTTGCCGCCTACATCAGCGACGTCATAGGGCCAGCCCCAGTGAAGGCTCATGTACTTGTCCACAGACCAAATATCCGTAGCGCGTACTGCGTCTGCAAACTCCTTCTCCATCTCGATCTCGCCGCCCTTTTCGGGGTGCTCCACACCGCCTATGCAGAGGATAGTGGACACGTTCGGGGCTTCCTTCTTTATGATATTGTGGAAGCGAACATAGAAATCCGCGATCTGCTGGTATGTAGCGCGCTTGGTGAAGCTGAACCAGTTGCCGGTAGCCTCGTGGTTGATACGCAGCTGCATTCTGCCGTAGGTACGCAGTTCCTGTGCGATCTTTATGAGGTACTCGTCGGTGAGGTTCGGATCAACGGTAAGGGTGATGATAACGTCCTGACCGTGGCGGCGCACGTCCTTCATGCAGGTGAAAGGCTCGCCGTCGGTGGTTCCGCCGATTCCGCCCTTATAGGTGAAATAATCATCATAGGGGTAATCCCACTGGAAGCTTACTTCCTGGTCTGCGAATGCGTCACGGGCGCGGACGGGCCAGGTCTTGTCCAGGGGGTAGTAGCAGTACATCAGGCTGATTGCGCGGTGCGGTCTGCCCATCTTGTGCAGGATATAATCCTGGTTAACGTACTCGCCGCGCTCGCTTCCGTCGCCGAGGTCTACGGCGCACTTGGCAGCGCCCATTTCAACTGAATAGATCTTCTGTTCCATTGGTGGTTATTCCTTTCGATTTATCAGCGCTTGACGCGCGTTATTACATTGTTATGCGTTTATTATAGCATACTTTGTAAACGTTTTCAAGTAGGTAACGATATTTTTTTCGGATATTATTTTCCCAAAAGACAACACGATTTTTTCATAAAGAAAAGGAGCCGAAATAATCAGCTCCTGTTCCCTGTTATATTATCCCAACGCCACAGAAGAAGTGGCTGGAATAGTAACTCGTGGTGATATCAACCTCCCGGACCTGGGTGCCGGGCATAAGGCAGGCGATCATCACTCCGCCGCCTGTGTATATTCCGCCGAATTCCGCCGAATCCCCCTCGGAGAAGAACACAAGGTCGCCCGGGGCGAGATCGCTGTATTCCTTCGGAGCACCCATCTGTGACTGCGCCGCAACTCCTCTGGGGCAGGTGATATAACCGTTCTCCCGGAGGACGTAGTAAATAAATCCGCTGTTGTCGAATCCGGACGCAGGGGTTTCACCGCCGTCCGCGAAATCCGTCCCGATAAGGGAACGCGCCAGCGCGATGATGTCCTCCGCGGCAGGCTCCACGGATTCAGCGGTATCCTCCGGCTCCACCGGGGACTCCGACTGGGGCGGCTCATGTTCGCTGGTTATCACAACCGGGTCGGTAACAGGCTCTGTACGGCTCGTAGTACCGGAGGTTTCCTCCGAAGTCTGCGTTAAACTGCTGTCATCGGAATGACCGCCAAGGCTGACCGTAACGCTTATTATAATCACAGCAATGCTTATAACTGTAACAACAAGTATAAGGATAATATTATTCTTCATGAAGGCACCGTCCCTTCTGTCATATACTGTCCGTTTGCGTAGAGTTTAGTCCTGCGTTTATTATACAACAGACTTGTACTAGAATGCAAGGGTATTTTGGTTACAATATTCTTACAATTTGGTTACAGCAAGCCGGACTCCGGACAATTGCCCAGAATCCGGTTCTTTTATTCAATTGATATACAGCTGTCTTTCAAATCTGAACCAGTCAAAGTCAAATTTCAAGCCAGGCAGATGGCTGGCGAGCGATCATTCGAATCTGAACCAGTCAAAATCAAAACTCGAGCCAGGCATAAATACAAAGCTGATATCGTTGACTCCGGTTATCTCAGGAATCGTGAAGCGCTGCTCCCTGCCGCCGTCCTGGGTGAATTCCAGCAGGACGGTCTTTTGGGAGCCGCCCTCCGGAGTGTACCTCAGCTGTATCTGGTTCATCGGATTCCTGGTGACTCCGCTGATGACAAGCTCGTCCGTGCCGGCAACGCCGAAGTCCAGACCCTCGTAGTTGATGATAACGTTGTTGCCGATTCCGGTCACGCTCCTGCCGGTAATGCTGTAGTCATCGCCGTAAACGCTGTCAGCCTCGCCGACCCAGTTGGTATCATACGCGCGCTGCACCGGAATAAACCCGATTCCGCCGAAAATTATCCTGTCGCTTATCACAACGCTGATGTCGTGCACGCCGGTAAGCCGCTGCGACATCGGAAAATCCTGTCCGGCGAATCCGCACCAGTGCCCGTTGTTGCCAAATTTCACGCTGCAAAGCAGAGTTCCCTCGCCGGGGATTCCCTCCCAGACCTCCACGGGCACGTCAAAGCACGCTCCTATGTTTATCGACACTATCTCCGAGCCGGTCTTTCCGAAGTCCACGTCCTTGTACGTCATGACAGTACGCCCGTCAAAGTTGGATATTGCGCCGTCCTCTATCATGTTGGTCGGCACATTGGAGCTGTCGAGAGTGTTCGCGCTGATGAATCCGTAGGCGTCCTTGAATGCGGCTCCCAGCCCCTCCGCGCGGAACGAGATATCCTCGATGACCTGTGGATGCTCAGCGCCGTTATGCACCATCGCACGCACGCAGAATTCCCCGTCGCCCTTTGCAGTGACGAGCGCCTTTTCGCCGTCCCACTCCACCGTGGCAAGGTTGCTTTCAACGCCGTTCCGGCGGACTACACTCCACTTGATGTCGCTGTAAGTACAGCCCTCCGGAAACAGCTTCACGCGCAGCTCACCGGTGGGGCGCTCCGGGGTGAATACGGAGGAATCCGTTACCGGAACCAGGCGGCGCGCCGGAATCTCCCGGGTGTATTCCGTCTGCGCAGCCGGGAATCCGTTCTCACTGACTACGCTCACACCCTCCGGGCTGCCGCAGTCCTCTGCGCGCAGCGTGATCTCCGCAGGCTCCAGCCCCTCGGAATACGCGCGCACCACGATATCGCCGGATTCCAGCGTGCTCTCCACCATAGCCAGCAGCTTTCCGGAAAACAGCCTGCGGTTGTCGCCCTTGTAGCTGTCGTAATCCGTGGAATCGCCGTTGTCCAGTCCGACAAGACGTCCGGCTCCGGATACCTCCACCTTTATGCGGTTGCGCGCATTTCCGACCTCCACGCCATTCACGTCCGCCGCGGATATCTCAACGAATGCGATGTCCCTTCCGTCCGCCATCAGGGAATCCCGGTCAGCCCTCAGGACTACCGCCGCCGGGTCAGCCGGAGTACGCAGCACCTCAGAAATCTCGCTGCCGTCCTCATAGGCGCCTACTGCGCGGACAACTCCCGGCTGAAATGGCACGGTGAAATGCGCGCGCATTTCCGCGTCCGTGTCGAGATTCATAACATGGCTGCCGATATGCTCTCCGTTAAGGAACAGGTCAACGTGGTGCGCGTTGCTGTAGACAATAACGTCTACCGCCTGTCCGGGGGTGAAATCCCAGCAGGAGGGTACGATGTGCAGTACCTTTTTCTGCTCCGGAGAAAGCCACACGCTCTGATAGAAATAGTAGATATCCTTGGGGAATCCGGCGGTGTCAACTATGCCAAAATAGCTGTTCTTGGTATTGTACGGCGTTGGCTCGCCGATGTAGTCGAATCCGGTCCAGATGAACTGACCGCCGCAGAATCCGCAGTCGCGGTCCAGCCGCCAGGATTTCATCGCGGAAGAGCCCCAGCCCACCACGCTGTTATCCAGGGAGGAGCACTGGTAGTCCACCCCGGTAAGGGACGGAGTATCCGCCGGGAATCTGTAAATTCCTCTTGAGCGCACTGCGGAAGCAGTTTCGCTGCCATAGATGAACCAGTCGGGATACTTCGCATGGTGCTCGTCATAGAGGTACTCGGAGTAGTTATACCCGGCAAGCTTCACCACATCGGAGCACTTCTGCGCATTCTCGTCGCCCATGTAGTTGGAGCCTATCGTCGCGGCGGCATTCCCCTTGGGGTCGTACTTCTGAACGTAGTCATACAGCCGTCTGGTGATATCCAGTCCGTGGGGATCGATGGTGTCGTTTATCTCGTTTCCTATGCTCCACATTATCACACAGGGGTGATTGCGGTCGCGCTCTATCCAGCTGCGGACATCGCGCTCGGCATGCTCCACGAAAAAGCGGTGGTTGTCCATCTCCGTCTTGGGTTTCTCCCACATATCGAAGGCTTCGCTGTCCACCAGCAGTCCCATCTCATCGCAAAGCTGCACCAACTGCCGCGCCGGCATATTGTGGGAGGTGCGAATAGCGTTGACGCCCATTTCCTTCATTATCCTCAGCTGACGGGTGAGCGCGGAGGTGTTCATCGCGGCTCCCA
The DNA here is from genome assembly GCA_900542145.1 of uncultured Oscillospiraceae bacterium. GTDB lineage: Bacteria > Bacillota > Clostridia > Oscillospirales > Ruminococcaceae > CAG-115. The sequence goes on along the minus strand of UQMF01000002.1, from coordinate 144,391 downwards.
GTGCGCCCAGGTCGTGGTGCATGCATACGCCGTGCATTTTCACTTCCCTGCCGTTGATCAGGAATCCCCTGTCCGGGCTGAATTCCGTCGTGCGGTAGCCGAAATTCTCGCTCACGCAGTCCAGGAGTTCCTCGCCGCTGTATAGGCTTATCCGCAGCGTGTACAGCATAGGGTCGTCAATATCCCACAGAACAGGGTCGCTGTTGGCGAAGCTGGTGGAGAAGGTTTCCTCACCGCCGCCGAAATTCGCCTCAAGGCTGCCTGCCGCGGCGACATTCCCGTAGGGGTCGATGACCTCCATCACCATGCGGATATCCGCAGCCAGTCCCACTACGTCGGTTTCGACCTCAGTGTTCCAGCCGGATTCCTGCTTGTCGGAGTGGATATACACGCCATTCGTGCGGATATAGGTTCCGGGGCGGAGTTTCAGCGTGACATCGCGGAATATTCCGGCGCCGGAATACCATCTCGTGTTCGGCGCTTCATGCTGAACGCGCACCATGATCTCGTTGCTGCCCTCCCGGAGGAAGTCGGTGATATCGAACTCGAACGCGGAATAGCCGTAGGTCCAGCTGCCGGCTTCCCTGCCGTTGACGTACACGGTGGAGTTCATGTACACCCCGTCGAAATTCAGCAGCACACGCCCGGACAGCATTCCGGCGGTGCAATCCAGATTGCGGCGGTACCAGCCCTCGCCGGTTTTGTATAGGTTTGCAGTGTCATTTACCAGCCAGTCGTGCGGTAATTCCACGTCGTACCAGCGCTTCCCCTCCAGGGAGGATATCCCGGTGCCGATATCGCACAGGCAGAACTGCCAGCCGTCGTTAAAAAGTCTGTTGGTCGCGGTCATTATTGTTCCTCCGAATTTAAAAGTTCCATGAGTGTTTTCAGGTACTGCACCTCCACCTCGTCAAAAGGGCGGAACGCGAATTCCGGGTCGGTAATCTTCGGCGGTGCCTCATCGAACAGGGCGCAGCCGCCAAGCGCCAGGAATTCATGATACAGCATAGTATCGTCAATACGGCTTACCTCGGACATCACCGCGGAATCCTCCGGGTCTATCCCGAAGCGCCGGTATATCGTGTCCTGGAGCCGCTTCTCTATCACGCGGTATTCCGGAAGCCCCAACTTCACCGGGCGCGTAATATCCGAGATGTACGCTTCGCTGGCGTCGTGCAGCAGGCATGCAATACGGACGCTGCGCGGAAGTCCGGCGGCGTGCGCTTCGGCTTCACAGGCAAGGCAGTGCTGCCCCACCGAATAGAAGCACCGGAAGTGCCCGTTCGCCCTGCACAGCAGGGACAGCGCATGAGCGATGTCCTCCGGGCAGATATCCTCCGGGTGGGGTTCCAGCGGAGAGAAGAAAACTCCGCTCCATGTGCGGATAAGTCTTTTGTCAGTCATGTTCAGTGCTCCGATTAATCGTTTACATTCTTGCGTAATCATTATCCGCCCAGGCTCATGCCGGAGCGGATATAATTTTATAACGGTACCACCTGTATCTCGTTGTCAACGACGCAGACTCTGGAACGGCTGTATACCTGAGTAACATCTAACGAAAGGTAGTTTATGCAGAAATGGCTGCCCGGGTAAATCGCGGTCCCTACCCTGGCGCACAGGTCGTCCCGGTGCTTGAGGTCGGCGTCAAGCTGGGAGATAAGCTCCTCCAGCTCCTTGCAGCGGACGGAGAAGAATACCTTGTTCTGGGTTTCGGTTTTCATCTGCTTGCTCTGTACGTCGGTGAGCTTCCCTCCCTGGCGCTTCTTACGCGTCTTGAGGAACTCCACGTTCTTCGCCGCCTGGGAATACGCCGTCTTAGCAGATGCAAGCTCCGCCTCGGCATCGCGCTTCCGGGCGCAGGTCACAGAGCCGTCGCCGATATTTATTTCAGTGGAGGTGTACTTCTCCGAGCCGATGATTCCGGCGGTGACGTTCTTCATGCAGGTGAGCTTTCCCCCGGTGATCACGCCGGTGCGCCCCTTGGCGATAAGCTCCCCATAACAGAACACGTCGCAGAAAGCAAACTGCGCGGACTCAACCTTTCCCTTAGCCTTGATCGTGGTATTCTCGCAGAACCCTATCGACACATCTCCCTCGCAGTCGATCTGGGAATTTATCGCGCCGCCATTGATGATTATGTTTCCGCCAGCGTTTATGGAAGCGCTGAATGCAGTGCCCTCGATACGGACGCTGCGCCCTGCCTTTATGGAGAATCCCTCCATAACGTTTCCCTTGATAACGACATCGCCGTTGAAGGTGATGTTCCCCACAGAGATATCCAGGTCGGATTTCACCGTAACGGTGTCTTCAACGTTGAAACAGCCGGTTCCGTAGATTATATGCCCGTTGCACGCCGAAACGATGTTCTTTCCGTCGGCGGTCATGAGGGTATTCTTCCCCACGGTGATGTTAGGCATGGTTCCCGGCTCCGGTTTTATCGCCCTGCCGAAAATATTCAGCCCCGGCTCTCCGGGAGTGGGAGGAGTTATATCCGCGATAACCTCGCCCTTCTTTATCGGAACGATCAGGTCAAGCTCACGGAAATCCGCAATGCCGAACTCGTCATATTTCGGCTTGGGCACGCGCTGCTTCTCGAACCGGAAGCTTATGCGACCGTTCTCACCGCGCTTGGGAGGAATCGCCCGGGCAATGCATATAGGAGTGTCGTACACCTTGCCCTCCACCATGTCCTTGATGTCAAGGTCGTCAATGCCGGTGGTTATCCCCTTTTTTGCAAGCTCCGCCATAACGCCCTGCGGAGTTATCGGTCTGCCGCCGTTGAACGGCTTGTGCAGTATCATGTTGGCGGTATTCCCCTCGGGGTCGAAGGTTATCTCCACCGAGCCGTCTACCGCTTCCTTCTTTTCGCTGGTCTGCCTGGGATTGTCCTCTGGTCTGGGAGCAGGCTCCGAGCCGGGCGCATTCATGCGCATTTCGCTGTCGCTGCGGCGGTATTCCTCCAGGGCACTGCTCATTCTCTGCTCAAAATCTGAATCAAACGCCATTATGTCACCGTAATTTCCCGTTGTCTGATGATTGTAAACCCTATATCGACATGATTTTCTATTTGTATTCTGCCGATAAACCGGGCATTTTTTAATATATAAAAAATATGCTACAAATATTATATCATATCCTGCCCAAAACTTCAATAGAAAATAGAACTTTTTTTGTAGAAATCAAATAACACAACGCCAATGTCACGCAAAAACAGCCCCGGATTCCGGGGCTGTCAGGTTATTTACTTCCTGGATTTTGAGCCGCTCTTGTGCTTGCCTGCCGGGGAAGTGGATTTCCTGGCAACAGGCTCTGGCTGATTTGCCGGGGCTTCTGATTCCGCCGGCTCAGCGACGGATCCTTCAGCCGGGACGGATTCCCACGCCGTGGATTCCTCCGGAGGGACCTCCTCGTAGCCGTCCAGGAACAGCGATGTGTCGCCGGAATACTCCGAAGTCTTTTCGGGCATGTTCTTTTTCTTGAGCTTTCCGGAAACGAACTCCGCGAACAGCAGGTAGATCACGGCGAACACCGGAACGCCGAGCAGCATTCCGACAACGCCGAACAGGTTTCCGCCGACGGTGATCGCAACCAGCACCCATATCGCCGGGAGTCCCATGGATTCGCCGAACAGGTGCGGCTTGATGACATTTCCGTCAAGCTGCTGGAGTATCAGCACGAACAATCCGAACCAGATCACCTTGACCGGATCCACCAGGATTATCAGCACTCCGCAGGGAATCGCGCCGATGAACGGGCCGAAGAACGGGATCAGGTTGGTAACGCCGCAGACTACCGCAAGCAGCATGGGATAAGGCATTCCCATTGCCACCATTCCGACTGCCATGGTAGCGAAAATAATGAGGGCATCTATAAGGTTGGAGATGATGTAATTCTTGAATATGCCGTTGCTCTTTCCAGCCACATAGAAAATACGCTGGCAGGTGCTGTTCTTTAAGAACGCGAAGAATATCTTCTTCAGCTGGGCAAGCAGGCGCTCCTTGCTGAACAGCAGGTAAATTCCGATGATGAGACCTATGACAACGTTCTTCAGTCCGGTGAGGAGTCCGCTGGCAAAGCTCAGCAGCACCGTCGCGATATCCCCCACCATCGGCTGTATCATACCGGACACCTTCTGAAGCACTGAACCAATCTCCACCATTCCATCGGAAATCAGCCCGGCAAGCTCCTCGTTGTTCGCGAAGAAATCCGTGATGAATGCGTCCGCTTTCTTGATGTATCCCGGCATCTGGTCTGCAAGGTCGATAAGGCTCTTGGCAACGCTGGGGACTACCGCGATACATATCCCGGCGAGTATCGCAAGAACCACCAGGTAGGATATTGTCACGGAAAGCGCCCTGGCGGCTGTGCGTCGCCTTTTCAGCTTCTTCTCCATCGGCGCGGAATGCTTCTCCAGCGCCCGGACTACCGCGGTGTCGCCGGCTTTGGTTTCCGACAGCTTCTGCATGACGATGTTCTTTTCGGGGGGAGTTCCCTCCACGAGCTTGCGGAAGAAAGTCCGCTCGATCCACATCACAAGCGGATTGATGACGTACGCTATGACTATGCCGCAAATTATAGGGGCTGCGACTGTCCCTATCCAGGAAAATCCCTTCGAGAAGGAATCAAACCGGAACACGAACACCACAAACAGAACCGCCAGCGCGATCACAATAAAGGCGTATGTGGCAACCGTAGTGTATTTCTTATTCCATTTTATTTTCAAGAGCAGCCTCCTTTAAAATAACGAACCATATTAATTGTATCATATTCAAAGGGATATGTCAACATAAAAATGCGCAATCACTGTAAAAAATATGTAATAACTTACATCGGCTGTGGGATTGACGGAAATCTGTGGAAGTGGTATAATCATATTATAATCAATATGGAGGTCTATTCTATGTCACAGGTCACCAAACGCGCTCTTGAGCAGTCGCTGAAGAATCTGCTGCTGAAAAAGCCGCTCACCAAAATAACGATAAACGACATCGCAGAGGACTGCGGAATAAACCGCATGACGTTCTACTACCACTTCAAGGACATCTACGACCTGGTGGAGTGGTCCTGTATGGAGGACGCGCGCAAGGCCCTGGAGGAGAACAAGACCTACGACACCTGGCAGCATGGATTCCTGCAAATCTTCGCTGCGGTGCTGGAGAACAAGCCGTTCATCATGAACGTATACCGCTGCGTCCACCAGGAGCAGGTGGAGAAATACCTCAAGCCGCTGGTGGACGACCTGCTTCTCGGCGTCATTAACGAGGAGGCAGCCGGCATGACCGTCCGGGAGGAGGACAAGGACTTCATCGCACAGATATATTCCTACATCTTCATCGGACTCATGCTGGACTGGATAAAGGACGACATGCGTGAGGACCCCAAGCCCATCGTTGACCGCCTCGCCCGGCTGATAAAAGGCTCCATCGCCTACGCCCTGGCGCGCTTCCGGGTGTGATTTTATCAATCCGGCGGTTTTGATTAAAATTTATACACTTCCGTTCCCTGTGATAAGTCTTTTATCACGGGGGATTTTCTGTTTATTGTAAAACCGCGTTTTCCGGGTTATAATATAACCAGAAACCAAGGAACCAACCGTTCACAGGAGGTATTTATTATGTATTACTCAGCCGGAACTTATGAATCATTTGCACACCCCGAGAAGCCGAAAGGCGTTGACAAGAAATCCGCCTACATCATCGGCACGGGTCTTGCCGGACTTACCGCCGCGTTCTATCTCGTCCGCGATGGTCAGATGAAGGGCGAGCATATCCACCTTCTCGAAAAGCTGGAGCTTGCCGGAGGAAGCTGCGACGGACGCCGCGACGTCACCAAGGGATTCTTCATGCGCGGCGGTCGTGAGATGGACAACCACTTTGAGGTAATGTGGGATATGTTCAGGGACGTTCCCTCGCTGGAAACTCCAGGTGTTTCAGTACTTGACGAGTACTACTGGCTGAACAAGCACGACCCGAACTACTCCCTCTGCCGCGCCACCATTGACCGCGGCGAGGACGCCCACACGGACGGCAAGTTCAACCTGGACAAGGAATCCGCAATGGCGCTGTCCAAGCTCTTCATCACTCCCGAGAAGGATCTGGAGGGGAAGAAAATCTCCGAGGTGCTGCCGGATTCCTTCTGGAGCACGAACTTCTGGCTCTACTGGCAGACAATGTTCGCATTCCAGCGCTGGTCCAGTGCGCTTGAAATGAAGCGCTACCTCTGCCGTTTCGTCCACCACATAGACGGGCTCCCGGATTTCAGCGCACTGAGATTCACGAAGCTCAACCAGTACGAGAGCCTTATCATGCCGCTGGTAAAGTATCTGGAATCCCACGGCGTGCGCATTGAATACGGTATGGACGTTAAGAACGTCATAATTGAGAACGTCGGCGGAAAGAAGATCGCAAAGCAGATCGTCTACGTCAAGGACGGCGAGCAGCAGACCCTCGACCTCATCGAGGATGACCTGGTATTCATCACCAACGGCTGCTGCACGGATTCCACCTGCTACGGCGACCAGAACCACGCTCCGGACCTGTCAAAGCTCCACGACGGACGCGGCGAATCCTGGGATATGTGGAAGGCTATCGCTGCCCAGGCTGAGCACGGCGAATACGGCAATCCTGACGCATTCTGTAACAACATCGACGCCACCAACTGGATGAGCGCCACCGTGGCTACCTCCAACGAGGAGATTATCCAGCATATCATAAACGTCTGCAAGCGCGACCCGAGGGAGGGCAAGGTAACTACCGGCGGTATCGTCACCGTCAAGGACAGCATGGATAACTGGTATCTTTCCTGGACAATCAATCGTCAGCCGCAGTTCAAGTCCCAGGACAAGAACATGGTGCTGGTATGGCTGTACTCCCTGAACACCAACAAGCCGGGCAACTACGTCAAGAAGGCAATGCGCGACTGCACCGGCGAGGAAGTATGCCGCGAGTGGCTGTATCACATCGGCGTCCCCGAGGACAAGATCGACACACTTGCAAAAGAAGCCTGCAACACCACCACCTGCTTCATGCCGTATATCAACGCATTCTTCCAGCCGCGCAAGAACGAGGATCGTCCACACATCGTGCCGGATGGCTCCGTGAACTTCGCATTCCTGGGACAGTTCACTGAAACTCCGCGCGACACCATATTCACCATCGAGTACTCCATGCGTACCGGTATGGAAGCCGTTTACACTCTGCTGGATATCGACCGCGGCGTGCCTGAGGTATGGGGCAGCAAATACGATGTCCGTGAGCTGCTGAAGGCGTGCTATTACGCGATCGACAAGAAGCCGATAACCGATGCCAAGCTCTCCTTTGTCGAGAAGGAAATGCTCAAGGTAGTCATGAAGAAGGTCAAGGGAACCGACCTGGAGATCCTGCTGAAGGAAAGTGGACTTATCGAATGATACTCCCCGGACTGACGATAAAGGTGCAGATGTGCCTTTATCGTCAGTCTGACAGCCCCTCTATTACTGAGGGGCTGTTTTTTATTAGATAACCTATTGAATTCATCGGAGAAAAATGCTATACTTAAGATAAAGGATCACATAGGGCGGCTGGAATATATCCACTGCCGCTGCAAGAAAAGAGGAATTACATATGTGGCTTTTATTTGCGGCTGGCTCGGCGTTCTTCGCCGGAATTACAGCAATACTTGCGAAGTGCGGAATCCGCAATACGGATTCCACCGTGGCAACGGCGGTGCGCACGATCGTCGTGCTGATCATGTCCATGATGATGGTGCTGATAGTGGGTTCCGCCGGGACAATAACCGGGATCAGCGGAAAGACCTGGCTGTTCCTCACGCTCTCTGGACTTGCCACGGGTGCTTCCTGGCTGTGCTATTTCCGGGCGCTTCAGGTGGGGGACGTGAACAAGGTCGTGCCGGTGGATAAATCCAGCACCGTTCTCGCAATGCTGCTGGCGCTCATCTTCCTCCACGAGGAGATCTCACTGCCCAGGCTGATAGGTCTTGTCGCAGTTGCCTGCGGAATATTCCTCATGATCGAGAAGAAGGAATCCGGGACCCGGGCTCACGGCAAGGGCTGGCTGCTGTTCGCGGTGCTTTCCGCAGTCTTTGCGGCGCTGACCTCCATTCTCGGGAAGATCGGTATTGACGGCGTGGAATCCAACCTCGGCACTGCTATCCGCACCGCGGTGGTACTCGTCATGGCGTGGGTGATGGTGTTCATTTCCGGAAAGGCGGGGGAAGTCCGCAAGATACCACGCCGGGAGCTTCTGTTCATCTGCCTGTCCGGACTTGCCACGGGTGCCTCCTGGCTGTGCTACTACAAAGCACTCCAGGACGGTCCGGCAAGCGTCGTCGTTCCGGTGGACAAGCTGAGTATCCTGGTGTCGGTACTGTTCTCCAGGGTGGTATTCCACGAGAAGCTCCCGAAGCGCGCCATCATAGGACTTGTGCTGCTTACCGCCGGCACTGTGATCATGGCGGTCAACTGGAATTTACCAGCCTTGAATCAGTAGATTCTGAACAGAAACGAGGGGGCTTAATGGTAAGTCCCCTCGTTTTTATATTCATGCCTTCGCCTGTCTGAGTTTGAATCCTGAAACAAGAGTTTTCATTGCAGCCGCCTGCGCTGAAAGCTCCTCGGAAGCGGCAGCGCTCTCCTCTGCTGTCGCCGAGTTCGTCTGAACCACCCTAGAGATCTGATCCACACCGGCGGTAACCTTGGTGATAGAATCCGCCTGCTCGCCGCTGACGCGGGAAATGCTGTCGATGGTACCCACAATATCCTCAATCTGCTGTACTACACCGCCGAGGTACTCCGCAGTTTCGTTCGCAATATGTGAACCATTATCAACCGCGCTGATAGAACGCTGGATAAGCTCCGCCGTGTTCTGGGAAGCTACCGCAGACTTGGAAGCAAGGTTGCGTACCTCGTCTGCAACTACCGCGAAGCCCTTGCCTGCCTCGCCTGCCCTTGCTGCCTCGACAGCGGCGTTCAGCGCAAGTATGTTGGTCTGGAATGCGATATCCTCGATGGTCTTAATGATCTCGCTGATCTTGTCGGAGGTTTCGCTGATCTCGTTCATTGCGTCCAGCATTTCCTTCATGCGGTCATTTGAGGCTTCAGCCTGCTTTCCGACAGAAGCAATACTGCGGCTCGCCTGCTGGGAATCCGCTGCGTTCTTATTGATCTTCTCGGAGATCTCGTTGATAGTTGCCGCAAGTTCCTCAATGGAAGCGGCCTGCTCGGAAGCGCCCTGCGCATTTGCCTGCGCGCCTGCGGATACCTGCTCGGAGCCAGAATCCACCTGGTCAGCGGACTGATATATCTGTGCCATCGTATTGCTGAGCTGCTGTGAGAGGACTCTCATATTATCCAGCAGAGGAGCAAACTCACCGATGTATACATCCCTTGCCTCAGTGTGCACGTCGAAGTTGCCGTTAGCAAGCTCGCCGTACATTCTTGACGTATCCTTGATGAGAACTGAAAGCCTATGTACAGTATTTCGCGCAGCCTCCGCCATCACGCCGAATTCATCTCTGCTCTGATACTTGACATCAACGTCAAGCTCGCCTCTGGAAATGCTTACAATAGCGTGCTCAATTTCACGAATTATACCATTAATATATCTTGAAAGCAAGGTGGAAGTGCCTATGCCGATAATTACGCTTACAATACCAACGCTCATAATCACCAGGCTTATTGATTTGACATAAGAAATACTTTTATCAAAAGTGTTCTGAGCAGAAACCGTTATATCTGAATTAATAGATTCAATTACAGATATGCTTTTATCCATGGGAACGGCGATATAATTGTCAAATGCCGCCATTCCATCGCCCGCCCTGATTTCCTCTGCCGCAACGCCGATATTGGCGATCAGCTCATTGCATGAAGCCTTGAGGGAGTCTGTTTCCGGCGACTGGTATTTTATCTTGTCAAGCTCGTTTCTCAACTCGTCACACAGACTTACCGCCTTATCAAGATACCCTGATTTCTCGGAATTCTCGTCCGTCACTACCGCCATGAGGGTATTTCTTGTGATCTCCTCAACACACACCTCAATATTACCCATGTTGTCGATCCCCATGAGATCAACGTTGTAAATTTCCTTGAGGTTGCCAGAAACTCCGTAAATCCCGATAACGCTCGTCACCATTGTAGCCAGAATCATCAATATGACAAGTCCGAAGGATAACATAAGCTTCGCCGAAACTTTCAGGTTCTTCATTTTCGTTCTCCTTTTTATTACACAACGTTATGTAACCAGGTTACAGTTTTATTTTAGCACTATTCGCCCATATTGTCAACCGAAAACTGTTAATTATGCCCAAGTGATGTTGAAAAGTTCAATGTTCGTGAAAAAGGCAAAAAAATGCTAGGGTTTGTCCATTTATTTATTGTGAAAATTGACCGAACATGTTATAATCAACTTATGAATACAATGCTATGGAATTGTTAATCAACTTGAAGAGGTGTATTATTATGGCAAATCCGTATCTTCCCAGGTGGGAATATATTCCTGATGGCGAACCCCGGGTATTCGGCGACAGAATATATGTTTACGGCTCCCACGACCGTAAGGACTCCATCGATTTCTGCGACTATAAACTAAAGGTGTGGTCGGCTCCGGTGAGCGACCCCTCCAGGTGGACATGCCACGGCGATATATTCCGTACCCGGGACGGCGCTGACTCCCCCTCAGACGTTGACTGGACCGACGACCTGCTCTTCGCGCCGGACGTGGTTGAACGCGGTGGGAAGTACTACCTGTACGCCTACATCGTGAACTCAAAGGGGTGCGTTGCGGTCGCTGACCGTCCGGAGGGCCCCTTTAAGCTGCTGTCGCAGTACAAATACGACATTCCGAACCACTACGACAATGGCACTTTCATCGACCCCGGAGTACTCGTGGACGACGACGGCAGAACCTACATCTACTGCGGCTACCAGGGAAGCTACATGTGCGAGCTGAAGGACAACATGTACGAGGCGGTTCCCGGAAGCTACCAGCTGGATATAATCCCCACGGCGGAGCCGCACCGCTTCTTCGAGGCATGCTCTCCCAGGAAGATCAACGGCACCTACTACCTTATCTACTCCCCCCAGCGCGGAAGCTGCCTGGACTACGCGACCTCCGACAGCCCCACGGGTCCGTTTACCTACCGCGGCACAATCGTAGACAACGGCATTGACTTCCCCGGCGGAAACAACCACGGCTCCGTCTGCTGCATAAACGGTCAGTGGTACATCTTCTATCACCGCATGACCAACGGCACGATAATGTCCCGGCGCGGCTGCGTGGAGCGCATTGAAATCCTCCCGGACGGCACGATCCCGCAGGTCGAGATGACCTCGCTGGGATTTGAGGAATCCCTCTCGCCATACGAGCCGACCGCCGCAGACACCGCCTGCGTACTCAAGGGCGGCTGCTACATCACCGAAACCAGCGTATTCGACCGCCCGATAACAAACATTACCGACGGCTGCGTAATGGGCTGGAAGTACTTCGACTTCGGCGAGGATTACTCATCACGGACAATGCAGATACGGCTGAAAGTCCGCGGCACCGGCTCCAGGGGGACTCTGCATATCCACCTTGACAGCGAGGACGGCGAGGAACTCGGGTGCATTCCGTTCGGCGAGGACGGCGGAGTTATCGGCGGCAGGATAAAGGCTGTCACCGGAAAACACGCTATATACCTGGTTGCCAGGAGCGGATACGAGGGCTGGTTCGCCGGAGAGATGAAGGGCAGGCAGCTTCTTATGCTGGACAGCTTCGTGTTCATGAAATAAAACCGCATACAAAAAGGGGCTGTAGTCGTACAGCCCCTTTTATTCATTCAATCCACGCTAACCCCGTTTTCGACGAGATATTCCCTCAAATCCGCGCGGATACGCGAAAGCCTGGTCTTTACGGCGGTTTCCGTCATTCCCATGCGGTCCGCAATCTCCCTCACAGAAAGGTTGAAATAGTATCGTCCGGTGAATATATCGCGGTTCTTCGGCTTGCTGTTCCGGAGAAACTCGTTCAGATGACCTGCAATCTCCGCGCTGTCAAAGTGATCGTCCGAGGTTTTCGTGTCGGGAATAACATCGGCAAGCTCACCGTAAAGTTCCTCGCAGGAGCGCCGCTTCATGCTGTCGTAAACGTTCAGCGCAGTGTTCCGGACTATCCTGCACAGGTATCCGCACAAGGACTCCGGGCGCTTGGGAGGGATCGCATTCCACAGCTTGACATAGCTTGTGCTCACCGCCTCCTCGGCGTCCTCGTGGCACTTGAGAATTCCTCCGGCGATACTTGCGCACAGTCTGCCGTATTTTGACTGCGTTTCCGCTATTGCCTGCTCGTTGCGCTCAAAATACAGGTCTATTATCAAACTGTCGTCCATCGCCGTTCCCCCCTCGCTTTTCTGCCTTTTATCAGCCCACTGTTTCTGCCGCGATTCCGTCCGCCGGCAGTAATTCCCAGGCACCGTCCGCAAATCTGATCACCACGGACACCCACTGGCTGTTGTTGTCCTGGTCAAACACCTGGAACATCAGCCGATATTTTACTGAGGAAAGTTCCTCCATAACGTATCCCTCAAACGAATCGCCGCTTCCGTCATAATTATCCGCACTCATTGAATCATTCCAGATAACTGTTAACGCAGAATATATCGCGTCTGCCAGCGAATTCTCATCGGAACTGCCTGCGTTGTCCAGAATCCAGCGCTGTAATCCCAGCCAGGACATATGCCATGTGACAGGCTCGTCAAGTCCGCAATCCGTATGAGTGTACACCGCCAGGTAATTGTCCTGCATTGCGTAACCGAAATTATCCGGTTCGTACAGGTACATCGTGAACGGGTCGTCATACGGAATGTAATACACTTGAATATACGGCTCTGCTGCGGATCCCATCAGCTGGTACATGTACCAGCCGTCCTCGTCGGCATAAAAACCGCCGCATACATTGCTGACGCCGAAAATATCCTGTGAGTAATTCAGGGCAAGCTCTTCCGTATCAGATGTCCATATACCGGCAAAATGCTGCTCAAAAATATCCAGGTCGCTCTGCCTGAGCGTTACTCGCAGGTCGTCCGCAGTCAATGCGAAAACGTCCCGGGATTTCTGCACGTTCTGCAAATCCCAGGAGCCGGCGTCAGTCAGGAACCAGTACATGTCAAAGTACACGGTCCTTGAATCGTCCTCGGACTGAGTAAACGACATTGACATGACAACGCTGTCCTCCGTCTGTTCCCGGAGGACCACCTTGTCCCAGGGGGAAGTGTAGCCGCCGCTTCTGCGCGTCCAGTGGGCTGCGCCTGCGCTGCTTCCGGCGTAGGTGTCAAGCTCTACCTTGTTATAGAGGGCGTCCGGAGTCATGCCGATATCGTCTGCCAGCTTCACCTTTCCGAAATATCCAAGCACGTTGTACTCGTTCGGGCTGGCGCTGGATAGCTGGAATTTCTCCATGCGTTCACAGGATATCGTCCCGTCGGCGTTATACTGTATCACTCCGTCGGAAAGCGAAACGTTCCTGAAAATGTACATCATTCCCGAATTATCCGCAGGACGTACATACCACAGGTCGTACTGGTCAACGCTGCTCAGCGCCCCCATGTAGCAGCCACCGTCCGTCTGTTCAATGCCGGTGCATATGTAATCATCGCTGAACGCGGAATTCGCGCTGTAGCACAGGTCGATCGTTGTGTCGGTGTCTGTCCAGGTACCGTAGAAGAAATCCTCGAACAGCGAAAGTTCCGCCGCAGAAAATCCAGTTGGAATCGCAGATATGTCGCTGGAGATCATAAACGAGCTTGTCAGCTCCCCGGAATCCTCTATGACGAGGGAATCCGCAGCTTCGACGGACGCGGATTTCAGCGCGGCTCCGGTGGACAGCATTGGCTGCTGTATGCTGCCGCTGTTGTTCACAATTATAACTCCCGTGATCGCGGCCGCCGCAGCCACCGTGCCCATTCCGATGAACAGCCCTCCGTGCCGGGTTCTGCGGCTGATGTTCCTATACTCCCGGGGCTTGCTGTCCGGGTGATATTCGGTTGAATCCTCGTCGGCGTCATCACTGCTCAAGTGCTCCGCCGCTGAGTCCACTATGTCCTCGTCCAGGTGGTCAAGGACGTTTTTCCACTGCTGTGAATTCATACCAGTCACTCCTTTATCAGATTTATTACCTCTGATAATTCAGACAGCCGATAGCCGCAAAAGGTTACATTTTAGTGTCAAACAATACGGGGACTGACCCGAGCCAGTCCCCGAATGATCCTGAAAACGCGGAATTACTTGCCGAGCGCTGCCTTTGTAACGGCAACTATGTTCTCTGTGCACAGACCGAACTCCTTGAGCAGGTCAACCGCAGGACCGGAGTGGCCGAAAACGTCCTTTACACCAATCTTGATAACGGGAACAGGGCATTCCTCAGTAACAACGTCTGCAACTGCGGAACCAAGTCCGCCGATAACGCTGTGCTCCTCAACGGTGATTATCTTGCCGGTTTCCTTCGCAGCCTTGATGATGATGTCGCGGTCGATGGGCTTGATGGTGTGGATATTGATGACTCGTGCGTCAATCCCCTGCTCTGCCAGAGCCTTGCCTGCCTCGATTGCTTCTGCAACCATCAGACCAGTTGCGATGATTGTAACGTCCTTGCCGTCCTTGAGCTGAACGCCCTTGCCAAGCTCAAACTTGTAGGTCGCAGCGTCGTTGAATATCGGAGCGGCAAGTCTGCCGAAACGCATATAGGTCGGGCCTACGAAATCAGCCATTGCCAGAACCGCCGCCTTTGCCTCAACGTCGTCAGCCGGGTTGATAACGGTCATGCCGGGGATTGCTCTCATCAGCGCGATATCCTCGTTGCACTGGTGGGAAGCGCCGTCCTCGCCGACGGAAATACCAGCGTGCGTAGCGCCGATCTTTACGTTCAGATGAGGATAGCCAATGCTGTTGCGGACGATCTCGAACGCTCTGCCTGCCGCGAACATCGCGAAGGAGCTTGCGAATACGAGCTTGCCGGTGCTTGCGATACCAGCGGCAACTCCCATCATATTAGCCTCTGCGATACCGCAGTCAAAAAATCTGTCGGGATATGCCTTCTTGAAGGTCCCTGTCTTTGTAGCTGCTGCGAGGTCTGCGTCCAGGACTACCAGGTCGGGGCGCTTCTCGGCGAGCATTACAAGAGCTTCGCCGTAGCTGTCACGGGTTGCTTTCTTTTCCATATCTATAGATCCTTTCGATGTTCAGAATTACTTTTCAAGCTCTGCGAGATGATCGCCGAGTTCCTTCATTGCAACGGCGTACTCCTCGTCGTTCGGTGCCTTGCCGTGCCAGCCTACCTGGTTCTCCATGAAGGATACGCCCTTGCCCTTTACGGACTTCTGAATGATAACAGTCGGCTTATTGAGTACTGTTTCAGCCTCGTTGAATGCCTTTTCGATCTGATCGAAATCATGACCGTCAATGCAGATAACGTGCCAGCCGAATGCCTTGAACTTCTCGTCGATGGGGTAGCTGGACATTACGTCCTCAATCTTACCGTCGATCTGGAGTCCGTTGTTGTCAACGACTGCGACCAGGTTGTCAAGCTTGTACTGAGCTGCGAACATGGCAGCCTCCCATACCTGACCTTCCTCGATCTCGCCATCGCCGAGGATAGTGTATACCTTGTAGGTGTCGTTGGAGATCTTGCCGGAGAGCGCCATACCACATGCGGTGGAGATTCCCTGACCGAGTGAGCCGGTGCTCATGTCGATACCCGGAAGCTTGCCCATGGAGGGGTGTCCCTGAAGTCTGGAGCCGATCTTACGAAGGGTCTTGAGTTCCTCAACCGGGAAAAATCCTCTCTGCGCAAGAACAGCATACAGCGCCGGAGCAGTGTGTCCCTTGGAAAGAACCAGTCTGTCCCTGTCGGGCATGGTGGGATTCTTCGGATCAACGTTCATGCGGTGCATGTAGAGATAAGTCAGTGTGTCAGCGACGGAAAGGGATCCGCCGGGGTGTCCAGCCTTGGCTGCGTGTACGCCCTCGATCACTCCCATTCTGACCTTGGTTGCAGCGATCTCAAGCTGCTTTTTCAGTAGTGCGTCCATATAGACCTCCTGTGAATTATGGGCTTATGCCCGGTTTAACATTATACAAGCGGTTTCCCGCAGGTTTACATTTTTTCAATGTGCTCAATAAGCTGCGCCATCGCGCCGGAATTATTGTCGCAAAGAACGATATCCGCCGCTTCCCACACGGACGGCTGCGCATTCGCCACCGCCGCGCCCAGATCTGCGGACTGTATCATCGCAAGGTCGTTCATGAAATCCCCGACTCCCACGGTGAATCTGTCCTCCGCGCCAATCGCCTTTATCAGCTGACGGTAACCTGCCGCCTTGTCTATTCCCTCGGGCAGGCACTCGAAGAACATCGGTGCGGAGCGCACCCAGTGCACGCCCTGGAATTCCGGAGTGCTCTCAACGAACTTCTCAAGCCCGTCCAGCTTTTCCGGAGGGTACGCGAAAAGTACCTTCAGCCAGCCGTCCCTCGGGATATCGTCAAGAGGAGTGAAATCCGCCGGGACGTGCTCCAGGTCAAGGTGCCACTGCTCCATTTCGTTCAGGAACGGAACATACACCGTATTGCCGCGCAGCACCTCCACACCGATATCCGGGTATTCCTCCGCGATACGCTTTATTATCCACGGCGCATTGTCGCCGATGGCGCACTGCCACAGGAATCTCTCCTGCCGGAAGTCGTACACCGCCGCGCCGTTATAGACCACCGCCGGGCAGTCCAGCCGGAGCATGTCGGCGATGTGCTTCGCCATCGCGTAACCGCGCCCGGTCGCCATCGTGAACAGACCTCCGCCCCTGCGGAAGCGCTCTATTGCTTCGAAATCCCCGGGGAGTATCTGCTTGTCGTCTGTCAGCAGAGTACCGTCGAGGTCCGTCATCAGTATAACCTTGCTGAAATCCATCGTCAGCCCTCTATGCTCTTTAAGAATTTCTTGAAATATTCCGGCAGCTCGCTGTCGAATTCCATGTACTTTCCCGTTCTCGGGTGCACAAATCCGATCTTCTTCGCGTGGAGGCACTGTCCCTCCAGCCATGCGGGCTTCCCGCTGCCATAGACCGGGTCTCCGGCGACAGGGTGCCCCAGATACGCCATATGCACGCGTATCTGATGGGTCCTGCCGGTTTCCAGCCTTACACGAAGGTGGGTGTATCCGGCGTACCTGCCCAGCACGAAGTAATGCGTCACCGCTTCCCGGGAATTCTCGGTCGTAACGCACATCTTCTTGCGGTCGGTCTTGTGGCGTCCTATCGGAGCATCAACGGTCCCGTCCTCTTTTATTGCGCCGCAGACTACGGTTTCGTACTCCCGGGTGAAGCTGTGCTCCTTTATCTGCCCGGAAAGTCCCAGGTGGGCAAAGTCGTTCTTCGCCACCATCAGCAATCCGCTGGTGTCCTTGTCTATCCGGTGGACTATCCCCGGGCGTATCTCGCCATTTATGCCGGAAAGCCTGTCGCCGCAGTGGAACATCAGCGCATTTACCAGCGTCCCGGAATAATGCCCAGCCGCCGGGTGGACTACCATGCCCTTCGGCTTGTTCACAACCAGCAGGTCGTCGTCCTCGTAGACTATTTCCAGGGGAATATCCTCTGGTAAAATATCCGTGCTCTGCGGCTCCGGTATTGTAACGACTATCTTCGCACCGGCAAGCGGAATATCCTTTTTTCCGCAGGGCGCTCCGTTCACCAGAACACTTCCCTGCTCGATAAGCCGGACCGCAGCGCTGCGCGACAGTTCAGTGACGTCAGCTATCAGCTTGTCCAGCCGGACTCCGCCGGGGGAAATAAGCTCAATCGTTTCCATCGGCATTGGGTTTCTCCGGAGCGCTGTCCCCGGACTTGCTGAGCTTCTTCTGGCGGTTCTCCTTCACCTCGTCTATTATGACAAACAGGCAAAGGAGTATTCCGCCCACAACCGCGCAGATATCCGCGAAGTTGAATATCGCGAAATTGATTATCCGAACATCGATGAAATCCACGACAGCGCCGCCGTTGAACAGCCTGTCAAGAAGATTTCCTATTCCGCCGCCGATTATCAGCGAAACCGCCACAACATACGGCGCGCGGCGTATCTTCTTTGTCAGCAGACCGATGATCAGCCCGATTATGACAATGGAAGTTATCGCAACCAGGAAGATCGTCTTGCCCTCCATCATGCTGAAAGCCGAGCCGCTGTTGAGGCAGTAGTACAGATTCAGCACCTCGGTGTCGCCGATCTTTATAAGGTGCACGGTGGAATAAAGCTCCATGTTAGTGCTGATCAGCCATTTTGTCAGCTGATCTACTCCCACAAGCAGAAGCGCCAGAACCAGCGCCGCATACTGCCTGTATTTATTCAGAAATGCTTTCATTATGCCCTTTCTCCGAACTGATCGTCATTAACAAATCCGGCAGGGAAAGGGAAAATCCCCTCCCCTGCCGGAAATTATCAGCCCAGATCAAGCTTCATGACTGCCGCGCAGCGTGCGCAGAGGTGCGGATACTGTGCGTCAGAACCTACTGACGGAGCGTGACTCCAGCAGCGCTCGCACATCTCGCCAGCCGCCTTTTCAACGGTAACGGAAACGCCCTCGACAGCGCCCTTGAACTCGCCGTCAGCGCCGTTCTTCACGTTCACATAGGATACGGAGAACGCCTGTGCAAGCTCCGGATATCCGGACAGCTGCTCGAAGTCGGCGCCCTCAGCGCAGATCGTCACGCCGGCGTCAAGTGACTTACCGATAACGCCTGCGGTACGCTTCTCCTCAAGAGCCTTGAGTACATCGTCGCGTACTTCATGGATCTTGTTCCACTTAGCCTCGAACTCAGCGCTGATCTCAACGCCGGTCTTTTCAGGCATCTGGTTGAACGGAACGCCGCGCAGGTCGTCTGTGGACTTATGCGGCATGTACTTCCAGATCTCATCGGAGGTGAATGTCAGAATAGGAGCCACCAGTCTTACCAGGGAGTCCAGAATGATATACATTGTGGTCTGGACTGCGCGTCTTTCCTCTGACTTCTCAGCGGAGCAGTACAGGGTATCCTTGACGATATCCAGGTAGAAATTGGACATGTCAACTACGCAGAAGCTGTGGATCGCATGATATGCAAGGTAGAAGTCGAACGCCTCGTAGGAAGCCTTTACCTTTTCGATAACGGCGTCAAGTCTGGACAGCGCCCACTTGTCGAAATCGCTGAGCTTGTCAAGCGCTACCATGTCAGTGTCGGGATTGAATCCATCGCCGTTGCCCAGGTTGCCCAGGATAAAGCGCGCGGTGTTTCTTATCTTTCTGTAGGCCTCGGAAAGCTGCTTGAGCATTTCCGGAGAAACTCTTACGTCGTTGTGGAAGTCCAGGGAAGCCACCCACAGACGGAGCACGTCAGCGCCGTACTTGCTGATTACTTCCTCGGGGAGTACAACGTTGCCCTTGGACTTGTGCATAACCTCGCCCTTGCCGTCAACTACCCAGCCATGGGTGCAGACAGCCTTATAAGGCGCTCTGCCGGTTGTGGCAACGGAGGTCAGCAGGGAGCTCTGGAACCAGCCGCGGTACTGGTCGCAGCCCTCAAGATAGAGGTCAGCCGGCCAGGAAAGCTCGGGACGCTCCTGGAGAACAGCAGCGTGAGTACAGCCGGAGTCGAACCATACGTCGAAGATATCCATTTCCTTGCGGAACTTATTGCAGCCGCACTCGCACTTCACGCTTGCAGGAATGAACTCGGACGGATTCTTGGAATACCAGGAATCGGAGCTTTCCCTGCGGAACATGTCGGAGATAGCCTTGATGGTTTCGTCGTTTACGATTACCTTTCCGCAGTCCTCACAGTAGAGGATCGGGATCGGGACGCCCCAGCGGCGCTGACGGGAAATGCACCAGTCGCTGCGCATGTTTACCATATTCTTGATACGTTCCTCGCCCCATTCAGGGATCCACTGAACGTCCTCGATAGCCTTGACGGTCTCGGCCTTGAACATGTCAACGTTGCAGAACCACTGGTCTGTAGCGCGGTAGATTATCGGCTCGTGGCAGCGCCAGCAGTGCGGATACGGGTGGACGATCTTCTGCATTGCGAGCAGAGTGTTGTCGTCCCCCAGGCGCTTTGCGATGACCTTATTGGCGTCCGCAGTCTTTAAGCCGGCGAAGTCGCCTGCTTCCTCGGTCAGAACGCCCTTTTCATTAACGGGCACGATTATCTTGAACATGCCCTTGTACTTGTTGCATACCTCGAAGTCCTCAAGACCGAAGCCAGGAGCGGTATGAACGCAGCCCGTACCACTGTCGAGAGTAACGTGGTCGCCGACAATTACAGGGGACTTTCTGCCCATGAACGGGTGGTCGGTTTCGATAAGCTCAAGCTCGGAGCCAAGGAAGGAGCCTACGGTGCTGTACTTCTTGATTCCTACAGCGTCCATAACGGTGGAAACAAGCTCAGTAGCCATCAGAAGATACTGACCGAAGGACTTGCTCTCCTCGTCCTCGACCTTTACGAAGGTGTACTCATAGTTCGGACCAAGGCAGATAGCCAGGTTGCCCGGAAGAGTCCATGTGGTGGTTGTCCAGATAACGACGTAAGCCTTGCTCAGGTCAATTCCGAGATCGTCGAACTTGCCCTTGGAATCGGTTATCGGGAACTTTACATAGATAGAGTAGCAGGGGTCGTCCTGGTACTCGATCTCAGCCTCAGCCAGGGCGGTGTTGCAGTCTGCGCACCAATAAACCGGCTTGAGTCCCTTGTAGATGTAGCCTTTCTGCATCATCTTGCCGAATACCTCGACCTGCTTTGCTTCGAATTCAGGTCTGATGGTAAGGTAAGGATTATCGAAGTCGCCCCATACGCCCAGGCGCTTGAACTGCTTCTTCTGACCGTCCAGGCAGGACAGAGCGAACTCACGGCAGCTCTTTCTGAGGGTTACCGGGTCGATGGTGCCGCTGTCAATTCCGATCTGCTTGATAGCCTTCAGCTCGATGGGCAGACCGTGGCAGTCCCAGCCGGGAACGTAGTTAGCGTTGAAGCCAGTCATGCTCTTGTACTTTACGATGATATCCTTGAGCACCTTGTTCATCGCGGTACCCATGTGGATATTACCGTTTGCATAGGGAGGGCCGTCATGCAGGGTATAGGACGGCTTGCCCTTGTTCTTTTCAGACAGGGCGTAATACAGGCGGTCCTGCTCCCACTTGTCCAGCATCTCCGGCTCTCTCTGGGGGAGATTGCCCCTCATCGGGAAGTCGGTCTTGGGAAGATTTAATGTGTTGTTGAAATCCTCTGACATCAGCTATGTCTCCTTAAAATTTATATCTTTCTCCGTATATCGGAGTGGTTTTACTTCATCGTGTTGCCCTTGCCGAACTGAAGGTCAGTGTGGCGCGGTTTCTTCTCCTGGCTGGAGCTGAAGAACGGAAGATCGTTCTCCGCAGTCTTGCCCGTGTCGTGCGGCATAGCCTGGAACGGCTCCTCCGCCGGAGCGTTTCCGGCTGTAACGGGAGTCTTCACCTCGGGGGCGGGCTTTGCAGGAGCGGCAGACTTCTCCTCAACGGGAGCCGGCTTCGGAGCCTGCTTTGCAGCAGCGGCAGCCTTTGCCTTCTCAGCCTCGCGCTTCTCTACCTCGGCGGCGGTGTTGCGGATATACTCGTTCTCGCACATCTCCGGCAGCTTCGCGATAAGATCCATGTGGGACTTATACGCGGTGAGCAGGCGGTTTCTGTACTCGTCCGCCTCCTTGCGCGTCTTCTGGAGGATATTCTGCTGGATCTCGATCTGCTTCTTCATCTGAATGTCGATATCCTTTGCCTTCGCCTGGGCGTCCTTTATCATCTTGTCGGCACGCTCGTTGGTTTCCTTGGTTATGCGCTTTGCATATTCATCGGCGTCTGCGCTGATCTTGTCAGCCTTTGCCTGAGCCTCGGCGATCTGCTTATCGACAGCCTCCTGGGTTTCCTTGCGGAGCTTCTCAGCGGCAGCCTTGGAGTCGTTCACGATCTGGTTTCCCTGCTTCTGGGCGAGCAGAAGCGCGTCCTTGAGGGCGTCCTCATCGTCGCGGTATTCACGGATCTTGTCCGCAAGCACCTCCAGCTTGCGCTCCAGCTCGTTCTTGTCCTTCTGTAGCTGAGAATACTCGCTGGATACCTCGCGCAGGAACTCGTCAACGTCGTCTGTCTTGTATCCATTGAAGGTAGCCTTCTCGAAACGTCTTGACAAAATGTCCTTAGCATTCATTGTATTGTACTTCCTTCCTGAAACGCCGCAGTGCGGCTAACGGTGCGATATGTGTCACTCTGAGAATCAGAGATATTTTTCGATAGTTATGCGGATCCTTCCCTTACGGGTTTCTCCGGAGATTTCTGAGAGGCGGTACCTGCCGCTTCCCCTTACTGAGATCACGGTATTTTCCCGGACCTCTGCGCTTACATTTGTACATGGTGAAAAGTCCGCATTGACCATGCCCGATTTAATGAGCGATGCGGATTTTTCTCTTGAAGTATTTACGGCGGCGCTGACGATGCAATCCAGCCTGAGCGACGAAACCGTAAGCTCCGTCCGCTGGACTTTCTGCTCCGGCAGCGGCTTTGTGACGCCGATTTCCGCGGTGACCCCCACCCTGCCGATCTTGTCCACGGAGCTCACAAGTTCAATGGCGTTCTCATGGACGAACACGACAGCGTAGCCCTCCGCTGTAAGAATATCCCCGAGCAGCTCCCTTTTTATCTCCAGCGACATCAGCGCGCCCAGGATATCCCTGTGCGTCAGCGTGTCGCTCTTCCTGAAGCTGAACGTAACTGCCCCGACCGGAAAGATATCCTCCGGCGGAAGCTCCTCCGCATAGGTTCCACCGACGAAGCCGCACACAGTGCGCATAGCCCCGTCGTGACCTCCGTAAAACACCGGCTCCCCACGGACGGCGCACCTGGCGACGACCGCCTCGCGCTCGTTGAGGAACGCCGAGAATCTCGGTGCACCGGTCCGCTCAGCCGCCCTCTGGAGGTCGGCTATGTGAGCGGAAAGGAAACGTTCTTCTTCAGTAAGCAGCCCGGGATTCATGATCAGAACTGCTCGTTTTCCATCATGTCGCCGCTGAGGTCAACGGATCTCGGAACAACAAAATATGTGCATTCTGCAATTCTTACGATACGACCGTCGATAGCCGCAACAACGCCAGCCATGAAATCCACAATCCTCTTTCTGGAATCAACGCTTGCAACCTTCTCGAGATTCAGCACAACGCTGGTGTTCTCTCTGAGGAAGCGAACCGGCTCCTTCATGATGTCCTCGTACTTGAGGGGCTGGATAACCTTGACGGAAGCGCCGTGGTAGCCGCTGTTATGCATGCTGATGACCTTCTCGCTTGCGCGGGGCGCAGTGAATCTGGAGGGAGCCTCTGCCTCCTCCTCGGTTACAGCGGAAGAAGAGTCGTCGTAGCCGCCTGCGTAGCTCTCGTCCTCAAATTCCTCATCGTTCTGTCTGAACTTTGCAAATAAATCGCTGAGTGCCATGATATTTCCTCCCAATTATTATAAATATTTTCTGTATCCGAAAAGCCCTGAGCCTATCCGGACAATATTGGACCCGTGCCTTACCGCCATCTCGTAATCTCCCGACATCCCCATGGAGAGCGTGTCGAACGCGCCGTCAGGATTGACGGACTTGTCCGAACCCAGGTCGCCGAAAAGCTTCTGCATTCTCTCGAATGTGTCCTCTCCGCAGCCGGGCGGCGGTATTGTCATCAGACCACGCAGTCTGATGTGCGGAAGCTCCCTCACCTGCGCGCAGAATTCCTCCGCGCTCTCAGGAGTGATGCCTCCCTTTGTTTCCTCCTCGCCGATGTTGATTTCAGCGAGTATATCCATGACGAGTCCGTGCTGCTCCGCGCGCTTGCTTATCTCTTCTGCAAGCCGCAGATTATCCACGGAATGTATCATCGAAACCTTATCAATGATGTACTTGACCTTGTTGCTCTGCAATCCGCCGATGAAGTGCACCTCCGCCGGCTGATACTGCCCGCGCTTGTCCATGTACTCCTGCACGCGGTTTTCGCCCAGCAGGTCTATTCCCAGCCCGATAGCGTAATTAATACGCTCCGGTGAAACAGTCTTGGTCACCGCCATCAGCCGCACTTTGTCCGTGCGTCCGGCGGCAGCTCTTGCCTTTTCTATGTTTTCACAGATCCTGGCATAGCTTTCTTTTATGTCGTCAAAGCTTGTCTGGGTGTTACTCAACAACTTTTCCTTCATACAAATCCTTGCCTTCTGTTACTATTCTGTCGTAAAGCTTGAGATAATCGCCGTCGTCCTCCTGGGTGCAGATGAGGTAGTCATCTCCCCAGTATTCAACGCTGATCTTCTTGAACACCAGCTTGCCGCCGACAACGACGAATACGCCGCGCTCCTGGTCATCGTTGAACCTCAGCGCGCTTCTGGAAACCCGAAGTCCGCCGTAGCTGTTGACGATGTACTTGAACTGCGCCGTCCTGCCCGACACCACTGAGGAAGTCAGCGTGTCGCACTCAAAGACGTACACGGAAGTTCCGTCACCTCTGCCGATGTCCGTTATGGAAACGATCTCCGCCTCGATGGGCGTGGGATCGCTGCGGACTCTGAGCGTCACAGTGCTTCCCTCGTAGCAGCCAAACAGCTGCTCGGAATCTATCACCGCCGCTACCCTCCAGCGGTAATCCGCAATGAGTTTCCCGACAGCGCCGGAACTTTTGCCCAGGTCCGGCTCGCTGATTATATCGTCGATCTGGTCGGCGGTTATACTGCCGGAATCCGCCGTGGAGAGCTTGCCCTCATACCCGTCAACATGGCTGACGAAATACCCGGTGCCGTCCGCGTAGATATCGGTAACATCGCCGGAAATCATTGTCTGGAGCTCCGAAAGGCGGCTTCTGAGCGCTGCGATCCTGGTTTCATAGCCGCTGACGTCGCCGCGGGAGATCTCGCGCTTGGAGAGCACCCCGAGCATTGCGGTTTCCTGCGCCTGCGCCGCGGAATAATCCCCGTCGATAAGGCTCTCAAGGATCATAGAGTGCCTTTCGTTTATCTGACTGGAGATATTCTCAAGCTGGTTGTTGTCAGTTCCTGCGAGCTTCTGCGCGTCGGTAAGGACGGCGATCTGCTCATTTATCTTCTCTATCTCGCGGCGGCGTTCGATATCCGCCTCGCTGCGGTAGCGCCGCGCGATAACGGAACTCTTCCCCACCTTTGAGCCATCGGAATGCTCGTAATCCAGCACTCCGCTGCCGGGGCTGTACACAACAGTTTCGTCCCGGAGGAACACTCCCTCAAACGGAACGTCCTCAGTCATGCTGTATGTATACGCGGTTTCCGTGTTGACCTTCCCACCGTCAGCAAAAAAGACCTGACCGATGAAGAACACGAACACGAACAGCGCCAGCACGATGATGATAATAGACGTCCACCGGGATTCCATTACTCTTCGTCTGCCTTTTCGTAGGCGTCAAGAATAGAGATGGGCTTGAGCGGTGTGATAGTGGATATTGCGTGCTTGTAGATGAGGTTCTGCTTGCCGTCGGTATCAAGTATCACCGTATAATTGTCAAAGCCCTTGACAACGCCCTTGAACTGAAACCCATTGGTAATGTATATAGTTACCGGGATCTTGTCCTTTCTTGCCTGGTTAAGGAACACGTCCTGTAAGTTGATGTCTTTTGCCATACTAAATCACCTTTTCTCTCTCTGCAATTCAATACGCAGGGATTTCCCCTGTACCCCGATAGAAATACACGAGTTGCATGACTGCATAGTATTCCTATATAGACTAGTATAACATACTTTTTCAAAAAAAGCTATAATTTTTTTGAGAAAAATAAAAAAAATTCAGAAAAAGTTTTATCTTTTTCTGAATTATCTGGTATATAACGGAACATATTTACATATCCTGGTATTTTCACTCTTTCATAGTTCCCTGTCGATTATCTCCGACGCCATTCGGGTAACTTCTGCAAGTCCGTCGCCGGGACGTACGACGATACGGTGGAATCTGCTGTCCCGGCGAAACCAGGTCAGCTGCCTTTTCGCGTACTGCCGCGTGCGGAGTTTCAGCTCCTCCACGCATTCCTCCAGCGTCCTCTCGCCCCGGAAATACGGATACAGCTCCTTGCAGCCTATCGCCTGCGCCGCGGTGGGGCGCTCCGGCTGTTCAAAGCACGCGCGTGCCTCCTGCTCAAGTCCGTTCCGGATCATCAGGTCCACGCGGCGGTTTATGCGGTCGTGGAGCTGCGTGCGGTTCTCGAAATCCAGCGTGAGCAGAATGAACTCGTATGGAGAAGGTGCGCTCCTGGACGCGCGCTTGGATTCTGCGATGGTATGCCCGGTGGTCCTGTAGACCTCCAGCGCCCGGATAACCCGGGACATGTTGTTCGCGTGGAGTTCCCCGGCGGTTTCCGGGTCCACCTCACGGAGCTTTTCTAGCAGCGCTTCCGCGCCGTGTTCCTCGGCGAATCTGCGCATTTCCTCCCGGAATGCGTAGTCGCACTCCGATTCATCGAACTGCAGATTATCCACGAAGGACGATATATACAGCCCCGTGCCGCCGCATATCACCGGAATTTTACCCCGGGAGAGGATATCGTTGGCGCACTTGCCCGCCATTCTCACCCAGTCCGCCACGGAAAAGCTTTCCGCCGGGTCAAGGAAATCCATCATATGGTGCGGAATCCCCTGCTGTTCCTCCGGCGTTGCCTTTGCGCTCGCAACGTCCATATCAGTGTAGATCTGCATGCTGTCAGCGGAGATCACCTCGCCGCCGTATTTCTTCGCGATCTCCACCGCCAGCGCCGTCTTGCCGGAGGCGGTCGGACCGCTGACCACGATTATCTTGTTCATGCCGCCTCCTCAGGTAACACGTCCGAAATAGCGCTCGATCTGCTTCTTCGAGATCTGCGTGAGAACCGGTCTGCCGTGCGGACAATAACGGATATCCGGATTGTTGAAGACCTCCTGCGCCAGAACCTGTAACTCTCTTATGTCGTTGTCCTCGTTGCCACGAATTGAAGCCTTGCACGCCACGGTGTGCAGCATATCGTCGAAAAGCTCCCCTTCGGCGTTGGTATTCCCCTGCGCCACCAGCTTCGCAATACACTCCGCCACCTCCGCCGGTGGCACCTTGTCCAGCATCTGCGGAAGCCCGGTGATATGCGCCCTGCCATCGCTGAACTCCATGATTATGCCAACCGCCGCCAGTCTGTCGGAATACTCCAGCATGCCGTTGTATTCCTCCGGACTGAGGTATACCTCCTCCGGCTGTATCAGCAGCTGCGCAGAGCTGTCGAATCCCTTCTTCAGCCGCTCGAAGTTCACGCGCTCATGCGCCGCGTGCTTGTCTATGAGTATCATTCCCTCGTCGCTCTCGCAGACTATATAGGTCTTGAAAAGCTCCCCAACGACGCGTATCTGCTTCTTCGGGGGTTCCTCGCGCGGCTCCGGCTGCGCGGTCTGCTGCGGCTGCGGTTCCGGCTTCTTCTCGAAGGATTTCTCGCTCAGGAACGCAAATCCAGGAAGCTCGGACAGCGGAGTTTCAGCAGGCTCCGGCTTCTTTTCCGGAGTCATTTCCGGAATGAACGTCTGCTCCGCCTTCGGCTCATCAGTTTTCATGCGGAACGGCTGCTCCTGGCGGATTGTGTATTTCGTCGGCTCCGGCTCTCCGGGAAGCACCGCGTCCCTGCCGGAGGGAATGTGCATGGTCTTGGGCGGCTCCTCGATCACGACAGCGGAGGCTGTCCGCTGCGGCTCGACAGTCCTCGCGCGCTCGGGCTGCGGAATATGCTGCACCGACTGCACCGGCGCCGGAGTCAGCTTTATCTCGCGGCTCTCATCGTAGCCCATCAGAGCGTTCTTGACCGCGAAATACACCGCGTCGAACACTATCTTCTCGTTGGTGAACCTGACCTCCGTCTTTGTGGGGTGGATATTCGCGTCCACCTGCGCCGGGTCGGTATTCACACACAGCACGCAGGACGGGAACTTTCCCACCATTATCGTATTGCGGAACGCTTCCTCCAGAGCCGCGCAGCACAGCGGACTCTTCACGCTTCTGCCGTTCACGAAGAAATGCTGCATGGAACGGTTCGCCCGGGTGAACAGCGGCGAGGACACGAATCCCGTTACCGCCGTGTTCTGGTAGACGTTCTCCACCGGGATAAGCCCTGCCGCAAACTGCTTGCCGAACACCGCGTAGACCGCGCTGTAATACTCGCCGTCGCCGCTGGACATCATCGTCTGCCTGCCATCGCGAATAAATCGGAACGATATCCCCGGGTGGCTAAGCGCCAGCTTCTCGATCACAGAGGCGCAGTAATTTCCCTCGGTGACGTCCTTTTTCAGGAACTTCAGCCGCGCCGGAGTATTAAAGAACAAGTCCCGGATAATGATGGTAGTCCCGTCCGCGCAGCCTGCCCGGTCGTATTCCACCGGCTCGCCGCCCTCAATGCGGTACTGGCTGCCGAGCTTGTCCTCGCGCTGCTTCGTGATCAATTCCACCCGGCTTACCGCGCACACGGAGGCAAGCGCCTCACCGCGGAATCCCAGCGTATTAATGCTGTCCAGGTCGTCCTGAGTGTACACCTTGCTGGTAGCATGCCGCATGAACGCCGTCGGGATATCCTCGTAGGCTATTCCGCAGCCGTCGTCGGTCACTCGCAGGTAGGAAATTCCGCCGCGCTTTATCTCCACGGTTATGGAGGTGGCTCCGGCGTCGATGGAATTCTCCGCAAGCTCCTTTATCACCGAGGAGGGTCGCTCTATTACCTCTCCGGCGGCGATAAGCTCGTATACGCTCTTGTCTAGCAGGTTTATCTTTGGCATTGTTGCTCCAGTCTAAGCCGGATTCCCGGCAGGCATTATAATGTATCCTTTATGTCCTTTATGAACATCAGCGCGTCCATCGGGGACATGGTGTTGATATCCGCGGCACGCAGCTTCGCAATGGCATTCTGCTCGTTTATGGCGTTGAAGCTGAACTGGTGATCGGCGGTCTTTTCAATGGTTTCGGAAAGCTTCTGCCTGCCGAGTACCTCAAGGTCCTTCAGTTCCTCCTTGGCGCGGTTAATGACCTTCTGCGGGAGTCCGGCGAGCTTCGCGACCTCGATTCCGTAGCTGTCGTCAGTTCCGCCCTCGCATATCTTGTGCAGAAATTTCAGTTCATCGCCGCGCTTCACCGCCGCAACGCTGAAGTTGCGTATTCCGTCGTACTCCTTCTCCATTGAGATAAGCTCATGGTAATGCGTTGCGAACAGCGTCTTGCAGCCGATATTCTTTCCGCTGATGTATTCCGCCACCGCTTTGGCGATGGATATTCCATCGAACGTGGAGGTTCCCCTGCCTATCTCGTCAAGTATAACCAGGCTCTTTTTCGTGGCGTTTCTGAGAATATCCGCGACCTCGTTCATCTCCACCATGAACGTGGACTGCCCCGACGTAAGATCATCGGAAGCTCCAACGCGAGTGAATATCTTGTCCACCACGCCTATTCTCGCATACGCCGCCGGAACGAAGCAGCCTATCTGCGCCATCAGCACGATTATCGCAGTCTGCCGCATGAACGTGGATTTACCGGACATATTCGGCCCTGTGATAATTATGAGCCGGTTGCCGTTGGTATCCAGGTACGCGTCGTTCGGCGTGAACGGGTGGTCGGTAAGGACTTTCTCAATGACCGGGTGGCGTCCGTCGCGTATCTCGATCACGCTGTCGAGGGTGATCTCCGGCTTGACGTAGCCGTTCTCGATGGATACCTGCGCGTAGCTGCAAAGTACGTCCACCGCAGCGACCGCCGCTGCCGCCGCCTGGACTGCCTCCAGACGGGTGCCGATGAAATCCCGGACTTCGCCGAAAATAGCCTGCTCCAGCGCCAATATCTTGTCGTTCGCACCGAGAATGTCGCTCTCGACTTTCTTCAGTTCGTCGGTTATGTAGCGCTCGCCCGTTGTCAGCGTCTGCTTGCGGATATAGTGCGCCGGGACCTGGTCGATCTGCCCCTTGGAAACCTCGATGTAATATCCGAATACGCGGTTGTATCCCACTTTCAGCGTGCGTATTCCCGTTGCGGCGCGCTCGCGCTCCTCTATCTCCGCGAGGATATCCTTGCCGCCGCCGGTTATTTTCCGCAGGCGGTCGATCTCCTCGTTGAAGCCGTCCTTGATAACTCCGCCGTCCTTCATGGTGAGGGGCGGATCGTCAACTATCGCGTTTTCCACCAGGGAAGAAACATCGTTCAGTTCGTCTATCCCAGAATTCAGTTTTTCCAGCAACGGTGACTTCACTGCAGAAATGCAGCGCTTCAGTCCCGGCAGGCGCGCGCATGTCTGCCCCAGGGAGTAAATATCCCTCGGGGACGCGGATTTATACATAACTCGCGTCATGAGCCGCTCCAGGTCGTAGATCCCGTTCAGCGCGTCACAGATGTCGTAAAGCCCAGCGGCGTCCTTCGTGAGAGCCTCAACCGCGTCAAGGCGCTTGAGTATCCTGGACGGGTCGATAAGAGGCTGCTCCAGCCAGGTCTTGAGCTTGCGGCGGCCCATGGCGGTGACGGTCCTGTCAAGCACCCACAGCAGGGAGCCGCGCTTCTCCTTGGTGCGCATGGTTTCCGTCAGTTCCAGGTTGCGCCGGGTGGTGAGGTTGAGTCCCATGAACTCGCCGTCGGAATGCACCGTCAGCGACACAAAGCGCTTCACCGTAGCCTTCTGAGTTTCCCCGAAATACCGGAACATGGCGCACAGTGCCTTCTTCACCAGCGGCATGTCGGAGATACCGAGGTCGGCTCCGCTCTCGAACTGGTCGGTTATCATGCTCATGTCGGAATCATCGAAGCTGCTGTCGTCCAGCAGCTCGCACAGGCATCGCTTGAGCCGCTCATGTACAAATCCATGAACCTCCTTCATGTCCAGGAATCTGCTGTTGATAAGCAGCTCCACCGGACTGAAACGCGAAAGTTCTGAGATTACGTCCTGCTCCAGGTCCTTCCCGGATTTCAGGAACACATGCACCTCGCCGGTGGAGATATCCGCGAACACCAGTGCTGCAGAAGTCCCATTATCGTCCGGAAACACGCAGGCGATATAGTTATTGGAATCCTCGTTCAGCATGCTGGCTTCGATCACGGTGCCGGCGGTGACAAGGCGGATCACGTCGCGCTCCACCAGTCCCTTGGAAGCCGCCGGGTCGGTCAGCTGCTCGCATATCGCGACCTTGTAGCCCTTATCGATCAGCTTCTTTATGTATATCTCACAGCTGTGGTATGGCACGCCGCACATCGGCGACCCAGCCCTGGAGGTCAGCGCAAGCTCCAGTTCCCGGGACACATTCTCCGCGTCCTCAAAGAACATCTCGTAGAAATCCCCCAGCCGGAAGAATAATATATAGTCGCTGTATTTCTTCTTGATGTCAAGATACTGCTTGAGCATAGGGGACAGCTTTTCAGTTTCCTGCGCCATTTTTTGCACCTCCAGGGATCATTTGTTGAAAACTATCGGATCAGCCGCAGCCGCCGCAGGTAGCGCAGCTTCCGGTGCAGCCGCTGCCCTGGGTTGTCGGGCAGGTCATCGGGTCAGCGCCCTGGAGCGTAAGGGTAAGCACTGTGTTCACCTGACTCATCAGGTCGTCCATTCCCTGCTTGGTGACAGTGAACAGCGCCATATTCTCGTTGGTCATCACCTTTTCGTAGGCTTCCTGCATTTTTGCGTTGAGCTCCTGGAGCTTCTCCTTGTTCTGCTCCTCCTCGGGCTTGTTGTACTCCATCGCAGCATTCTGGCGGATAAGGTTGAATTCGCCGATGAGGTTCTGAAGCTCAACGTCCTCGTCGTTAGCCTTCTTTGCCTTTGCGTACTCGATGTACCGCTCGTCCTCCTGAATTGCCTTGCCGAGTTCTCTTACTGCCTGTATTGCGTCCATTTCAGTTCTCCTTTACTAATTCGCCTATCAGCGCCCAGTTGAGCGCGTCGGTTATCTTCACATCGACAAAGCTGCCGATGAGCGACTTGTCCCCGTCGAAATCGACGATGATATTCTGTATGCTCTTTCCGGTCAGACAGCCGTCCCGCGTCCGTCCCGGTCCCTCGCACAGCACGCGCAGCGTCCTGCCGATGTAGTCGTGATAGGAAGAGCAGCCTATCTCCCCCTGTACCTCCAGCAGCTCACGGAACCACTTTCCCTTCTCCTCCTGGGAGATGGGGTCGGGCATTTCCGCCGCCTTCGTCCCCTTTCGCGGACTGTAGATAAAGGTGAACAGCGAGTCATACTTCACCTCGCGGATAAGGCTCAGCGTGTCCTGGAAGTCCTCGTAGGTTTCCCCGGGGAATCCCACGATGATGTCAGAGGTCAGCGCCACGTCCGGAATACGCTCCTTGGCGTAGTTTATCAGCTCCAGGTAGTGCTCCCGGGTGTAGCTGCGGTTCATAAGCTTCAGAATCCTGTTGCTGCCGGACTGCACCGGAAGATGGAAGTGCCGCGTCACCTTCCCGCATTCCGCGATCGTGTCGATGAGCTCCCGGGTGGCGTCCTTGGGGTGGCTGGACATGTAGCATATCCTGAATTCCCCGGGAATGTCGTTGATACGCCGCAGCAGCTCCGGGAAGTTCACGTCGGTGCCCCTGCCGTAGCTGTTCACGTTCTGCCCGAGAAGCAGTACCTCCTTGCAGCCGTTCTCCACCAGCTGGCGCACCTCCGCGAGGATATCCTCCGGGTCACGGGAGCGCTCGCGCCCACGGACATACGGCACGATACAGTAGGTGCAGAAGTTGTTGCAGCCGTACATTATCGGCACGCTTGCCTTCAGCGCGCTCTCGCGCCGCAGCGGAATTCCCTCGGCGATAACACCGTCCATCTGCGGAATGGATATCTGCCGCTTATGAGTGGTCATCGCCTCGTAGATTATCTGCGGAAGCGTGTGCAGGACATGCGTCCCGAACACCATATCCACATACGGGAAGCTTTTGCGGATACGCTCGGTAATATGTTCCTGCTGCACCATGCAGCCGCATACCCCTATCAGCATGTCCGGATTCTGCTTCTTATTGTGCTTGAGCGCGCCGAGGTTACCGAAAACGCGATCCTCGGCGTTCTCCCGGACTGCGCAGGTGTTGAACAGCACCAGATCCGCGCCGTCCGCCGAGTTCGAGAATCCGTATCCCATATCCGCCAGCATTCCCTTTATCTTTTCGCCGTCGCTCACATTCTGCTGGCAGCCGAAGCTGTGGACATGCGCCACCGGCGGCTGCTCCCGGGCGCAGTTCAGCTCCCGGACCTTCCTGGCGTATTCTTTCTGTGCCGCTAATTCCGCGGCGGTTACTTTTGTCGTCATTATGTGTTATCCTTATTGTATTTTGTCCGCGTAAGAGATTATTATATCACAAATCCGCCGGAAAATCAAGCCGTCAGTGTCTGACCGTCCTGGCAAATACTGCGCCGTTCACAAGTGCCGCTCCGGCATTCCGTATCAGCCCGGCGGCAGCGGAAAGCGTTGCTCCGGTGGTGCACACATCGTCTATAATCAGCACGTTTCTGCCGGCAACGCCGCATGGCAGCGCCAGTTCGAATGCTCCCCGGGCGTTTTCGCGCCGATGCGCTGCGTCAAGCTGTTTCTGCTCCTGCTTTTGCGGAACCGCCTTCAGCAGCCTGCGGAATGGCTTTCTGGAAATTTCCGCCACCATCTTTGCCATAAGTTCGCTCTGGGCGTATCCAAGTTCACGTCTGCGCGCCCGGGTGCTAGGTATCGCCGTGATAATATCCGCCTGCTGTATCAGTTCCGCTGCATTCTCGACTATCAGCACCGCGAACGCGTCCGCCGGATAGCGGTAGTACCCCTGTTTCAGCCGCAGAACTGCACTTCTCGCCCTGCCGGTATATGCGCACACTGCCGCGAACCCGTCCAGTCCCTCGGGGATTTCACCGGGATCATCCAGCATCTTCAGATTGTCGCAGCAGGGCGTGCACCAGAACTCGCGCATGCCGATGATATCGCCGCAGAACGGGCAGCGGTTCGGCATGAAGAACGCCGCAGCTGCGCGGCGCAGCTCCCACGCCCTCACTGGAACATATCCTCAAGCATCGGCCGCAGGCAGGAATACCGCAGCATTCTGCGGTCGTTCTCCACCATGCTGCGCACCTTGGCTTCCGTGCCAATGATGATGAGAATGCTCCTGGCACGGGTGACAGCGGTATACAGCAGATTCCTGTAAGTGAGCCTGTCCATTCCGTTCGGCAGCGGTATTATCACCGCAGGGTATTCACTTCCCTGGCTCTTATGTATCGTCACCGCGTAGGCATGCTCGATCTTCTTCATCATATCGCCGTCGTAGGTGGTCATTCTGCCGTCGAAATCTATATCCAGCTTGGAATTCACCTTGTCCGCCCGGCGGATTATTCCGATATCCCCGTTGAATATTCCGTGGGACAGCTCCGCGCCCCGGCGCCACTCGGCGTCGTAGTCGTTCTTGGTCTGCATTATCTTGTCTCCGGTGCGGAACAGCGTACTGCCGTACTTTACCTCCGGGTGGTTCTTCGCCGGCGGATTCAGCGCAAGCTGTAATTCCTTGTTGATGTTCTGAGTGCCGACAACCCCTATCCTGGACGGGCACAGCACCTGAATATCCTCCAGCGGAGAATAGCCGTAAGTGTTCGGAAGCCGGGTCTTGCACAGCTCGATCACCAGCCGGAGAGTATCCTCCTCGGACTGGGTGGGCATGAAGAAAAAGTCGTTCCTGCGATCGTTGAGCACCGGCATTTCGCCGCGGACTATCCGGTGGGCGTTGGTGACTATAAGGCTCTGCGCCGCCTGTCGGAATATCTCCTTCAACTCCACCGTTGGCACTCTTCCCCCGGCGATAAGGTCCCTGAGCACGTTTCCGGCGCCTACAGAGGGCAGCTGATTGCTGTCGCCCACCATGATGAGCCGCGTGCGCGGTCTGACCGCATGCAGCAGGGATTCCATCAGCAGGGTATCAACCATGGACATCTCGTCGATTATCAGCACGTCGCAGGCAAGGGGATTCTCTTCCTTACGCTTGAAAGAATGCGACGACGTGGCGAAATCCACCTCCAGCAGACGGTGTATCGTCTGCGCAGGCGCCCCGGTAAGGTCTGCCATTCGCTTTGCGGCGCGACCGGTGGGAGCGGCAAGTTTCATCTTCAGCTTCCGCTGGCGGCAAAGAGATATCACGGCATTAAGCGTCGTTGTCTTACCGGTACCGGGACCTCCGGTCAGAATGAACACATGGTTGTTCATGCAGCCGCTTATCGCCTCGCGCTGGAGCTTCTCGTACTGTATTCCCTGCTCCCATTCTATTCCGGCGATCTCCTCGGAATAATCCACGCCGCCGCAGTCGTTGCGCTTTATCATCTCTGCGAGCTTCTCCGCGATGTAGCATTCCGCACGGTAGTACTCCGCCAGGAACACGAACTTATCGTCGTATTTGTCGCTGCGCACTATCTCGCAGCGCTGCTCCGCAAGCATAAGCCCCTCCCAGAACTGCTTCTCCGTGATGTTAAGCTCATAGGTCACTGCGTCGGAAAGGTCGTTCTCGCGCACGCAGGTATGTCCGTTATTCGCGTTTGTGCGCAGGCACCAGATTATCCCGGCGAGTGTGCGCTCTTCGCTGTCCATGGGGTGATCCATCTCCCGGGCAAGCCGGTCTGCTTCCCGGAATGGCAGGTCAATACCGATACCGCACAGGCACCAGGGATTGTCCTCCACCGCCTGTATCGTGTGCATTTCGAACTTCTTCCACGCCGCCGCCACCACGGAGGACGACAGTCCGTACCGCGCGAAATATGTGACAGCCTTGCGCAGTCCGGCTATCCGGCGGAACTCCTCGCCAATCTTGAGGGCGCTCTCAGTGGATATTCCCTTGATGGAAGAAAGCTGCGCCGGGTCGTTTTCGATGACCTCCAGCGCACTGCTGCCGAACGCCGTGACGATACGCTTCGCCATCGCCGGACCGACGCCGGTTATTACGCCGGAGCCAAGGAACTTGCGCACCGCGCTCTCGGTATTCGGCAGGGCGCGCTCGCAGACCTCCGCCTTGAACTGCCTGCCGTATTTCGGAGAGTTGACGTACTCGCCGATGAGCGTCAGACTCTCGCCCTCGCGGACATCGCCGAGAACCCCGACAATTGTCACCAGTTCGCCGTTGCAATCCAGGTCGGCAACGGTATAGCCGTTGTCCTCGTTGCTGTAAACCACGCCCTCCACCGTTCCGGAAAGGGTCACAGCAGATTCGTTATCCAATTCATCACCGCTTTGTCGTGTCATTAATAAAATATACGTTGCTGTATTTCTGTGCGAGCCGCCGCGCCTCCTCGTCATTCTCGTCCCCGGAGGAAAGTATCACAACCCTGTTCACCCCGGGACTTCTGCGCACATGCTCGACAAATCCGCTGATATCCTCGCCGCTGCGGACGTACACGTCATGACGGTGCATTCCGCGGGTCATGACCGCATACGCCGCCAGCTTCACCAGAACTGCAAGCCCGAATATCGAAAGGAACATCAGCGAAAAAACGTAAAGGAACTGCATATACACCGCCTCCTGCGGCATTATATGCAGTCCGTGGGCTACGCGTTATCTTGTGAGGATTATGCAGTTCCAGCCCTCTTCGTTGCGGCTCTGGCGCACCTTGAATCCGTTTTCGGAGAGCGCTGCGTTCACCTCGTCCAGGCGCTCGTCGATTATGCCGGATACCAGCAGGGTCGCGTCCGGCTTCATGAAGCTGCCGAACAGCGGACTCATGCCGATGATAACGTCCGCCACGATGTTGGCGCATACCACGTCGTAGCCCGTGCCGAGCTTTCCGCGAAGTTCCGCGTCATCGATTATGTTGCCGCAGTAAGCTGAGTAGTGCTCGTGGGTGAAGTGGTTCTTCTCAACGTTCTCGGAAGCAGTCCTGACTGCGTTCTCGAAAATATCGCACATGGTGACCTTTTCCGCGCCGAAAAGCAGCGCCGCAATAGAGAGGATTCCGCTGCCGCAGCCGAGGTCGAGTACCTTGTTGCCGGGCTTCACGACTTTCTCGAGGGATTCCATGACCAGCTTGGTGGTGTGGTGCTGTCCTGTGCCGAAGGTGGAAGCCGGGTCTATCTCAAGGATACGGTCGCCGGGCATCGGAGTTACATCCTCCCAGGAAGGCTTGATCACCAGGGACTTACCAACGCGGAACGGCTTGTAGTACTTCTTCCAGTTGTTTGCCCAGTCCTCCTCCTTGACGTTGGCAAGCTCCATGCGCAGGTTGCCGTAGTAACCCTCGGTGTCGGACTGCTTCCAGCCCTCGATGAGGGAGCGTATTGCCGCGAGTGTTTCCGCGCCCTGGGTGTTGTCGTGGACATAAATGGTGATGTGCGGCTCCTGACGGCTCAGTCCCATCAGTTCGTCGTCTACGTAGTCCCAGTTGGCGTTCTTGTCCGCAAGGAAGCTTTCGAAATCCGCGCTGTCGCAGATGATAAAGCCGGTTACGCCGTAATCCTGGAGCGCGCCGGTGATTCCGTCGATAGCCTGTGAAGTGGTGTAAATATCCGCCTGAATGAAATTATCCATGTTGATTCTCCTGTCTTAAATCTTATAAACATAATAGTACATGATACATTATACACCATTTTTTCTGATAAATCAAGAGGGTTAAGCTCTTTATCGCAGCATGTAAAAATTAACGGAGTATCTGGAAAAATATTTGTGGACCTATCCACAATACAACTCTTGACAATTTTCGCATATGGTACTATAATATAATAGTTAATTATGCACCGTACCGCCTGGTACAGAAAAGAAATACCGCCGAAAGGCGCAGAACAATAAAATCAGGGGGAAAACCATGATGAAAATTACTGTTGCGGGAACAGGATATGTTGGTCTGTCTATGGCTGTGCTTCTTGCCCAGCACAACGACGTCACCGCTGTTGATATCATTCCGGAAAAGGTGGAACTGCTGAACTCCAGGAAGTCGCCCATCGCTGATGAATACATCGAGAAATACCTTGCGGAAAAGCCGCTCAGCCTTACTGCCACCACCGACTGGCGCCCGGCTTACACCTCCGCGGAGCTGGTGGTCATCGCAACTCCCACAAATTACGACGCGGACAAGAACTATTTTGACACCTCCTCCGTCGAGAGCGTCATCGACCAGGTGCTTTCAGTGAACGACAGCTGCACCATCGTGGTGAAATCCACCGTGCCCGTCGGCTTCACCAAGGGACTTCACGAGAAGTACCCCGAGAACGCGCACCGCATGATCTTCTCGCCGGAGTTCCTCCGGGAGGGTCAGGCGCTCTACGACAACCTCTACCCCTCCAGAATAATCGTCGGCGCTCCCCAGGAATGGGCGGATTCAGTACAGCGCGCGGACGTATTCGCGAAACTGCTCCAGCAGGGCGCCATCAAGCAGGATATCCCGACGCTGCACCTCAATCCCACGGAAGCTGAGGCGGTCAAGCTGTTCAGCAACACCTACCTCGCACTGCGCGTGGCATACTTCAACGAGCTGGACACCTACGCCGAGATGAAGGGGCTGAATGCGCGCCAAATAATCGACGGCGTGGGACTTGACCCGAGAATCGGCTCCCACTACAACAATCCTAGCTTTGGCTACGGCGGATACTGCCTGCCCAAAGACACCAAGCAGCTGCTCGCGAATTACGCGGACGTACCCAACGACATCATCGGCGCCATCGTTGCCGCAAACAAGACGCGCAAGGATTACATAGCCGACCACATAGCCTCCCTGAACCCCCGCACCGTGGGAGTTTACCGCCTGACGATGAAATCCAACTCGGACAACTTCCGCCAGAGCTCCATTCAGGGAATCATGAAGCGCCTGAGTCAGAAGGGTATCACCGTCATAATCTACGAGCCGACGCTGAAGCCTGGTCAGAAATTCTTTGACTACGAGGTATGCGACGACTTTGAGGAGTTCAAGAAGCGCTCGGACATGATCGTTGCAAACCGCATGAGCAGCGAACTCCAGGACGTAAAGGAAAAAGTCTACACAAGAGATCTCTACAGCAGGGATTAACGACATTCAGCGGCACATCTGGCAAACCTCTTACTGAGCCGGAGTGCCGCACTCTGATATCTCCGGATATCCCGGAATTTTTTTTTTAAAAAAGGGGGGCGGCAGCTTGGAATACATCATATCAGGCACATTCAGAATGGTAATACGAGGCGGCAGTCCGCAGCAGCTTTACTTTGACGATGACTTCCTGAAAATAATGGATATCGAGGACAACTCCGATCCGGAGCTTAATTACCGCCGCTGGCTGGAATGCGTTCACCCGGACGACGTGCACATGATACAGGAAGCTATTCAGACCACTATCCACGGCGTAAAGGCCGAAGTCAAATACCGCTGGCGGCACAAAACCAAAGGCATGTTCACCGCCTACAGCTCCGGAATGCTGGCTTCCAGCGACAACGGGGTGCTCGTTATTTACGGCTTCTTCAAGGGAATCCCGGCGGACAGGACTCCGCTGTACCGCTACGACCCGGATATCCAGCTGCTGACCAGCCTGTTCACCGAAAAGCTGATCGACAGCTTCAGATTCTGCGCCTTGCTCGACCTCGAACGGGACCGCATGTTCATTCTGAATGACGGCTTTAACACAAGCCTTTCAGCCGGCCGCGAAAGTTCCTATAACGAGTGGCGCAGATCGGTAGTGGACAGGATACACCCGGACGACCGCGTGCGCTTCGCAGAGCTGATATCTGAAAGCTCCATACGCAGCACATTCTCCGTCAACGATGAGTTTCACGGGGAGTTCCGCATGAAGCTCAACGGGGAATACATCTGGATAAACCTGCGCTTCGTCAAGATGAAGCAGCGGCTTGCCGGAAAATACCCAGCCTTCATCGTCGCAAGGCGTATCACAGCCGACCACAAGGCGCTGTTCCTGGAGGAACTCCGGAATCAGCTCATAAACGGGCTCGCCATACCCTACCAGATACTTGACCTCATAAACCTCCACGACGGAAGCTTCTACTCCTCCACCGACAAGAAGGGGCTGTTCGCCGAGAATTTCGATGTCATCGGCGACTTCAACGAGGCGGTCAGGCACTTTGCCGAGCACTGCGAATGCAGCGAGGAAGACAAGAACGCGATACTCTACAACTTCAACATCGAGAATATGCGGCGGAGATTTACGTCCGGCGAGAAGATAATCGAATGCGAGATCTGCCGCCGGAACAGCGGTCAGCCGGAGTGGCTGCGCCTTCAGTGCTTCGTTTCGGGATACGAAACCGACGGCTCGCCCAAGGTCGCAATACTCGCAGTGCAGCCCATAACCGCCGACAAGCTCAAGGAGCTTCGCTATCAGCAGCGGCTGGAGCGTGCGCTCCGGTCCGAAAGCCAGTACCGGCAGGCGATACTTTCCAACGCCATCGCCGTGTATACTTTCAACATCACCCGGGATACGATCTACGACGAGATAATCGAGCAGGAGGACGCGCTTCCGCTGCTTCCGCAGATGGGACTGACCCTGCCCTGCTCATACAACGAGTATATCCGCCGCAAGAAGCAGTATTTCACGGATACCAACACTGCGGAGGTATTCGGCAGGACGTTCTGCACGGAAACCCTAGCGGATATGTTCAACAGCCACCGCCGCAGCTTCGACACAGAATACCAGTTCCGTATCGGGAACCGCACCGGCTACTTCCGCGAGGCAATAATTCTCACCCAAGACCTTGAAACCGGAGATCTGTGGGGACTGACCTATGTCCGCAACATTACGGACGAGCACGAACAGGCAGCCCGGGTTGAGCAGGCGCTGCAGGACGCATTCGACCAGGCGCAGCATGCCAATTCCGCAAAAACGCTGTTCATGAGCCAGATGAGCCACGATATACGCACTCCGCTGAACTCCATTCTGGGAATGTCCGCAATCGCACAGGAGCACATCGGCGACATGGAGAGGGTCTCCGACTGTCTGGACAAGATCGAGGCCTCCGGAAAACACTTGCTTGAGATCATAAACAACGTACTGGATCTTTCCGCCATTGAAAGCGGAAAGACTGTGCTTTCCTGCATTCAGTTCGATCTCAGGGTGTTCCTTGAGGACACGGTGCGTATGATAAAGCCGCTCGCAGACAAGAAGCGCCACACTCTGGATTTCAAGATCGCCAGCGGTATAAACACCAGCGTTCTTGGCGACCAGACCAAACTGCGTCAGCTGCTGATGAATATTCTCGGCAACGCTGTGAAATACACCCCCGAGGGCGGCAGGATCGAGTTCCGCACCATCGAACTGGAGCCTGACCACCACGGCGTGTGCCGCTATCTTTTCTCAGTCAGGGACAACGGTATCGGCATGAAGCCGGAATTCCTTGAGCATGTGTTCGACCCTTTCGTGCGCGCGGACGACAACCGCGTCAGCGGGATACAGGGAACCGGGCTTGGAATGCCCATCTCTCTGAATATCGCGCGAATGATGAACGGCGACATTTCCGTGAACAGCGCACCTGGCAAAGGCTCCAGGTTCGACATCACGGTCTGTCTGAAAAAGGGCGAGGGTACGGCGGAATACATCGGCGGTATTTCCATGGAAGAGAACCGCAAGGTGCGCATGTCGGATTTCGACTTCGGAGGGGCGAGGGTGCTTCTCGCCGAGGATCTTGAATTCAATGCGGAGATCGCGTCGGAATTCCTGGCGGAAGCGAATATCATCACCGACATCGCCCACGACGGCGCAGAGGCCGTGAAGAAGTTCAGCGAATCCCCCGAGGGCTACTACAGACTTATTTTCATGGATATCCAGATGCCGGTTCTGGACGGCTACCAGGCGGCGGACAAGATACGCACCCTCGAGAGAAAGGACGCGGCGGAGATTCCCATAATCGCGATGACCGCCAACGCGTTTATTGAGGACGTCAAGAAATCAAAGGAGCACGGCATGAACGGACATGTTTCCAAGCCGCTTGATATTCCTGCGCTGAGCGCAGAGCTGTGCCGTTGGCTCCCACAGAAAAACAAACAGGACTGATCATTATGAAGAGAATCGTTACGATACAGGATTTTTCCTGCGTGGGAAACTGCTCGCTGACCGCAGCGATACCAGTGCTCTCTGCGGCAGGAGTGGAGTGCTGCGGAATACCCACGGCGCTGCTTTCCAACCACACGGGATTCCCCACATTCTACAGCATTGACCTCACGGACGAGCTCGCCCCCATCGGAGCGCAGCTCCAGAAGGAACACATCGACTTTGACGGGATATACACCGGTTATATTGCCTCCGTTGACCAGGTGGATCACATTGAGGAGTTTATCCGCCAGTTCAGAAAGCCGGGCGCGCCGCTGTTCATCGACCCGGTAATGGGCGACAACGGCAGAATGTACGCCGCGCTCAACGACGACTACCCGGACAGGATGCGCAGATTCATCTCCGGCGCGGACATCATCACACCCAACATCACCGAAGCGTGTCTGCTCACTCGCCGGGGATTCAACCCCTGCCCCACTCTGCACGAAACGAAGGAAATGCTCCTGGAACTCTGCGACATGGGCGTGAAATTCGCTGTCATCACCGGATTCTCGGAAAAGGGTCAGCTGGGCGCCGTGGGCTGCTACGACGGAAAGTTCACGGAATGCCTCACGCCCCGGAAGGACGTTGCATGCTCCGGCACCGGCGACGTATTCGCTTCCGCCCTGCTGGGAGCGGTGCTCCGGGGCGCGGACTACGCCGCGGCTCTGGAGATCGCGACAAAATTCACCTACCGCGCAGTAGAGTACACCGCGGAGGCACCTGACCGCAGATTCTACGGAATACACTTCCAGCCCGTGCTCGGGGACTACATCGCCATGCTGGACGCCGTCGGAAAGGCGCATTCAAATGGCTGATTCAAGAAAACTCCGCCGCGCTGTATTGTTTCTGATCGCTTCGGCGTTCTTCTTTGCGCTGATGAACATGTTCGTGCGGCTTTCGGGAAACATTCCGACTTTTGAAAAAACCTTCTTCCGGAACTTCTTCGCGCTGTTCATTGCGTCTGGAGCAATGATAAAGAACCGCTGCTCCGTGATTCCACCAAAGGGCGCACGGCTGGACGTTATCTGCCGCTCCGTGTTCGGCTACGCCGGGGTAATCTGCAACTTCTACGCCATCGACAGGCTTGATCTTTCAGACGCTTCCCTGCTGAACAAGATGTCGCCGTTCTTCGCGATAGTGTTCTCAACTTTCCTGCTGAAAGAGCGCGCAAACAAGGTACAGTGGGGTATCATTCTGATGGCGTTCGCCGGAGCGCTTTTCGTCATCAAGCCCACCTTCGCCAACGCGGCGCTGTTCCCCTCCATCGCAGGATTCTGCGGCGGAATGTGCGCCGGCGCTGCCTACACCTTCGTAAGAAGGGCGACAAACAAGGGCGTGAAGGGATTCTACATCGTGTTCTTCTTCTCGGCGTTCTCTACGCTGGCGGCGCTTCCGCTTACTATCGCGCAGTTCGTCATGCCGTCCTGGCAGCAGCTGCTTATGCTGGTCGGAGCAGGAGTAAGCGCGGCGATAGCGCAGTTCTGCATTACCA
Organism: uncultured Oscillospiraceae bacterium; assembly: GCA_900542145.1. Lineage (GTDB taxonomy): Bacteria > Bacillota > Clostridia > Oscillospirales > Ruminococcaceae > CAG-115. The sequence continues at coordinate 100,881 of UQMF01000002.1, read as the reverse complement.
CTGCGTACTCCTACGCGCCGGCAAAGGAAGTGTCCATCTACGACTACTCGCAGATCATCTTCGCCGCTCTTCTCGGACTCATCGTGTTCGGTCAGGTACCGGATATACTGAGTTTCGTGGGGTATATCATTATAATAGTGGCGGCATTCATTATGTTCAAGTACAATAACCGACATCACATAAAAAATGAGGGCTGACGCCCTCGCTTTTTTATCAGAACCCAAGATCAGTATAATCCTCCCGGGTGAAGCGGTGGTAGGTAACGCATATTCCCTCGTCAGTCAGACAGTATAAGTGATCGTCCGGGATTCCGTCCTCAAAATAAACAAGTTTGTCGAACTCCCCACTGTCGGAATCCTCGACATGCACCCTGTCGGAGTGCCTGCGGAATATCTCCAGCACCTGCTCCATGGTGGTTCCCGGCTGCTTAACCTGCGCGATTAGTTCCGCCAGGAATCCGGAGGAAGCGCTCCCGGACAGCCCATGGATATACTCCACGCCCTTCTCCGGAACGCACAGCCGGAATATGTCGCCGTCATGCCGGCTGTATTCCACCCTGCCCAGCCGCTCCTGCGCAAAGTCCGCGAATCCGTCGAGCAGCCGCTTCATTCCCTCGCCGTCCTCGGAAGTACCCAGCAGCCGGTTGAGCGATTGCAGCGGATAGTTCATGCTCATGCTCCTGCCCTCGTATCCCAGCTTCAGCTGCGCTTCAAGTATCACATCTGCGAGGTTATCCTCAAGCATTTTGTAGTCCATTTCAGTGTTCCTTTCCTATTGATTTACTAGGGTATAACCTATTGTATCACATTTTCCCACAAAAATCAATAGCAAAACGCGGCACCGTAACAGTGCCGCGTTATTATATTACTTGGCGCCCACAACAGCCTTGAGTATCTTTGCGCTGTCGATGGCGTTGACGAATCCATCGCCGTTGTAGTCCCAGCTGTCGTCAATGTCGCTGCTGACTACGATCGCCTTGAGTATTGCAGCAGCGTCCCGGGCGTCGATCGTTGTGCTGTTGTCAGCATCGCCGGGAAGTCTTGTCTGGGTATCCAGCATCACCACATACTCGCCGCCTGCGGAGGGTACCAGTGTTGCAATGCCTGTACTTGTGGAAACCTTTGACGTATCCTGGAACTCCAGCTTTTCTCTGTCCTCATTGTAGCGGAACAGGTTAGCGAAGCGGTTTCTGATCTTGCTTCCGGTCTTGACATAGAGGACTGCGCCTATCTTATTTGCGCCGTAGGTGTGCATCCTCATGACCTCGCTTCCACCGGCGTTGTCGATAAGCACAGACGGGATATAAACGTCCCTGGTCTTGATTCCGGCGCTGAAGCTTGCTACGGTCTTTTTGAGCTTTCCGGTATCGACTACCCAGCTGATGTTGTCGTTTACGATGAACTCCAGCGTTAATTTACGCTTGATGGCGGAATTGATCACGTCCGCAGGAACGGAGGTCGTGCCATTAAGCTTGATCTTTACACGGGAGCCTTTTTCTGCCGCAGCTATCTTCTTCTGTATCTGCGTCCATCCCTTGACAGTGGTTCCGTCAACAACGGGAGCGGATACTGTTTCGCTGTCGTCAGTCGTGGTAGTGTCGTCCTTCGGCTTATCCGAGTCAGTCGGTTTAGCAGGATTGGACGGTGTGTCCGGTTCAGTGCTTGCTGACGGGCGTTTTCTGACAACTACGTTGAACTTCGCGGTGCAGCCCTTGTAATATACCGTCAGAGTCTGCTGACCGATAGTCCAGTTGTCGAAATCATCAATCATGTCCTCGTCCATGTCGATGGTTTCAGTTGTGCCATCGTCGTATGTTACCTCAATCTTACCGCCGTACGCATTAAGACTCTCGCCCAGGTAGTAAGAGGATTTGTTCGGGCGCTTCGTGATCTTTATGGACTTCACGCCGTAGTCCACACCCATGGTGTAGGTGTAGGTGACTACGGGGCTGGGATCCACGTTAAGATCAGAGCATACCGCATACGCCTTGAGAGTGTAGGTGGTAACCTCGTTCTTCACATATTTGAGTGTGAACGCATTCTTGTACTCTGTACCGTTTCCGCTGACGGAAGGATCCTTGCCGTTCAGCGTATAATATATCTTGGTATTCGGAGTATCGCACTTCAGCGTAATGCTTATGCTCTTTTCATACGCCACACCGGAAGTATAGTTCGGATATGGTGCCAGTGCCTTGTTCTTCGGCAGGGAAAGTGTATAGTCCCTTGAAACGACATTTGACGGTATCATCTTTCCACTGGGGTCAAGCGCATAGAATCTGATGTTATAAGTCTTGGTGCTGTTCGCCTGACCTGCGAGCCTGAATACGCCGGTGTACTTCACAAATTCCGCCAGCTTAGCAGATGGGTCGGTGGTGTAGTAGATATCGGAGCCTACTGTGGTGCAGTTCAGAGCAATGTCCAGCGACTGCTGATAGGTTCCAGACGCGTAATTCGCAGTAGGATCCGCGACCGTGCGCTTCGGGAGCGTTATCGTATACACAAAGGAGTTTACCGGGCTGTCATTCTTTCCGGGAGCGGTGGCAATAGCCTTGATGTAGTAAGTAGTTACCTCGCCGGGATTTCCGTACAGCCTGATGGGCGCGTTGTACGCTCTGCCTCCGGTGACTGTTGGAACCTCGGCGTCCTTGTTCTCGCCGATCGTGTAGTATATCGTTGCGCCCTCGGAAGCCGACAGCGTAACGTCCACCGCGTCATAGAACATGTGTCCCTGGGTGGAATCCGACGGAGCGGCGGTAGGCCATGCCAGCGCGCCGGCAGCGCCGACGAATACATTTACCTTGACCTTGTTCTGGTCCTCTTTATAGGTGATGAAGTCCGGCATGGTGACAGTACCAGTCAGCGTGAATGTCTGGGACTTTGCGAGCTTCGGGTCATACAAAGGCTCAGAAGTATTGAGATCCCACCTTACCGGGTACTGATCCTCCAGAAGAGTTCCCTCGGGTGCCTCCACGTCAAGCATGGTCGGCAGCCGGTCGCCGATCTCCTTTATATCCGTGCCGTTGTCAACCACAACGGTATCCGCCGGCGGAATAACCCTGTAAAGCGCCAGCTTTCCGGTCCTGCCCGGGAACTTGTATGTCACGGTCAGCGTACCGGATTCGTTGGTGGAGCAGTTCGCGAGGCTTCCGTTGACGTACGCCTGGGTCTTGTTGAAGGCGTACATATTCTTCGGAGTGAGCTGAACGCTGACGGAATAGGAGCTGTTATAGTCGGCGCGGCCGTTCATAACGCTTCCTATCCACGCGACTGCGGATTTCACAGCAACGCCCTTAGGCTCCGGGTCGAATTCCGCAGTGGTGTCGAGGGGCTGACCACCGACAGGTGGGTCAATGATCAGGTGTACCTCCGGAATATTTGTAAGCGACGACGGTTCCAGGGTTATGGTATAAACGTAGGTCGCGATCTCACTGGTGAGCTTCTTGGGATCGTAGGACAGCGCCTTTATGTAGAACGTCTTGGTGTCTCCCTCAACGCCCGCGAGCGGGATACCGTTGGAATACTTGTGCGCAGCGTTTCCGCCGACGGGGTTCGCGCCGTCCTTGCTCTCGCTGACGGTGTAGTAGATGGTACCCTCGGTGGTGATGAGGTAGACGGTCATGTTAGATTTATATTCACCAGCCGGGGTATCATCACGCGGCTCCGGCGGAAGCAGCTGGTCTGCGGCTGCGATCCTTACGATACAATACAGATTGAACGAAGCCGCGGGGTTATTGATGTACTGGCTGTAGCCTGCCATCGAAACCGAGCCAGTCAACGTGAATTCCTGTCCGTTTACGTCGTCCTCGCTGAACGTTCCCTTTTCGAAAACAAAGTTTCCCGCAGAATTCGTCCAGTTTATCTTCACGTTTTCAATTGGATTACCACGATGAGAACTTGTTCCTGTAAGTATAGTTGCGTATTTAGGCAGCTTATCAAGAATGTTGTTCTTGTTAGAATACACAGGCATATCAATACCAGTTCGATTGGTAGTTGCTGAAGGAAATACAGCCTGCTCCGCATTCGGAAGCCCGGTGCGTGATTTGAAGTATATCGTACCAGTCAGGTAATCTCCGTCCTTGACCATAGCGACGTTCTGGGCGGTGGCGCCGTCCTCGACAGTGTAATAATAGAGCGTTACGCTGCTTGCTGCTTCATATCCCTGCGCAAGACGGAATTTCAATGTAACATAGTATTTTTCGTTATAATCGGCAACGCCGCCTGTTTCCTGGGTGCCGTCCTCGCGGTACCACTCGACTCTTGTATCTCCGGAAGAAACCTGGCTTCCGTTCACGCTGATGGCGCTGGAATCCCACAGCGCCTGGTCTGCTACCGGTGAACTCAGCGGCTTGCTGGACGACAGCTCTATCTGGCTTACAGGGATCGCCGCAAACGCCGTACTTGCCGCGTTCAGCATTCCGCCGAGCGCCGCCGGATCGGTCATTGTAAACATCAACGCCGCTGCCGTGAACGCAGCCGCAATCTTATTTCTGATCTTCATACCAATACCTCCGTATATACCAAGTATACGTTATAATTATATAATATTTTCCCGTTCAAGTCAATAGGAAAAGTAAATTTCTGCATAATCCAGTGTTAGCCCCATCATCTTATTTATCGGCAGTAATCTCCAAAAATGAAGATTTATGATCGGTTTTTTCCAGAAACCGTGAAAGTAATCTCGTCCTCAAAGAAATCCGCGCGCATTCCCTGCCCCTCGAAGTATTCGCAGATGAACCGCCGCAGCCCGTCGTTCTTCGAATCAAGGTTGAAATACTGACCGCCGCACCCGTCGTGAAAATGCACATGATCCGGGAATCGCTCTGCGCACGCTGCCTTGAGCCTGAGCACCTCACTGTAATCAAACCTGTATTTCACCGCTTATCCTCCTTCAGTTCGCCGCAGGCACTGAGATAACGCCGCACCTCGGTTATGTACACATCGGCAATGTCGCTGAGGATACTGTGCTTCTTCACAACGTAGCCTATCTGCATGGTCGTGTTGCGGTTGTGCTCGTCCTCCCGGAACGGCACCGCCCGGTATTCGCTCCCGTTCAACTCCTCGCAGATTATTCCGGAGCACAGCGTGTAGCCGTTAAGTCCCACCATGAGATTCAGCTGCGTCGCGCGGTCGGTGCTGCGTATCATTCTCGGATAGTCGTTGTCCGTGAGTATCTCCTCCGCCAGGAATCCGGAGGCGCCGTCGCCCTGCTCAAATACCAGGCAGGGGTAGTCCGCCAGCTGCTCAAGGCCGATGGATTTCTCGTTCGCCAGGGGGTGGTTCTTCCAGAGATAGACATACGCGCGGCAGTCTATCAGCGGAACGAACTCCAGTTCCAGGTCGTGCAGAATCTTCCCGATTATGCGGCGGTTGTAATCGCACTGGTAGATTATCCCCACCTCGCTGCGGAATCCTCCCACGTCCTTCAGCACGTCCATGGTCCTGGTTTCCCGTATCGCAAAGTCGAAATTCAGCGTGCCGAAGTTCTTCACCATCTCGACAAACGCCTTTACGGCGAAGGAATAATGCTGCGTGGACACCCCGAACCGGCGGCGCGCGCCGCCGCTCTCGCCGTATTTCTGCCGCAGAAGCTCATACTGCTGATACACCTGCCGGACGTACATCAGAAAATCTGCGCCCTCCGCGGTGACAGAAACGCCACGGCTGCTGCGTACAAATATCTGTATTCCGATCTCTTTTTCAAGCTCTCTGACAGAACTGGTAAGGGACGGCTGAGAAATAAAAAGCCGCTCCGCCGCACGGTTCATGGAGCCTTCCTCGGCAATAGTCAGTACATATTTCATCTGCTGTAAAGTCATGGTATTCCCTCTCTGATGTTTTATATACATTATTATACTACTGACTGCCGGATATGTCAACAGTTTTTATATACTGCCTGGTTGGTAATAGGACAGGGCTATAATCCGGCTGACAGGTTATTGCACAATTGTCAGTTATGCCACCTCAATACATTAAATTGATGAAATCGTAAAAAAACACTTGCATTAAATCAGCATTCGTGGTATAATATTTAATAGTGTATGTGCTCCTGTCAGCTGACTGGAAGCACGACACCTCCGAACGTCCCTGATTTCCGGCGCCTGCCGGATCCAATTACAGACGAGGTGACTTAATGAAAGCTGATCTGCATTGCCATACCACGATTTCAGACGGTTCGCTCGGTATTTCCGATGTGATCCGCCAGGCGGACAGAAACGATGTCCGCTGCCTTGCAATAACCGATCACGACAGCCTGGCTTCCCTTTCACGTTCCGCAGTTCTCGGAAAGCGCTACAACGTGAATGTTATCCCGGCGGTGGAATTCTCCGCGTTCGACAACGACCGCAAGAAAAAGGTACATATACTGTGCTATATGCCCGCAAAGCCCGACAGGCTCGAGGGACTCTGCCTGCGCACCTCCACCGGTAGAATGGAACTTGGCAAGCGCATGGCGGTGAAGGTACTGGATAAGTACCCCATCACCCTGGAAAGCATTCTGCGTTACTCAGCAGGAAGCAAGGCGATTTACAAGTGCCACATAATGCACGCGCTTATGGACTACGGATACACCACCGAGCTTTACGGCGACGTGTACGATTCCATCTTCGATGCGAAGGAGGGTATCTGCGCAGCGGAAGTGGCTTCCGAGGCGGATTTCTACCCTGACGTGCACTTTGTCACCACGCTGATACGCGCTTCCGGCGGTATCTCAGTTATGGCACACCCGAAGGTTTACGACAGCACCGAGCTCCTTGAGGAGCTTGCTGCGAAACGCGAGATCGACGGCGTGGAGGTATGGCACCAGAGCGCTGACTCCGCGTACCAGGAGGAACTCCAGAAGATCGCCGCTGAGCACGGTCTGCTTACCACCGGCGGCTCGGATTTCCACGGGTTCTACAATCACTACGCTATCCAGATCGGCTCTAACCTTACTCCTGAGGAATCCCTCGGAAAGATCATCAATCATAAGGGCAAAGCATGATCCCTTGATATAACTCAAAAGAAGGACAAGACAATGGACATCAAAGAAAAAGCACTTCAGAAGCACTACGAATGGGGCGGAAAGCTGGAGGTAATCTCCCGTGCGCCCATCAATACCCGTGAGGATCTCTCCCTCGCATATACTCCAGGCGTTGCGCAGCCCTGCCTGGAGATCGCAAAGGATCCAGAGCTTTCCTACAAACTCACACGCCGCAGCAACCTCGTTGCAGTCATCACCGATGGCACCGCTGTCCTCGGACTGGGCGACATCGGCGGACTTGCCGGCATGCCCGTTATGGAGGGCAAGTGCTGCCTGTTCAAGGAATTCGGCGATGTGGACGCATTCCCTCTCTGTATAAAGAGCAAGGATCCCGATGAGATAGTCCGCACCATAGAGCTTATCTCCGACAGCTTCGGCGGAATCAACCTGGAGGACATCTCCGCGCCGCGCTGCTTCGAGATTGAAGCCAAGCTCAAGGAAAAGCTTGATATCCCAGTATTCCACGACGATCAGCACGGAACCGCGATCGTTGTCGGCGCCGCTATGATCAACGCGATCAAGCTTGCCGGCAAGAAGCTTTCCGACATCACGGTCGTAATCAACGGCGCAGGCTCCGCAGGAATCGCCATCGGCAAGTTCCTGCTGAAGCTCGGCGTAGGCGACCTCATCATGGTGGACCTCTGCGGAATTATCAACCGCGACGAAAACTACACGAATCCTGCGCACGCAGAAATCGCGAAGCTCACCAACAAGCGCAACATCAAGGGCAACCTTGTGGACGCGCTCAGGGGCGCTGACGCATTCGTTGGCGTTTCCAAGCCGAACCTCGTAACTCCCGAGATGGTTCAGTCCATGGCGGAGAAGCCCGTACTCTTCCCGATGGCAAATCCCGAGCCGGAGATCACCTACGACCTCGCAAAACAGAGCGGCGCTTACATTGTCGGCACAGGACGCAGCGACTTCCCGAACCAGATAAACAACGTCCTGGTGTTCCCGGGTATCTTCAAGGGCGCTCTCAAAGTACGCGCAAAGGCTATCACAGAGGAAATGAAGCTGGCTGCGGCTTACGCTATCGCAGGTCTGGTTACGGACGACAAGCTTTCCGTGGATTACATTATCCCCAGCGCTCTGGATAAATCCGTTGCCAACGCAGTTGCTGACGCAGTTGCGGAAGAATGGCTCAAGAACAGCAAATAATCAAGGCGGTGCAATACAATGACATATGAATACAATCCCCGGGGAGTATGCTCCCGTAAAATGATCTTTAATATCGAGGACGGCGTGATAAAGTCCCTCGAAGTTGTAGGCGGCTGCAACGGCAACCTGAAGGGTATTTCCTCACTCGTGACCGGAATGAAACCCCAGGACGTCATCGACCGGCTGGAGGGAATCACCTGCGGCAGCAAGCCCACGTCATGTCCTGCACAGATAGCGGAGGCACTCAAAAAGTATCTTGCAGAAAACTGATCGGAGATTATAAACTCAAATGAAAATACCAGAACTGTTCAAAAACGGACGAACCGTGTTCTCTTTCGAGGTTTTCCCTCCCAAGAAGGACAATGACGTTTCCGTTATCTACGACACGCTGGATCAGCTGGGGGATCTTCACCCGGATTTCATCAGCGTGACCTACGGAGCAGGCGGAAGTGCCGCCGGAGCGTCCACAATTGACCTTGTCAAGCGGATAAAATCGCACTGCCACACGGAGTCCATCGCGCACCTGACCTGTGTGAATTCCACCCATGCGGACATCGACGAGAAGATAAAGGAGTTCGAGGCCAACGGCATTGAAAACGTGCTGGCGCTTCGCGGCGACATCAATCCGAATATTCCGCCGAAGCACGAATTCCTCCACGCGAGCGACCTCATCGAATACATGAAGCCGCGCTCGAACCTGTCGTTTTCCGGCGGCTGCTACCCGGAGATACACCCCGAGGCGGCGAACATGGTTGACGACATACGCAACCTCAAGAAGAAGGTAGACGCCGGAGCTTCCCACCTGATATCCCAGCTGTTCTTCGACAACAGCTCCTTTCTGAATTTTCTGGAGAAGGCGCGTATTGCCGGGATAAATGTCCCCATTGAAGCAGGAATAATGCCCTGTGTGAATGCGAAGTCCATTCAGCGCATGGTGACTATGTGCGGCGCAAGCCTGCCCCTCAAGTTCACCAAGATGATAAACCGCTACGGCGATAATCCGGAGGCTATGCGCGACGCTGGTATTGCTTACGCGGTTGACCAGATAATCGACCTCGTGGCGCAGGGCGTGGACGGGATCCACCTCTATACCATGAATAACCCCTACATAGCAAGAAAAATCAGTGAAAGTGTAGAAAAGGTGATACGCTGTGACAAGTGAAATAACCCGTATAAATCGTGCTGAAGCGCTGCGCTACATGGGCTACACCGAAGAACCGGACGCCCGTATCAGCGCCGTAATTGACGAATGCGAAGCGGAGCTTCTCAAGGAAGCGCGGCCGCAGTTCGTGTGGCGCGTGTTCAATATCATGCGCGCCGGCCACGACCTGTATCTTTCCGACTGCGACTTCTACCTCGAGGGCAAGGACATCGCGGAACACCTGCGCGGCTGCGATAAGGCGGCAGTAGTTTGTTCCACGCTTTCCTCCGACACGGACAGGTTTCTCAAGAAGCTTGACGTGTCTGATTCGATGAAGGCTGTGATATCAGACGCTCTCGCCAATGCGATGATCGAACAGGTCAGCGAGGAAGCTCGCCAAGATATCCTCGCGAACATGCCAGGGTACAGCACGACATGGTGCTACGGCGCCGGATACGGGGATTTCCCGATCGAATGCGCTCCACTGCTCATCGCTTCCGTTGACGCAGTGCGCAAGATCGGCGTATGCTGCACAGCAACGCATATGCTCACGCCCAGAAAAACCATCATCGGAGTTGTCGGGCTTTACCGCGGCGAGCTGGACAAGAAGCGCCGCAGCTGCGAGGACTGCAACGCAAAGGACACATGCAGATTCCGCGCCTACGGCACCAGGTGCTGACCTGAATAGTCTGCCATTTTCGCAACTACACGTCTTAATTGTTGACAAAAAATGCTATTTGTGATATAATTAAATCACTGTGTATATAAAACAAGAGTCCTGCGGAATGTGTAAAGCTATGATCGGCATCTGCCAGATAATTTCAGGACTTTCAACTGACAATTGAGGAGATAGCATAATGCCACCAAAACCCAAATTTACCAGAGAAGAGATCGTCAATGGTGCGCTCGAACTGGTAAGCGAAAAAGGAATAGAATATCTTACCACCCGGAACCTCGGCGAATGGCTGGGAAGTTCCGCGCGTCCCATCTTCACCGTGTTCAAGAGCATGGACGAAGTGGTTGCCCTTGTCCACGAAGCCGCGATGGAGCGCTTCAACAGCTATATCCGCGAGATAGTGGAATTCACCCCTGCGTTCAAGGAAGCCGGTATCCGCATGGTTCGCTTTGCAATCCGGGAGCCTAAGCTGTTCCAGCTTATTTTCATGACTGAAACCAAGGAGTCGGTCAATCCCGGGTCTTTTTTCGGCAGCCTGGGTGAGTATGAGGAGCTTTGCACCACGGTGATAATGCGAGACTACGGGCTGAACGCCGAGGAGGCGAAGGTGCTGTTCCAGCACATGTGGACCTACACCTACGGAATCAGCGCCCTCTGCGCGACAAAGATGTGCATGTTCCCGGAGAAGGAGATCGCGAACCGCATAGGAACTGAGTTTCTGGCGATCACTTCCCTTATCAAGAGCGGAAATATGTACACAACGACGCCTACTCCTGTTCCCGGTCAGAACAGGGACGACCTGAAGACCAACGAAATACTGGACAGCCTGAACAGGAAATGCTAAAATCAGAATACCCTCCCATTCCGGGAGGGTATTTTCTTATGGGAACCTCTAAAAACCGGTTTGAAAAGGGAAAATGGGTAGAGTGCGCCGAATGCGATGAAAGCCGACGAAGTAAGGCTGTATGCCTTACGAGGAGGTTTGAAGAAGCAGGCGGTGTGCTATACACATTTTCACTCAAACGAGGTTTTTAGAGGTGACCTTATTATCAGTAGTACTTTATCTCAAACGCCGCGGTGTATTCCCGCACCAGGGACGGGTATTTCTCATAAACCGCTTCCGGGTCCGTGAATCCGATCATGGCAAGCGTGATGTCGCTCAGGTACTGCGGAATGCTGTCGTAATCGTAACTGCCGTCCTCGTTGTAGGTGTTGTACATCAGCGCCATCTCGTAAGCCGGATCGTTCTGGACATTATTGTAGATCTCCTCGGTCACGCCGTCGATCCCGGCAACCCTGTACAGGTCCACCGCGCCAAACAGGTGCAGTATCTCATGCGCCACGCACGCCAGATTCTCGTATCTGGTACCGTACATGTCGTACTGGAACAGCGCAGTCCACTCATAGTACCTGTCGTCGTACCCCGGGTAGTACACCTGGGAATAGGAAGTCCCGGGCGTGTCGTAAACCACCATGAACGCCACGCTGTCCGTGCCGTATTCCTCATAGATATCGTCAAGCGGAATGCTGTCAATAAGCAGCTGCTGAATCCGCTGTATGTACCCGTTGGAATACGCCAGGCTGCTGTCCGCGGCGATGGTCGCGTCCTCGTCGTGAGTGATCCAGTACATCAGATCCGGGTGCTCATCGGAGTAATTGTACAGCGTGACTTCCTTCCCGTATTTGCGCCCCTGCTCCTCGAGATACCGGCAGGATTTGTCTATGGCTCTGCTGGTGAACTCCAGTTCCTCGTCCGTAAAGCTCGAGTCCGGGGTTTCCATCACCACCGTCATGATAACGGAGCTTCCCTCAAGGGTCCTGGCGCTTCCCTGCGGCCGCAATTCCGCTGGCTGTTCGACAGTTTCCTCCTGGTATTCGTGGCTGTCCTCGGCGGACTGAACGCTGTCAGCAGTCGGCTCGGCGGTCTGGAAATCCCAGAAATCGTCGTCGGAGCATGCAGTCAGCAAAAGAGTTGCAGCAGCAAGCGCCGCCGCGATTCCGTATTTATGATTCATTTTCATTCTCCTTCTGGCTGCAAAAATTATAACATATTAACCGGAAAAAGTCAATAGCAGGAAATCATTCCGTCATTTCCCGGAATAATAAAAACAGCCGCTCCGGGTAAGGAGCGACTGTTATTGGCTCCTCCCACTTGACATAATCTACATACTGTGATATAATCAAGTTGAGTAGTTAAAGCTAACTTGTTTGAATACAGGAGATGGACATATGATAGAATACACGGACAAGTACTGGAAGATGATAATGCCGCTGGTAAGGAAAAGCCTTGTCAAGCGGTTCGGAAAGGAAGAAACGGCAAATCTGGTACAGAGAACAGACGCGGTCTACCGGGATATGCTCAACCGCGCGGACGACATCGGAAAGGACAACCCAATGGCTTCGAACCTGTATGAATGCCTGCTGTTCCTGGCAGTATGGGAAGCCGCGGACGGAAAGATAAGCGTTGATGACCTGCGCGAGATCACCCATGAAGTGATGGGATTTCCGCTTCTGAAAATGACCGGGCTGTTCATGAACGCCAACAAAAACGGACTTGCGAAGCTGGAAAAGAAAATGCACCAGAATGCCGAATGGCTGGAAGTCCACCCGCAGTACAAGGAGTTTTCCTGGGACTTCAACTTCGATAAGACGAAGCACACCGAGGGGTTCTACTACCACTTCACCAAGTGTCCGCTGAACACCTTCGCGCGCAGGGAGGGCTACCTTGAAGTACTCCCGGTCATGTGCGAGATAGACCTGCTCTCAGCCGGGCTTATGCATGCAAAGCTCATCAGGAAACAGACGCTGGCCTCCGGCGGCGAAATGTGCGACTACTGGTTCGTCGGGGACAAAAGCCCGGCAGCAAAGTAATTATACGAAATCTGAAATCGACTGGTTAAGTAAGGACGGTAATATATGAAACTCAGAGCAGTTTTACTCCTGTGCGCCTGCATGGTTTTATGCTCCTGTGAGAGCAGTACAGTTACTTCACAGGTCAAGCAGGACGGAACTTCATCTGAAACGACCACATCTCAGACAATTTCCACGGCGGAGGAATCTGTGGGGGAAATCACGGTCCCGACCACATTCACCGAGGACGAAGAGTGGCTCCACAGCTTCATTGAGCAGAATTTTGAAGCCGCGAACAAATATGTACAGCTGGAATACATGGGCTGCAACGGCGATGTTGAGGTCTGTATTGATGGCGACGAGCAGATCGTGATTTACGGCAGGATAAACAGCGACGGTCCCTTTGAAAACGCCGAAAAATACCGCGAAAGCCTGTCGGAGTACTACTCCGCAGATATTGTAGACAGGTTCATGGATAACGTCACCATCTGCAAAAAGGTGAAAGAAACAGACGAAAGCTATTACCACGCCGACGGCGTAAACGGGCGTATATATGTCGAGATAGCACATGATGAATCCGGAGAGCCCGTGAAGCGCCTTACCAAGTACCTCGAAATTGACGGCATAATGTACAAGGATACCGGAATGGGCTCGCGCGGCAGCGCAGGAGTATTCGCGTATTCCAAAATAGCCGCCATGAGCGACGATGAGATCATCTTCACTTACCCCATCAGGCAGGATCTCATGGACGAGCTGATTCTCACAGGTATTGCCGAGGGGCGGCTGGTACAGGAAGACGGAACATGGAAATTCGGCTGGTATTTGGGCGAGGATAATGTTACGGATAAATACAACGATATCTGGTACGCCTGACAGTAATTTCGGTCAATAATGAAAACCTCCCGGGAGCTGCGATTTACGCAGGGCTTCCGGGAGGTTTTTCGTCTTTATTCCACTTGTATAATTGGCTCAATATCAGAGGGCAGACAGGATAGCCGTCTTTAATCCGTGCGTATCATCTTCAAAAGCGCAGAAATCGTCGATCTTGTAATCGCCGTCCTTATCAAGGCTGGCTGCGCTTACAACCGGGCACTCGGGCAGCGCAGAATTGATGAGGTTTTCATATTCCTCAGCGGTGACGGAAACGGACTCCTCATTCTCATAGACCGACCAGTAAACCGCCTCTTCATTATAAAGCTCCTTCCCTACCCTGAGCACGGGGTCAAGCGAGGATTCAGTTATCAGGTAGTAAGAATCGTCAACATATATGCTGTCCGCATTCATGACTCCGCCTGCAAACCTGGTTGTTGTGTGAAGATACTGTCCCGAGGAATTATCGAGCAGTTCGAAATCTGAGCCGCACGTTTCATTGCCAAGCTCCGTAATATCCGAACCGGAGATCCGGTAGAACACCGCCCCGTAGGATTTGTAGTTCGGATATACAAACGCGACAAGCCTGCTTCCATCACTCAGTTCAAAGCCTAATACGCTCACATTCGGAAGGAGAAGATCCATACTTGCAGTGATCTCCGTCCACTTATTCAGCCACATTTCCGCAAGGCGGTCGCTTACGGCTTCATTGCTGGTGGATTTCACCGCCGTATAATGCGGTCGTGTAAAGGTATCGCTTATCGCGTCGAAGTCGAAAACGTAGGAAATTCCGCTGTCGTTATCGGTTATGGTGCAGGAATCCACGTCAACCGAAAGGTTCTCAGAGAGCATGGTCGTGACTCCCGTCTGAACGCCGGTCACCGCCGTGTAATCCCCCATCAGCGTCGGGTAGAATGTTCCGCCCTTTACAGCATGGAATACCGCGTGGCAAGTGCTGTCGCTGTCATAATACCGAAGCACTATAATATAATTTTCCCCGAACTGGTACACGCTCATATATTTGTCCAGCCTGTCGGTATATATCCAGTAGCCGTCCTGACCAATATCAAGCGGAACGCCCTCGATCCTGCTGAAAGCAGTCCCGTCATAAGCCGAAACACCGAAGCTGAAGCAGTTTACCATTCCATTGTGACTATCTGGATCTGCGCTCACATAATCCCCCACAAGAAGCATTGTGAGATTCCCTGCCGGCTTTGAATCAAAGAGTATATTTCTGGCGCCATCCGCTTCAGTTCCACGCTCCTCCGGCGCGATCATCGGAAGATCTGAAGTATCGTAATCGTAAAATTCAGTCGGAACGCCTGCGCCGGATGGTGTGAACAAACCGCGCGCGATCCAGTCTGAGCGCAGGAAATCCGCAAGCTCCGTAATGTCATATTCCCGGACGTATCTCACCGGATTGTTGCTGGTAGTGGTGTAGAGATACTGCATATCCTCCGGGATCTCCTTCCCGAGCTGAACTCCGTCTGCGGTCACGAACTTGATCTGTTCCGCCTTTATATGCGTGCATATTCCGCTGTTCAGAAAAAACACAAGCTCCGGGCATGCCACATTCCAGGAATCCTTGTCGAAGCCGGAAAGGAACGCGATATATGTTTTCCCCACGCCGTACAGCGGATAGTTTTTCACCTGGCTCTCCGCGGTTCCTGCCTGGGCAAGCAGAATGTCCATGTTCTTCTTGCTTCCGCTCAGGTAGTCGTAGCTGATATGCGCGGAAAACAGCGTTGAACTGCTGCTGAATATATCCGTGCCGGTGAGCTCCACAGCCTTCTCCGGCGTGTACTGCTCCGTGATGGTGAACTCGAACAGGTTCATGTTTCCGCTGTATACCTGGAGCTGCTCCATCAGCGACTCGTAGGAATCCGGGGAGCCGGTGACGCTGTCCTCCCTTATCTCAACATCGTTGTAGGGGTACTCCGGCGGCGGCACCTCGACAGAGCTGCCGTTGACCGGCGAGAGATCCGATATATCCGGACCCGACGGCTGAGAAACCGTTCCGGGGTCGATAAGGTCAACTCCGCGCGGACGGTTCAAGTTGAAGGTTACGGCAAGCGCCGCCGCAACCGCCGTGATTCCTGCCGCCGTGCCGATGGAGGCAGTAAGTATCCGCCGCCGGCGGAGTATCCTGTCGCGCTTTTTGAGGACGCTCTGCGCCATTTCATGACTTGTTTTCATACTCAAAGCCCTCCTTTTCCAGAATCGCTTTAAGGCTCTGCCTTGCCCGGAACAGAATGCTGTTCCCCTGCCGCTGCGTCTTGTGAATAATGCTCGCCGCCTGGGAAATGCTCATATCCTCGAAATATACGAGCCAGATCATTTCACGCTGGTTTGCCGTGAGTCTGCTCATCGCGCCGTACAGCGAGCGGTAGCGTTCCTGCTCCAGCAGGCGCTGCTCCGGACTGCCCGGCAGGAATACCTCCTCCGCCTCGTCTATCGGCACATTCCTCCGGAATGCTGCGCTGTGCAGGTAGTTCAGCGCCTTGTTCCGGGCTATCGTGAACAGCCACGTCCGGAATTTCGCGTTCTCCCGGAATAACGGACGTTTCACCGCCAGTGCCACGAAGGTATCCTCCGTGAGTTCCTCCGCGATGTCCATTCCCTTGACGTACTGCATGAGGAAGAATATCAGGCTGTCCTTGTACAGGTCAATGACCTGCTCCAGCGCGTTATCCTCCCCTGCCAGGAACCGCCTGTATGCCTCTGCGCCTTTGTCCATTCCGCCGCCTCCTTTCGTATAATTACCCTTTCACTTAATAAAACAAACGAAAAAGGAAAATGTTTCGGTTTTCGGGCTGGTATATTGACTTTTTCCTCTTAGAGTGGTATAATAAATCAAACGATACCGTTAAGAAAGCCTGAAATGAGGACAGCATCATGCGGCGATTTCCGGGGCACGCTGATTTCCTCCAACAAGATTTCTGTACAAACGGCTGATTGATTTCCTGATTTCAGCAGATTTTCCAGATATATTGACATCTTTTCGGGAAAATGTTATAATAATACCAAGGCGATAGTTTATATTGCAAACATGAAAACACACTTCCTCCCACCAGCCAAAAGGGATTATTCTGCGTTTACTACCGACAGATGAAATCGAAACATTAAGAGGTGCCACATATGCCAGTATTACTCTGCCGCTGCTGCGGCGCACGACTTGAAATAAAGCCCGGGACGTCAGTAGTCAGGTGCGGCTACTGCGGAGTTCAGCAGACCGTTCCTATTCTCGGATTCGACGAGGAATCGCTTCTCTGGGAGCGCGCCGAGGAACTGCGCCGCAACGGTGAATACGACCGCGCGGCGTCAATATATGAGCAGATAGCCCGGAAATGCCCGGACGAACCCGACGTCTACTGGTCGAAGGTACTCTGCCGCTACGGCGTGGAATACGTCGAGGAGCCGAAATCCCACCGGCGTATTCCGACCATCAACAGGATACAGTACACCTCCGTCATTGATGACGAGGATTACCGCAAGGCTGTCCGGATAACGGAAAACGGCGACCAGAAGCGTATCTACATACTGGAAGCCCAGGCGCTTGACAAGCTCCGTGCAGAGATACTGTCAGTTTCGCTGAACGAGCAGCCCTACGATATTTTCATATGCTACAAGGAAAGCGACAGGTACGGCAGACGGACCGAGGATTCCGCGCTTGCAGCAGGACTTTACAGGACGCTCTGCGCCGAGGGATGGAGGGTGTTCTTCTCGCATATCACCCTGGAAAACAAGGCAGGCACGGAGTTCGAGCCGTACATATTCGCGGCGCTCAATTCCGCAAAGGTCATGCTTGTTGTCGGCACCTCTCCCGAAAACATGAATGCGGTCTGGGTGAAAAACGAATGGAGCAGATACCTTGCGAGAATGGCGGAAAAGGGCGAGGGCACGCTCGTCACACTGTACAAGGATATGCTGAAGGAGCATCTCCCGGCTGAGTTCAGCCACCTTCATGCGATGGATATGTCCGAGCCGGGATTCGAGGAGGAGCTTATCCGCGGAATACGCAAGATCATCGGGAAATCCTCTGTGCCGGAGCCGGAGCAGAAGCCGGACGAACCCACGGATACCTCCGGAATGCTCCGCAGGGCACAGATGTTCCTCGAGGAAAAGCAGTTCGCACGCGCCGACGAGCTCTGCGAAAAGGCGCTGGACTGCGATCCGGAAAACGCCGGCGCCTACCTTATAAAACTGCTTGCGGAATACCACATCACCGAGCCGGACAAACTGCATGAATACACCAGTTCGGATTTCTCCACATCGGGAAACTACGCCAAAATTCTGCGCTTCGGCGACGATGACCTGAAATCCTGGCTCGAGAACGAGCATTCTGTCGCCATGAAAGAGTACACCAGAATGCTTGAGGAGCAGCGCAAGACTGAAAACGAGCGTAATTACAAGCGCGCAAAACATCTGCTGGAATCCGCGGAAAGCAAGTCAGAACTGTTCGAAGCAAGGTCGCTCCTGGGAGATATGACCGACTATCTGGACTGCGCCGAGCTTTACAGGCAGTGCAACGAAACGATCAAAGCCCACGAGGAGCAGGAAAAAAGCCAGCAGCTGCAGAACCTGATGATCGCCCAGCGTTCCCACAAGTCGAAGCGGAAAAAGTACACGATTTTGTCCACGGTCTTCGCTTCCGTCCTTACCATCGCAGGAGTGGGTATCCGTGCTGCAAAAAACAACACAAGAATAGAGCGGTTCAACAGTACGCTGCTAACCACAAGGCAGGAGTACACTGATAATTTGTACTATCAGCAAAGCTCGTTGATTAATGATTACTACACTTCGGCAATGGATCTGTACGAAAAAGGTAAATATACTGACGCCGCCGACCTGTTCGACCGTCTGAGGAACTACAAGGACAGCCGCAGATACGCGGTGCTCTGCAAATACGCGCTGGCAACCGACTGGGAGGAGCGCGGAATGTACGCCCAGGCAGCGCAGAAATTCACTGAAATCGGCGAATTTTCGGACAGCCCGGAGCGCGCAAAAAGCTGCCTCTATCGCGAATCCCAAAATCTCTGCGACCGCGGCAAATACGAGGTTGCAATGAAAAACTTTAAGGATCTGGGCGACTACAAGGATTCGGCGGAGCAGTACAACAAGGCGAAGTACAACTACGCCATTCAGCTGCGCAAAGCCGGGAATTACAACGACGCGATAACCATATTCAACGAGCTTGGCGACTATTCCGACGCGGAAGCCCAGATCGTGGAGACCCTGAACATGAAGAGCGCGGATTCCGGCAGCTCGGCGAATTAAGCAAAGGGCAGGTGAGAAATATTGGCTGCATTTATCTGTAGGTTCTGCGGAACACCGCTGGAGCTTTCCGGCTCAACCGTCTGCGAGTGCCCGGGCTGCAACCGGCTCCAGAGCGTTCCGCTCATCGACAGCGCGGAAAAGCGCGGACTGCTCACCCGTGCGGAGCAGCTCCGGAAGGAGCAGAGATACGACAAGGCTATCCAACTCTATGAAAAGATGATAAGCCTGTCCCCCACCGACGCCGACCTCTACTGGGCGCTGGCACTGTGCAGATACGGCGTGCTGTTCTTTGCGGACGGCGGACTGACGCTGCTAAGGACCCAGGCGCACTCCTTCCTTTCTGACAGCGACTTTCAGCAGGCTGTGAAATTCGCCGGCGACAAGCAGCGCGGATTCATGGAGAGTATCGCCGCGCTCATCGCCGAAAAGCAGCGTGAGATCTCCGGGCTGGCGGTCGGGATAGAATACGACGTGCTGCTGTGCTGCGGAAGTTCCCCGGAAGCGGCAAAGCGCTCCACGGAGCTTTACAACAGGCTGGCTTCCGAAAAATTCAACGTGTTCTGCACCGACATTACGCTTGCGGACAGGGCAAGGAGCGAATGGGAGCCTTATATTTACGCAGCCGTGAATTCCACAAAGGTGCTGCTGATCGCGGTGACCGGCGCTGATATCTTCAACGATGTCACGGTAATGAATATCTGCGGTCGGTTCCTGTCCGAAGATTTACGCGGCAGGGCGGTCATACCGATCCTCTACGGTGTGCTTCCCGGCGATCTTCCGCCGGAATTATCGCGCTTCCAGGCGGTAAATGCGGCGAACCTCGGATTCGAGCAGGATATTATCGCGAGCATAGCGGCGCTGATTTCCGGGAAATCCCACGACAAAACAGCGCAGGGCGCTTCGCCGCTGGTGCGCCGGGCATACATCATGCTCTCCGACCGTGAATTCCACGAGGCGGAGGAGATCTGCGGCAAAATCGAAGCGCAGTTCCCTGCGGAAGCCGCACTTATCCGGCTGTTGTGCGAATACCGCCTGACCGCTGAGGAGGAACTGGGGAACCTACCTGCCGACATAACCACCTCGGAAAACTACCGCCTTGCCATGCAGTACGGAAGCGAAGCGATACGGCTGAAGCTGAAGAAATACGCGCTTTCCGCGCAGGAGAAGCTGCATGCGAAGGAACTCGCGGAAAAGGACCGCGCCCTTGAAAGCGCGATCCCGGACAGTGCCAGCGAGGTGTATTCCGCGAAAGTCAAGCCGGTCAAGAAGCGCTTCCCGTTCCGGCTGCTGCCTGCCGGAATAGTCGCCGCAGGACTTATCGTGGGAGCGGTGATCGTGCTTTTCCCCAACGGTCAGACAGACGCGCCGGAGCCCGAAATTTCAAGCGTGGACCCACGCTACGAGCAGGGAAAATCCCTGTACGAAAACGCGGAATTCCGGGAAGCGGAGGCTGTCTTTATTTCTCTCGGCAGCTACGAGGACAGCGCGGACTGGGTAAAGAAATGCCGCTACATGCAGGCAGGACAGCTTCTTGAAAGCGGCGATCCGGAAACCGCGCAGAGTATGTATCTGCGGCTCGGCGGCTACCAGGATTCCGCCCAGAAAGCAAATGAGTGCAGCTATAAACTTGCGGAGAAGATCGAAAACGCCGGCGACCTCAAGTCAGCCGCGGAAGCGTTTGACGCACTTGGCTCGTATTACGATTCTGTCAGCCGGAAAAACATTTGTCTGTACCAATATGCGCTTGAACTTATTGACAGCGGCGACCTTGATTCAGCCGAAGCTGTCCTTAAGGAGATCAGATCACTTTCCGGCAGCAACGACCAGCTGAAAAGGATACAGTATGTCCGTGCCGAGGAGAAATACGACCTAGGAGCGTATCAGACCGCGTATGAGATGTTCAGCAAGATTTCCGGGTGGTCGGACAGCGATGACCGGGCGAAGGATTCGCTGTACAATTACGCAAAGGTGCTGTACAACTCCAAGCAATACTACAAAGCGATAGACCAGCTTTCCAAGCTGGGAAATTACCTCGACAGCCATGAAATGTACTGCGACTGCTGGCTTACTATAGCGCTTGAGAAGCTGGAGGAGCATGACAAAAGAAGCGCATACAGTATCCTGTCCTTCAAGCTGCGCGACTATGAGCCTGCCAGACCCTATCTTGCCACGCTCCGCAACGAGCTGCTGAACGGCGACAACTGGGAGAGCGCTGTGAATTTCGGGGAATACTACATAAGCGACACCGAAATAAAGACCTCGATCGACTGGAAAGTCCTCAAAACAGAGGGCAACCGGGCGCTGTTGGTTACAGAAGAGGCGGTGGAATACCTGCCCTTTGACACCAACGGGAATTCCGCATGGGCGGACTGCTCACTGCGCGCCTGGCTCAACGGGGAGTTCTATGACAGCGTATTCTCTGACTATGAAAAAACGCTTATTTCCGCCGACGGCAGCGATAATGTCTTTCTGCTGAACTACGCCCAGGCTTCTTCCATGTTCACCAGGGCTCTGAATCCGGACAGGTATGCAAGCACCATATGCACCATGCTTAAAACTCCCAAGAACGCCACTCTACACAGCTGGGGGCGCGACGGAGTGCTTGACGCGGATTCCACGGTATCCACCACGACTCCTGAATTAGTCTTCCCTGCTATATGGGTCAGAATCGAGTGAGATTACCCAGCGCAATTACTTATAAAATGAAATCTCCCACCTGTCGCCAGGTGGGAGATTCTGTTTCAAATGATCACGCCGTTACGCCGCAATACCCACTATATATTTCAGTATTGCGGAAGCGTCCAGGGCGTTGGATACGCCGTCGTTGTTCATGTCACCGGAAAGATTTCTTTCTGTGCACCTGTACTTGTTATAGTAGCAGTTGGTGATATTGCTGCTCTTGCCGACTCCGCACACGCCGCCGACAGCAATGTCGCCGGAAACATCTGCCAATGCACTGCTTGTAGAAATGCTGCCGACATTGTATCCGCACACGGCGCCTGCATATCGGCACCTCCGTAAATTAAAATAGAGCAATCTTCCTACTGCCCCATGTGCAGCTATTAAATTATGAGGACGAATTTGCGTATATGTCCGATAAACGGGAATTTGTCGATGTTTCAATTATAACACTAAACTCACAAAATGTCAAACAAAGTTGTCGGTATAGAGATAAACGAGCTTCCCACGCTCCCCGGCTTCAAATGCTGAAAACAATAATCAAAATTTTTTTCGTGGAACAAACGGCATTGCTGTGCAAAGGTAACCCCGAGGTAACTATGTAACCTGAAAGTGCGTACTTGTGCGCGCTGAAAACTCGTGATATACTGTAATCACAGGAGAGATCCGAGTAATACAGGAGGTTACAAACATGAGTGAAACATTAAAGAATGTAGCTGTATTTTCCGGCACAGCCTGCGGAACTGCTGACCCTGCTGACAAGCCTGCTTCCGCTTGCGGTTCTGCATGCGGCGCAGCCGACCCCAAGGCTCCCGCTTCTGCCTGCGGCGCAGCTGACCCCAAGGCTCCTGCTTCCGCTTGCGGCTCTGCATGCGGCGCAGCCGACCCTGACAAGAAGTAAAACAAACTTCGCAACCCCGGACAGCCGGATTTCCGGCTGTCCCTGAGCAACTATCATCGGAGGATACCGCTATGAAACCCTATTTTGCCTTCCAGTGGCACATTACCGACACCTGCGACCAGCGCTGCAAGCACTGCTACATCTTCGCAGAGGACAACTGCAAAAAGCTCACCGAAATGCCGTTCGACAGAATGGAACAGGTACTCGCTAGCATAGAGGACATGTGCGATAGGCTCGGCAGAACACCCTATATCTACATCACAGGCGGCGACCCGATTTTACATAAGGACTTCTGGAAGCTTGCTGCAAGGCTGAAAGAAAAGAATATCCGCTGGGCTATCCTCGGAAATCCGTTTCACCTGAACGACGAAGTATGCCGGAAGCTCCGTGAGCACGGCTGTGTGAAGTACCAGCTTTCCCTTGACGGAATGCGCGAAACCCATGACATGTTCCGCAAGCCCGGTTCGTTCGACACCACCATTGAGAAGATTGACTGCATAAAAAACGCAGGAATGTTCTGCGCGATAATGTCCACAGTTTCCAGCGCGAATATCGGGGATTTTCCGCAGCTCATCGACCTGTGCGCAGAAAAAAACGTTGACGTATTCGCGTTCGGAAGATACTGCCCCACCAGCGGTCAGAAGTCCGAGGAATACCACATTCCCCCGCAGCAGTACCGCGAATTCATGGATATGTGCCACAGGAGATTCGAACATCACAGGGCAAACGGCTGCACCACTACGTTCCAGCTAAAAGATCACCTCTGGACGCTGTACCTCTACGAAAACGGCTTATTCAAGCTCCCGGAAAACAGCGACCCTGACGTAATTTACGACGGCTGCCACTGCGGAACAGGTCACATGACTATAATCCCGACCGGCGATGTTTACGCCTGCCGCCGCATGGAATCCAGAATCGGAAATGTATTCGAAACCTCGCTCTACGACCTGTTCAACGGTGCTGAGCTTGACCAATACAGGCAGTGGAGCAAGTTCGAGAAATGCGGCAAATGCGAGCTTCGCGGCTATTGCAGGGGCTGTCCCGCAGTAACATTCGGCTACACCGGAAATATGTACGCCCCAGACCCGCAGTGCTGGAAAGAACGCAATGAAATTACAGGAGAAAAGCTATGCTAATGGATATAATCAAAGCGCGTCACTCCATCAGAAAATATACCGATAAACAGATAAGCCACAAGGACTTAGAGCTTATTCTTGAAGCAGGGAACTACGCCCCAAACGCCGGCGGCGGTCAGCGCAGCATGATGGTCGCAGAATCAGAATTATAGAGTGAGGTATTAATAATGGACGCAAAGACCTGTTTAAAGAAAATGCAGCTTGTAGGAGTTCTGAACGTTGCCACTGTTGACGAGCACGGCGCTCCGCAGATACGCTGCATAAGCGCGGTGCATTACGATGAGGATTCGCTGTATTTCTTCACCGCAAGGGGTAAGAATGTAGCAAAGGAACTTCTCACGGACGGGCGCGTGCAGATACTTGTCTACACGAAATTCAAGGAGATGATACGGCTGTCCGGAAAGGCGCTCCCTGTCGCTGATGAACGGCAGGAAACGTGTATTGACACTATATTTGCCGAGCAGCCGTACCTCGCGAATCTCTACCCCGGTGAGAAACGGAATATTGGTATCTGCTTTGAAATAAAGGACGCCTCCATTGAGTATTTCAACCTCGGCGTAAATCCGATTTTCCGCGAGGTCTACACAATTGGAAACGGCAGCGCAGAACGTAAGGGCTACCACATTACGGACAACTGCATAGGCTGCGGAAAATGTACGACAGTATGTCCGCAGAACTGCATTGACAAAGGCGCTCCCACGCCGTATAATATAAGGAAGAACAATTGCCTGCACTGCGGCGCTTGCTTTGAAAATTGTCCAGTGGGAGCGATAGAAAGGTTGTGAGAAATGTCCGCCGAGAAGCTGATAAAATACCTGCTGAATGAAAATCCGAAATACAGTAAAGTACGAATACCAACATCGGAAAACGAGCAATTCCGGATTTACAGAAGCCTTGTAAACGTCCGTCCCGCCGATGAAATTTCAGCGGAATATCTCGCCGCAGAGGACGAATACCTCCGTCAGAAAACCGCCGAAAAGGGTATCACGGATATTGCGGATCTATCGCCGGTTGAGGACGATATTTACCTATGGCGCGGCGACATCACCACGCTGAAATGCGGTGCAATAGTAAATGCCGCAAACAGCGGAATGACCGGCTGCTATCAGCCCTGCCACAACTGTATCGACAACTGCATTCACACCTTTGCGGGAATTCGTCTGCGGCTGAATTGCTCCGAAATAATGAAAAAACAGGGATACCCGGAACCCGCAGGACAGGCGAAAATTACCCCGGCGTACAATCTGCCGTGTGAATATGTAATCCACACGGTTGGACCTATCGTACAAGGAAAACTGACTTCGGAACATTGCAGGCTGCTGGAAAGCTGTTATCGGTCATGCCTTGAAATTGCGGTACAGGACGGAATCGACAGCATTGGATTCTGCTGTATTTCAACCGGGGTGTTCGGATTCCCGAAGCAGGAGGCGGCTGAAATCGCTGTCCGGACAGTACGGGACTTTATGAAATCTCACAGAATAAAGGTGATTTTCAATGTATTCGGAAGCGAGGACTATGACATATACAGAAAAATACTCGGCGAAAATTGAACGGCTGAAAACCGAGCTAAACTCCGCTGATTCAATAATAATCGGCGCTGGAGCAGGGCTTTCCACGGCGGCTGGATTCACTTACAGCGGTGAACGGTTCGAGAAATACTTCTCAGATTTCATCGCCAAATACGGCTTCCGGAATATGTACGAGGGTGGATTCTACCCGTTTGATACTCCTGAGGAATACTGGGCGTACTGGTCTAGATACATCTACATCAACCGCTATATGGACGTTGATAACGGTACATACAAGCGGCTGTTTCAGCTTATCAGGGACAAGGATCATTTCGTGCTAACCACGAATGTTGACCATCAGTTTCAGAAAGCAGGATTTGACAAGGAACGGCTGTTTTACACCCAGGGGGATTACGGACTGTTTCAGTGCTCCAAGCCATGCTGCAAGGAAACCTGGGACAACGAGGACAGCGTAATTGCGATGATGGATTCACAGGAAAACATGAAAATTCCGACCGAGCTTATCCCGAGATGTCCGCGCTGCGGAAAGCCGCTGACGATGAATCTGCGCGCGGACGACAAGTTCGTCGAGGACAGCGGCTGGCATAAAGCGGCGCAGAGATACGAAAAATACCTGCGCTCTCACGATGGACAGCACATATTATTCCTTGAACTCGGCGTTGGAATGAATACTCCGGGAATCATCAAATTCCCGTTCTGGAGAATGACTTTCCAGAATCCGAACGCATTTTACGCCTGCCTGAATTTCGGCGAATCCTACGCGCCGAAGGAAATTGAGGACCGGTCCGTCTGCATTGACGCTGATATTGCGGATTTGTTTGCAAATTTGTGAAGCAAAGCAGCGGCTGCACTTCATTATCGTGAACCTTTGGCTCATCAGGGAAAAAAGGGTGGGGCAGACTCACGCTCCGGGGATTCGACCGCAGCTGATTCGCTAAAATAATACGGACGGGAGTACCCCACGGCGCTCCAGGACGCGGTGTTCTGCCACCAGGCGTTGGCGGTATTCACATCCGTCCCGGAGGAAATCGAGATGTCCTGCAAAAGGATTATGCTGATCCTGGTTTTCGAGCAGATATGCTCTTTTTACGAAATCCCGGCGGCACTGCGTGGAGTGGGCTATTCCACCATCCCGGCCGTGGAAACTATCCTGGGCATCTGCATTTTCCGCATCGTGTGGGTATTCACGGTATTCCGGAATTACGGCACCCTGGAAAGCCTGTACATCGTGTTCCCGATAACCTGGGTGGTCACCTCCGCGGCGGTGGGAATAAGCTGCACCGTGGTCTGGAAAAGGATATCGCACAGCAAACAGCGTTTTCAGAATTGACACGGGTATGCAAAACTCCCGGGCGGTCACGGTGCCGTCCGGGAGTTGTCTTATTTTTGCTCGGTCACGTCATGCTTTTTCCTGCCGCATTTCGCCGCGCACCCCGGGCAGTTACCTCCGCAAGAACAATTCCCCTTCCGCCGTGCGTACCGCACTGCTGCGACAAATCCGGCGGCGACCGCCAGTATAAGCAGTATGCTGATAAAGTTCATAAAGGCTCCTTTCAGGCTAGTCCGAAAAGTACGCCGACGCAGTGCACCAGGAACGCCATCACCCAGGCTATCGCGCACTGTATCAGCACCGTAGCCGCCGCAGCCCGGGCGCTGCCAAGCTCCCTCTTGACCGTGGCAATCGCGGCAACGCACGGAGTGTAAAGCAGCACGAACACCAGGAACACCACCGCGGTAAACGGAGTGAACAGTGTCGAGATACGGGAAGTATCTCCGCCCAGCAGCAGCGTAAGAGTGGAAACCACGCTCTCCTTTGCAGTGAACCCTGTCAGCAGCGCCGTGGAAGCGCGCCAGTCGCCGAATCCCAGCGGAGCGAATATTGGGGCGACAAGTCCGCCGAGCAGCGCCAGCAGGCTGTCCTCCGGGGAATCCACGATGTTGAAGCGCACGTCAAACGTCTGGAGTATCCACACCACGATGGAAGCCGCGAATATCACCGTGAACGCCTTCTGGATAAAGTCCTTCGCCTTCTCCCAGATGAGCTGTCCCACGCTCTTTGCGCTGGGCAGGCGGTAATTCGGCAGCTCCATGACAAACGGCACCGGCTCGCCGCGGAATTTCGTGATCTTCAGCAGAAGCGCATACAGCATTCCGCACAGAATACCGAAAACATAAAGCCCAATCATCGCAAGCGCCCGGTATTCCGCCGGGAAAAATGCGCCGATCATCAGGGTGTATATCGGCAGTTTAGCCGAGCAGCTCATGAACGGAGTCAGCAGTATCGTCATTTTTCTGTCGCGCTCACTGGACAGTGTGCGCGTTGCCATTATCGCAGGAACGGAGCAGCCGAATCCCACCAGCATGGGCACAAAGCTGCGCCCGGAAAGCCCCAGCTTACGCAGGGGACGGTCCATTACAAAGGCAACTCGCGCCATGTAGCCGGTGTCCTCAAGTATCGACAGGAAGAAGAACAGCGTGACTATCGTCGGCAGGAAGCTCAGCACGCTGCCTACACCGGCGCATACTCCGTCCACCACCAGCGACTGGACCACAGGGTTGACCTCCAGATACTGAAGCGCCTGGGAAATCCACCCGATGACAATATCCACGCCCATTCCCATCAGGTCAGAGAGCCACGCGCCGATAAGGCTGAACGTCATCACGAACACTATCGCCATGATCCCGATAAAGCACGGTATCGCCGTGTATTTTCCCGTCAGCAGCCGGTCTATCTGCATGCTGCGCTTGTGCTCGCGGCTTTCGTGAGGGCGCACCACCGTTTTAAGGCAGAGGTTCTCCAGGAATGTGAACCGCATGTTGGCAAGCGCGGCTTCGCGGTCCATTCCGGTTTCCTGCTCCATAATATTCACCAGCTGGTCGAACGCCTGCTTCTTCTCCTCGGGTATTCTCACCTTTTCCTCTATCAGCGCGTCATTCTCCACAAGCTTCGTCGTGGAAAAGCGCACCGGAAGCCCTGCCGCCTGTATATCCGGCGCAAGCAGAAGCGACGCCGCATGAATACAGCGGTGGACAGCTCCGACCTTATCCTTGGAATCCCTGCTTTCGGGACAGAAATCCATGCGCACGGGTATCTCCCTGTACCTCGCCACATGTATCGCGTGGTCTATCAGCTCGTCGATTCCCTCATTCCTGGAGGCGGACACCGGGACTACAGGTATTCCCAGGATCTCCTCAAGCTCGTTGACAAGAATCGAACCGCCGTTCGCCCTCACCTCGTCCATCATGTTCAGCGCCAGCACCATCGGGATCCCAAGTTCCATAAGCTGCATTGTGAGGTAGAGATTCCTCTCGATGTTCGATGCGTCCACGATGTTGATTATTCCGCTCGGGTGAGTGTTTATCAGGAAATCCCGGGTGACTATCTCCTCGCTGGAATATGGAGAGAGGGAATATATTCCCGGCAGGTCGGTCACTGTCGCCTCCGGGTGGCTGCGAATCGTGCCGTCCTTTCTGTCCACGGTCACGCCGGGGAAATTCCCGACATGCTGGTTGGAGCCGGTCAGCTGATTGAACAGCGTGGTCTTTCCGCAGTTCTGGTTCCCGGCAAGCGCGAAGGTGAGCGGAGCCCCTTTCGGAAGCGCGACTCCGTCATGCACCGTGTGATATCCGCCGGATTTCACCAGCTCGCCGACTCCCGGGTGCGGAGTGCTGCTGCGCCGGGCGCCGACTACAGACGCCTTTACAGGCTTGGTATGTATCTGCTCGACGGTTACTTTCCTTGCCTCCTCCAGGCGGAGAGTCAGCTCATATCCCCTCAGCTGAAACTGCACCGGGTCCCCCATCGGGGCAACTTTTTGCAGCGTTATTTCCGTCTGGGGAGTCAATCCCATATCGAGAAGGTGGTGCCTGAGCGCGCCGGTTCCGCCGACGGAGCTTATATACGCGCTTTGTCCCGGCTTTAATTCGTCCATGGTCATAGGTGTGTCCTCCAGGAGCCTTTTATATTCTCAGCGCGGACCTGTATTTTGCCTGGTCTGCGCCGATTGTTAGAATCAGCTAACTTTGATTTTTGAATCAAATCAATTATATCACAAACTCCGGCTCAAGTCAAGAAAATCCGACATCAGCGTATTGTCCGAATGCATAAATATTTTCAACTTTCCCACTGGAATAAGAATACTCACTGCTCCGCCTCAGTATACCTGGTCCTTTAGCAACACACGAAGCAATACTTCCCACAGCGGTTCCTGTGGGAAGTATTTAAGGCGATTCAATTGTCTATGCATCATGATATCCTCGGCGAATCCAGAAGTGCTGATACAGTCGCAGATTCCGTCCATGTTGGTCAGGACATTCTGGAGTTTCTGGTCGTTTCTGCAATTGACCAGTATTTTGAATTTAGACATGATAACGCCACCTTTTCTATAAAACGCTATAATCCACTCTTAGTTGTAACAGAATCGCTTTGATATGTCTATGGCAATACCGCATAATTATTGTCGTGCGATTGCGCCATCAGATTTTTCGTCAGATTGTAAAATGAGGACGACGCAAGGCTGTCGCCTTGCTAGGACGAATTGTGCAAGATGCAAGTTTGGCGCAACACAGAACATATCCGTTGAACAATCATGTGATTCTTTGCGCCAAACTAGAAAGATGCAAGCAAGCGTGCGGCAAAGGCGTTAGCCGTTAATTGTGCGGTGTTGCCCTATATATGTTTTCATGATAATGACTATTTGAATTGAAATAATTGTGTGCAAACACAACAGCCGATCAATCTTTTTCCACGGAAAGCATACGCCCCTATGGACAAAACCGCGATTTAGTGATATAATACATTATGTCAAAGGAGAATGAAAATGATAATCGATGCACATGCACATATATTTCCAGATAAGGTTGCCGCAAGGGCGGCAGACGGAATAAGCAGCTTCTACAATTTGAAAGTACGCTTTGACGGCACGGTGGATTCCCTGCTCAAAATCAACGAGGAAGCCGGCATCGACATGGCTGTGGTGCAGTCCGTGGCGACTGTGCCGGAGCAGGTCCACAATATCAACAGCTTCATCGCGGAGCAGGTACGGCTCCACCCGGACAAATTCATCGGCTTCGGCGCGCTCCACCCGGATTTTCCCGACATCGCCGGAGAAACTGAGCGCATTATTTCCCTGGGGCTGAAGGGAATCAAGCTGCACTCGGACTTCCAGAAATTCAACATCGACGACCCGAAAGCATTCCCGATTTACGAGGCGGCGGAGGGGCGGCTGCCGATACTTTTCCACTGTGGCGACGACCGCTACGACTTTTCCCACCCCCGGCGGCTGTATAACGTGATGAAACGCTTCCCGAAGCTTACCATCATCGGCGCGCACCTTGCCGGCTGGACCAAATGGGACGAAGCCGCCGAGCTTTTTTCCGGCGGAGTTATCTACGCCGACCTCTCCAGCAGCCTGTACGCAATGACTCCGGAGCACGCTGCGGAGCTTATCCGCAAGCTCGGGACGAAACGCGTTTTCTTCGGGACTGACTACCCGATGTGGAGCGCTGTTGAGGAACTGGAGCGCTTCCGCAGACTTCCGCTGACGGCGGAGGAGCAGGAAGATATCCTCTCCCGTAACGTGCTGCGGCTGCTCGGCTAACTCAGTAAAAAACGATCAACAAAGAAAGGTTCATTATGTCAGAAGAATCACTCACAATGGACAGCCTTGAACAGACCCACGCGCTGTTCGGCGATCTTGACTGCAACGTGAATACGATACAGAAAGCGTTCGGCGTTACGATATTCAGCCGCGGCAGCGATGTGAAGATCTCCGGCGCGGACGAAAAAGCGGTGGATTCCGCAAAACGCTGTCTGGAATCGCTGTCCAGAATGTTCCACAAAGGCGACCCGATAAACGAACAGAACGTGCGTTACGTCATTTCCCTGGTGAACGAAGGTTCCGAGGGAGAGGCGGACACCATCTCGTCGGACTGCGTGTGCGTAAGCTACGCCGGAAAGCCTATCCGCCCGAAAACTCTCGGTCAGAAGAAATACTGCGAGATGATACGCAAGAACACCATCACCTTCGGCGTAGGCCCTGCCGGAACCGGTAAGACCTACCTAGCGGTGGCGCTGGCGGTCAGCGCGTTCAAGGCACATGAGGTACAGCGCATAATCCTCACACGTCCGGCGGTGGAAGCCGGCGAGAAGCTGGGATTCCTCCCCGGCGACCTCCAGAACAAGGTGGACCCCTACCTGCGTCCGCTCTACGACGCGCTGTTCGAGATGTTCGGGCAGGAGGCTTTCGCAAAGCTCCAGGAGCGTGGAGTTATCGAGGTGGCGCCGCTTGCCTACATGCGCGGCCGTACTCTCGACGACAGCTTCATAATCCTTGACGAAGCGCAGAACACCACCCGTGAACAGATGAAGATGTTCCTTACCCGTCTGGGATTTAACAGCAAGATGGTGATCACCGGCGATATCACGCAGATAGACCTGCCGGAAACCTCAAAATCCGGACTTATAGAGGCGCTCCGGGTGCTCAGGAATATTGACGACATCGCACAGAACCGCTTCACCGAAAAGGACGTAGTGCGCCACAGACTGGTGCAGGATATCGTCCGGGCATACGACAACTACAACCAGGCGAACAAGCAGGAGCAGGACAAGAAACCCTACCGCGGAAACAGGAGGAACGCATGAAAATAATCACTTTTCTCAGCAACGAACAGGAAAAATTGGCGCCGCCCGAGGACATCGAGCACCTGATAGAAATATGCACCGCCGCCGCCCTTGAGGAAGAGGGAATCGACAACACCGCCGAGGTATCCGTTACCCTGGTGGACAACGAGGGAATACGCGAACTAAACCGGGAGCACCGCGACATTGACCGCGAAACAGACGTGCTTTCTTTCCCTCTTGGCGACGACGACGGCTACGAGGTAGACCCGGACAACGACGCGATAATGCTGGGTGATATCGTGATCTCCCTGGAGAAGGCGGCGCAGCAGGCTGAGGAATACGGGCACTCCTACCGGCGCGAGGTTGCATTCCTTATCACGCATTCGCTGTTTCACCTTCTGGGCTACGACCATGTGAACAGCGAGGAAGAGGAAAAGATCATGTTCGGCAAGCAGGAAAAAGTCCTGGATAAGCTGGGCATAACCCGGGAAGCATGAGAAAGTTCCTGAAGGGCTTCGCCTACGCCGCCGCCGGAATAATTCACGGATTCACCGAACGGAATTTCCGGGTGCATATCTGTGCCATGGGATTCGTGACATGGTTCGCCGTGAGATTCTACGGGCTTTCCCGGGCTGAATGGGCGGTATTACTGCTGACTTTTGCGGCGGTTATCTCTGCGGAACTGTTCAACACCTCCATCGAACGGCTGTGCGACAAGGTTTCCCCGGAAAAGGACGAGCACATAAAGCGCAGCAAGGATACCGCCGCCGGGGCGGTGTTGGTTTCCGCCATATTCGCGGTTATCGTTGGAATTACGCTGTTCTGGGATACGGAGCGGTTTTCGGCGGTCGGCGCATATTTTACCGCGCAGCCGCTGAGATTCCTCTGGCTGGGGGCTTTCGTGATGGCGGCGGCAGTATTCGTGTTCCTGCCGGAAAGGCTCAAAAACAATCACTGAATTCATATAATGTACTGAAGCCGGGATTCCGGCATCTTTTGAATAATGACAGAATGAACAAATTCGAACTCACAGAATACATTGCTGAAATCTACAGCACGGACCCCGACCACCCCTGGGCTTCCGACCCGGACTATGCGGTATTCCGCCATGCCGGAAACAGGAAGTGGTTCGCACTCATAATGGATATCCCCGGAGCCAGGCTGAATCTGGACTGCGGCACGATCTCCATCGTGAATCTAAAAAACGACCCGGTGATGTCCGGCTCGCTGCGCACTGAACCGGGAATATTCCCGGCGTACCACATGAACAAGGAAAGCTGGATATCCGTGGCGCTTGACGGAAGCGTTCCCGACGACAAACTCAGAATGCTGCTGGATATCAGCTTTGAACTCACCAAGCCGAAGATCCGCAAACGTAACTGAATTCAGACGGAGGGCGCTATGAACTCTACACCAGACATCGGACTTGTACTATGCGGCGGAGGCGGACGCGGCGCCTATCAGATCGGCGTATGGCAGGCGCTGAACGAACTAGGGCTCGACAGATACATTAACGGAGTTTCCGGGACTTCCGCCGGAGCTCTGAACGCCGCGCTGTTCGCCTGTGGCAATATCAGCCTCGCGGAAAACGTGTGGACTTCCCTGCGCCGCCAGGACATAACCGATCCGGCGGAAACCGCCGGACGAATGCTGTTCGGCGTGATGAATTTCCTAGGCTCTGATAACCGCACGATCGACCTGCCCGACCCGGAGCGTGCCGCCAGAGCCGGTATATTCTCATCCCAGGGACTTATCGGCAAGATAGAGGACAACGGCGTGAACAGCTGTGTTTCCGGCTGCGGAATGCCCTGCTTTGCCTGCTGCCACAACAGCGACACCGGGCGCGCGGAATACTTCGACATGAGCGCTTATCCTCCGGACAGGATAACGGATATTCTGACTGCTTCCACGGCTATACCGGCGGTTTTCCCGGCAAAGGAGATCGGCGGCATATTCTACCGCGACGGCGGACTTTCCGACAACACGCCAATAAAACCGCTTTACGACATCGGATTCCGGAAGTTCATCGTGAGCTACCTCGGAAGCGTTTCGGCTGACCTGTCGGAATTCCCTGACGCGGATTTTCTGGAGCTGTACCCGTCGGACAAGATACTTCTCGGAAAGAACGAGGGCAGGCTCCTCAAGGCAGGAACGTTGGATTTCGACGGCGGAAATGCCGCGCTGCGCATTGAACTCGGACGGACTGAAACCCTGGAATATCTCTCCGGAAACATCGGTACATTTTTCCGCGAACGGCTTATGGAATAATCCAGCAACTGCTGCACAGAATACTTGCAAAACCACCGGAGGTGTAGTATGAATATAGTACCCTGTAAGGAAAACTGTCGCTGGCAGCAGGAAGGAATGTGCACCCTGCCTGACCTCACCTGCCCGTCTGACAGCACTGTGTCGCAATGCAGGTATTTTTCAAAACCTGATGCTATATAATAAAATTTGGCACTCCACGCTCAAAAGAATATACTAAAACCAGAATGGTGAAGAACATGTCAGACGCAAAAAAATACGACAGGATTTATAAGCAGCAGTAAAGCTGGCTAAAGCGAGCCAGCGAGGAACTGAAGGTACCGTGCAAATAGGCG
This sequence comes from uncultured Oscillospiraceae bacterium, assembly GCA_900542145.1. Lineage (GTDB taxonomy): Bacteria > Bacillota > Clostridia > Oscillospirales > Ruminococcaceae > CAG-115. The sequence goes on along the minus strand of UQMF01000002.1, from coordinate 66,425 downwards.
CTTAATGCGCCGGACGCCGTACTTCCGTGGGCATCTGTGCTGTTTGCTGACCTTATCGGCAACGGTTCAGCTGACGTAATGAACGCTTCCGCTATCCCGGAATAATTTCGGACTGCTCTGAAAAGCGTGCTCCATATAAATTTCCGGCGTTGGTTATCCAGCGCCGGATTTTTGTTATGTATGCGAGTTGCTTATTTCTGCTGCATTCTCTGTTTCCTGCGGAGAAGCTGAGGTGCGTCTTCTCCTAATGCACCCTTGTCGAAAAACATTATGGGAAGTGAATTGAGCATTAATTCTCCAAAATAATTCTCATAGAGAACTGATTGGTTCAGTTTCTCTAAAGTAGTTTGGCGTTTGGTGTTTGGATCGTTGTCCAGTTCGTTGAATCTTTGGTTTGCTTTCCAAGCCTGATCAATGAGCGTCTGCGCGGTGTCATCATTCCAGTCTTCATCTCTCAGCAGGCGCGATTCGTCCATTGTGCTGATTGCTTTTTTGACGTCTTCAAGTCTTGTGATGACTGCATCTATTTCCTTTTCGGTCAGCAAGTCTTTGAGGGCGTATTTTATCATTTCCTTATCAACAGCCTTTATCCTTTCAGCGAATGCCCTGTCCAGGAAGGGCAGTTCCATTTCGCCTGTCTGGATATTGTATGCATTTCTGGTGTTGCCTTGTCCATTGATAAAAGCTCCGTTTTCATTCAGTCCAAATGCGCCATCATTGTCAATCCCCTGTAGATCTGAGAGCTCACCCTGTTCATTTTGGGTGACAAGGAAATTTCCACCATGCCTGTCTATCTGACCACAAATGTTGTCAAATACCTGGAGGCTGCAAAGATCTCTTTGGAAATTACCTGTCGAATTGAGCAGAACATCCGGGCGTTCTTTTGTGCTTGAATAGGTGATCGTTTTTTTGTCTTCTTTTGCTTTAGCTGTTATGTCATTTCCTGACCTCTGCCCCCTTGCCTGTTCCATCAGATTTCCGCGTATGGTTGAACCGGTGGCTTCATCGTATATTTCGGCTGTTTCTGATTTTGCAACGAGGTTGCCAACTCCAAGCAATGCCGCCATACGGCTTGTCGCGACATTTCGCCTTGTCATGTTGACCTTTTCGCTGCCTTCGCCTATTTTCAGGCGTTCCATAACAGTATCCGATGTTATATATGCCGAGGGTACTCTGTCATCTATAAAGTGTATGGCAGCAATTCCGTCTTGAGACAGCCCGGTCAGCTTTGATTCTAATTGTGAGTCCTTATGACTTTCGGTTCCCTGTACAAGAGGCCGAGAAGCCCATTCACGAATAAGCTTTTTATCATTTTTCGTGAGGCTTGGGAAACGCTCAAATGTTTTTTCTGCAATTTGAGCTGCGACATTTTTCTGAGACATGTCATATTCGTCTTCAGGCTTGAAGTAATGCGTATCCGAAAGTTGAACCGGTGTACCGTCTGCCCCTTTTACAGTGGCATTTTGGGCAGTGATTCTGTACACCTCGGACGCCTGACCACCTGTCTCCTTGCCAAATGCCGCAAAATCTTTTACAGTCAGATGAATGGTACGGCTTTGGTCAAGCAGCTGGTTCCAGTCTTTCTGGCGCTGTTCTTCTGGCGAAAGCGAGCAGAAATCCGTTCTAACCGCGCTCAGTGCGATCAGATCGGTGCTGGCTTTTTCCTGGATATGCAGCACGATATTCTTGCGCGCGATACCGGCTTCAGTCCTGGGCGAGCGTGAAGTATACTCGTTGCAGGCGCTTATAAGTTGGCGGTATTTGTCGTCCATTTCACTAAGCATTTTATGGTTTTGGGTAGGATTATCGGTGAAATTCACGCTCATCGCGTTGTTGATGGCTTTAAGGCTATTGACAACTTTATTATATAAACTGGAATTCCAGACTGGTACGCCGCCTTTCTGGCTGCGACGAAGTTCCGTATAGAGATCTTTCAGGCTGTCCCGCGCCATTGCAGGGTTTTGCTGTATGCTTTTCATTGCTTTTGCATTTTCTCCCTGAGGTGTCATCATCTGACCGGCATTCTGGTTGCCTATGCTTGACGCAAACGCCATCATATTCGGCTGATCAGCTGTCTGGTTCTGCTGCACGGAAACGCTGTCCTGTTTCTTTTTGCTGCTTCTGAAAAAATCAAGAAAACCCATCTTTAACTCTCCAATACTAATTATTTTGGTAGATATAAAGTCAATACATCTGAATTATATCATATTTTTCCAAAAAATGCAACAGAAAAATTGATGCTGTATAATAAAATATTTATTCCATTGCACTTTTGCTCAAAATCATTGAGTGAAATGTGTAAAGCTATATTGACAATATCCTTACACCAAAAAAGGCTGCATCTTCTCTTTTTTCAGATGCAGTCTTTTCTTTTGTTGATTTTTTACAGCCCCTTATTATTGGTTAGGGTATGGTCTTGGGTATGCGGCACTACAATTCCTTTTGTAATGTGGATTTGCGACTATATTCCTTTGATGTCCCCCGCATCCGGGACGGTTTTAGATTATGGTCACCTCTAAAAACCTTGTTTGAGTGAAAATGTGTATAGCACACCGCCTGCTTCTTCAAACCTCCTCGTAAGGCATACAGCCTTACTTCGTCGGCTTTCATCGCATTCGGCGCACTCTACACATTTTCCCTTTTCAAACCGGTTTTTAGAGGTTCCCTTATTCGATTACCAGCTGCTCCTTTTCGGAATCCGTTCCGGAGATGTGGAACGAATTGAGCACCGGCTCTTCCCTGTTCATCAGGGAAAGTATCATATAGCTTGCCTTACTGTCGTAGGCAAGGCGCTTGTCCTCGTCGGAGGGACGGGAGGGGGACTCCGGGTGGCTGTGCCAGTTACCAAGCGGAACGAATCCGTTCGCGCGCATGTCCTTGATCGCCGCCAGCTGTTCCTTGGGATCCATGCTGAAATGCTCGTTGGAGTGGTCGGTATTCGTCAGCAGATACACCTTTTTGATGAGCTTGTCGCCGCCCTCGGTCACACCGCCGATAAGTCCGCAGGCTTCGTTCGGCAGTTCGCTCTCAGCATGCTTGAGTATCTTCTCATAGTCGGATTTGGAAAGCTTTATCATAAGTGCACACCATCGCATTCTACCTGCTCATAGTCGATGAGCCTGGTTATTGTCGGGTGCTCGCCGCAGATCGGGCACTTTCTGGTGTCAGACGGCAGCTTGATCTTACGGAACTCCATCTTGAGTGCGTCGTAGGTCAGCAGATATCCTGTCAGCAGGTCGCCCACGCCCAGGATATACTTTATCGCTTCCATCGCCTGGAGACTTCCGATTACTCCGCCCATTGCGCCGATAACTCCGGCCTGCTTGCAGGTTGGAACTGCGTCCTTGGGCGGCGGATTCTTGAATACGCAGCGGTAGCAGGGACCCTGTCCCGGAACATAAGTCATCAGCTGTCCCTTGAAGCGGATAATACCAGCGTGGGAAAACGGCTTCTTCGCCATTACGCAGGCGTCGTTGATAAGGAACTTCGCCGGGAAGTTGTCCGTTCCGTCGATAACGAAATCATAGTCCTTGATGATGTCCATGATGTTCTCGCTGTCGATGAATGTACGGTAGGTGTTTACGGTAACGTCCGGATTGATGGCTTCCATCGTTTCCTTCGCGGACTGCACCTTTGCCTTGCCAACATCGGAGGTGGCGTGGATTATCTGCCGCTGGAGATTTGAGAGATCCACCTCGTCAGCGTCCGCAATCCCGATGGTGCCCACGCCTGCGGCTGCGAGATACATAGCCGCTGGTGCGCCAAGCCCGCCGGCGCCGATTATCAGCACCTTTGCGTTGAGTAGCTTCTTCTGTCCCTTTGCGCCGACTTCCTTGAGGATTATGTGACGGGAATAGCGCTCCAGCTGTTCATTTGTGAATGCCATTACTGACCGCCTCCCATGAAATAGATGAACTCTACGTTGTCGCCGTCCTTGAGTACTGTGTCCTCAAAACTGCTGCTGGAGATGAATTCCTCGTTCACGCTGGCGGTGACGTACTCCGGGGTCTCGACCTTCTCGTCAACGACCAGCTGAGCCAGTGTCAGTCCGTCTGCAACTCCCTTCTTTACGCCTGTTACTGTGATAGTCATGTCTGTATCTCCTTATCTTATGCTGTTTATTATTTCTTCCAGCTGTGCTTTCTTCACTGCGCCGGTGATTCTCTGCTGCTCCGCGCCGTCCTTGAAAAATACTACTGTGGGAACGGAGGTCACGTTGTATTCTGCTGCGGTTTCCGCGTCGTAGTTGATGTTCAGCTTCACGAGCTTGATGTCCGGATCCTGCTCCTCAAGTTCCGCCAGAATCGGGGACATTCTCTTGCAGGGAATGCAGCTGTCAGAGTAGAAATCCGCCAGGACTATGCCGTCTGCTGTCTCGGATTTGAACGTGTCGTTGGTTGCTCTGACGGACATTCAGTCACCCACCTTCTCAACGATGAGGTCGTAGGTACCGTCGTTGTTGTTGATGAGCTTGAGGATTCTGTGACCCTCCTCCTTGATGCTGCGCGGAACATTCTGGACAGGTTCGCCGTCGTTCATTCTGATGGAGAGCACCTGACCCTCGTCAAGTTCCTCCAGCGCTACCTTTGCCTTTACGAAAGTCGTAGGGCACACCACGTCAGTGATGTCCACAGTGTCGTCGATATTGTAATCAGCCATTGCTGTAAGCCTCCTTTATTACCTGCTCGAATTTCTCTCTGCCCACCCTGTCGATGGTGAACTTGAAGCGCTCGCCGGGGTTTGCGTTCTGCTCAAAGAACACGATTGCTGCGTCACACACCTTCAGCAGCTTCTCCTTGCTCTCGATGAACGGGATTATCGCCTCGCCCTTGTTGATGGTGTTGCCGAAAAGTCCGCCGAAGGATACGATGTATCCGTGAACGGTGTCCCACGCCTCGGTAGGACATGCTTTGAAGCAGCGTCCGCAGAAGTTGCACTTGTCGTAATCCACGCTGACCTTTCCGTCATTGATGGAGATCGCGCCGCGGCGGCACGCCTTCTCGCAGACTCCGCAGCCAATGCAGGCGTCCTCTTTCCACTTGACCTGGATCCCGCCCTTGATTCCGACGTCATTCTCCTCGGATTTCAGGCAGTTGTTCTGGCAGCCGGTGATTCCGAACTTGAACTTATGCGGCAGTTCCCGGGCAAAGTATCTGTCGTCCAATTCCTTGGCAAGCGCATATGTGTCTATGCAGCCGCTGGGACATATTGCCTCGCCCTGACAGGCGGTGATGGTGCGCACTCTCGGACCGCATACGCCCGGTTCTACATCTCCAAGAGCCAGTGCTGATTTGACCTCGTCGATGTTATCCAGCTTTATGAACGGAATCTCCACGCTCTGACGGGAGGTCAGATGAACATATCCCTCACCGAACTTGTCTGATACCTCTGCAATGGTCGCAAGCTGCTTTGCGGTGAGATTTCCGCCGACCACCCTCAGCCGCAGCGAAAAGTTATTCTTCTGCTTCTGGCGCATGAATCCGCCTTTTTTGAGTGTTGAATAATCAACTGCCATCTTCGTTCTCCTTATCCCAGACATTCCACAGCCTGCTTGAAATCGGCTATGAGATCTTCTTTATCTTCAATTCCTACGCTTATTCTTATAGTATCCTCAAATACCCCGGCATGGCGCTTCTGCTCCTCGCTGCCGTGGGCGTATATCGTGCTGGACGGGTGGATAACCAGCGTCCGGACGTCGCCGATGTTCGTGGCGTTCGTCGCTAGCTTCAGCGCATTTATCAGCCTGAATGCACGCTCCTTGCTGCCTGCCCGTATCGTGAGTATCGCGCCGCCCTTTCCGCCGAGCTGCTCCTTACACAGCCCGTAATACGGATTGTCGTCCAGCGCCGGGTAATTCGGCTCAATGCCGTTGCAGTCCCGGAAGAATTCCGCCAGTGCCAGTGAATTCTCGCAACAGCGCTCCATGCGGAGTCCCAGGGTTTCCATTCCGACGGAATTCATGAACGCGTTCATCGGAGCAAGACACGCGCCGAAATTACGCCAGATACCGCTTCGTAGCTTCGCGAGATATGACAGCGCGCCGAGCTTTCTGTATTCAGCAAGCCCCTTGTATCTGCCGAAATCCCACTTGAACCTGCCGCTGTCGATTATAACGCCGCTGATGGAGTTTCCGCCGCCGTTTATGTACTTGGAGGTGGAATGTACCACGATATCCGCACCGAACTCAAACGGTCTTATCAGATACGGCGTTGCCGTGGTGCTGTCCAGTATCAGCGGAATTCCATGCTCGTGACACAGCGCGGACACCGCCCGGATATCCACTATCTCAAGCCCCGGATTGCCGATTAGCTCCGCAAAAACCGCCTTTGTGCGGTCGGTGATGTTCGCCGCGATCTCCTCCACCGTGACATGCTCGACAAACCGCGTCGTAATACCGAACGCCTTCAGGTCGCCGAAAAGGTCGATCGTTCCTCCGAACAGCCCTGCGCCTGCGATAACCTCGTCACCGGATTCCAGAATGTTAAGCAGCGACATCGTGACCGCCGCCATTCCGGAGGAACAGGCTACTGCACCTATCCCCTTTTCGAGGGCGTTCATTCGCGTTTCAAACGACGCCACCGTCGGATTGCTGATCCTGGAATACGCGAATCCGGGAGCGCGGTTATTGAACACCGCCTCTAGCTTTTCCGCGGATTCCTGTGCGAATGCGCTCACCTGATATATCGGCGCCAGCGTTGCGCCCGTAGCCTTGTCGGCTCCGAAGCCGCCGTGAAGCAGCCGCGTGTTGAATTCCATCTGAACACCTCCGTGTTTTTATGTTTCTCATTATACACTACAATGCATATAAAGTCAATAGGTTTTGCGGAAATTAGTTATCTGAAAATTTTATAGCGTGTTATAAGATTTTTATATCATTTCAACAAAAAATCCTTCCAGGCATTATAACAAGGCGTTTCAGTGATAGTCGGAGGGATTCCGGGGGATAATACCCCTATTGACAAAAGAGTTGAAACAATGTAAACTATACCTATCCGATAGGTTTTATAAGTGAGGAGGCAAATATGTACGACATATTAATAATAGGCAGCGGACCTGCCGGGTTATCCGCTGCGATATACGGAAAACGCGCCCTGCTGGAGCTTGCGGTCATCGAAAAGGACTACATGGGCACCGGGCAGATCGCCGTTACAGAGCAGGTGGACAACTACCCCGGACTGCCGGGTATAAGCGGATACGACCTCGGCGAGAAATTCCGCAGCCACGCGGAGCAGCTCGGCACGGAGTTCATCGAGGGCGAGGTCACCGGACTTGAAAAATCCGGTGGGAACTGGACAGTCAAGTTCGCTGATGGAAAGACAGAATCCGCCCGGACAGTGATTTACGCCGCAGGCGCCTCCCACCGCAAGCCGGGAGTCCCCGGGGTCGACAAACAGCGTATTTCCTACTGCGCGGTATGCGACGGCTTCTTTTATAAGGAAAAGACCGTTGCGGTTATCGGCGGCGGTGATACAGCGCTGGGCGACGCACTGTATCTTTCCAAGCTTGCAAAGACTGTGTACCTGGTGCACCGCCGGGAGGAATTCCGCGCGAACAAGAGCCTTCAGAAGCACGTTTCGGAAGCCGCGAACATCATTCCGGTGCTCGGCGCAGTGCTGACCGGGATAACCGGCGACGGCTCCGCAGACGGGATAAACTACACCCAGAACGGCGAGCAGAAGCACCTGGACGTTGACGGGATCTTCGTTGCAGTAGGAAGCGTGCCGAATACCGCGCCGCTGGAGGGTATCTGCGAACTTGACGGCGGATACGTCCGCGCCGGAGAGGACTGCGTGACCTCCGCGCCCGGAATCTTCGCCGCCGGGGATATCCGCACGACTCCGCTGCGGCAGGTTATTACCGCGGCTGCGGACGGCGCAAACGCCGTGACCTCCGCAGAAAAGTACCTGAACGCCGAATAAAAATGGGAGGGTGCTTCCCTCCCAGAAAACGATGAAAGGGCGGATTCAGGCTCCGCCCCTATACATCAGACCAGCTTCTTGATGTTCTCGGCGATGATCAGCTTGTGCGTGAATCCTACCAGCTTCTCGCGGATATCACCGTTCTTTATGAAGAGCAGCGTCGGCAGCTGAGTTACGTCGTACTGCTGGGCCAGCGCGGGATTCGCAGTGATGTCGCATTTCGCGATGACTACGTTCTCGCCCTGCTCCTCGGCTACCTCGTTAAGTCCGGCTTCGGTGCGCTTGCAGTGAGTGCAGGTGGGAGAATAGAATTCAACCACCAGCGGCTTTTCGGTGGAAAAAACTTCGTTATAGTTCTGATTCGTGAGTTCAGTCAGCATTGTGTTATCCTCCTGTAAGATAAATACATATCTTTCCTATCTCATTAATAGGTTTTACTGATTATACCACGTTTCGGGCTGCTTGTCAATAGATTTTGCCCCGATTTTCAAACACTGTGATTATTGCCAAATTATCACGGGATATTCTGTTGATTTGTGTACCTTACTACAAATTGCCGGAAAATCCGAAAAAACGGTTGACAAATCCCCAGGTCGGGGTTATAATAGACAAAAAGCAAATACATAGTAAGTTGATAGTTTTACTATTACTTATAGAGATTGAGGTTAATGGTTATGGGTGCGATTTTTACGATCCTGCTCCGCAGGAACTTCCGGTTCGGACGATGTACGGTGTGATCTCCTCACAGTAAATAACGATCAGGAGTGACAGAGATGTACATTGAACTAAAAAATATAAACAAAAGCTTCGGCGATTTCAAGGCGTCCGACAACGTGAGCTTCGGACTTGAAAAGGGCAAGCTGGTCGGACTTCTCGGCCCCAGCGGCAGCGGAAAGACCACGATCCTCCGAATGCTCGCCGGACTTGAAAAGCAGGACAGCGGCGACATCTGCATAAACGGCAGGAACGTCAACACGGTTCCCTCCAGCGAACGCGGTATCGGGTTCGTATTCCAGAACTACGCACTGTTCCCTTTCATGACGGTGAACGCGAACATCGCCTACGGTCTGAAGGTCCAGAAAAAGGGCAAGAAGTTCATCGCCGACAGGGTGCAGGAGCTTCTGGAACTGGTAGGGCTCCCGGACGTGGGCAAGCGCTACCCCGATCAACTGAGCGGCGGTCAGCGCCAGAGAATAGCCCTCGCAAGGGCGCTCGCTCCCCAGCCGGAACTTCTGCTGCTTGACGAGCCGTTCGCAGCTATCGACGCGAAAGTCCGCAAGGAACTCCGCACATGGCTCCGCGAAACCATCGACAAGATCGGCATAACAAGTATTTTCGTCACCCACGATCAGGACGAAGCTATCGAGGTTGCAGACGAGATCGTTATCACGAACAATGGCAGAGTCGAGCAGGTCGGAACTCCCTCGGAAATATATCTCGAGCCGCAGACCGCATTCGTGGCGCAGTTCATCGGGCAGTCAGTAATGATAGAGGACTTCGGCAGACTGAAGGGCTTCCCCACCGGAGGAAGCAGAAACGCCCTCGTCCGCCCGGAATTCATCGAGATACACAAATTCGAGGACAACGGACACCACGACTTTGAAAGCTCCATGGAGGACGCTGTGGTACGCAGCGTGTCCTTCCGCGGAAACGCATTCGAGGTGGCCGCGGATATCGGAGATATCCAGGTGATCGGCAAGTATCCGCTCAACCTCCCCCGTCTGCATAAGGGCGACAACGTGAAAATATTCATCAAGAAGCTTTACACCGTGGAGAACAACAGCACCGAAATAATCGTAAACAAGGCGCTGGATGTTTCCGACGTTTACTACATTTAAGGAGGGCGCGTGATGGAAAAGAATACGAAATTCTCAGCCGCTCTCCAGAAGATACTCCGCAGCGGCGTGGTATCCTGGGCGGTAATAATCGCTATATGGGGACTTGGCTCCCTCGCGTATGACGAGTACTTTCTGCCAAGCCCGATGGAAACCATCGGCAGTATGGTGCGGCTCGCACAGGACGGCACTCTCTGGACAGATATCGCTGCCAGCCTCAGCCGCGTAGTCAAGGGCTGGGCACTCGCCATCGTGACTGCAGTTCCACTGGGACTACTGGTGGGTAACTTCCGCCCGGTGCGCTGGCTTGTGGAACCGATACTCAGCTTCTTCCGATTCGTTCCGGCGATCGCGCTGACTACGCTGTTTCTGATGTGGTTCGGCGTAAGAGAGGAATCCAAGGTTGCGCTGATATTCTACGCTTCATTCTTCCCGATCCTCGTGAATACCATCGCAGGCGTTGCAACGACTGACACATCCCTGATGGAGGCAGCCTCCTGCATGGGCGCGAAGAAAGCACGCACATTCTTCACGGTTGTCGTCCCCTCGGCGGTGTCCAACGTATACACCGGCGTAAGACTTGGGCTCAGCTCCGCTTTCATCTGCGTCATCGCAGCGGAAATGCTGGTCGGCAGCGACGGTCTGGGCTACCTCATCAACAGCTCGAAACTTTACTACAAGACCAGCTGGGCATTCGCAGGTATCGTCACACTGGCGATAATCGGCTTCGTTGCCGACAGACTGCTCCAACTTGCCGGAAAGAAATTTCTCAGACATTTCGGAGTTAAATAAAGGAGAATCACCATGAAGATACATAACATATTCAAGACCGCAGCAGCACTCGCAGTTTCCACTTCCCTGCTGACCGCATGCGCAGGAAATAACGGCTCCCAGACCGCTTCTGACGGCACGGAGCTGCGAACTATCCGCGTTGCAAACATGACCGGCGAGCCGGATCAGTACGCAGGATACATTGGTACCCAGCAGGGCATTTTCGAAAAGTATGGCATAATGCTTCAGACAACCGAGTTCGTTGCTGGCATAAACACCGTTGACTCTGTGGTAACAGGCACAGCGGATATCGGACTTCTTGCGGACTTTGCAGCGGCCAACCGCTTCGGAAACACTCTCGAGGCGAACAACCTCGTTATCGCGTCTGACCTCTCCTCCAGTGTATCCACAACCGGCGGTATCTTCGTTGCTCCCAAGTATGCGGAGGATATCTCCTCCCTGGACGGCAGCGAGGGCTGGATCACAAACATCGGTACAGTCAGCGAATACTACAACTGGCAGGCGCAGACCTACCTCGGACTTGACCCCGACAAGCAGAACGCAGTAAACGCTACTGACGCTTCCACTATCCTCGGCGTTATCCACAACGGAAACGCCTCCGCGATAGTCACCAGCGGCGCAATGGTGGAGAAAGTCGAGAACGAGGGCTGGGTAAAGGTCGCTGAATCCAAGGACGTTGACATAAGGATTTCCGCTTACCTCATCACCTCCAGGAATTTCGCCGAGAACAACACCGACCTGCTGGCGGATTACCTCAAGGCACTGAACGAGAGCGCGCAGTACATCAACGATCACCTTGATGAATCCGCGAAGGCGGTTTCCGCAAAGTTCGGTATCGACGAGGAGATATTCAAATCCAACTGGCAGCAGTACACAATCCAGTTCGGGCTTTCCGAGAAGTCCGCGGCACACCTTGACGAGGTGAACGCATGGGCGTTCCAGCATGGTAAGTTCCCGACCGAATACAACATAAGGCAGTTCTATTACACTGCGGCAGCTGAGAAGGCATTCCCCGAAAACACGGACGTTGACCTTTCCGGCGTAAATCAGTAATAAGGAGGATTTTATCATGGGTTATCCGAGCATTTATCCTACAGGAGTTACAATATTCAACAAGGACAAGGCATACGGCGGCTACACCGTATTCCCCACCACCAAGGGCGCGCTGCTCATCGACATGAACGGCAACGAGGTGAAGCTGTGGGCCGGTCTGGGAGGATTCCCGAACAAGATACTCCCCGGTGGCTATGTAATGGGCACCACCGGAACACGCAGCGGAAAGCACGCATTCCAGGATCAGATCGACCTCGTCCAGGTTGACTGGGACGGTCACATCGTCTGGAAGTTCGACAAAACGGAATTAGTCGCTGACCCCGGCAAGGAGCCTGTATACATGGCGCGTCAGCACCATGACTACCAGCGAGAGGGAAGCACCGTAGGCTACTACTACCCCAACGGAAATCCGCGCACTGACGGCGGCAAGACGCTTATCCTCACGCATGAGAATCTCTACAACCACAACATCTCCGACAAGCGCCTTATTGATGACAAGATAATCGAAGTTGACTGGGAGGGCAATATTCTCTGGAGCTGGCGCGCTTCCGACCACTTTGACGAGCTGGGCTTCGACGAAGCGGCGAAGAACGTCCTGTTCAGGAATCCCGGACTCCACGAGGAAGCAGGCGGCGACTGGATGCACATAAACAACTTCTCCACTCTCGGCGAGAACAAGTGGTATGACGCCGGAGATACACGCTTCCACCCGGACAACATCATCTTCGACGCGCGTAACTCCAACATACTCGCGATAATCGAGAGATCCACCGGAAAGATCGTATGGCGCGTGGGTCCCGACTTCAACGAGAGCGAAGCAACCAGGAAGCTCGGCTGGATAATCGGTCAGCACCACCTCCACATGATCCCCAAGGGGCTTCCCGGGGAGGGCGACCTGCTGGTATTCGACAACGGCGGCGAGGGCGGTTACGGCGTTCCGAACCCGGCTTCTCCTATCGGCGTGAACAACGCGCACCGTGACTATTCCAGAGTGCTCCAGTTCAACCCGGTTACGCTGGAGATCACCTGGCAGTACACTCCGCTGGAGGCAGGAAGCTTCCTGTTCACCGACGCTTCCAAGTTCTACAGCTCTTACATCAGCTCCGCGCAGCGCCTGCCGAACGGAAACACCCTCATCACCGAAGGCTCCGACGGTCATCTGCTGGAGGTAACCCCCGATCACGAGATCGTGTGGGAATACGTTAATCCGTACTTCAAGCACTTTGGCGGCAACTTCAAGTGCAACATGATCTACCGTGCGTACCGCGTTCCCTACGAGTGGGTACCGCAGCTCGAAAAGCCCGCGGAAACCTCCATTGAACCCCTGGATATCGCCAAGTTCAGAGTTCCCGGCGCAGCCACCGGCGAAGCGGTTGCGACCCCGGTCGATGGAATCGACCCGACCAAGGAGATCGCACTCACCGGCTCCAACGGCGACGAGGAGGACGAGAACGAGCGTATCGACTTCTGCGTTGCTTCCGTCAACAAGAAGGATATCGAAAACAAGTAAAAACAAGCTCCGGTCATGTGATGTGACCGGAGCATTTATCATGTATGGGAGGAATTGCGCCTCCCATATGTTATTTCTGGCGGAATGTCCTTATCGCCAGGACCGTCCGCTCGATATCCTCGTCAGAATGCGCGTATGACACGAACATCGCCTCGAACTGCGACGGAGCCGCGTAAATTCCGCAGCCCAGCATATGCCGCCAGTACTCCGCAAATTTTGCGGTATCGCACTTGACTGCTGCGTCGTAATCCGTGACCTCCCCGTCCGTGAAGAACACCGTCAGCAGCGAGCCGCAGCGGTTTGCGTTCAGTCCGGATTCCAGGTACGCGTTATGCAACTTCTCTGCGCCGGAGTCTATCCGTGAATACAGGTCGGGAGTGCTCTCGATCAGTTTCAGCTGCGCGATTCCTGCCGCCACCGCGCAGGGATTTCCCGAGAGAGTACCAGCCTGGTAGACGGAGCCTAACGGCGCGACGCACTCCATTATCTCACGCTTTCCGCCGTAGACCGCCAGGGGCATTCCGCCGCCGACTATCTTTCCCAGCGTGGTCATGTCCGGGGTAATTCCGTAGTACTTCTGCGCGCCGCCATCGGACAGGCGGAATCCGGTGATAACCTCGTCGAATATCAGCACAGCGCCGTATTTCTCCGTGATATCCCGGAGGAACTTCAGGAATCCCGGCTTCGGAGGAACTACTCCCATATTTGCCGCGCACGGCTCCACGATAAGCGCTGCGATCTCGTTTCCGCAGGCTTTGAACAGCTTTTCCACGGATCCCTCGTCATTGTACCTCGCCAGCAGAGTATTCTCGGTATACCCGGCAGGGACGCCGGCTCCGGAGGGAATCGCGTGAGTCATAAGCCCGGAGCCTGCCTTCGCCAGCAATCCGTCGGAATGCCCGTGGTAGCAGCCCTCGAATTTGATTATCCTGTCCCGTCCGGTGAATCCCCGGGCGGCTCTTATAGCGCTCATCACGGCTTCAGTTCCGGAATTCACCAGGCGCAGCATCTCCATAGACGGGAAGTGCTTCTGGATAAGCTCCGCAAGCTCTATCTCGCCCTTGTGGCAGGCACCGAACGTAAGTCCGCGGTCGCACGCCGCCTTTACCGCCTGAGTTACCTCCGGGACCGCATGTCCCAGGATATTCGGTCCCCAGGAGCAGATGTAGTCTATGAACTCATTTCCGTCCTCATCGTATATCCTGGAACCGCTCGCGTGGTCGATGAAAAGCGGCGACATTCCTACTGAACGGCAGGCGCGCACCGGGCTGTTCACTCCGCCGGGCATGAATTTGCAGGCTCTTTCGTAGAGCCGCTCAGAATTCTGTGTGTTCATGCTTCCTCCTTTATCCATGCGGCGGCGTCAAGCGCGTGGTAGGTTATGATGATATCCGCGCCGGCACGCTTTATCGCCGTGAGATTTTCCATGACTATGCGCCGCTCGTCTATCCAGCCCATCTGCGCCGCCGCCTTGACCATCGAGAATTCGCCGCTGACATTGTATGCGACAAGCGGCAGGTCGAAGCGCTCCCGGGCGGATTTCAGCACGTCCAGATACGCCAGCGCCGGCTTCACCATCACCATGTCCGCACCCTCGCGGATATCGTCCTCAATCTCCCGGAGGGCTTCCCTGCCGTTCGCCGGGTCCATCTGATAAGTCTTTCTGTCGCCGAATCCCGGTGCGGAATGCGCCGCGTCCCGGAACGGTGAATAATACCCGGAAGCGAACTTCGCACTGTACGCCATTATCGGCGTATCAGTGAATCCGTTCTCGTCCAGGGATTTGCGGATCGCCGCAACGCGCCCGTCCATCATGTCGGAGGGAGCAATAATATCTGCGCCCGCCTTCGCAAGGCTTACGGACATCGCAGAAAGCAGCGGCAGCGTTTCGTCGTTGAGTATCCTGCAGCCGCATACAAGGCCGCAGTGACCGTGGTCGGTGTATTCGCACAGGCACACGTCCGCTATGACTATCATGTCGGGATAGTGCGCCTTGATATACCTGATGGCACGCTGGGTTATTCCCTCGTCGTTGTAAGCTTCGGTGCCACGGGCGTCCTTATGCGCCGGGATCCCGAATATAAGCAGCCCGGAAATCCCGCTCCCGGCTATCTGCGGAAGTATCTCCTCCAGCCGGTCGATGGAGTACTGATACACCGTCGGCATGGAATCCACCGGGGTCTTTATGTTCTCGCCCTCCGCCACGAATATCGGATAGATAAGCTCCGCCGGGTCAATCCTGGTTTCCCTCACCATTCTGCGCATTGCCGGATTTGCTCTCAGTCGTCTGAATCTCTGCATGTTACTGCCCCCAATATTTTGTTTATAATTCCGTCGGCGCTGCTTTCTGCCGGAATAAGGCACCGGACAGCGCCGTTTTTCTTCAGTTCCTCTGCGGTGACATTCCCTATCGCAACAGGAGTAATCCCGGCGGAAAGCGAACCGCCATTTCCGAAAAATCCACGGACCGCCCCGGCGCTGGTGAACGCCACGAAGTCGCAGTCAACGGCACTTCCGGCGGAATACACCGGCTCGTAGATCGTCACATCATCGTATTTAATCCCGGCGGCGCCCAGCATGGGCGCAAGCTCCGGGGAGCCTTCAGCCGAACGCATTATCAGCAGCCGGTCTGCGGTCGTGAGTTCACCGCACAGCAGCCTGCCAAGCGCCGCAGTGTTGTAATCCTGCGGTATAAGCTCCGGATATATCCCGGAATGCTCCAGCACCGCCGCCGTACCTTTCCCGACCACTGCGAAGCGCAGCCCGGAAAGTCCGCGCAGGTCAATACGCTCCTCCCGGAGTTTCTGCAGGAAAATGCGCGCCCCGTTGGGACTTGTCAGCGCGACGTGGGTGTAATCCCGGAGATGTGCCAGAGCCGCGCTGACGTCGGCGCTGTGCACCTCGCGCAGCTCCATTCCCCCGGCACGGAACGCGTACGCTCCCAGGGAATTCAGCCCGTCAGTGAGTTTGCGCCCGGTGTCCGGGGAGGATATCACCGCCACCGTCACTCCGTCCAGCGGCGGCGCGCAGGTCGCGGAAAAGTCATACTCCGCAGTATCCCCCACGACAATTACCGCCGGAGCCGGAATATCCGCCGCCCGGACTTCCTCCGCGATACCGGAAAGCGGCGCCCTGACCGTGCGCTGCCGGATAGTCGCCCCATTGGAAATCACTGCCGCAGGAGTATCTCCGGGCATTCCACCGGAGATAAGCCCGGAAGCTATCTCCCCCAGGGAATTCAACCCCATAAGGAACACCAGCGTGCCGCCGATTTTCGCGTACTGCTCCAGCTTCTCCGGGGTGCAGCTGTCCGCGGTGTGCCCGGTTATCACATGGAAGCTTCGGGCGGTGCGCCGGTGCGTGACCGGGATTCCGGCAAGCTCCGGCACCGCAACGCTGGAGGTAACTCCAGGCACGACCGAATACGGGATTCCGTGCTTCCGGAGCTCCAGGATCTCCTCGCCGCCCCTGCCGAAAACGAACGGGTCGCCGCCCTTTAACCGCACGACATTCCTGCCGGAAAGCGCCTTTTCCACCAGCATCGAGTTTATTTCCTCCTGCGCGGCGGAATGCTGCCCGGCGCGCTTTCCCACGCATATTTTCTCCGCCCCCGGGCAGAAATCCAGCAGGCGGCTGTCGATAAGGCTGTCGTAGATTACCGTGTCGCACTGCGCCAGCGCATTACGTCCCCGGAGCGTTATCAGGTCAAAGCTGCCGCAGCCTGCCCCGACCAGTGTAACTCTTCCTGTCATAGCTGTGCGGTCAACTCCTTTACCTTGCCGGAATATTCCTCCGGCGGACAGCTTCCGGAAACTGTTTTCCCGGTGCTTCCGGATATCACGATATCCATTATTCCGCCGTTTATCTCGGTATACGCGCCTACCGGCACGGTGCAGTCCGCGCCCAGCGCCGCGATTATTTCACGCTCCGCCGCAAAGCACAGCGCCGTTTCCCGGTGAGATATCTCCCGGAGCATTCCGGCAGCGGCGCTACCGGACTTACACTCCGCCGCGATAATTCCCTGGCAGGGTGCCGGAATGAACTCCCGGCAGCTGAACTTCCGGACCGTGAATTCGTCCAGCGACAGCCCCAGGCGCTGTATTCCGGCGGCACAAAGGATTATCCCGTCGTATTCCCCGGCGGAAAGCTTACGCAGGCGCGTGTCCACGTTTCCGCGGATATCCGCGAATTCCGCGTTAGGGTACAGAGCCGTGAAATTCCGGCGGCGGCGCAGGCTGCCGGTGCCGACCGTGAACCGGTCGCTGCCGGAATACTCCACGCCGCACCGTGTTATCAGCATGTCCCGGCTGTCCCCCCGGGAGAGCACTCCGGCTATCTCAAGACCCTCCCCAAGCTGCACCGGAAGATCCTTCGCACTGTGCACTGCGACGTCTATTTCCCCGGAGCGCATTGCCTGCTCTATTTCCTCTACGAATACGCCCTTGCCGCCGATTTTGTCCAGCGGCTTGTCGAGCACCCGGTCGCCGTGGGTGACTATTTCCACGGTATGTATCTCAGTCCCGGGGAATCTCTCCGTGAGAGCCGCCGCCACCATGGCGGTCTGCGCCAGAGCCAGCCTGCTGCGGCGCGTTCCAATTCTTATAATCATACGTTGATCTCCAGCGAATCTATGAATCCCATAAGCTGCTCTTCATCGGGGACTGTGCCGCCCGTGCAGTATTCCAGCGCCGCCGCCATTACCCTGGCGCGCTGCTTTTCCTCCGGGAATCTGCTGCGGACATAGGAGCGGATAAATCCCATCAGAGAGCATATTTCCGCCATCTCCGGGGTGAGCAGCTGCTCCGTCCGGCGGCGTAATTCCGCGGCGAGCAGCGGACTTTTTCCGGCGGTGGATATCCCCACGGTGATATCGCCGCGCTGCGCCAGCGCCGGGAAAAAGAACGTGCAGTTCTCCGGGTCGTCCACGGCGTTGCAGGGAATCCTCCTGCGCTCGCACAGCCGTGCCACATGGGAGTTCACGCCGTGGTCGTCCGTCGCGGCAATCACGAAGCGCATTCCGTCAAGGTCGCTGTCCTCAAATCTGCGACGGGTAATATGCAGTTCCGGGAGCGAGGATATTTCCGGGGAAATATCCTCCGCCACAACATGTATTTCCGGTGAGAACGGGAGCAGCTTCCTTATCTTATGCAGCGCTATCCTGCCGCCGCCGACTATCAGGCAGGGCTGCCCGGTTATATCCGCAAAGAAAGGAAAATACGGCATTCACTTACCTCCTAATTCTCTGACTGTTTCCACGACCGCGCCGAATGCATGGCTGTCCAGCCCGGAGCGCAGCTTGTAGAAAAGCTCCTCTGCGGTCATTCCGATGAGCACTCCGGAGCTGCGTAGTTCCGGCTGAATATCATGCATGAGCAGGGTCTTTTTAAGCTCGTCGATATCCTCGGTTATCATCTGCTTCGCCTGCTCTACGCTGTCCTGTTTCAGCTGGTCGTTCCCGGCGGCAAGTTCCTTAAAATAGTCCACGCTGCGCAGCGTGATCCCAGAGATCTCCGCCGCTGCCGGGTCAATATCCCGGGGGATCGCCAAGTCAATGAACAGCTGCGGCTTGCCCGGGGCTTCCAGCCTTTCCGCCGAGATCACCGTGTGCGGACTTGTGGTCGCCGAAACAACGCAGTCGCACCCGGATATGTACTCGTACCGCCGCTCATACGGTATCACCGTCAGCGCCGGGCTGTCCGGGAGCACCACCGCGCCGCTGTGGGAACGCATTGTCGCAAGTACCCTGACATTCCGGTAGGACAACAGGTTCTTCAGCAGGCTGGTGCCGGTATTTCCGCTGGCGCCTATCAGCATTACCAGCGGCTCCGCAGCGGAATGCGCCGCCATCTTCGCCGCAAGCGTTGCATGGGAAACCGACGTCTTTGACAGGGCGGTCTGCGTCTTGATACGCTTCGCGGTGGTCACTGCGCTCTGGAATATAATGTTCGTCCGGTCGGACAGGCGTATTCTCTCCGCCGAGAAAGCAAACGCGTTTTTCAACTGCCCGAGCACCTCGTCCTCGCCAACTATTGCGGAGTCGATTCCGCTGGCGACCCTGAAAAGGTGCCGCACCGCGCCCTCTCCGTCAAACTGCATGGAGCAGCTGCGCACGCGCCCCTCCGGGACTCCGCTCAGTTCCGAGAGAAGCCAGACCGCATTATCCGGAGTGCCGGTGATGTACAGCTCCGTGCGGCAGCAGGTGCAGAGAAGCACGGGGCTGAATTCCGAATGGAGCGTGATGAAATCCGCGCGGCGCGCCGGCTCCGGCGTGAACTCCCCCCGTATTTCCTCGCCGCAGCGTTTATAGTTTATGCTCACACATACAAAGCTTTCCAATGTTCCGAACCCGTCCCTTTTTTATCTGTATGAGATCAATACTCACTTGACCTACTAGTTTAATATGTATTATATCACACACGAAATAAAAAGTCAATACGCCGGGACATGCATTTCAAATTTTCCGGTTTTTTTCAAAAGCCTATTGACAAACCATCAGAAAAGGTGTATATTATACTTATTGTTTTGATAGGTTTTATAAGATTAGAAAGGAGATATAATAATATGGCAGGAATTCCAACCCGGGACGAAGCCTGGGCTCTGCTCACGGAATACAACAAGGACAACTTTCATCAGAAGCATGCAATGACTGTCGAGGGAGTAATGCGCTGGTACGCGAAGAAGCTCGGCTATGGCGCCGACGCGGATTTCTGGGGGCTGGTCGGACTGCTCCACGACCTGGATTTCGAGATGTACCCGGAGCAGCACTGCATAAAGGAACAGGAAATAATGCGCAGTCGTGGGATAGACGAACGGATAATCCACGCGACGGCGAGCCACGGCTGGAAGCTGACCGTGGATATCCAGCCGGAGCACGAGATGGAGAAGGTGCTGTACGCCGTGGATGAGCTCACGGGACTTATCGGCGCCGCCGCGCTCATGCGCCCGTCAAAATCAGTGCAGGATATCGAGTTTAAATCGGTGAAGAAGAAGTACAAATCCACGAATTTTGCTGCCGGCTGCTCCCGGGAGGTAATAGAACGCGGCGCGGAACTTATGAAAGTATCACTTGATGAACTTATCACAGACACTATCCTTGCAATGAGGAGCTGTGAGGACAAATACAACGCATTTTAATGGAGGCAATATGGCAAGAAGAGTGATCAGTTCTGCGGAAATGGCGGAACTCAAAAAGCAGGTGGCGGAGCAGTTCTCCGCAGAGCTTCACTACAGGGATTCCTGCGGTGGGCAGAATTTCAGCATGAACAGCAGCAGCCCGGAACTACACGAGTATCTGACGCAGTATTTCGGCGGACATGGGATATCGCTGAAGTTCTCCGACGACGGGCTGCGCTTCTACACAATGTGAGCCGATAATATTTCACTTGACATATCCGGGTTTATATGATACAATGTCATACAGAAAATTTTTTATGTGGATTTTTCCGGATCTGATCACCTTTTCGCCACACGATTCAAATCGTGTGGCTGTTTTTGTGTCTGGAATCCCTGGAGGTCAAATGAACGATACTTTTATGAAGGACAAACCGGTGTTCCCCCTGCTGATGTCCATGGCGCTGCCTATGGTGGTTTCAATGCTGGTGAATTCGCTGTACAACATCGTGGACAGCTTCTTCGTTGCGAAAATAAGCGACGACGCCATGACGGCGCTTTCGCTGGTGTTTCCGGTGCAAAATCTCATCAATGCCGTCGGAATAGGTTTCGGCGTAGGAATAAACGCAGTCATCGCGTTCTTCAAAGGCGCCGGGGAGCCTGACAAGGCAGACCGCGCGGCTTCCCAGGGAATGTTCTTCGCGATAGTCCACAGCGTGATACTAACCGCGGCAAGCATTGCGATAATGCCGGCATTTCTGAGCATGTTCACCTCGTCGCAGAACGTCGTGAATCTCGGCGTGCAGTACTCCACCATCGCATTCTCGTTCACGCTGGTGATAAATCTCGGCATGGCGGCTGAGAAGATATTCCAGGCAGTGGGTAAAATGAAGATCTCCATGCTGGCACTCCTCGCCGGGTGCGTCACGAATATTATCCTCGATCCGCTCATGATCTTCGGCATAGGGTTCCCGGAAATGGGAATAGAGGGTGCGGCGCTGGCTTCCGGAATAGGGCAGACGGTACTGCTGACTGTGTACATCGTGGTGTACCTCCGGCGACCGATCGGAGTCCGCCTGCGCAGGGACTGCTTCCTGCCGGACAGGCACACCGCCGCACGGCTGTATTCCATAGGGATACCTGCGGCGCTTAATCTCGCGCTACCCTCCCTGCTGATCTCCGCACTGAACGCAATACTGACAGAATTCGGTGAGGTCTATATCCTCACGCTGGGTATTTACTACAAGCTACAGACATTCTTATATCTGACCGCAAACGGAATGATCCAAGGAATGCGGCCGCTCATCGGATACAATTACGGCGCCGGGGAGTACCGCAGGGTGGATCAGCTGTACCGCCTGGTGCTCCTGATAAGCGCCGTGATCATGACCGTTGGAACGATCATCTGTCTTGCAATTCCCGGGGAGCTGATGGGACTGTTCAGCAACGATCCCCAGGCGATCAACGCCGGGGAATCCGCTCTGCGAATTATCAGCGCCGGATTCATCGTATCGGCGGTTTCCGTCACCTCATCCGGCGCTCTGGAGGGACTCGGAAAGGGCGTCCCGTCGCTGATGATCTCACTGTGCAGGTACCTTGTGATAATAGTGCCGGTGGCATTTCTGCTGAGCCGTTGGTTCGGCCCCGACGGAGTGTGGAATGCGTTCTGGGTGACCGAGTTGCTCACCGCAGCGATCTCGTTCATCATATGGCGGAAATCCATATCCAGGACAAAAAAACCGGAATTATAAAAAAGCACTTGACAAATATTGATGTTGGGTGTATAATTCATTTGTACGGAGATATACTCCGTATAGCAAATCAAATAAATGCGTTGAGGGGTGCGTTCATCGCCGTATCCGAAGCCGTCTTTTTCAGAGAGCTGCCGTCAGGTGCAAGGCAGTAAAGCGTTCGTGTACGATCCGCCCGTAGCAGACGAGCTGAACACGGTCTTTTCCGCCGGTAAGCTTGTACGGATTTCCACCGTTAAAGGGAAGTGCATTGATGGATGTACAGAGGCTGATTTTGGCTTAATACTATGCCCTCTTACCACCCGTAAAGAGGGCATTTTCTGTTTTAGCTGCTCCTCTGCACCCGAAAAGCCGGAAGCACACCGGCGTAATATTTGCCGCAACGGCAGGAGGAGTTATTTTATGCTGACATTAGACAAGGTTTACAAGGCGTCCCACGTTCTCAAGGAGGTTATCCGCGAAACTGACCTCATCAAGGCTCCCAAGATCAACAATGACTGCGATGTTTATCTCAAGACCGAGAACCTCCAGGTGACTGGTTCATTTAAGGTTCGCGGCGCTTACTTCAAGATTTCCCAGCTCAGCGACGAAGAGAAGGCAAAGGGCGTTATCGCATGCTCCGCAGGTAACCACGCGCAGGGTGTTGCACTGGCTGCTTCCCGTGCCGGGATCAAGTCCCTTATCTGCCTGCCGGACGGCGCACCTATCTCCAAGGTGGAGGCTACGAAGTCCTACGGCGCTGAGGTATGCCTGGTAGAGGGAGTTTACGACGACGCCTATGCAAAGGCGCTCCAGCTGCGCGACGAGAAGGGCTACACCTTTATCCACCCCTTCGACGACGAGGACGTGATCGCCGGTCAGGGCACCATCGGTCTGGAAGTACTCGAGCAGCTCCCCGATGTTGACGCGGTCGTAGTTCCGATCGGCGGCGGCGGACTCATCTCCGGCGTGGCTTTCACCATCAAGCAGCTCAATCCTAAGATCAAGGTTTACGGCGTACAGGCAGCCGGCGCACCGAGCATGGTCAACTCCATAAGGGACGGCAAAATTGAACGCCTTGACAATGTATCCACTATCGCCGATGGAATCAAGGTAAAAGAACCCGGTCAGCACACTTTCGACATTTGCAGCAAGTACGTTGACGAAATCGTTACAGTAACCGACGACGAGATCGCAGCCGCTATCCTCGCGCTCATTGAGCAGCAGAAGCTCATCTCCGAGGGCGCCGGCGCCGTTTCCGTTGCAGCGACGATGTTCAACAAGATCCCCGTAAAGGGCAAGAAGGTAGTCTGCCTGGTTTCCGGCGGTAACATCGACGTTACAATCCTGTCCCGTGTCATTCACCGCGGTCTTGTCAAGTCCGGCAGAACTGCCCTGCTCAACATTGAGCTTATGGACAAGCCCGGTCAGCTGCTCGGCGTTTCCAGGATCATCGCCGGACTCGGCGGCAATGTCGTCGGCGTTCACCACGAGCATGTCGGCAATTCCGACATCAACGGCTGCTACCTGCGTATCGAGATGGAAACCAGAAACTTCGACCACCTCAATCAGATCAGAACGGCTCTGACAGAAGCCGGTTTCAAAATAATCGACTAATCGAAAAGGAGAACAACTATGAAAGACGTTCACACCAACAATGCCCCAGCAGCAATCGGACCCTACACCCAGGCAAAGATAGTAGGCAACATGGTTTACACCTCCGGTCAGATCGCAATAGTTCCTGCTACCGGCAACATCGCTGAAGGCGGAATAGAAGCGCAGTCCAAGCAGGTATGCGAAAATCTCAAGGCAGTACTTACCGAAGCTGGCTCCGATCTGACAAAGGTAGTCAAGACCACATGCTTCCTGCATGACATCAACGACTTCGCAGCATTCAACGCCGTTTACGGCGAGTATTTCACCACCAAGCCGGCACGCTCCTGCGTCGGCGGACTGAGCCTCCCCAAGGGCGCTCTCGTCGAAGTAGAGGTAATTGCGGAAGTATAATGTACTCCCAGGCATAAAGCTGCCGGGCGGATCTGGAATCCGCCCGGTTTTATTTGTATATGCTGCTGATATACGAAAAGCGCCCGTCTGTAACCAGACGGGCGCTGAATTGCTCTATTGAGCAGATCACATCTGCTTGCGTACCTTGATGTGTACTTCACGCAGCTGCTGCTCTGTGACCTCGGTCGGAGCGCCCAGGAGCAGATCCTGCGCGTTGGAGTTCAGCGGGAATGCGATGATCTCGCGAATGCTCTCCTCGCCGGTCAGCAGCATGATCATTCTGTCCACGCCGGGAGCCATACCTGCATGAGGCGGAGCACCGAACTTGAATGCGTTGTACAGTGCGCCGAACTTGCTTGCTACGTCCTCCTCGGTGTAGCCTGCAATCTCGAACGCCTTGATCATGATGTCCAGGTCGTGGTTACGAACCGCGCCGGAAGAAAGCTCAACGCCGTTGCATACGATATCGTACTGGTAAGCCAGGATATCCAGCGGATCCTTGTTGAGGAGCGCGTCCAGTCCGCCCTGCGGCATGGAGAAAGGATTGTGTGTGAAGATGATCTTGCCGGTTTCCTCGTCCAGCTCGTACATCGGGAAGTCCACGATGAAGCACAGCTCAAAGCGGCTCTCGTCGATGAGGTTCATGCGCTTAGCGACCTCGGTACGGATCTGTCCTGCGAACTTGGGCGCATTCTTCTTGCTGTCAGCGATGAAGTACAGAACGTCGCCGACTTCCAGCTCGCAGCGTGCAGCCAGCTCCTTGCGCTGGTCGTCGTTCAGGAACTTGTCGATCGGGCCGTTGTACTTGAACATGCCGTTCTCGCCCTCTTCAACCTTGAAGTAGCCGAGTCCCTTCATGCCGACTTCCTCGGTAGCGAATTCCTCCATGCTCTTGAAAAAGGTCTTGGACTGCTTCGCCATGCCGGGAACTCTGATACCGCGTACGACCTTGTTGCAGAAAGGCTTGAAGTCGCTGTCAACGAACAGGTCGGAAAGCTCCTTGATAATGAGCGGATTGCGCAGGTCAGGCTTATCGGAGCCGTAGTTCAGCATAGCTTCCTTGTAGGTGATACGTCTGAACGGAGCCGGAGAAACCTGCTTGTCAGAGAACTCAGAGAACACTGCGGAGAGAACTTCCTCAGCGACTGCGAAAACGTCCTCCTGGGTAGCAAAGCTCATCTCGAAGTCGAGCTGGTAGAACTCACCCGGAGAGCGGTCAGCTCTTGCGTCCTCGTCGCGGAAGCAGGGTGCGATCTGGAAGTACTTATCGAAGCCGGATACCATGTAGATCTGCTTGAAGATCTGCGGAGCCTGCGGCAGAGCGTAGAACTTGCCGTGGTGTTTACGGCTGGGGATCAGGTAGTCGCGCGCGCCCTCGGGAGAGGAGGTGGACAGGATAGGAGTCTGAAGCTCCAGGAAGCCCATGCTGCTCATCTTGTTGCGCAGGAAGCTGATAATCTTGGAACGCAGCACGATATTGTCGTGCATTTTCTTGTTTCTGAGGTCAAGGTAGCGGTACTTCAGACGGACGTCCTCACGGGTTTCGCGGGAAGTAGCAACCTCGAACGGGAGCTGCTCGGTAACCTTGCCGAGAATGCGGACTTCCTCCGCCTCTACCTCTACGGTACCGGTTTCGATCTTGTCGTTGTAGGTGCTCTCATCACGCTTGAGCACAGTGCCGGAGATGGAAACCGCGCACTCCTTGTGGATACCCTCCAGCAGGGACTCGTTGTGGAACACCACCTGTACCACACCGTAGTGGTCGCGCAGGTCGATGAACATGATTCCGCCGTGGTCACGGATATTCTCCACCCAACCGGCAACTCTTACTTTCTTGCCTATATCGTTTTCTGTCACCGCGTTGCAGTACTGCGTGCGGTATTCGTTCTCTCTGAACAATTGATTCAATCCTTTCAAATATAATATCCGCCGCTCACGACGGGAAAAGTACTTACTTCTGGTCATCATAATTATGACCGGCATTGTTATGCCGCATAATATCACAGCCTTTCGCATAATTCAACAATTTATTATATCACTAAAATGCGGAATTGTCAATAATTTATGCAAGCTTTAACAAAAAAATCCCCAGGAAAAAACCTGGGGATACTTGGCGGACAGGGAGGGATTCGAACCCTCGAACGGGTTTAATCGTTACACGATTTCCAATCGTGCGCCTTAGACCAGCTCAGCCACCTGTCCATTCATAGCTATTGGAGATTTTGTTTTTCGTCGTATCTCTCATCGACTTGTCTATTATATCACACCCCGGTAAATTTGTCAACCCCTTTTTAAAATTTTTTTCGATATTTTTTTCATAATCTCTGAGAATGCGATAACAGAGCCAGATATTCCCCCGGAAATGTTCCGGGGGAAATCACATATC
Source organism: uncultured Oscillospiraceae bacterium (assembly GCA_900542145.1). Classification (GTDB taxonomy): domain Bacteria; phylum Bacillota; class Clostridia; order Oscillospirales; family Ruminococcaceae; genus CAG-115. The sequence goes on along the minus strand of UQMF01000002.1, from coordinate 40,083 downwards.
ACTTTTTCTTTACGGTACGCTTCCTGGGCTTCGCGGAAGCAGTCGCCGGAACATCGTCCAGCTCGTAATACGCCGCGGAATACCTCGGGACGTTCAGTTTCACGCAGCCGTCTGCACCGGCAGTTGCTGTGCCCGGATAATGCGGAGCGCAGCCGCCGTACCTGTCCTCCGTGGAATCCAGCAGCAGCCGTAGCTTCTTCCCTGCCCCGATGTTCAGCGTGTATCCCTCCTGTAGTACATCAGAGAAGTTGAATACCGCCACAACAGGCTTGCCGCCGTCGCAGCTCCTTAATATAGTATAGCAGCGCCGCAGCGGACTGCTGCAATCCAGCCAGCGGAATCCCTCCGCAGAATCGTCCCACCTGGAAAGCGCCGGGAGATCCAGATACATGCGGCACAGCTTCTTCATAAAGTGCATGAATCCATCATGCATGGGGTATTTCAGTATATCCCAGTCCTGCTCGCGCTTTTCGTCCCACTCACGGAACTGCGCTATCTCGCCGCCCATGAAATTCAGCTTCTTGCCCGGGTGCGCGTACATATACATATAGAACGCCCTCGCCTGGGGAAATTTGTCGTCGTATCCGCCTGCCATCTTCTGGATTATGGTAGCCTTTCCATGGACATTCTCGTCATGGGAAAGCGGCAGGATGTACTTCTCGCTGTAGTAATACAGCATGGAGAACGTCAGCTTGTGATAATGGTCAACACGTTCTCCCGGCGGCGTCCGGAAGTAATCCAGCGTGTCGTTCATCCAGCCCATATCCCACTTGTAGTCAAAACCAAGTCCGCCCTCGTCAACAGCCTTGGTCACCATAGGATAGTCGGTAGAATCCTCCGCGCAGAGTATTGCGGACGGGTGGATCCATTTCAGCCCGCGATTCAGGGATTTCAGAAAACGTATACCGCACACGTTCTCTCCTCTCGACGGATCGCCCATGTAATAGATAACGCGGCTGATGGCGTCCATGCGCAATCCATCAAAGTGGTATTCCGAAAGCCAGTAATTAGCCGCGGATTTCATGAAGCTGCACACCGGACCCTTGGTGAAGTCAAAATTGCAGCTGCCCCACTCGCTGTATGCGATGTCCCTGAACTGCGACTCATAGGTAGGAGTTCCGTCAAACTGTGCCAGCGCGTATCCGTCCACCGCAAAATGCACCGGAACGAAATCCATCAATACGGCGATGTTGTTCTTGTGACAGATGCTTACCAGCTTCTTCAGTCCGTCCGCCGTGCCATATCTGGAGGTCGGCGCGAAAAATCCCGTCGCCTGGTATCCCCAGCTTTCGTCGCAGGGATATTCGTTCAGCGGCATTAGCTCAATGCAGTTGTAGCCGTGCTCCTTGCAGTACTTCACCAGCCGCGGCGCTATCTCCTCATACTTGTACCAGCCGTTCTCGTCATCAGGATCCGTGCGCCAGCTGCCAAGATGTACTTCGTAAATATTCAGCGCGTCCCCGTGCCAGGTGTGACGGTTCTGCATCCAGTCGAGGTCACCGAAGTCGAAATCCATCTTTCTGATGATTGAGGCGAATTTCGGGCGCAGTTCCATGCCGAAACCTACCGGGTCGCAATGCTCAACGCAGTTTCCGCCGTGGTACACCTTGTATTTGTACATATGCCCCGGCTTCGCTCCGTCAATGAACAGCTCCCAGAACTTCCCGTCGCCGGTGCGGTTGAGATACCAGTCCTCCCAGCCGTTGAAATCGCCTATTACAGACACTCCGTCTGCGTTCGGCGCATATACCCTGAACATCGTCCCGAAGCCGTTGTAATGCGCCCCGAGCCACTTATAGACATCAAAGCAGTCGCCGGAGTTGAATTCCCGAATATTCAAAATAATACCTCCAAATTGTAAAAAATAGGTTGACAACCTGGGCATTTTACGATATAATTATACTATATTTCATTATATAATATAAACGGCTAACGTTCAAGCGACAGAAGCCGAAATAAGTCTATTATGCGACTATGATAAATATTTGTCCATTAACCGGAGGAAAATATGGATCTCAGAATACAAAAAACCAAGGCGGCGATCAAGAAAGCATTTCTGGAACTGCGCCGCAAGAAGCCCATTGAGAAGATCACCGTGACCGAGCTTTCCAGGCTGGCTGAGATCAACAAGGCTACTTTCTACCTGCATTATTCCGATATTTATTCGCTGGCGGAGGAGATTGAGGACGAGGTTATCGACGATATTCTCAGCGATATCCAGGGTCTGAATAAATATCTTGAGGACCCGAGGAAGCATGCCTCGGAGCTTTTCCGGGCGTTCATGAACAAGCGCCGGCTTCTGAACAGCATATTCTCCGGCTCCCGGCACGGGAATTTCGCCAACAAGATAGAACAGCGCATCAAGGCGCGGCTTTATGCGGAATTTCCAGGGCTTCACTCCAGGCAGAACGACGTGGTGCTCACATTCATAATCCAGGGAACGTTCTACACCGTTGCTGAGAATTCCCCCGACAAGGAACCGGACAGCTGTGAGGAATATGAGATCATCACCCGTATAACGAACTGCATTATCTCCGAACTTAAATCGGCAGAAATCTAACTCTTATTGACTTTACGCTGACTTTGTGGTAAAATATCAGTGTATGAAAATACATCTACGGAAGGATTTTTTTGCACAAATGAGAACAGATCGCATATATTTTGACCATCCCGGGGATTTCGGTCTTTGGGAACAGACCTGCCTGCCCATTGGCAACGGCTACATGGGCGCAAGCATGTTCGGCGGAATCCGGACCGAGCGCGTGGTGCTTAACGAGAAAACTTTCTGGGCAGGCGGTCCCTGCGCAGCGCGCCCAGACTACTATGGCGGAAATCACCGTGACCGCTACAAATATGTAAAGCAGGTGCAGGACTATCTCGCCGCCGGCGAAAACAAAAAGGCGGAGGAACTCCTCCCCATGCTGACCGGCGACGGCGATTTCGGAAGCTACCTGCTTCTATGTGACATGGTGCTAAATTTCGACCTGCCGGACGAGGACGTTTCCGGCTACTGCCGCAGCCTTGACCTCGGCAAGTCGCTGTATTCATGCGAATTCACCTCCGGCGGCGTAAAGCACACCCGCGAGGCCTTCGCAAGCTACCCGGCAAGAGTTATCGCATTCCGGTTCACCGCATCCGAAAAGGGTGCGCTGGGATTCAGGCTTTCTCTTGATAAGACCCATTCCGGACAAATCACTTCGGAAAACTCCACCCTCATCTGCTCCGGCGTTGCCGAGGACAACGGCATGCGCTTTGACGCAAGATTCCGCGTGTATTCCGACGGAGAAGTTATCACCGGTGGGGATTCCATCATCGTAAAGGGCGCTTCGGAAGCTGTCGTGTATTTCTGCGCCGCAACGGACTACGACATGAAGTTCCCGAAATACCGCACTGAAACCGCTCCGGCGAGCGTTACCATGCCGCTTCTGCACACCGCAGAGCGCCTTGGCTGGGACGCCCTCTACGAGGAACACTTCAACGACTTTTCCGCGATGTTCTCCAGGGTCACCCTCCGGCTCAACAACGATGAAAAGGAACTCCCTGCCGACAAGCTGCTGGAAGCCTACCGCGCCGGTGACAGATCAGCAATGAACCGCCTTGAAACGCTGTATTTCAGCTACGGCAGATATCTGCTCATCTCCTCCTCCAGGACTGGCTCGCTGCCGGCTAACCTCCAGGGAGTGTGGAACGAGAGCAATACTCCGCCATGGTGCTGCGACTACCATATAAATGTGAATCTCCAGATGAACTACTGGGGAGCCTACAACACCAACCTCGCGGAAACTGTACCTCCGCTCACGGATTTTCTGAATTCGCTGAGGGAGCCGGGACGCATTACCGCCAAGGAATACTACGGTATCGAGAGCACTCCCGACAAACCCGAGAATGGCTGGACTGCCCACACGCAGTGCTCTCCGTTCGGCTGGACCGCACCCGGCTGGGAATTCTACTGGGGCTGGTCAACAGCGGCGGTGGCGTGGCTCATGCAGAATCTCTGGGAGCACTACGAATTCACCGGCAACAAGGATTACCTGCGCGACAGCATTTACCCGATCATGCGCGAGAGCGTGAGATTCTACGTCCAGTGGCTTATCTACGATAAGAAGCAGGACAGAATGGTTTCTTCGCCGACGTACTCCCCGGAGCACGGCCCGGCAACTATCGGAAACACTTACGAGCAGAGCCTTATCGAGCAGCTGTTCATCGACTTCCTGAAGGCGTCCGCAGAACTTAACACCGACCCGGAGCTTGCAGGAAAGGTCCGCGAGATACTCCCCATGCTCAAGCCCTACCACATCGGCAAGACCGGGCTTCTCAAGGAATGGTACGAGGAGGACGAGCCGGACTTCGACCGCAGCAAGATCCAGAAGAACCACCGTCACATCTCCCACCTTATGGGACTTTATCCCGGCAAGCAGATAAACCGCTCCCGTCCGGATCTTATGAAGGCAGCCATCGCCACCATGAACGACCGCGGAGATGAATCCACGGGCTGGGCTAGGGCTTACAAGGTCAACCTGTGGGCACGCACCGGCGACGGAAACCGCACCTACAAGCTGCTCCGCGGACTTCTGGAAAGCTGCACATTCCAGAACCTGTGGGATTTTCACCCGCCGTTCCAGATCGACGGAAACTTCGGAGCCTCCGCCGGAATCGCGGAAATGCTGATACAGAGCCACGAGGAACTTATCCGGATTCTTCCGGCACGTCCGGACGAATGGCGCAGCGGCAGCTTCACGGGACTCTGCGCCCGGGGCGGATTCGTGATCGACGCCAGTTGGGAAAATGGCGCGGTCAACCACGTCCGTATCATGCCCAAACTCGGCGGAAAATGCGTTCTTGAGATCCCCACAAACAGCGGAAAACGTATTATCAGCCTTGAAACCGAAAAGGGCAAGGCACAGGAACTTGCTTTCTAAAATCCACACAGACAGGATGCTATTGCGTTCTGTCTGTTTTTTTACAAAAATATTCTATTTTTTTTAAGCAAACCCCTTTTCAACAGGAAGAAAATATGCTATAATAAATAATAGTATAATATATTTGGAAGGTGGCAGCTATGGCATTCTGCGATTTAAAACCCGTCCGGATAAACAGCGAAACTTCCGGAATCACATACATAGTCGGCGATGTGTTTGCGATATATTCCAACGATCCGACTCCGCTGATCTACAGCTGGGACCAGGTCAATTCCGTAATTGAAGAGCGCCGCAGCGTCACAATAAAAACAAAGAACTTTGACTACATCATTCTCAAGAAGGACTTCTCCGCCAGAGAGGACTACTTCCGTGCCATTGCGATAATCGAATGTGCGCAGAGATCCGGCGGGTTCGTTTACGAGCACCAGCGCCGGATATTGCCACTCAAGAGCGAGTACATAGAAACCGACCCCGGCAGGGACTGCTACACAGGCAGCTGTATCATTGACGAGAACGACGCTGCCTCCACTTTCATCCTGCTGATGAATTTCCGTCTGATGAAAGTTCTCTGGCTGCTCTCGGTTATCCTTATGCTTGTTATATTCCTGGGACTTCACCTCATTTTCGGCGTTACACGCAGCAACGTGCTTTACTTCATTCCGATATCCATGATCAGCGGAGCAATTATGACGCTTATCATCTATATAATCTGCCACGTCGCCGCCAGGAGGAAATACACATCCGTTGCCGGATGCGACCCAGCGTCTGAAGAAAGTATCACGTTCCTCATCAGTCCGCTGGGATTTGCAGCGTGTGAATCCTGCATTTATGATAATCAGGAACTGATTCCGTGGAGCGCTCTGGATTACTTCGTTGAATCCGACAAGATGTTCGTTTTCTACAAGGACGGCTCTACCGCCATATTTGTGCCCAAAAAGGCGTTCGACAAAAAGTGTATCGGCGGCATAGCGGACATCATTTCGCTCAGACTTGAGCAGCGTTAAAGGGAGGTAACGGCAAGTGGGCGTTGAAATAAAAAGCGAACACATTGATATAACTGGCAGAAGCGTTATCCTGGTGTCAGTACGGGGAGGAAGCGCTGTCATCGGCTCTTGCTCAGCAGGCTACGGAGTGAAGCGCGGAGACACCTCCGCACGCACGCGCCTGCTGTATATCGGCAACAATCCCGTAGCGGAGATACTCTGCCCTAATCACGGCAGCAGCAATTCCGACAAGATGATTGCGCTCTGCGCCGGATACTCCGGTATGGACGACGACATACACGCCACACTGACGGACTGTCTGAATCAGCTTAACCGCGGCTCTTCCCTTGAAGCCGGGCTGCACGACACACTGGCGCTCCTCCCGGACGGAGTTTACACGCTCTACCTGGCGGATTACTACCCTACGGACGGCTCGGGCACATTCTTCTGGGGCGCGTATAACCTCATGCATGAGATTCGCGGAACAGCGGAGCACAGCCGCACTATCGGCAGGGACAAGACCTACCGTCCCTGCTTCCTGATTCCCGGCGCGCCGCTTGATACCTACGACTCCAAGACCACGCAGATGACTGACGTTGCGGTCAAGGCAAGAAGCGTTCAGGGAATCGTCCTGCACGCAACCGGACTGCACTCCATGCTGCTGAAGGGACACCACGGCGCAGTTTCCTGCGCTGCCGCAAAGATCCCGTTCAAGTGTGCGGTTATCGAAAAGATAAACGAACCTTACACCGATATTTACCAGGCGTCAGTTCCAACGCCTGCACCGGAGAATCCCCCCGAGGGCGCCCAGGAACCTGCTCCCGAGCAGGAAGCACCAGCAGCTCAGGCAGCGGAGATACAGGAGGAACATGAAGGAATCAGCGGATTCCGCAGCGCGTCGGTGAAGATTCCGTTGGAGCTTATCCCGAGAGAAATGATACGCGCGATTCTCGAAACGCGGTTCGAATACAAGCCCTCCCACTACCGCACGCTGATGAAGAAACTTCCGCAGGTTCGCAAGAAATCCTACAGCAACAAGATAATCCCACGACCGGCTCTCGAAAACTGCGAGGAAATGCCGGACAGCGAGATCATGGAATCCGTTTTCGCGGTGGACAAGCTGACCCAGGCGCAGCTGGACGCACTGCTTTCCGGCGAAACCGAGTGCAACGGAGAGATCATCATTTCGCCGAACTTCTACGCAAGCATAGTGACTGCATGCAATTATCTTCAATTCACGAATCCCAGAAAATTCATCGAGTTCTCGCTGAACATTCTGGACAATCACGAACTTAATGCGACGCATGAATACATCGCGAACCGGATTTCCCGGGTTGTCAGCAAGGACGTTTACGCGTTCTTCCGGGCAGTCGTCGAGAATTCCGACCCAGGGTACGACAAAATACTTCCTATCGCGAAAAAGTACATTGAGTTCTACGAGAAGCAGAAAAACGAACAGTAAATCAAAATCCGGACGGTGTACCCGTCCGGATTTCTTTTATTTTGTTGTGGAGCCGAATCCGCCGTTGCGTACTCCGTCCGCGTCATCGTCTACGGTGATACCGTATTCCACGAAAATTCCCTGGGCAAAACCAGTGCCAGCCGGGATTTCAAGGGTCTTCCCCTCGTTGCTGTCGTTCGTGATTTTAATAAAGATGTGTCCCTCGTTGTCCGACTGGGAGTAGTCGCTGTCGATTATTCCCACAGTGTTGTTCAGCTGAAGGCGGTACTTGAATCCAAGACCGCTGCGCGGATACAGCTTGAGCACCCAGCCGGGCTCAATAAGCGCGCGGATACCGGTGGGAATCTTCGCGGTTTCCCCCGGAGCCAGCTTCACGTCATACGGCGCGTAGAAATCATACCCGGCAGAGCCTGCCGTAGCACGCTTCGGCAGCTTGATCTCATTATAAACAGATTCAGCGTCCGGACGCTCGCAGCCCTCCACGAACTGCTTCAGGCTCACCTTTTCGAATTTCGCTATTTTCTTCATAGTCCCTCCTTAATCGAAAAGCACGAGCTTCCCGAGTCGCAGCGTTTCCTGTACGTCGATAACGCGCTGATTGGCGCTTCCCTTCCAGTGCAGCTTGGGATTGCGGACGGCTTCGACATACTGCCCGTCCACGATAACGTCCAGAAGCGGCACTATCTCAAGGTCCTGGATATCCTCCCAGTTGTAGCCGGTGTAGAGCCAGATGGTCTTTTCCGGGAGCGTTTCCCTTACCTTCCTGGCGAGCCGGGTTATCTCCTCGCGGTTGCGCTTGTGCAGCGGATCTCCGCCGCTGAACGTGATTCCGCTGATGTAGTCTGCGGAGAGCTTCTCGAAAAGCTCCTGCTCCGCCGCTTCGTCAAACGGTATTCCTCCGTCAATATCCCAGGTTATAGGATTGTGGCAGCCGCGGCAGCGGTGTTCGCAGCCGGCTACCCACAGGACGGTGCGCAATCCGTCGCCGTTCAGCATATCGTCTGTTGTTATATTATGATAACGCATTATATCAATTCACTTTCGGTTATTTTACATGCTCTTGCGGTCGGCGATCTCCGCCATCTTCGCAGCATTAAGGCGCGTGTCGCCCTTTACTCTTGAATAGCTGAGGTATCCGTTCATGCGGTCTATCTTGGTCAGATTCTTGCTGCCGCACTTGGGGCACACGTCCATTTCAAGCTGCTGGTAACCGCAGTCGTCGCAATATGCCAGGGACAGGTTCACACCCTCGTAGAATCCCTTTTTCATCGCGCGGCGGACAAGGGTCTCAACGGCGCCCTTATTGTAGTCGATGGGGTAGCGGACGTACTGTATCTTTCCGCCGTTGAACAGATTCCAGAAGCGCTCTTCCTTATCCTGCTTCTGTATCGGGGTGATGTCCTCGGTAACGTGGCAGTGGAAGCTGTTGCTGACATACTCGCGGTCAGACACGTTCTCAATAATGCCATATTTCTTGCGGAACTGCTGTATCTGTAATCCGCAGAGATTCTCGGCAGGCGTACCATAGATAGCGTAGAGGTGGCCGTCCTCCTTCTTGAACTCGGAAATGCGCTTGTTGATGTACTCCATGACCTTGAGGGCGAAGCTGCCGTCCTCGACCAGGGACTTCTTGTCCGCAAGCTCCTCAAGCTCGTTGAGCGCGGTGATTCCAAAGGAAGCAGTAGCCGACTTGAGCAGCGGTTTTATCTTGTCGTGGATACCAAGGTGACCGCCCAGAAATCCGCCCTCGCAGTATGCCAGCGGATTCGTGCTCGCCTTCATCTCGCCGAGGTAGTCATAGGTGCGAATGTGTATCTTGCGGATAAGGTTCAGGTAGTAATCCAGCACCTCAAAGAAGTCGCGGCTCTCCTGCTGCGCCTTGGCATAGATCATCGGCAGGTGCAGGGACACGGCGCCGATGTTGAATCTTCCCACGAATACCGGTTGGTCGTTCTCGTCAGCAGGCTCCATTCCGCCGCGCTCGAACCATGGGGACAGGAATGCGCGGCAGCCCATCGGACTGATTATTTTCCCGTATTTCTTGTAGATTGAAGCCACATAGCCATCGCCGGAAAGGCTGAGCCAGTCCGGATACATCGCCTTGGAGCTGCACTCCACGCCTGCCATGAATACGTCCTCCAGGGGCTTTCCGGCGCCGTGGAGATTCTCGTCGTACAGGAATACGATCTTCGGGAAAAGCACGGGCTTCTTGCAGTTCTTCTTGCCCTGCCCCTTGCGGCGGACGTCCAGCATCGTTATGCTCGCCATTTTTGCGAATCTGCCGGTACCGGTTCCTGCGGTCATGGTGATGAACGGATAATCGCCGCGGCTGGAGCTTACGGAGTTGAACTTGTACTCCCACCCCTGGAATCCCTGCTCGAAATCCACCTTGACGTCAGCCATTGCCTCGCGGTCAGCTACCTCGTCGGAAAGTCCCAGGCTCTTGTAGCGGTCGTACTGCTTCTTGTAGGATTTCTCGGCATACGGCTCCAGCAGCAGATCTACGCTGGGGACCGTGAATCCGCCGTACTGCTGGCTGGCAGCGGAAAGCGTGATGTCGCCGATAACGTCGAATGCGACTGCAAGGGTCTTTGGCTCGTTATACCACAGGTTGCCCATCTCGAATCCGCCCTCGAGAACGTTCTTGACATCGAACAGGCAGCAATTCATGGTATCACGGCGTGCGCTCATATCGTGGACGTAGATATATCCGTCGCGGCATGCCTGGAGTTCCTCAGTGGTCATGAAGAACTTCTGGTAAAGCTCCTTATTAAGCTCGTTGAAAATAAGGCTGCGCTTTGTGGAAACCAGCGCGGAATCCGTATTGGAATTCTCCTTGTCGCCGATGTACATGATGGACTGGCTCTTCTTATAGACCTCGTCCAGCATGCTGACGAAGTCCTGCTTGTAGTTGCGGTAGTCCTTGTAGCTTTTCGCAACAGCGGGATTTGTGGCCTCCAGCGCACCCTCCACGATGTTGTGCATCTGTGCGATGGTTATCTCACCGGAATGCAGCGCTTCTGCCTTTTCGGTCACGAACCTGCAGATGAAATCAATCTCGTCCTTGGTAAAGGTATACATCACACGGGTGGCGGACTTGTTGACCGCATTCACCACCTTCTGAACATTGAAATCCTCTTTGGTGTTGTCCTTTTTGATTACCTTTATCATTTCCGACGATCCTTTCGCTTGTATATTTGCATTATGATATTATTCTATATCTGGTAGCAGCATATCTATAATACCACTTTTGATTGTAGTTGTCAACCGGAATTCCGGTATATGCCTATAATAAATATGTAGAAATCCGGGTCAGGTTTTCGTATATTTTTACCCTTGACACGCGCAAACCGCGCCACTATGCGGTGTAACCATTTACACCCATAAAATACAAAAACGTCCTGAAAAGGGAATCGAAGTCCCGCCGGAGTTTCCCCCGGCACGCCGACTATTCCCCATTCAGAACGCTTGATTATTTCTATCTGTATTTTACTTTGTGCCGAAAAGTCTGTCGCCGCAATCGCCGATACCCGGAACAATATAGGAATTCTCGTTCAGACCCTTGTCAACAGCACCGCATATGATATCCACATCGGGATGAGCAGTCTGGAATGCCTTTAATCCCTCGGGACAGGTTATGATACACATGAACTTGATCTGCTTTGCGCCAGCCTTCTTCACGATGTCAACAGCCTTGACAGCAGAGCCGCCGGTGGCAAGCATAGGATCGAGGATAATTACCTCGCGGTTCGCGATGTCGAACGGAAGCTTGCAGTAATACTCCTGGGGAGCGTTGCCGTTAGCCTCGTCGCGGTAAAGTCCGATATGACCAACCTTAGCCGCAGGAACCAGCGCCAGCGCGCCGTCCATCATGCCAAGTCCGGCACGCATGATCGGAACGAAAGCGACCTTTCTGCCGCTGATAATGTTGGAATTCGCAAGACCCAGCGGAGTTTCGATCTGAACCTCCTTGAGGGGAAGATCACGGGTAGCCTCATAGCACATGAACATCGCGATCTCCTGAACCAGCTCGCGGAATTCCTTGGAACCTGTGTTCTTGTCCCGCAGCAGTGAAATCTTGTGCTGAACCAGCGGGTGATCGCACTGAATAATGTTGCTCATATTACTTTTCCTCCAGCTTCATGATTTTGTCAACACGGCGCGCATGGCGTCCGCCCTCAAATTCCGTGTCGAGAAAAATATCCGTGATCTCGGCAGCAAGACCTGCGCCGATCACTCTTCCGCCCATACACAGCACGTTTGCGTCGTTATGCAGACGGGTGTACTTTGCGGAATACCAGTCGCCGCAGAGCGCGGCGCGAATGCCCTTGATCTTGTTTGCGGAAATGGATATCCCCACGCCAGTACCACAGATGAGAATAGCCTTATCCGCCTCGCCGGAAGTAACCTTTGCACAGGTAGCCTCAGCAATGTCGGGATAATCCACGCTCTCGCCGTTGCAGCCGCAGTCGATGAATTCCACGCCCTTTTCCGCAAGGTGCTTTATGATCTCACACTTCAGACCGTAGCCTGCGTGATCAGAACCGATCGCTATCATTGAAATACCTCTTTTCACAGGAATATATAAATATTATACAACAAATAATGCTCCAGGTCAATAGCTTTTTTATATTTTATCAGAAACAAATACAGGGCAGGAATGAACCTGCCCTGTATACGTCAAGTATTCCATCAGTCGCCGAAGGAAATACCGATATCCTTGGCAGTTTTCACCATCTTACAGTCTACAGGAACAAACTTGGTTTTCATCGCCACATCTCCCAGGGGATTTTCAGTGATCTTTCCGTCTACCATCGCAACGGTGTAGCCGAACTTCTTGTCCTTGAGGAGCTGCGCTGCGTGCGCGCCGAACTGCGTTGCAAGTATTCTGTCGTACGCAGAGGGGCTTCCGCCGCGGAGCATATGTCCCGGAATGACTGTCCTGGTTTCCAGACCAGTCATTGATTCGATCTGCTTTGCGATACGGACGGTGGCGGTAGTGTAGCCTGCCTCGGCGCGCAGACGGGCACGCTCTTTCTTCTTCAGCTTGGCTTCCTCAATGTCGAAGCAGCCCTCGGCAACTGCGAGAATCGAGAAGTTCTTCCCGGCATCAGCACGGCGCTGACAAGCCTGGGCTACCTTTTTGATGTCGTAGGGGATCTCCGGCAGCAGAATTATGTCCGCGCCGCCTGCAAGTCCGCTGTAGAGGGTGAGCCAGCCTGCCTTGTTGCCCATTATCTCTATGACCATGACGCGGCTGTGGGAGTTCGCAGTTGTGTGGATACGGTCGATGACCTCGGTGCCGATATCCACCGCAGAGTGGAATCCGAATGTCACATCGGTGCCGAAGATGTCGTTGTCGATGGTCTTGGGAAGTCCGATCACGTTAAGTCCCTCTTCGGAAAGCATGTTGGCGGTCTTGTGAGTGCCGTTGCCGCCAAGAGTGAAGAGGCAGTCCAGTTTGAGGTCCTTGTAGGTGTCCTTCATTTCCTTTACCTTGTCCACCTTGTCGTCCTCGATGATCTGCATCATCTTGAACGGGGTGCGCTTGGTACCGAGGATAGTGCCGCCCTGGGTCAGTATTCCGGAGAAATCCGACGGCTGCATGCTCTTGTATACGCCGTGGATAAGCCCGTGATAACCATCGTGGATACCGATTATCTCCACATTGTCCTCGCCGAATGTTTCGTAGATTGCCTTTGCAGCGCCGCGTATCGTGGCATTAAGTCCCGGGCAGTCGCCGCCGCTCGTCAGCATTCCTACTCTTAGTTTTCCCATTTCGTTGTCCTCCTGCGTTTTATTTCTCCGGATATGACACCGGCTGTTCACCTGTTGTCAGCTCAGCTGCGGTTCCTGGACTTGAGCTTCATGCGGATATCGTTGCCATAGAACGGCATCAGATGGAAGCTCAGCAGTCGGGAGCAGATCTTGTCCTGATAGTGCTTTCCCAGCTCTCCGGGAGAATAGTTTGTGCTTACGATCATCGGCAGCCCCCGGCTGACGCGGCCGTTGATTATCTCATAAAGCAGCGACGAATCCAGCGGCTTGTCCACCTCCGCGCCAAGATCGTCAAGTATCAGCAGATCGCATCCGGTCAGTGCCGACATCGTATCATTGTCAGATTTACCGTAATACTCACGCTCCAATATTCTCATAAGCTCCGGTGAGGAGCCGTAGATAACGCTGAATCCGTGGTCGATGACCCGGGCGGCGATAGCAAGGGAAAGGTGGGTCTTTCCGAGCCCGGTGGCTCCGCTCATGAGGATACTCTCGCTTTTGGTGGAAAAGCCCTCCGCATATCTGCGGCAGTAATCCAGATTACGCTCCATTATCACGCGCTCCGACACATGCAGGTCGGGATTTATCAGATCCGGGTAGTAATCCAGGCTGAAGCTCTCAAAGGACGAAAGCTCCAGTGGGGAGTTTTCGTTAAGCTCCCGGGCAGCCTCCTCCAGCATGAGCCGGTGGAAGCAGCCGCACCACTTCCCGTTTACCGTGCCCTTGTCCTTGCACTTTGGACAGGTATACACCGGTTCAAGGTAATCCGCCGGATACCCTGCCTTTTTCAAGAGCTCCGCCATGCAGCGCTGAGTGTTTCGGTTATCCTGCTCCAGCTGTGAAACTCCCTCGGCGACCTCTCCTCCCTGCATTATCAGCAAGATCAGCTTGTGCCCCGTTTCCGCCAGCCTTTCGGAAAGCTCGCGGTATTCCGGCAGCTTCTCGTATATCTCCTGGCGGCGCAGGTCGGTGATTATCCTGTTGTCGCTGCGGCGCTTGCTCAGCCTGTCCATCGCCGCATTGAAGTAATGCTCGTTAAAACTCATGCGTCACCCTCTCTGTTTACTGATACTGACGGCGCAGCTCGTCCATGACATCGTCCATGTCGATGGAGGAACTTCCGCCGGATTTCTTCGTGGGTTTTCCGCGGCGCTCCTCGCTCTCACGCTTGGCGTCGTCGGTGTTGTAAATACCGGAGGTCTTCCAGTTTTCGAGTATCTTATTTGTGTAGCTGAAATTAAGGGAGCCGGTCTTGTCCAGCGTTATCTCATACGCCAGTATCACCATGTCCTCGGCGAAGCCCCATTCCTCAGTCCACTTCTTTATGTAAGTCAGCTGATTCGGGGAGAATTTCGTTTTCATGTCCATAGCGCGGCGCAGATTCTCCTCGACGGTGAAGCGCTTCTCAAGCTTCAGCAGGTGCGCGTCAGCCTCCGCAACGGTGCGTATATTCTCGTTGACCCAGTCCTGCGCAACGGCGAGAATGTAGTTCGGCGTGGTCTTTCCAATGCGGAAGCAGTATTTCAGCAGCATTACCGCCACCTCCGCCGGCAGTCCGTAGAAGTCCGTCAGCTGGAGCACCATGCGGCTCTCGGTGGTCTTGAGCGTCCTGCCGTAAAGCGCCTGCACTTCCCGGAACAGGAAATCCACCGCGCTGTCGGTATTTATCCGCTGTGCGATATCCCGAGAGGTGTATATCGCCGCCCCGGCGCTGGAATCTGCGACGCGGCGCAGGCTGGAGGGCTTCTGCTCCAGGGATTCCGCCGCGACCTCCGGCAGGTGCTCCTGCGCGGCTTCCTCCGTGGGGATAAGCTCGCCCTCGTCCATGCGGATAATCCCACGCTGGAACCAGAACATAGCCGCGTCCTCAAGCTCGCCGTCACGCTTTATTCCAAGCGCGTCCCGGAGCTTCGCTTCGTCAAAGCTCTCGCCTCCGTGGCGCAGCAGGAACAGCAGGAGTTTAAGACTCGTTCCGTCCGCCAGTTTTATATATTTATCAACAACGCTGGAAGGCACTGCGAATACGCTGCTCCATGCCCCGGCGTCCAGTGAATAATTCATCTGCTCACCTTATTCAACAATAATATACCGCTTTAATCGTGATAACGCACACTGCGTTTCTGATAAACTAATTATATCACAAAGAGCCGACTTTTGCAACAGATTTTTTATTACCAGTGCATGAACTCAAAGAACAGCGCCGCCAGCTCCCTTATGAGATAATTCGGGAACACCAGCGCCCGGGTCCCAGCGGAATAATGTCCGACGGAAAGCCCCTGCCGCCGGGCGTTGAGTTCCGCGCGGTACTGGTGGAAATCGTTCGTCACCACCGCTATCCCATCGCTTATTCCAAGCCGTGAAAATATCGGTGCGGAATTCGCAAAATTTTCCTCGGTGGAGGTGGAGTCCTCCTCGGTAAATATACGCCTTCCTTCCACACCGTGGGAGATAAGCCACCGCTTCATGCATTCACCCTCGGTAACAGATTCCCCCATGCCCTGTCCGCCGGTCACTATCACCGGAATTCCGGGATTGTCCCGTATCAGCGGCAGCGCGGCATTCAGACGGTTCTCAAGTTCGCCGCCGGGGTCGTCGCCGTGCACCTGGCAGCCCAGTATCATCACGCATTTCACCTGCGATAGCGGAACGCTGGAATACCGTGCCATCATCGCCCCGTTATAGCCGCATATCCCCAGAAATAGCGCCATCAGTGCGCCCAGGGTGATGAGTCCCAGCTTCCCGGCGGCGTACCTCCACGCCCACCGCAGGAATCTGCCCAGCTGCGGCGCGAAAATACCGCACAGGGCTATGATCACGCTCAGAAGCACACCAAGGAATGTGCCGGCGTTCACGAATCCCGGCAGGCATATCCACATGCAGAACGCCGCCGCGACCGCTGCTACCGCAGCCTGCGCCGGGTGGATCCTGTATTTTTTCAACATTCCCTCCACATTCCAGAAAAAGCCCGACACGAATGCCGGGCATGTTTTCCTTTTAAAGAGCCATTCCTATTGCAAGAGCCTTCATGTTGGCTTCGATAAGACCCGCTTTCTTCGGAGGGATCATCTTCTCCAGAGTGGGCCGGACCGCCTCAATTACCGCAATACCTGTTTCCTTGAGCAGCTTGCCCATGAGGATAATGTTCGCCATTCCCGGAAGCCCATGCTCCGCCGCCAGTGCGGTGGACGGGATACAGAAGCTGCGGATATCCTTGCGCCTGCACTCCTTGGTTACGAGAGTGCTGTCGATTATTGCGATCCCGCCCGGCTTCACGCTGTCGATAAACTTGTCGTAGCTGGGACCGTTCATTGCGATGAGTACATCCGGGTCGGTGACGTAGGGGGAGCCTATCGGCTCATCTCCGACGCACACGGAGCAGTTTGCAGTACCTCCGCGCATTTCCGGTCCATAGGACGGCAGCCAGGATACGTTCTTATCCTGGTTCATACCAAGGTACGCCAGCAGCTTGCCGGCAAAGAGTATTCCCTGTCCGCCGAATCCGGCGAGTATTGTTTCTGTGGTCATCTTATTGCACCCTCCTTGAATACGCCCAAGGGATAATATGGCACCATGTTCTCCTTGAGCCATTTGATCGCCTCAACCGGAGATAATCCCCAGTTGGTGGGACAGGTGGAAAGTACTTCAATGATGGAAAATCCCTGCTTGTTCTTCTGGAATTCGAATCCCTTGCGGATAGCCGCCTTTGCCTTGCGGATATTCGCCGGATCCGTAACTGTGACGCGCTCCGCCAGTGCAACGCCGGACAGCGTGGAAAGCATTTCGCAAACCCTGACCGGGAATCCCTCCACATCGGGATTTCTGCCATATGGAGTGGTCTGAGTTACCTGACCGGGCAGCGTGGTAGGAGCCATCTGTCCGCCGGTCATGCCGTAGGTCGTGTTGTTGATGAAAATGACGGTGATATTCTCGCCTCGCGTTGCGGCATGGACTGTTTCTGCGGTACCGATGGCGGCAAGGTCGCCGTCGCCCTGGTAGGTGAAAACAAACTTATCGGGATTTCCGCGCTTCACGCCGGTGGCTACCGCAGGAGCGCGCCCGTGAGAAGCCTCGATCATATCGCAATTGAAGTAGTCATACGCCATTACTGAACAGCCGACCGGGCATACACCGATGGTGTCGCCTTCAATTCCCATTTCGTCAATGACCTCCGCCACCAGACGATGTACGATTCCGTGAGTGCACCCCGGACAATAATGGAAAGGCACGTCAGTAAGCGCGTGCGGCTTGTTGAAATCCGGCATATCACTCAGCCTCCTTTGCAAGGGTCTTTATCTGTTCAAGGATCTCCGACGGTTTCGGGATAACTCCGCCGGTACGTCCGTAGAATTCAACGGGCAGACGGCAGTCCAGAGCCAGCTTCACGTCCTCAATCATCTGTCCCATGGACATCTCGACGCACAGTACGCGCTTCGCATTCCGGCAAGCCACGTTTATTTCCTGTACCGGGAACGGCCATAGGGTTATCGGGCGGAATAATCCTGCCTTTATCCCCTGCTCCCGGGCGCTGTCAACAGCTGCTTTCGCAAGTCTTGCAACGGAGCCGTATGCAGTCACGATTATGTCTGCGTCCTCAGTGCGGTAAAGCTCCGCCTCGTGGAGTTCCTGCTTTACTGTTTCATATCGCTTGAAACGCTCGAAATTGAGCCGCTCCAGCTCCTCAGCCTGGAGGTAGAGGGAGTTTACTATGTTATGCTTGCGCCTGTTCTTATGTCCGGTGGTTGCCCAGGGCTTTTCCGACGGGTCGTGGTGCTGTATCTCTTCCGTGCGGAAGGTAACCGGCTCCATCATCTGACCGAGAAGTCCGTCGGCGAGTATCATTGCCGGCATTCTGTACTTATCCGCCTCGTCAAACGCCCTGCCGATGTAATCCGCCATCTCCTGTACGGAGGACGGTGCAAACACAAGTATCTGGAAATCCCCGTGGCCCAGCGCCCTGGTCGCCTGCCAGTAGTCGCTCTGGGACGGCTGTATTCCGCCCAGTCCCGGACCGCCGCGCATTACGTTGACGATAACGCAGGGAAGGTCGGAACCTGCCATGTAGGACACGCCCTCGCTCTTCAGGGAGATTCCCGGGGAGGAACTGGAAGTCATGCAGCGAACGCCGGAACTTGAGCAGCCGTAAACCATGTTTATCGCCGCGATCTCGCTCTCCGCCTGGAGGAACACTCCCCCGACCTTCGGCATACGCTTCGCCATGTACGCTGAAATCTCGGTCTGTGGCGTAATCGGGTAGCCGAAAAAGCATTTGCAGCCTGCCCTTATAGCGGCCTCTGCAAGGGCTTCGTTTCCCTTCATGAGATTACGTTCCATCACTTGTCACCTCCGTCAGCCCTGATGGTTATTGCACAATCCGGGCACATCATCGCGCACATCGCACAGGCAATGCAGGCGTCGTCATCAATACAGACGGCGGTGTAATATCCCTTCGCGTTGAGCTTGTCGTGAGAGATCTCAACTATTTTCTTCGGACATGCGGTAGTACACAACGCACAGCCCTTGCAGGCTTCAAAGTCCACGTTCATCTTTGCCATTTCTGTTTCCCTTTCCTCCTCCGGAATCCGGAGTGCCTGCCGAAGCAGGTGAAATGCATACCTATGGGGCTGTTCTATTTTTCCTCCCAGAACGGACGTATATACACGTCCACCGGATAAGCGCACTCAACCCCGAGGGAGCGCTCCGCTGCGGTCATTACCACCGGTATGCCGGCGCGGCTTCCGCATTGTACAGCATAATCCGCCGTGACTTTTACATCATCGGCGGAAGTCTGTGAGCCCAGGTTTGAGCAGTTGATTATGCCCTTTGCCCTCATACGGGACACCTGCTCGATATCCCTGAGCACCTCCGCCGCCTCGTCCGCAGTTCTTGTGAGGTAGCGGTAGCGGTTTACAACATAGTAAAGCGAACAGCCCATGTTATTGAGCACCGTGGAATACTGCCCCAGCGCCACTGCGCCGGAGTCATCGCCGCCCACGTCAATGATGAGCCTTTCGCACCCGTTTGCCGCCGCAGCCATGTCAAATCCCAGGGACGGAATATCCAGGTTGGTATTGGCGAACTGTGGCGCTATCAGCTTTATGCCGAGCCTTTTGAAAAGGTCGGAATGATCTGCGGTGCGGAAATAGGGGTTGACGATATCCAGGTCGATGATCGTCACTTTCTCCCCTGCCTTTGCGAAATCCACCGCGAGATTAATTGCAAGATTGGTCTTGCCCGAGCCGTAATGCCCGGTAATTGCGATAATTCTTCCTAAATTGATCATGTCATTTCGCTGAGAATATCAGAAAAACTGTTGCCAGCTGCCCCGAGAATTGCGAAGAACACGATGAAGAATATGATAGACAGAGCAACGCTGATGCACTGAATGATTATCATAGCCTGACAGTAGCGTTTCTTTGCAATCGGAGTGTCAGAACTTACTGCCCATACTATAGACAGAATAAGACTGATTATACCGAACCATGTGCAGCAGATAACGGTGCCAACCCACTGACCTAAAGTCATTTCCTGACCCGAAAAGGGAGCAGGAGCCGAATTGAAGCTCCGGTTGTTAGCATATGCCGTAGTTGTCTGTGTGCCATAGTTGGGCATCTCCGCCTTATGAGTATCCTGCGCGGAGGCAGTAAACTGTACGCTCTGGGGCGCGGGCTGCTTGTCAAGATCGACAGCCGCTGGAAGCAGAGCGCCGCAGGTCGGGCAGAATGAGCCCTCGCCAGTGACCAGTGTATTACAACTAGAACAAATCCTCTGCATAAAAAACCTCCATTCACAAAATCCAAAACCCACCAGAATAAAAATGTACAATCAGCATTCGTTATTGCTATGTACAGTTGTATTTTATCATAATAATTCTGTCATGTCAACCAAATTCGCGTATTACACATAAATTTCACGATATGTACACCAACCGGGCAAACGCGGGACGCCAGATTCCAGAAACTGATTTTTACTTTTCCAGCCACTGGCTCATTCCTGCCCCTAGAAGCTCATTCGGACGGTCACGGAACCCGAATTGCCTGTAGAACGGCTCGCGCTCTTTTGCCGACATCAGATACACGACGATCTTCTCGCCGGGTTCCAGTGTGGAGTAGAGGTAATCCATCGTGCGGCGCATCATCTTCTTGCCGATCCCCTGGTGCTGATACTCCGGAATCACGATCACGTCCGTAATGAAATTTGCATACCCTCCCTCGGAAAGCACCCGTATCATTCCCACGCAGCGCCCGTTATCACGTACTGTCGTTATATGAAATGCGTTATTCAGCACATTCCGGCAGATACGGTCTGACAGCGGCATGAAATTCACCTGGCGCCGCATTTCCTTGTATTCCTCCAGGGTGGGCGCCTTGTCGATAAATTCTAGTTCCATCTGAATCTCCCTTTTATATTCTCTTTTATATTGCACTTCCATGGCTAGAGCCGCCCTACCGGACGGCTCTTGTTGTTATTTCAGTGGGTCATTCCCCGTCGTTTCCGTCGTTGGATTCCGGCTTGGATTCTTCAGCGGCAGTTTCGTCAGCGGACTGCACGGGAGCTTCCTCCTCGGACTTCTCCAGCTTCACCTTGGGATTGCCGTCAATGTCGATCTCATCAGCCATCAGCTTATAGAAATCCGCCCCCTCGATCTTCTCATGCTTCATGAGGTACTGAGCGCAGCGCTCCAGCAGATCACCATGTTCGGTGAGGATCTCCTTTGCCTTTTCGTAGCCGGTTTCGATCAGCTCGCGGATCTCTCCGTCGATCTCAGCCGCAACGTTCTCGGAATAGTTCCTGCCCTGGGAATAATCCCTGCCAAGGAACACTTCCTGGTTCTCGTGACCGTAGAGTATCGGACCGAGCTTCTCAGAGAATCCGTAACGCGTTACCATGTTCCTTGCAACGGAAGTAGCACGCTCGATGTCGTTGGAAGCGCCGGTGGAAATATCGTCCAGTATCAGCTTCTCAGCAACACGGCCGCCGAGGAGAACTATGATCTCCTCTTCCATGTAGGTCTTGCTGACGAATGAGCGGTCCTTCTCGGGAACGTGCATGGTGAATCCGCCTGCCATTCCTCTCGGAATAATTGAAACCTGATGCACCTTATCCTGTGTCTTGCAGAAGTAAGTCGTGATAGCGTGACCGGATTCGTGATAAGCGGTCAGGCGCTTCTCCTCGGGAGTTACGACCTTGGACTTCTTCTCGGGACCTGCAACCACCTTGATGGTAGCTTCCTCTATGTCCTTCTTGGTGATAGCCTTGCGGTTTGCCCGGGCAGCGAGCAGAGCCGCCTCGTTCACGAGGTTCTCCAGGTCCGCGCCGGTGAATCCTGCGGTGGTTGCCGCAATAGTCTTGAGATCTACATCGGGACCGATGTTCTTGTTTCTGGTGTGTACCTTGAGTATTTCCTCACGGCCCTTGATGTCAGGATAGTTCACGACGATCTGTCTGTCGAAACGTCCCGGACGGAGCAGTGCCGGATCAAGGATATCACGGCGGTTGGTCGCCGCCATTACGATAATGGAGTCATTCTCGGTAAAGCCGTCCATCTCGACAAGGAGCTGGTTCAGTGTCTGCTCACGCTCGTCGTGACCGCCGCCTAAGCCTGCACCTCTCTGACGTCCTACTGCGTCGATCTCATCTATAAAGATGATGGACGGAGTTTTCTTCTTCGCCTGCTCGAACAGATCGCGCACACGGGAAGCACCTACGCCGACGAACATCTCAACGAAGTCCGAACCGCTGATGGAGAAGAACGGGGCGCCCGCCTCACCTGCGACTGCCTTTGCCAGCAGAGTCTTACCGGTTCCTGGAGGGCCTACGAGCAGCACGCCCTTCGGGATTCTCGCGCCGATCTCGCGGTACTTGTTCGGATTCTTCAGGAAGTCAACGATCTCCTCAAGTTCCTGCTTTTCCTCATCCGCGCCGGCTACGTCGTCGAATGTCACCTTCTTGCCGGTGTGCTGACGCACGTTAGCCTTGGAGAAGCTGGACATCTTTCCGCCGCCGGTGCTCTGGCGCATTACGATAACTGTGAATATGATCATCACGCCAACAAGCAGAAGATACGGAAGTACGCTGGTAAGGAACGTATTGTCGCTGATCGGGATATAGTCCTCCTTGAGGGGGGAGTCCGGATTTGCCTCGTTATAGCGCTGACGGTAGTTTGCTACCTTGCCCTCCTCGGTGTATCCGGAGTTTATGTCGTTGATGAAAATGCTGACATTCGGCACCGTATAGGAATGCGCCGCCTTTGAGCCGTCCTCGCCCTTGAGCCGGTATGTCAGCGAACCACTGCCCAGGTCAAGCTGGAATTCCGACACATTGAGCGAATCAAACTCCGCCATTACGCTGGAATAAGATGTCACGGACCTTGACGCGCCGCTTGCCATGTTAAGTACGGACACAAGTCCGAAAATAAGCAGGAAGATAATTACCAGATAAATAATTACACCCTTGAACTTGTTTGAATTCATTAATACCGCCTTTCCGGAAATGGATTCCCTTATATTATATAGTATATCACGCTGAATTCTGTAATTTGCCCCACAAACGTGTGCAGTTGTCCTATTATTGATTTGGACAAGAAATATTATATCACACTTTCAATCAAAATGCAAACTATTTTCGTGAACATTATCTGAAAATTTATTGAACTATTTTTATGTGGTTTCGTGCTTTTTGTAGTGCTGCTCCTCAGTGAGCACAAATGCAATGCCTCTCTTAACCACAAAGAACTTTCCGCGACAGGGGTTGAACTTCCCGTGCCCTGCGGCAATGATATCCGCGGCGGTGTTTATACGCAGCGCGCTCGGCTCGATTCCACCGGCGCTGAATATCCGGCGTATCGCACGGCTTTGCAGCGGCTTCGGCAGCTCTGCCAGAATCTTCGCGGAGTACCCTCCCGGGCAGCGTGCTTCCTCCAGCTTCTGCTCCGCCATTTCCTCCAGGAATTCGCTGTCGGAACGCAGACTGCGCTCCATTCGGTTCATCGTGGCGAAAAGCGACCCGTTTACCTTGAGCATTTCCGGGAGGATTATCCGGCGGATACGGTTACGGGTGTAGTCCGTGTCGAGATTCGTGCTGTCGGTCACCCAGGACAGTCCGTTGGTGCGGCAGTATTCCTCCACATCAGCGCGAGTGCAGTAAATTAGCGGCCGGACGATATTCCCACGCACCGGCGGAACTCCGCACAGCCCCTTCAATCCGGTGCCGCGCATCATGTTGAGAAGCACCGTTTCCGCGCAGTCGTTGGAATTATGCGCCGTGGCGAGCTTCTTCCCCTCGGAAACCTCCGCGAAGAAGTCGTAACGAACCCGGCGCGCGCACTCCTCAAGGCTCTCATGCTTCTGCTGAAGCGACGGAACGTCCGCCTCCCTTATCGTCAGTGGAATCCCCAGACGGGTGCAGAGTTCCTCACAGAAGCGCATATCCCGGTCGCTTTCCTCGCCGCGGATATGGTGGTTGATGTGGCAGGCGGAAACCGTTATTCCCAGCGTGTCCGCCAGAGTATTCAGTGCATGCAGAAGGGAAACGCTGTCCGCGCCGCCGGATAATGCGGCGACAACAGCGTTCCCCTTCTCAAACATGTTATGATCGGCACACGCCGCAGTGATCTTGTCAAGAAAATCCATATCAGTTCTCCTGGCGCACGAATTCCGCATTCGTGAAGCGTGTGAATTCTCCGTCCCAGCCCAGCGGAACAGTACCCGGTTCGCCGTGACGGTTCTTCGCAACGATACACTCGCAGGCGTTCACGTTCGGATCCGTCTTGTCATAGTATGCGTTGCGGTACAGGAACATTACAATATCCGCGTCCTGCTCAATGGATCCGGATTCACGCAGGTCGGAAAGCAGCGGACGCTTGTCCGGACGCTGCTCCGGGCCTCTCGCAAGCTGCGACAGGGTGATTACCGGGACGTTAAGCTCCTTCGCCATGATCTTCAGGTTACGGGTGATGTCCGAGATCTCGACTACGCGATTACCGTTGTAGTTCTTCGTTGAGGACATCAGCTGGAGGTAGTCTATGACCACCAGCCCCAGGTTCTTCATCCGGCGGAGCTTCGCCTTGATTCCGGCAACGGTGATTCCCGGGGTGTCGTCGATGTAGATATTCAGCCTGGACAGCACCTCCGCCGCCCTGCCGATGTCCTTCCACTTCTCGTCCGGGATAACGCCGGTCTTCATCGCCTCGGAAGTCAGCGAAGCCTCGCTGCTTATCATTCGGCTGACGATCTGCTCCTTTGACATCTCAAGGCTGAATACTGCAATGGCGGTATCCTGGTACTTCTTACCGACATTGGTCGCAATATTCATTGCGAACGACGTCTTACCCATACCGGGTCGCGCCGCAAGGATTATCAGGTCGGAGCGGTTCAGTCCGTAAATGCGCTTGTCCAGCTCCTTGTAGAGCGTGGAAAGTCCAGTGATGGAGGCTCCGCCGCCCGATTTCGCCTGCTTGTACAGGTCGTTAAGTGCGTTTATACGGTCGAGGACGATTCCGCTGATGTGGGTGAGTCCCTTTATCTCCGCTCCGCTGCGGATATCGAATATCTTCTGCTCCGCGAAGTCTATCAGCGTGTTGGCGTCCTCAGCGCCCTCGTTGGCGTTGTCGATTATCTCCTTGGCGGCAAAGATAAGGCTGCGCACCATGTACTTATCCACAACTATCTGCGCGTATTTCGACACAGACGAGATACTCGGAACGGCGGTCATGATACGGGTCAGGTATTCCTTCGCCTGCTCGTTGGTTTCAAATATGCCCTGGCGCATGCATGCCTCAAGCACCGTTACGACATCTATCCGTTCGCCGGTGATGAACATATTCAGCATAACGCCGTACACAGCCTTGTTCACCGCCACATAGAAGTGATCCGGCTGGAGTATCGTGGCAAGCTCCGACATAGCCTCGCCGTCCATCAGCACCGTGCCAAGCACGGACTGCTCCGCGTCGAGGTTATAGGGAATGTTTACCCCGGATAAGTCGTATTCAGCCATATCAGCCCTCTACGACGGAAACCGTGAACTTTGCGGAAACGCCGGAGTACAGTCTTGCTTCAGCCGCGAAATCCCCGAAGCCCTCTATCTTGAGATTCAGCACGATCTTCTTCTTGTCAACGTCGCAGCCAAGCTCCTGCTTGATCGCCGCGGAAACCTCCTTGGAGGTAACGGTGCCGAACAGTCTGCCGTTCTGACCCGCCTTAGCCTTTACGGTGATCTTCTTGTCCCTGAGCTGCTCTGCGATCGACTTTGCGTTGGCAACGTCAACGTCTATCTTATGCTGCGCGGAATCCTTCTGACCCTGGAGAAGGTTGAGGTTCTTTGCGCTGGCCTCCTGGGCAAGCCCCTTCTTGATGAGGAAGTTGATGCCGTAGCCGTCCTTTACCTCGTGTACTTCGCCCTTCTTGCCTGTGCCCTTGACGTCCTGTAATAAGATAACCTTCATGTCGTTGACCTCCTGTATCAGTCCTGCGGAAGATTGTCGTAATAGCGGTCTATCGCCTCACGAAGTTTCTGTTCCGCTTCTTCTCTTGTTATATTGTAGATCTGGGCGCCTGCCATCGTGAGATGTCCGCCGCCGTCGTCCTTCTTGTTTCCGATGTTCTCCATCAGCACCTGAACATTGATCTTCCCGAGGGAGCGGGCGCTGTAGCTCCAGCCGTTCTCGATCGGATATACGGTCACCGCCGCGTCAACGTCGGTGATATTAAGCATTTCGTCCGCCGCCTGGGAGCATACCACGCGGATATCCTCGAAGGACTCGTCCACCACGGATATCGCGAATCCGCGGTACATCTCCGCAGCAGCAATTACAGCGGATTTGCGCATTCTGGACTTCATCGGCGTTGCAAACAGCTTCTTCACGAGTATAGTATCCGCGCCGAACTTACGCAGCCTTGCCGCCGCCTCGAACGTCGCCTCGCCGGTACGCATGACAAAATCCTTGGTATCCAGCGTGATTCCGGCAAGAAGCGCCTCCGCCTCAAGTGGCTGTAATGTACCCGCGTCCCCGAAGTACTGCAGCAGATCCGTAACCATCTCGGAAGCCGACGAAGCATTCGGATCCACCCAGCTTATAACTGCCTGGATCTCGTTATCCGCCTTGCGGTGATGATCTATGACCACCACATGGCTCGGGTCTGCCATTTCGAACAACTCGCGGCTGTCCACCTTCTTTTCGATGTGCGTGTCAACGATGACCAGCATGGAGCTTTCCGTGAACCTCACAGCAGCGATCTTCGGCTCAATTATAATCGGCGGATCGTATTCAGAGAACCGCACCAGAAGCTGCTCAGAAAGGTTCTTCACATTACCGTTGCGGTCGAGCTCACGGCTCACGCAGGCATAAGCCTGCTTTCCCATGCGGCGCACGGCGCTTGCAAGTCCTATCGCCGCGCCTACGCTGTCGTAGTCCCCGTAGCCGTGACCCATTATGTACACGGCGTCCGCGGAGTTTATCAGCACCTTGATACGGTCTGCGGTGATCCTTGTTCTCACGCTGCTGCCGTTACGCTCAGTACGCTGGGTTTCAGCGCCGTAGTAGTCGTATCCGGATTCCTTGCGCACCACCGCCTGGTCGCCGCCTCTGCCTATCGCTTTATCCAGAGCCTGCCATGCGAAGCTCTCGCTTTCGGAAAGATTTGCGGCAGTCCTGCCGACTCCGATGGAAAGAGTAACCACAGTACGGTCGTTGACCTTGATCTGGCGCGCCTGCTCCAGCAGCTTCACACGCTCGTCTATCATCTTCTGCACGAAGCGCTCCTCCACCACGACAATGAACTTGTCGCCGGTTATCTTACGGAGCACTGCGTTCATGCCGGAGAAGTACTCCTCCAGCAGTCGGTCTATCTGCACGCTGACAAAGGTCTTGTCGCTCTCGCGGCCGGTGCCGAGAGCGTCGTCGTAGTTATCAACGGAGATTATCAGCACCACAGGCTTGGATCTTCTGTATTCCTCCTGGAGGCTCTTGAAGCCGGTTATGTCCGTGAAATACAGGATATTGACCTTGTTGGCGGAATCTATCGCCGATGTCTGTATGAGCCTGCGGCTGCTGTCCTTGGTTTCCGCGGAATACACCACGTCGCGCGCAGTAACGCGGTACCACCTGCCGTTTATCCGGACCTCCCTGCCGTCGCCTGCAAAAAGGGAAAGGTGTTCGGTGGTGAGTACGTCAAGGCTGCTCTCGTCCTCGCTGGGACGGAAGAACGCATTGGTGAATCCATCGTTGCACCAGAGTATCCTGCGCTCGTCGTTTACAAGCGCCACCGGCAGCGGAAAGCTCATCAGCGCCTTGTGGTTGGCGTTGTCGATGGATTTGTCCAGCCGGTCGTAGTACGCATATTCATTCAGGCGTATCTGGAGCAGCTTGCCCAGCGTAAGCCCCGAAACCAGGATAAGCAGCGGCAGGGATATCCAGAAAGCCCCGGGCTGATCCGAGAACAGAATGATATCCATTGCCACAAGGCAGATCACAAGCGCCAGTACCAGCGCGAGCAGAATATTGCTCCTGTAAAAATTCTTCAAGGGAGAACCTCCTGTAAAAAACCGCTCCTGCGGAAAAGGCTCAGTCCGCCTTACCCTGCACTTCCATGATGATCGGCAGGATCATCGGGCTGCGCTTGGTCCTGGAGTAGATGAAATCGCTCAGCGCGTCGCGCATTGCGGATTTGATATTTCCCCACTCGCGGATATTACGCTCGCGACAGTTCTCCATGACCTGCTTCATAAGATGCTTTGCCTCGTCGATAAGCTCCTCGCTTTCGCGGACGTAGACGAATCCTCTTGAAACAATGTCGGGACCTGCGAGCACGCAGCCGGATTCACGGTCGATAGTGGCAACGATTATCATTACGCCGTCCTCTGCAAGGTGCTTTCTGTCGCGGAGCACCACGCTGCCTACATCGCCGACTCCGTAGCCGTCCACCATCACCCTGCCCGAAGGAACTGTGCCGGTGAATTTCATCTCGACGCCATCGGTTTCCAGTACCTGACCCAGGTCTGCAATAAAGATATTCTGCTCCGGAATACCCATGCTGGTAGCCAGCTTGCTGTGCTTCTTGAGGTGCTTGTATTCACCGTGGATAGGCACGAAGAACTTCGGCTTGGTAAGGGAGATCATCATTTTCAGCTCGTCCTGGCAGGCGTGTCCGGAAACGTGTACCTCGTACATGCTCTCGTATATTACTTCAGCACCCTGCTTCATCAGCTCGTTGACTACCTTGGTCACCAGCTTCTCATTGCCGGGGATAGGCGTTGCGGAGATGATTATGAAGTCCATAGGAGTGATGGTGACCTGTCTGTGGTCGCCGCTGGACATTCTGGAAAGTGCCGAAAGCGGCTCGCCCTGGGAGCCGGTGGTGCAAATAACCAGCTTCTCGGGCGGATATTTGTTGACGTCCTCAATGTCAATGAGCATTCCCTCAGGCACCTTGACGTAATTCAGCTCGACAGCCTTGGCAATAACATTCTGCATGCTTCTGCCGGACACTGCGACCTTTCTGTCGTGTATCGCCGCCTGGTCGATTATCTGCTGTATTCTGTGGATATTACTGGAGAAGGTCGCAATTATAATACGCTTACCCTCTGCGGAATTGAAAAGGTTCTTGAAGCTTTCGCCAACGGAACGCTCGGACTTTGTGTAGCCGGGGCGCTCGGCATTGGTGCTCTCGCTCATGAGCGCAAGTACTCCGCGGTTGCCAAGCTCGCCGAAACGCGCAAGGTCGATGATTCCGCCCTCGATGGGGGTGTAATCCACCTTGAAGTCGCCGGTGTGCACGATAACTCCTGCCGGAGTGTGGATAGCGAGCGCGCAGGCGTCCGGAATGGAGTGATTAACGCGAATGAACTCCACGGACATGCAGCCCATGCGGACATTCTGCCGCGGTTCCACAACGTTGAGCGAAGCCTGGGAGAGCAGTCCGTGCTCCTTGAGCTTGCCCTCCACAAGTCCTAATGTAAGGCGAGTACCGTAGATGGGCACGTTTATCTTCTTGAGCAGGTACGGAAGCGCGCCGATGTGATCCTCGTGACCATGGGTGATCACGATTCCGCGGAAGCGGTCGCGGTTCTTCTCCAGGTAGGTGAAATCCGGAACGACAAGGTCAACGCCGGGCATGTCGTCGTCCGGGAAAGCAAGTCCGCAATCCACTATGAACATATCGTTGCAGCACTCGTAAACGTACAGGTTCTTTCCGATCTCGTTGAGTCCGCCGAGAGACGTGAACTTCACGGGAGCAGAGCGGATCTCGCGCGGCTGTTTCTTCACCGGCTGGCGCTGTGGCTTTTCGGTATCCTTACCCTCGCGGCGCTGGCGCTCCTGGGGACGGGATTTCTCCGCCTTCTTGACGGGGGTGAATCTCGCACGGTACTTCTTGTCGTTTTTTCCTTCGCGCTGAGGCTGCTTTTCCTGCTTTTCGGACTTCTGCGGCTGTATGCGCTCAGTCTTGTTCTTGGGGGCGATGTTTTCTGTTTCTGTGAGGAGTTTGCTGTTTGTCAATAATCCCATAAAATGTCCTTTCTGCAAATGCAGTGGGATATATCGTCGTAAGGGCATACTACCCCCGGGTACCGCAACTAAAGAATAATACGAAAAAGCGTCCGCACATGGATAAGTACCAGACAGCCCCTGCCCTGAATGGAAGGCATAGAGCCGCATAAGTCAGCATCACCCCCGGCAATGGCGGAGCCGGGAATGATACGTTGTGAGTAATGTGGCAGTGCGGAACAAACCGCGTCCGGCGGCGAATGGAGCCGCAGGATACAGTCAGCTGATGTCAGCCCGGCGTACCGGGGTTACTGCTTATGTTGTGGCAGATATATCGTAACTGCAAAATAATTCCTGAATATATATTTGACCGCCTTTCCATGAATATTCACAGCGTGAACCGGAAAGCGGCTGTTTACTGGTATAAAAGGTCACGGTGAATTACGGATACTATTACCGGACATATGTATTTATTATACTTCATTTTCACCGGATTGTCAAGTACCTGTCACTCTCCAGCAAGGATATCCCGATAATACTCTGGAAACCGGACAGTCCCTATGACCGAAGCTTATATTATCATAGTATACCGCACATTGGCAGAATATGCGGTGTGTAAAGGAATTGTTAAGGCACTCCAACATTTTGTTAAATATTTGACATGTTTTACTGCATAATGCCATATAGAATTTGATATGGCAAACTGGTGGAAGTCGTACTTGCGGCATAACAGATATTTCCACACAGAGATTCTGCGTTACCGGACAGGTGTGTAATACAACATATTGTGTACATCTTTACGAATAATACCGCAAATATAAAAAAAGAATAAGTATTTTTTTTGTAAAATCAGAAATTACTATTGACTTTAAGTATCGCATATGTTATAATATTGTCAGGTTGGATCACCAACATAGGGCGTCAGCCCGAGTTGCTCCCTGAACTAGCAGTAGTTAAGGCGTTGACCCGGCTGAAATTCACGCTCAAAATAATATGGAGGTATTTTAGAAAGATGGCAATTTTCGAACAATGGAAAGGCTTTAAAGGCAAAATCTGGCAGGAAGAGATAAACACACGCGACTTCATCCAGAACAACTACACCCCTTACGACGGCGACGAGTCCTTCCTCACTGGTCCGGCTGACTCCACCAACAAGCTGTGGGGCAAGGTTCAGCAGCTTCAGAAGGAGGAGCGCGCTAAGGGCGGCGTTCTCGATATGGATACCCACATCGTATCCGGCATCACTTCTCACGAACCTGGCTACATTGATCCCGAGATGAAGGATCTTGAAAAGATCGTTGGTCTTCAGACCGATAAGCCCCTCAAGAGAGCTTTCATGCCCTACGGCGGTATCAAGATGGCTGAAGAGGCTTGCACAACCTACGGCTACACCCCCGATCCCGAGCTGCACAAGATCTTCACAGAATATCACAAGACACACAACCAGGGCGTATTCGACGCTTACACCCCTGAGATGCGTGCAGTAAGAAAGAACAAGATCATCACCGGTCTTCCCGATACATACGGCCGTGGCCGTATCGTTGGCGACTATAGAAGAATCGCCCTCTACGGTATCGACAGACTCGTTGAGGCTAAGCAGTACGACCTCGCTAACTGCGGCAACGGTAAGATGAGAGATTCCGTTATCCGTCAGCGTGAGGAGCTGGCTGACCAGATCCGCGCTCTCAAGCAGATGAAGGTTATGGCTGCTTCCTACGGCTGCGATATCTCCAAGCCTGCTGCAAACGCACGCGAGGCTGTTCAGTGGACATACTTCGGCTATCTGGCTGCTATCAAGACCCAGAACGGCGCTGCAATGTCCATCGGTAGAATTTCTACATTCCTCGATATCTATATCAAGCGTGACCTCGACAACGGCACCCTGACTGAGGCTGAGGCTCAGGAGCTCATCGACCACCTCGTACTCAAGCTCAGAATGGTTAAGTTTGCTCGTATTCCTTCCTACAACGAGCTGTTCTCCGGCGACCCGGTATGGGCTACACTGTCCATCGGCGGTAAGGGTCAGGACGGTCGTTCCATGGTTACCAAGAACGACTTCCGTTTCCTGCACACCCTTGAGAATATGGGCCCGTCCCCGGAGCCGAACATGACTGTTCTGTACTGCGACAAGCTGCCTGACAACTTCAAGCGCTATGCAGCAGCTATCTCCGTTCGTACATCCTCCGTTCAGTATGAGAACGATGACGTTATGCGTCCTGTCTGGGGCGACGACTACTCCATCTGCTGCTGCGTATCCGCAACGCAGACCGGTAAGGAAATGCAGTTCTTCGGTGCTCGTGCAAACCTCGCTAAGTGCCTGATGTACGCTATCAACGGCGGTATCGATGCTAAGACCAGGGCTCAGGTTGGTCCTGCTTACAGACCGATCACTTCCGAGTACCTCGACTATGATGAGGTTATGGAGAAGTACGACGCTATGATGACATGGCTCGCCTCCATCTATGTACACACCCTGAACCTCATCCACTACATGCACGACAAGTACAACTACGAGGCTGCTGAGATGGCCCTCATTGATACCAACGTAAGACGTACATTCGCTACCGGTATCGCTGGCTTCTCCCACGTTGTTGACTCCCTGTCCGCTATCAAGTACGCTAAGGTTAAGTGCATCCGTGACGAAGACGGTATCGTTACTGACTTCGAGATCGATGGTGACTTCCCCAGATACGGTAACGACGACGACCGTGCTGACGATATCGCTGTATGGCTGCTCGGCACCTTCCTCAAGAAGCTGAAGCAGTGCCACACCTATCGTGATTCCGAGGCTACAACATCTATCCTCACAATCACTTCCAACGTTGTATACGGTAAGGCTACTTCCGCTCTGCCGGACGGCCGTAAGGCTGGCGAGCCCCTCTCTCCTGGTGCTAACCCCTGCTACGGCGCAGAGAAGAACGGTCTGCTTGCTTCCCTCAACTCCGTTGCTAAGCTTCCTTATGAGTGGGCACTTGATGGTATCTCCAACACCCAGACCATTAACCCCGACGCACTTGGTCACACTGAGGAAGAGCGCGTAACCAACCTCGTTAACGTTCTCGATGGTTACTTCGACAAGGGCGCACACCACCTCAACGTAAACGTATTCGGTAAGGAAAAGCTCATCGACGCTATGGAGCACCCTGAAAAGGAAGAGTACGCAAACTTCACTATCCGCGTATCCGGTTATGCAGTTAAGTTCATCGACCTGACCAGAGAGCAGCAGCTCGACGTAATCGCAAGAACCTGCCACGATCATATGTAATTTATAATCGGCAATATAAAGGACAGCGTCGTGAAAGCGGCGCTGTTCTGCTATCTGAATAAGGAGGATTTTATGAGCGAGATCCTGGGAAGAATCCACTCGACCGAGAGCTTCGGCGCCGCCGACGGCCCCGGAGTGCGGTTCATCGTATTCGTGCAGGGCTGCCGCATGCGCTGCCGCTACTGCCACAATCCGGACACCTGGAGCATGGAGGGCGACAACACTACCGTTGAAATGTCCCCGGAGGAAGTACTGAACAAAGCGCTCCGCTACAAGAGCTACTGGAAGAACGGCGGAGGTATTACCGTAAGTGGCGGCGAGCCGCTGCTCCAGATCGACTTCCTGCTGGAGCTTTTCAGACTGGCGAAATCCGAGGGTGTAAGCACCTGTATCGATACCGCCGGAAATCCGTTCACCCGGGAGGAGCCGTTCTTCTCAAAGTTCCAGGAACTGATGAAGTACACCGACCTGCTCCTGCTGGACATAAAGGAAATAAATCCGGAGCGCCACAAGAATATCACCGGATTCGACAACGCCAATATTCTTGACATGGCGCAGTACCTCAGTGAAATAGGGAAGCCGGTCTGGATACGCCATGTGCTGGTTCCCGGGCTGTCCGACTTCGACGAGGATCTGGACAAGCTGGGCGAATTCATCAAGTCGCTCAGGAATGTTGAGAAGGTGGAGGTACTACCCTACCACACACTAGGCAAGTTCAAGTGGGAAAATCTCGGCATCAAGTACACCCTGGAGGACACGAATCCTCCCTCCGCTGACCGCGTGAAGAATGCGCAGGTAAGAATCGGCGCCTGTCAGAAATAAAAGAAGTGGGCTGTAAATATTACAGCCCACATTATTTTTATGTAGATCATTCCCAGCCGGAAAGTCTGCGCCAGTGATCTTTTGTTCCGACAACGGCGGTATTGACGTTATTCCGGAAAAAAATAGTGTAATCACCCTCAGGAGTTTCACGCCCGAAAAATGCAATCACACTTCCCACCAGGTTGTCCTCACCCTTCACGGAAGCGACGTTGTAAAAGCAGGTGCGCCATTTCTCGTGGAATCCGTACATGCAGTATAATACCAGCGTGTCCCCGGTGTGGGAATAGCTGATTATCTCATTATCATAAAACTGGAAATCCCTTTGCATTTTCCGCCTCCCTTACATAGTCCGTACATAGAGTATAACATGTAAGAAAGTAGGTGTCAAGGAACTCTTCCTAATTGTTGATTTTCTCTTCCTGTTTGTTAAAAATTAATAATTTTCACTACAAAATCGTAAAATCACGTCAGCCCATTCCTGGAGGAGTAAGCTCAAATGCCTTTCCGGACTTGATAAGCCCCATTACTGAACGGAACTGCTGCGACAGCATGACGGATACTTCCTCCTCGTCGTAGCGGCACACCTTAGACGCAATCAGCACGCCTATGCCGAACGTGAACATCCACACGCTGCGGAACAGCAGCTTGGATTCCTCCGGGTTCAGCCCATAGTCGCGCATGATGAACTCAATGCACTTCTGGCTTGTCCCGCCGAGCTTCGACTCCAAAAGGTTATCGAAACTTACGCTCTGCTCGTTCTCGATCATGTACAGCAGCTGAAACAGCTTGGGCTGCTCCGTCGCAAAGAGGATCATCTGCAATCCCACGTTCTTGAACGCAGGAACGCCGATTTCGGGGTCATTCTTGGCGTACTCATCGAACCGGTGCATTGCGGCAATCTTGACCTCCTCGGTCAGCTCGTTCATATTCTTGAACGCGGTGAATACCGGTCTGGTGGAAGTCCCCATCGCGGCGCCAAGGTTACGGGCGTTGAGCGCGCCTATTCCTTTTTCGGACACCAGATCCAGGGCTATCTGGACGATCTCCTCGCGTGTGTATTTTGCTTTTGGCGGCATTTTAACATCTCCTTGCCGAATCAGGTTGTGTAACATCTGTTACAGTATACCACATTCCAATACCATTGTCAATAGGTGACGAATTTTTTGTAGAAATTTACCTGTTTGCAAAAACATGCGATTTTGAATCTTCGTTAACCCTCTCCAGGAGCGGTATGACAGCTCATTCACCTGCTCCGGAATTCCGCCGGAATATGAAGATTTGGTGATATCTGTGACAATTACAGGAAAATTAGCACTCTCCACTTGACAGTGCTAAATGCTTGTGCTATAATATGATCAGAACGAAAGGAAAGGATCAAGGGACAGGATCCCGGGGATCTGAAACTCCTTCAGTTCACTAAAATTGATTTTAAGCGCAGACCCAAGAACCTGCGAAAGGAGTAATGACTTATGTTAGCAACCTACAGAAACAATATATTTGACGACCTGTTCAACACCCCGTTCTTCACCAGAAGTGAGCAGAACATGATGAAGACCGATATCAAGGAGCATGACGGCGGCTACGAACTGACCGTAGATCTCCCGGGCGTAAAGAAGGACGACATCAAGGCGGAACTGAATGATGGTTACCTGACCATCACCGCTGAGAACAACTCCTCCAAGGACGAAAAGGACGAGAAGGGCAAGTACATCTGCCGCGAGCGTTACTCCGGTTCCTATTCCAGAAGCTTCTATGTCGGCGACGCTGTCACCGAGGAGGATATCAAGGCTAAGTTTGAGAATGGTACTCTCACGCTGGATATCCCCAAGAAGGAGGCTCTCCCCGAGAAGCAGAACAAGTACATCGCCATCGGCTGACCCGATGTCACAATAAATGAATGAAATGTCCCCCCGGCGTGCAACAGTGCGCCGGGGGGATTTTCGCATGCGGGCGGAATTACACGCACACGCTTTAGTAACGATCTATCATTCAGCCGTCTTGTACTCAACGTGCAGAAGCTCGTGCTCCCTGCCCTTGAGAATTCCATCATAAAGCGCAGACATAAGCGGATTCTCCTCGCTGGACTTTATGCTGCACATTCTGTCAGCGTTGTAAAGTCCGTGGGAGCGCGCCTGTTTCTCGGCTTCATGCACGAAAGGCTGACCTGCGCCGTTGATACAGCCGCCGGGACAAGCCATTACTTCGATGAAGTCGAAGTGCTCCCCTGCCTTTACGCGCTCGATGAGCTTCTCAGCATTGCCGAGTCCGCTGACAACGCCGATATGCAGCATCTTTTCGCCGAATGGAATATCAACTTCCTTTACACCATTCAGTCCGCGAACGCTCTGATACTCGATTCCAGTACCACGCTTGTTGCCTGAGATGTGGCGCAGTACCGCTTCGGTAACTCCTCCGGTAGTTCCGAAGATAACTCCGGCACCTGCCATGGTTCCGAACGGCATGTCAACCGCCTCGGGGTCGATATCGGAGATAAGTATGCCGGATTCCTTGACCATCTGCACGAATTCCTGCGTGGTGAGGACGTAATCCACCATCTGGGTGCCGTCCTTGCCGCGGAATTCCTCCCGGAGAGCCTCGCGCTTCTTAGCGGTACAGGGCATGAGCGCGATGTGAATATGCTTCTTCGGCTCCTCCCTGAACTGCTCGCGAATAACCGCCGCAAACATCTGCATGGGGGATTTGCAGCTGGACACATGCTTCATCAGCTCCGGGTGCTTTGTTTCGCAGTAGCGCACCCACGCCGGGCAGCAGGACGAGAACAGCGGAATGTCGTTCCCGGCTGTGACATGCTCGACAAGCTCGGCGGATTCCTCAATTACCGTGAGGTCAGCAGCGGTGGAGGTGTCGTAGATCTGGTCAAATCCCATTCTGCGGAGGGCAGCAACGATAACTCCCATGGAGTTTGCACCGTCCTTCAGACCTAGTTCCCGTCCAATAGCGACACGCACTGCCGGCGCAATCTGAATCGTAACGAACGTATCCTTGTCAGAAAGCTGCTTCCATACTTCGCTGACGTTGTTCTTGACAACGATGGCGCCGGTGGGACATACCGCGGAGCACTGACCGCATCCAACGCAGTCGGTTTCGCCAATAGGTCTGTTGAACGCAGTTCCGACTTTCATTTTTGAACCACGGTTCATGAAATCTATCGCACCGACCTGCTGAATTTCATTACATGTTCGAACGCAGTCGCCGCAGAGAATACACTTGTGGTGGTCGATGGTAATACAGGGGGAGCTGTCGTCAATATCAGGCTTCGACGCAGCATTCGGGAAGCGTACACCTTCAATATGGAAGCGGCGCGCAATATCCTGCAGCTTGCACTTTTCGTTGTTGTCGCAGGTTGTACAGTCGCGGCAATGGTTAGCCAGCAGCAGTTCCAGGATCACCTTGCGGTATTTGCGCAGTCGCTCGGTATTCGTGCGTATCTCCATGCCGGGCTTAGGCGGAGTGGAGCAGGAAGCATGCAGCGTCCCCCACTGGTCCTCAACCATGCACATGCGACAGGCTCCGTAGGTGGAAAGCTCCGAATGGTAGCAGAAAGTAGGCATTTTTATGCCGACCTTGCGGATAAGGGCAAGAAGATTTTTCTCGCCGTTTATTTCAACGGGAATGCCGTCGATGGTCATATATCTGTTCTTGTCCATATCACTTCACCTCTATTGCATGGAACGGACATGTGGTCACGCACGCTCCGCACTTGATACACTTGCTCTGGTCGATGACGAACGGCGACTTGATCACGCCGCTTATCGCGCCGACCGGGCAGCCCCTGGAGCACTTGGAGCAGCCCTTGCACTTGTCGGGCTGTATCTCAATACGCTTCAGCTTCTGGCAGACGCCGGCAGGACAGCGCTTCTCGTTGATGTGCGCCTCGTACTCGTCGCGGAAATTCTTTATCGTGCTGACAACGGGTGAAGCCGCAGACTTACCCAGGCCGCAGAGCGCCGTTGCGGAGATAGTTTCCGCCAGTTCCAGCAGCAGGTCGATGTCCCCCGGCTCGCCGTTTCCGGCTACTATCCGCTCAAGTATCTCCAGCATTCTCCGGGTGCCCTCACGGCAGGGAACGCACTTTCCGCAGGACTCGTTCTGGGTGAAGTTCATGAAGAATCTTGCAACCTCCACCATGCAGGTCTTGTCGTTCATGACAACAAGTCCGCCGGAGCCTATCATGGCGCCTGCCTTCTTAACGGAGTCGAAATCCAGGGGCAGGTCAAGGTCCTTTTCGGTCAGCGTACCGCCGGAGGGTCCGCCTATCTGCACAGCCTTGAACTTTCCGCCGCCGCGGATTCCGCCGCCGACGTCGTAGATTACCTCGCGCAGTGTGGTTCCCATCGGAACCTCGATAAGTCCGGTATTCTCAATGTCGCCGGTGATAGCGAACGCCTTGGTTCCCGGGGATTTCTCCACGCCTATCCCCTTGAACCACTCCGCACCACGGGTGATTATGGAAGGCACGTTCGCGTAGGTTTCAACATTATTGAGCACTGTCGGGCTGTCGAAAAGTCCGTGCTCGACGGTACGCGGCGGCTTTACGCGCGGCATTCCGCGCTTTCCCTCGATGGAGGCGGTCAGCGCGCTTCCCTCGCCGCATACGAATGCGCCGGCGCCGCGGTTGATGTGCAGTTCGAAATCAAATCCGCTGTTGAGGATATTCTTACCCAGCAGCCCTATCTCCTTAGCCTGCGCTATAGCGGTCTTTAAGCGCTCTACGGCAAGCGGATACTCCGCACGGACATATATGTAACCCTCGGTCGCTCCGCACGCTGCGCCGGCGATCATCATTCCCTCGAGCATTCTGTGGGGATCGCCCTCCATAATGCTTCGGTCCATGAATGCGCCCGGGTCGCCCTCGTCGCCGTTGCAGACAACGTATTTCTGCGGCACAGTCTGGCGCTTCACCTGCGCCCACTTGCGTCCCGCCGAGAATCCTCCTCCGCCGCGTCCGCGCAGTCCGGAGTCGGAAACCTCCTCAATCACCTCGTCCGGCGTCATGTCGAACAGAGCCTTCTCAAATGCGGAATATCCGCCCTGGGAAAGATATTCCTTAATGGAAAGGGAATCTATGTGACCACAGTGCTCAAGCACCACGCGCGTCTGCTTCTTATAGAACGGGATCTCCTCCTGGGTACGGAATATCTCGCCGTTCTTCTGGAATGCCAGGCGCTCGATGTGCTCGCCGTTCACGATGGTCTTTTCAACAATTTCTTCGCAATCCTCCACCTTTACCTTGGTGTAAAGCCAGCCCTCCGGCTCGATTCGCACCAGCGGACCACGTTCACAGAATCCATGGCAGCCGCTCTTTTTAAGGGCAACGCCGCTGTTTTCCGGCTCCTCCTCAAGTTCCACCGCGCAGTGGATCCCATTCGCTTCGATAAGCTCGCGCAGCTTCGCGTAAATATTCAGCGAGCCGCTGGAAACACAGCCTGTGCCGGCACAGACCAGTATTTTACGGGTGTAAGCGTTGTAGGATCTCACGCACTCCTCGCGGAACTTCTTTAAGTCCTGTCTGTCCTTTAACATTCTGCGGTTCCCTCCTTCAGCTGCTTGAGTATTTCAGAAGCCTTGTCCGGGGTCATCTCTGCGTGCACATGGTCGTTCACGGTGATTACAGGTGCAAGTCCGCAGGCGCCAAGACAGGATACGGTTTCCACCGTGAACATAAGGTCATCGGTGGTCTTTTTTGTTTCGGAGAGCCCCAGCTCCTCCCGGAGTCTTGCCAGGATAGGCGGCGACTGGCGCACATGACAGGCAGTTCCGTCGCAGACCTTGATGACGAATTTCCCCTTGGGCTCAAGCGAGAAGTTCTCATAGAACGTTGCCACGCTGAAAAGCCGCGCTTCGCCTACTCCCAGGCGCTTCGCGATGTGGGGGAAAACCTCTGCCGGCAGGTAGCGGTAATGCTCCTGTACTCCCTGGAGTATGGAGATGATGTTCTTTTCCTCGCAGCCGATACGGTCGATTATCTCATCGACTTCGGCAAGCTGAATGGTGCTTTGCATGAATGTACCTCCTTAGCTGTTATGCGGAAATTGCCGGAAAATCTGCCTGATTATATAAGACGATTTGTTAATACGACGGATTTTTTCCACCGCCGCAAATAACTTTTGTTCAGCATTACTATAATTGTATCACAAATGTTACCGCATTGGTATTGCTAAAGTGATATATCAACATGTATATTTCGCATAGAAGTGCAAAATCACCAATTTGGCGTATTCTCACTTGTGCAGAATAAACCAAAGTCAACTTTTGCACTTTACACAATAAAAAGACCGCCCGGATAACCGGACGGTCTCAGACCGTCGAAAAATCCCCTAAAGGGGCTTTTCCGCCGAACATCCCAGCTGCGCGCA
>UQMF01000001.1 GCA_900542145.1 uncultured Oscillospiraceae bacterium | reverse complement strand
AAGCTAGTGGATTTGTTCGGCGGAAAAGCCCCTTTAGGGGATTTTTCGACGGTCTCCAATATAGGGCGAAGTCATTTCGCCCTATATTTATTAATTATGAAATCGTCCGCGAAGCGGACACCAAAATTCCGCATTCCGAATTGATTTACTACTGCCTGATGTAGATTCCCTGGTCCTCAATGTAGTCCTCCAGCTCCTGCTTCATGTCGTCCACCCAGGTGTGGGAGGATGGCTCCGCAGGGATTCCTGGCTTGGAGGGGGATTCCGGCGTGGGAGTGGATTTCTTGTCGTCTGGCATGGCTTTCTCCTTTCGCGTGATACATTAATGATAGCACATTTCTGAGATAATTTCAATATTCAGAGGGGAGTATTTTATGGCAACATGGCTTGCGCATCTGCGCGTTGCGGAACTTATCCTGGAGGGATTCCACTTCCCGGAAGAGGATTTCCTCGTCGGGAATATCGCCCCGGACTGCGGCGAGCCGGTCCCAGGCGGATTCGACCCTCCCAAGGAGGTCACCCACTGGACGGTCACCGGCAGCAAGGGCAGCTGCGACTACGAGCGCTTCCGCCGGGAGCTTATTGCCGGCAGGGAACTGGATCCGCACACCCGGGCATTACTGATCGGGTACTTCTGCCATCTGATGGCGGACGTACTCTGGGTGAAGCTGATAAACGAGCCATGCAAGGCGCTGAATCACGAGCTGTATTCCAGCGACCGGGAGGAATACTACCGCCGGGTGAAGCCGGAGTGGTACGCCAACGACCATCTGTTCCTCCGGAAGAATCCGGGCGATGAGGCATTCCGTAAGCTGTGCGCCATCGCGGAGTACCCGGTGGAGTGCATTCCGTACTACAAGCCGGACAACGTGGAAAAGCAGCTGCACCACATACAGCGCTTCTACCTGGAGCCGCCGG
The DNA here is from genome assembly GCA_900542145.1 of uncultured Oscillospiraceae bacterium. Lineage (GTDB taxonomy): Bacteria > Bacillota > Clostridia > Oscillospirales > Ruminococcaceae > CAG-115. The sequence continues at coordinate 223,843 of UQMF01000001.1, read as the reverse complement.
AATACTCCGCGGAGTTCACCTACCTCACCCCGGCGATGATGGACGCCTGGGTCAGGGAAGCGTCGGAAATCATCATGCGTCGCCTGGGCGAGGGCGTCTGAGAATACTGTGCAGATACCCCCGGATTTTCACCCGGGGGTATCTGCTTATGCGTTATGCGGTTTTATATTCAGGAAGGTTATTAGGAAATCTTATTCAACGTCCTGGAGAGCGTCATATCCGGTTTCTCCTGTACGAACCTTTACAACGTCCTCAACGTCGTATACGAAGATCTTGCCATCGCCGATCTTGCCGGTGTAAAGAGCCTGCTTAGCGGTTTCTACAACGGTTTCAACAGGGACCTTGCAAACCACGATCTCGACCTTTACCTTGGGCAGCAGGTGAGTTTCGACCTTAACGCCGCGGTAAAACTCAGTGGAGCCCTTCTGCATGCCGCAGCCGAGTACGTTGGTGACTGTCATACCGGTTACGCCGATGTCGGACATAGCCGCCTTGAGTATCTCGAACTTATCCTGCTTGCAGAGGATAACGACCTTGCTCATCTTTGTGCCGTCAGAAGGCTTGGAGTTCTTGTAAGCAACGGGAACCGCAGCCTCAACAGGAGCAGAACCGAGCTTAACGGTTTCAACTTCCTTCTCCTTGCCGGAGGTGGAGAGCTCAACATGCATTGCAGGAACGAAGTCCGCATAAGAGGAGGGGAGTCCGTGCTCTGTAGCGTCCAGACCGACGACCTCTTCGTGACGGGATACTCTCAGACCGATAGTCTTCTTGATGATGAGGAATGTGAGCGTGATGGTGACAGCGGTCCATGCAAGTACTGCGATCATGCCGAGGAGCTGTACGCCGAGCTGCGCGAATCCGCCGCCGTAGAAAAGACCTACAGCGTGCTCGCCGGTGCCGTTGACAGCAGCTACGCCGCCGTTCTGGCCGTTGCCGTTGGAGAAAAGACCTACTGCGATAGTGCCCCAGATACCGTTGAAGAAATGTACTGCAACTGCGCCGACCGGGTCGTCGATGTGCAGTTTGTAATCGAGGAGCCATACGCCGAAGCAAACCAGTAATCCGGAAACAAGACCGATGATCGCAGCGCCGAGACAGTCGGTGTCAGCACAGGGAGCTGTGATGGCTACCAGGCCGGCAAGGGAAGCGTTCAGGCACATGGAAACATCGGGCTTGCCGTGCTTGAGCCATGTGAATACCATTGTCGTGCAGGTTGCAACCGCAGGGGCAACTGTTGTTGTGAGGAAGATGTTTGCGAGGTAGTGGGTATCGGAAGCGGCAGCGCCGTTGAATCCGTACCAGCCGAACCAGAGAATGAATACGCCGAGGGCGCCGAGAGTCATGGAGTGACCAAGGATCGCGTTGGGCTTGCCGTCTTTATCAAACTTGCCGATACGGGGACCGACCATCTTGGCACCGATGAGTGCGCACAGACCGCCGACCATGTGAATGCAGGTGGAACCAGCGAAATCAACGAAGCCCATCTGAGCCAGCCAGCCGCCGCCCCAGATCCAGTGAGCTTCGATCGGGTAAACAACTGCACTTATGATAGCTGAGTATATGCAGTAGCTGAGGAACTTAGTACGTTCAGCCATCGCGCCGGAAACTATCGTAGCGGCGGTAGCGCAGAACACCAGGTTGAACACGAATTCCGCACATCTGTTGAAATCCGAGAAGCTGCCGAGAATGTCCAGGTTCGGGATACCTACCAGACCGAAGAGGGTGTCCTCTCCGAGCAGGAGACCGAAGCCGAGGAGAATGAATACTACCGTGCCGATACAGAAGTCCATGAGGTTCTTCATGATGATGTTGCCGGCGTTCTTGGAACGCGTCATACCGGTTTCGACCATCGCGAAGCCGCACTGCATGAAGAATACCCACGCCGCACCGATAAGGTACCATATGCCGTTTACATCGCTGCCGCTGTACATCGTTTCATCGACGACAGCCTGCACAGCGGATTGCTGTTCAGCGGAGAGCACAGCCGCTTCCGTTGCAAGAGTTAATAGTGTGTTCATTAAGAACCGTCCCCTTTCTTTTTTAAGAAGCGCTTCCGGTACCGCATATAGCCGGGCGCCTCAAGGTTACTGAATAAACAAGCAGGGCTATGACCGACTGGCTTCGCCATTGAAGTCCGTCCGTCATAGCCCCTTTGCTATGGTTAGATTATACACCAATACTCTTTTTTTGTCAAGGGATTTTTGCAAGTTTTTTTGCCGTAAAATGCATTTTGGCAAAGTGCTGTATTCACTCTGCCAAAACACAAGCCCATCTATGCAATCAGCACAAAAACCGCCGATTTCTGGCTGATTCTGGTTGAATTATTGTACTCCGGCACGATTTTCCGGGGAATGCAGGAGTATTTTTCAACTATTTCCTGCGGCGGATTTCTGATATTTGCAGGATTTTTGCAAAGAATACTCCTGTAAACTTTCAAAAAGGAGATGATCCAGTATGTCACGCAGAACCCAGTCCTATATAAAGAGCGGAGCCGCCGGACTTATCGCAGGCGGACTTGCGTTCATGGCGGTGAAGTCCATGTGTTCCCACCGCAGTTTCCGGAGAATGTCCACCGCAAAGGCGTTCAAGATGATCGGCTCGCTGATGGACGCTTTCTGATCTGCCGGGCTGCGCAATAAAAAAAATGGGGCGGAATCCGATTCCGCCCCATTAATTATTTCTTGTCCGCGTCCCGGTGCAGCGTCCGGACTCTCAGCCCCTGTTTTTTCAGGTAGGCTGCGGTCAGTTCTGCGAAGGTCACGCTGCGGTGCTTTCCGCCGGTGCAGCCGTAGGCTATCACCAGGCGGCTCTTTCCCTCGGTGACGTAGTGAGGGATCAGGAACGTAATCAGGTCGAACAGCTTGTCCCGTAATTCCTGCGACTGAGGGAAGCTCATGACATAATCACGCACTTCCTTGTCAAGCCCTGTCTTGTGTTTCAGCTCCGGAATGTAGAACGGATTCGGCAGGCAGCGCACGTCGAACACCAGGTCCGCCTCCAGCGGCGAGCCGTACTTGAATCCGAAGGACATGCAGCTGACTATCATTCCGTCGGAAGCTTTCTCCAGGAACAGACCGGCGATCTGCTCCTTCAGCTGCCCGGTGCTGAGGTTGGTGGAGTCGATTATGTAGTCCGCGTTCTCGCGTATCTTGCTGAGGAGCTCGGCTTCCGCGTCTATCGCCTTGCCGATGTCCCCACCGGAAACCTCGTCCAGCGGGTGCTTGCGGCGCGTTTCCTTGTAGCGCTTCATCAGCACCTCCCGGGAAGCCTCCAGGAACAGCACCTTGACGTCTATTCCGCGGACGTGCAGCCGCGTTATGCATTCCTCAAGCTTGAAGAACATTGCACCGCCGCGGATATCGGTGACTATCGCCACCTTGTTTATCTCCGCATTGTCGTTGCACATCGACGCAAAATCCGGGATAAGCTGCGGCGGCATGTTGTCGATACAGAAGTACCCGATATCCTCCAGCGCCTTAACTACCGAGGATTTACCGGAACCGGAAAGCCCGGTGACTATTACAAATTCCATGATATCTGCTCCTTAGTGTTCCCCGAGAATCAGCATTTCGCACTCAAGTTCCACGCCCTTTTTCTCCAGAACTACCCGGCGGACTTCGCCGACCACCGCCATAACGTCCTCGAACGTGGCGTTATCGCGGTTTATGACAAATCCGCTGTGCTTGTCGCTGACCTGCGCCCCGCCGATGGAAAATCCTTTCAGTCCGCATTCCTCGATGAGGGCGGCGGCGAAGTACCCCTCCGGGCGCTTGAATGTGCTTCCGCAGCTGGGGTAGTTCAGCGGCTGCTTGTCGCGGCGGCGCTGCATGAGTTCGTCCATGCGCACGGTTATCTCCGCCTTGTCCCCGGGGCGAAGTTCCATCGTCACGGAGGTGATCACATAATTTCCATTGGAGAAAATACTGCTGCGGTAGGCAAGCTGCATGTCCGCCGCCTGCATTTCGTGGATTCCACCGTCCGCGCCGATGTACCGGCAGGAAGTCACAACGTCCTTCATCTCGCCGCCGTAGGCTCCGGCATTCATGAACAGCGCTCCGCCGACGGAGCCGGGGATCCCGTATGCGAATTCCAGCCCGGCGAGGGAATTATCCCGTGCGAGCACGCACACGCGCTGTAATGACGCGCCAGCCCAGGCTGTCACCTCGTTCCCGTTGATGAACACGGGAGATTCGCCGGGGGCGAGATTTATAACGCAGCCGCGGCAGCCCTTCGAGCTGACCAGCAGATTGCTCCCCCTGCCGAGAATGAAATACGGTATTCCCTCGCTGCGGCAGGAATCCACTGCGGTGAGCAGTTCCTTTTCGTCGGTGACGGTGACGAGCCGGTCGCAGGCTCCACCGATTTTCATTGTGGTGAGCGGCGCGAGGGGCTTGTCGGATTCACATGGAATCCCGTTGGCACGGCATATTTCTTCAAGTCGGGTGTAATTCAAGGCAGACCTCCGGGTGTTTTTGGTGAATTGTATGCGGAACGGCGGCGGAAATATTACTCGAACGAGAACACGTTCTCGCCGTCCTCAATGGCGGCGTAGACCTTGTGGAGCATTTCCTGTGCCTCGCCGTAAATCTCGTATTCCGCCAGCTTCAGGTCCTCGCTGCCGGGAATGACCGCATAAACGGCGTTCTCCCGGACATACAGCCTGTTGCTTTCCGCGAGGGTGCAGCCGTCCTGTGACATGTAGTACATACGCCCTCCTTACTCAGCTAGGGTGTAGAGAAATGCCGCGCCGATTATTCCGGCGTCGTTGCCCAGCTCGCAGATACCCAGCTTTGTGGACTGCTTCGGGTCGATGCAGTAGGCTTCCTTCGCGATGATCTCCTCCAGGGGCTTTGTGAGGTTCTCGCCCTCCTTGCAGATACCGCCGCCTATGAGGAGCACTTCCGGCTGGAAGGTGTTGACGATATTGGTGAGTCCGCAGCCGAGGTAGGATATGTACATATCCACCACATCGGAGGCTGCCTTGTCGCCGGCGCGCCAGCCATCGAATGCGGTCTTGCCGTCAACGTTGTCAATGCTGCCGGAGCAGATCTCCCACATCTTGCTGTCCCTGTGGGCTTCCATGGATTCCCGGGTCATATTGATGAGGGCGGTCGCAGAGGAATAAGCCTCGAAGCAGCCCTTTCTTCCGCAGCCGCACTGTCTGCCGCCGTACTGGATAACGGTGTGCCCAAGCTCCGCGCCGCAGAAGTTGAATCCGGTGTAGATCTTGCCGTCTATTATGATTCCGCCGCCGACTCCTGTGCCGAGAGTGACTACTACGACGTCCCTATAGCCCTTGCCGGCGCCGGCGAGTACTTCGCCGAATGCCGCTGCGTTGGCGTCGTTCTCGACATAGACTTCCTTGCCCAGGCGTGCGCCGACCAGCGCGCGCAGGTCGGTGTTGCGGAATCCCAGGTTGCAGGAATACAGCACTACGCCGGTATTCCGGGAGGCGGTGCCGGGGGTGCCGATACCGATGGAGTTCAGCTCGTCGATGGTCACCTTGGCTTCGTTGAGTGCCTTCCATACTGTTTCGGCGATGGAATCCGCGATCTCCTCGGTGGGGCGTGGGAGGTCGGTCTTGCAGGTGGCCTTTGCAACGATGTTGTAGTTCTCGTCAACCAGACCTACCTTGATGTTTGTTCCCCCGAGGTCGATACCTATATTGTACTTCATGGATTTATACCTTCCTGTAATGTGATAAATTCGGAATCCGAAATTCCGAATTATGAATTGCGAATCAAATATTGAGGTCCGACATGATCTCTTCGCTGTCGGAATCAATGCCAAGCTGATGGAGCAGGTCCTTTGCGGCGTTGTAGCCCATCTTCTTCTGGCGGTTGTTCATCGCTGCGACCTCGAGGATTACGGCGAGGTTACGTCCGGGCTTTACCGGGATAGTGAGCAGCGGCACCTTTACGCCGAGAATGGTCATGTAGTGAGTGTCCACGCCCATTCTGTCGTAGGTCTTTTCAGGATTCCAGAGCTCCAGCTCGACCACCATGTCGATCTTCTCGTTGAGCTTTACTGCGCCGACACCGAACAGCTGGCGCGCGTTGATGATACCGATACCGCGCAGCTCAAGGAAGTGGCGGATATTATCCGGGGAGCTTCCCACCAGGGTGATGTTGGACGCCTTCTTGATCTCCACAGCGTCGTCTGCGATGAGTCTGTGACCGCGCTTTACAAGCTCGATGGCGGTCTCGCTCTTACCTACGCCGCTTTCGCCGAGGATAAGCACGCCCTCGCCGTAGATCTCAATGAGAACTCCGTGGCGCGTGATACGCGGCGCCAGCTGGAGGTTCAGGAAGTTGACCAGCTTGGAGGTGAACACGGAGGTGGATTCCTCGGTGCGCAGCAGGGGCATTTCGTTGGATTTCGCGCTCTCCAGCAGCTCGGGGAAGATCTCGAGGTTCCTTGTCACCATCAGTGCCGGGAACTTGTAGCTGAGCAGGTTGTCGATACGGCTGCGGCGCACCTCCGGCTCCAGGGTGTTGAGGTAAGCCCACTCGGTCTTTCCGAGCACCTGAATGCGCTGCTTGTCGAAGTATTCGTAAAATCCGGCGAACTGAAGTCCCGGACGGTTTATCTCATGGTCGGAAATAAGTGTGTTCTCGCCGTCCTCGGGCATGTAGATCACTTCGAGCTTCTGCTCGTCGATGATCTTCTGGAGGGGGAATGAGAACTCTCTGTTTATCTCGTCAAACGGCATATGATCAATCCTTTCACATCATTGACATTGCTGCGGAGCATAAGTCCACGATTATATTATACAACAATGCGCGGATTATTTCAATAGATTTTGTGAAATTTTAGCGGTGGTTTACATTCCGCTTTTATTTGGCGGGAGTTATGACGGTGCAGCTGTATTTCACGCCAGCCGCAGGGTTCAGATCCACGAATATTATGCGGTCGTTCTCAAAAATCACATCTATGTCGTCGAGCTTTTTCTGAACATCATAAATCGCCGCCGTGAGTTTGTCGCTTTCCAGGTCGTATCTGCCGATGATGTACTTGTATGCTTTGGCGCTTGAGCCGTACAGAATGCTGAGGAACACCCCGTCACGCTGTATAACGGCCTTTTTGTGAGTGTAGTTCGGGCTGGTGTTCCCGAGAATGTGCTCCGTGTTGTCCTTGTCTATGAAGCTTATCTGTTCGTTTCCGTTGGTCGTCCAAGATTCCTTTATGTAGAAGTAGCTTTTGTAGTCCACGTCCGAGCAGTAATTCCCACGCAGGTCGAACACGGTATCGGCGGTGTCGTAAACGTCCATCACGACATTGCTCACGCCGTGGTGCGGATATCTCGCGCCGATTTTATAGAGCTTGATCTTTCCGGTGATGAGGTCGCAGGTGAACGTTGCAGGGAATTCCTGGTTCCATTGATCCAGGACCATTCTGCCGTCGAAATACAGGGTGTCGTAAATAATGCACATACTGTTGCTGCAATACTGCCTGCCATTTTCCTCCGGTATCGTGGCGACGGTCCTGCCGTTTGAGGTCCCGATGACGATTATGGTGTTGTCCTCTTTCAGCGCAAGGTAATTGTCGTTTGCCGCCAGCGGAGTATTCTCGCCGGAGTAGATCTCCTTTACAGTACCTGCCTGCATGTCCCAGCACTTGACCGAGTAATTATCCATTTCCGGACTGTTCCGGAAGAAGATATACCCCTGGCAGTGGTCGAATATCTCGTATTCCGAGAGGTCCTCCGGCGGCGTGAATTCCGTGAGCTTCGCTTTCAGGTCTGAAATTCCGCACCACTCTCCGTTCAGCTCAAAAATCAAGTTGTTCCCGGACAGGTCTTCCTGCGTCAGGTCAACGCTGACGCTGCCGGGATCCTCCTGCGGTTCTGCAGCGGCAGGCTCCTCGCAGATTTCTGTGGGAGTGCCTGACGTGGTTTCCGTTGGAGTGTACGGCGTGATTTCTATAGGAGCGTCCGGCGTGATTTCAGTGGTCGTCCGGGGTATGAACCACCAGGGGAATCCGGCGTTATGCGACGACCTGGTGTAGTCCGGGGCGGAGTAGCTTCCTTTGGAAGCCTCCTGAGTGTATTCTTCCACCGCAGCCGCCGGAATGCTCTCCGGCTGGGACAGCGCAGATTCCGTGTTTCCGCTGCAGCCGCAGAGCAGCGTCAGTGCGGCGAAAATTGCGATGTTCCTTTTCTTCATGAGTTACCTCCTGCCCTGAACATGGTGATCTTCCTGGTGCTGTAGTTCACAATATAGGTGGCGTAGTTGTCCGCATAAGTATATGTGGAGCCGCTGTCAGGCACGCTGATGAGAGCCGCCCGGGCGGTGTCGCTTTCAATGTCGTATTTTCCTATCAGCATATAGGGAAAATCGCCGCCTGCCGGGTTCAGCAGCGCTGTGAAGATATAGTCCTTGGTGATGTGGAAATCGTAGGAAGAGATGGAATACCCGGTTTCGCCGACGAAGTGCTGGTCGCTTTCAGTGCTCTCGTGGAACGCTTCATGGTCGGTCCAGTACAGCTGGTATTTTGAGCCGAGAATATCCGTGTAGTTTTCTATCTTCGTTGTGGTGTAGTAGCTGCCCTCCATTTCGCTGGTGACGATTTTGTCGCCGATGTAGGCATATGGGGTCGCGGTTTCGCCCATCAGGTTGGCCTTTATTCCGCCCTCGTCCCAGCACAGGTTCGCGGAGCCGTAGGCAGGGTTGCTCATGTTTATCCCGAAGAGACCGATGGCGCCGGTCAGCAGGTCCAGGGTGAATATTGCGTCAACAGTCTTGCCGAAGTCCTGGAGGGTGTATTCTCCGCCGATGTACATGGTGTCGTATATCACATGGCTGGTCAAATACGGGGAAAGGCTGTAATTCCCCCGGGTGCAGTCCCCGTGATACACGGTATTTCCGGTCTGTGCGCTGACCACGAACAGCTCATCGGATATAGTTCCCGGTCGTGTAAAGGCAACGTATTTCTCGCCGGTGTATACTATATTGTCGAACACGCTTCCGGTATACACATGCCGCTCCTCCCCGGTGGCGAGGTCGATGTACCATACTTCCGGAGGGCACGGCTTCTGGTATATGACGTCGGTGGCGATAAGATAAAGCGTGCCATTTCTGGCTTTGTATGTGACGTGCTTGTCAGACCACTTGTCCGGCAGCTGGTATTCCGTCCTGGTAAGGGGGAGCTCCTCCAGTGCGCACCAGGTGCCGTTCAGCTTGAATACGCTGTCGTATTCCGTCCAGTCCCCGGCGCCAAGGCTGACTCCCGGGGTAGTGGAATCCTGTTCAGGGACGGTGACGCCAGCCGGAGCGCTGGAGTTCTCAACGGAGGTCTGCTCCGGCACGGATTCCTCCACGGTCGCCGGAACGCTCTCCGGCCGGGACGACGTGGATTCCGTATTTCCGTTGCAGCCGCAGAGCAACGTCAGTGCGGCGAAAATTGCGATGTTCCTTTTCTTCATGAGTTACCTCCTGCCCTGAACATGGTGACCTGTCTGGAACTCGGCCGTGGAATGTAAATCGCCTCGCCGTCCGCTATCAAATCAATGAAATTGTGGTCGGCTTCGGTGTGAATGAAATCCTCCTCCGGTAAGCTTATCATCGCCGCCCGGGCGGTGTCGGAATCAGTGTCGTATATGCCGATTATCATATCGGTCTTGATGATGTTCTCCTTTCCGACCCACATCGCGAAAATACAGTCCTTGGTGAATTTCGGATACAGCGGCTCGTAGGAATAGCCGGTTTCGCCGATGTAGTGCTGGGCGTCGTTCTTATGTGGGTGGTCCATCTGGTGGTCGGTCCAGTAGAGCGCGTATTTGTTGCCGAGAATGTCTGCGTAAGTGTTCACGCGAGACGTCGTGTAGTAGCTGCCGCTCATGCTGCTGTAAACCACCTTGTCGCCCACATATGAGAATGTCTCTGCGGTTTCGCCGAGAAGGTTCGTCATAGTGTTTTCGTAGAACCAGCACAGCCCTGCCGAGCCGTATTCAAGCCCGCTCATGTTCGCGCCGAACAGCTTAAGCTCCCCGGTCGTCAGGTCGAGGCTGAATACCACGTCGAGGGATTCGTCGATCTGCGTGAGTTCATAGCTGCCGCTTATGTACATGACGTCGTCAACCACTTCCGTTCCCAGGTCGGGCAGCAGCGAGTAGTCTCCGTCGGATTCCTGGAGCACATAGAGCCAGTCGGACTGCGAGCCGGCAAGGGCGCTGCCTATCCGGAGTTCGCGGTCGGCGGTGTTTTCCACGGCGAAGTACTTCTCACCGGTGTATCTGATGAACTCATTCTCTCCGCAGGAGTATACCAGTCTTTCCGCGCCGCTTTCGAGGTCGATATACCACAGTTCCGCCGGAGAGGTATTTTCATACTTGGTGTGGTTGGCTTCCTGTACGGTGAGGAACATTGTTCCACCGCCGAAGCTGTAGTGCAGGTCGTTGTCCTTCCACTTGTCCGGCAGCTGGTATTCCGTCCTGGTAAGGGGGAGCTCCTCCAGCGTGCACCAGGTGCCGTTCAGCTTGAATGTGCTGTCGTATTCCGTCCAGTCCCCGGCGCCAAGGCTGACTCCCGTGGCTGTGGTGGATTCAGGCACAGGGGCGGTGACACTGTCCCTGCCGTCGACATCGTCGGAGCTGTTGACTCCTGCCGGGGCGCTGGAATCCACCCCGGAGGTCTGCTCCGGCGTGGATTCCTCCACGGTCGCCGGAACGCTCTCTGGTTGGGACGACGTGGATCCTGTATTGCCGTTGCAACCGCAGAGCAGCGTCAGTGCGGCGAAAAGCGCGATATTTCTCTTTTTCATGAGAATTACCTCCCGTATAACCTATTCCTTATATAATTAAGTCAGGAAAAACACCGAAAAAGTTTCGCACCAGGCGATTTATTTTCCTTGCGCTGAATAAAATACCGCTTGCAGCCAATGCTTCCTTTGAACGGAAAATCCATACTGGAACGGAGGTACTTATGACAACACGGATACTTGACATTATGATGGCGGCAGGGGCGGCGCTGGCGGTGCTGCTGGGGAGTTTCGGGGCGTTCGCCCGGGAGTGCGACGAGATACCGCAGGAGGTGCTGCGGCTGCATATCCCGGCGAACAGCGACAGCGAATACGACCAGGCGGTGAAGCTGAAGGTAAGGGACTATATCCTGGAGGAATACGGCGCGCAGCTTTCCGGGTGCGGCTCCCGGGAGGAGGCGGTGGAGGAGGTCCGCCGCCTGCTGCCGGACATAGAAAAATCCTGCTGCGAATATCTTTCGCAGCAGGGAGCGGATTACGGCGCCCGGGCGGAGCTTACGGAGATGTACTTTACCACAAGGGAATACGAGAACGTCACGCTGCCTGCCGGGGATTACCTCGCGCTGCGTATCACCCTGGGCAGCGGCGAGGGGCACAACTGGTGGTGCGTGATGTTTCCGCCGCTGTGTATCCCGATGGCTTCCGAGCCGATAGACGAGGACGTTATCCCCGGGGATTTCACCAGCGATCGTATTGAGATAAAATTTGCGGTGTTCGAGTTCTTCCGGAGTATTTTCGGCTAAAGCGCGACCCCGGGGAAGAAGTACGCGAATATCTCCTCCGCGGACATTCCGCCGCGCGCCAGGCGTTCCGCAGAATACGCGCTCATACCGGTGTTTCCGCCGCAACCCCGGGAGGTGAACGTCATATCCTCCCGGGAAACGGTTATCGTGACCGCGCTGCTGCGCAGCCCGAACGCATGCCGGAGCTGCTCCCCGGTGACTTCGCTGTCGCCGAAGCGCACCGTCAGCAATACGCCGCCGGGGGTGTATTCCGGATCGGTGAACCAGTCCCCGGGGGAGGGCGGAAGCACCACGCTGCCGGTGCACTCCCGGAGCGCTTTTCGGGCGTACTCCGCCGGCACGGTGCAGGTAGAGGAATACCATGGGCAGGCGGAGTCCTCCGGCAGTTCCAGCGACGGCAGCCAGGGGAGTCCGCCGTCGTCCGTTATCCCCGTGGAGCAGCGGAATACAGGTGTGTACGCCGGGGCGCCGCCGTATTCCGGGCAGAGGGCGGCAGCGTATTTCACCGCGGCGGTCAGCTTTCGGGAGGTGCTCTCCTGTCCGGCGCAGTAGTCCTCCAGCGCCTCCTCCGGGGATATCCAGGCAGGGCAGCGCCCGGGGTCGTCGGAAAGGTCCGCGCCCATGAATTCCGCCGGGGAGCGTTCATTCATGACCGACAGCGCATGCCCGCAGCAGGCGGCCGCCGCAGCTTTCAGCGCTTCCGGCTGAAATGAAGGGTCGGTGCATGCAAGTATGCACCCGGTGAGGTATTCCTCCCGGGTGAGGGTGATGATCCGTCGTTCCCCCGTCAGGTACAGCGTGAGCCGCTCCGGAAGCCCAGCGCACTCCCTTGCCGTGCAGCCGGTGAATACTCCCACGAACATGAGCAGGATACATATTGCGGCGGTGAATCTCATGGCGCTGCCTCCTTGTTTTCGGTGCCGATATGCAGTTCTGATTCCCAGGTGTGCATTTTGCAATATATCAAAAAATAATATTCAGTATGTCGGCTTAAATGCTTGACAATTCTCTGCAACTGTGTTACAATAAAGACTGTATTTACTGATCCATTCGTCCGCCGGTTTTTCGGCGTGCAAGTCAAAGAGAGCGGATTAGATATATGGTCCCAGCGGACCAGTGAAAAGAAACAGCACGGAGGCGGCTATTATAATGAAAAGAATGGAACAGCTGAAGAATTCGGCTACTTTCAAGCAGATGTGCTCGGATTTCCTCAGCACAACTGCAATTGATCCCAGTCTGCCGGGGAAGTTCGGCGTTAAGCGTGGTCTGCGCAACTCTGACGGTTCCGGCGTTGTCGCAGGTATCACCAATGTGTGCTGCGTACACGGCTATGTCATAAGCGAGTGCGACAAGCAGCCCATCGAGGGTGAGCTCATCTATCGCGGCTACAACATAAGGGACATCGTGGCGGACGTGCTTTCCTCCGGGCGTTACGGCTATGAGGAGGTCGCGTATCTCCTCCTGTTCGGAATGCTTCCGGATGAAACTCAGCTGACCGCTTTCTCAAAGCTCATCGCGGAATACCGCGACCTGCCCATGTATTTCAGCGAGGACGTCATTATCAGGAATCCCTCGCCGAACATCATGAACAAGATGGCGCAGGCAGTCCTTGCGCTGTACAGCTATGATTCCGCACCTGAGGACAAGTCCGTGGAGAGCGAGATGCTCAAGGCGATCTCCATCATCTCCCGTCTGCCGGCGATCATGGTAACTTCCTACCAGGCGATGCGCCGCTTCTATCACAACGATTCCATGGTCATGCACCAGATAAACAAGGACGAGAGCCTTGCGGAGAGTATCCTCTCCACCCTGCGTGACGACCGCTCCTATACCGCTGAGGAGGCTCACCTGCTCGACCTGTGCCTTATGCTCCACGCAGAGCACGGCGGCGGAAACAACTCCACATTCACCTGCCGTACGGTATCGTCTTCCGGCACCGACGCATATTCCGCGTATGCAGCGGCGATAGGCTCCTTGAAGGGTCCCCGTCACGGCGGCGCCAACATCAAGGTCATGGAGATGCTGGAATATGCCAAGAAGGGTATTTCCAACTGGGACGACGATGACGAGGTCAAGAGCTACCTGCACAAGCTTCTCCGCAAGGAGGAGGGTGACCGCTCCGGACTTATTTACGGTATGGGACATGCGGTATACACCCTGTCCGATCCCCGTGCGAAGATACTCAAGGAGAACGCAATGAAGCTCGCCAAGGGCACCGAGTTCGAGAAGGAGTTCCTGCTGCTGGACAGCATAGAGCGCCTTACTCCCGGCGTATTCGCGGACGAGCGCGGCGACATTAAGAACATATGCGCCAACGTGGACATGTATTCCGGACTGGTATATAAAATGCTCAAGATACCGGTAGAGATGTATACCGGACTGTTCGCCTGTGCAAGAATGGCAGGATGGTGCGCTCACAGAATGGAAGAGATGATCAATGGTAAGCGCATAATCCGCCCGGCATACAAGGCGATAAACCTTAACAAGCAGTACATACCTCTCTGCAACCGTATCTGAGGAGTTTCCCCGGGTTGACAAGGCGCGGATTTTGTGTTATCATGTTTTCCGGGCAGAATTGTCCGAAATCTACATAATGTGAGGTAAATCATCATGGCAGAGGAAAAGAAGCCGGAAGTCAAAAAGGAAAAGTTCAAGCTGGCAAAGGAATTCAAGGCGTTCATCTCCAAAGGCAATGTACTTGACATGGCGGTAGGTCTTATCATTGGATCCGCGTTCACCGCGATCGTCAACTCCCTGGTAGGCGACCTGCTCATGCCGGTTCTGGGACTTCTCACAGGAAAGATGGATTTTTCGCAGCTCAAGCTGGTTCTCCAGCCCGGCGTTGAGGAAGTCGTTGACGAAGTGACCGGCGATGTGATCACTCCCGGTGTGGCAGAGATCTCGCTGAACTACGGTTCGTTCATTCAGTCCATAATCAGCTTCCTGCTGATCGCACTGGCGGTATTCATTCTGATAAAGGCAGTTGCAAAGCTCCACCACAAGAAGAAGGAAGAGCCGAAGCCCGAGCCTAAGCCGGATCCGCAGATCGTTCTGCTGACCGAGATCCGGGATCTTCTTAAGGAGAAGGAAACCTCCGAAAACAAATAAAACAATAAAGGCGCCGCAGTTAACGCAGCGCCTTTATGTTATTTCTGATACTCATTATATGAAACGATCTGTTTCAGTGTGGCGGGGTTAATGAACGAACTGTACGCGCCCTTTGATACATCGTACCTTATGCAGGGGTCGGAAACTGTTATCTCAACCTCGTACATCGTGTCAGATGAAATGCTGTCCAGTTCGTCAATGCTATAGTCCTCACGCGTGCCTAGGTACAGCTTCGGGGCATTGCTGAGAAGTATCGTGTCGGAAGTAAGATAGAACGCGTACGGCTCGTCGGCGGTCATCGGAAGTCCGCTCCATTCGCCGTCGCCGGGGTAGAAGTAAATATCGCCGGGGTAAAGGTAGCCCTCCGCGTCGTCGCCGTACACCGTCAGCCAGCCCTTCAGCGTGATATCTCCTGTGAGCGTCAGCCACTGGGAGAAAAGGCTCGGCTCCTGGCTGTCGCCGTATGTGAGCATGCCGCTTACCTGTGAAAGGGTGAGCGGTCCGAACTTTGTCCCGAGTTCAGTGTGAGCGTATTTCAGGTCAGTGGTTTCCGTGTCGATATTGTTGAGTTCGTCAGGCGTGATGGACTTCACCGCGCCGTCCGAAACCGCAATGTATCCGAAATCCGTATACCGCCAGCCCGTGCCGTATTCGGGAGGAAGCTCGGAAGATTCCCCGTTTATCCGTTCGCCGTTAAGACCTATGCCGCCTTCGCCGGCGGAATCCTCGGATTTTTCCGGGATTTCCGATGTGTCCTTTGGAGCTTCCGTGATGTCAGATGTGTCTGTGGGTACTTCGGAAACGTCCGAAACCGAACTGCTGATATCTGAGCCGGAAGCAGTGCTTTCCGCCGGGGCGGCTGCGCAGCCGGATAACAACACCGTCGCTATTGCCATTAACGCCAGGGTAGATTTATTTTTACATGTCATATAGCTTGCCCTCTTTAGTAACGTAATAGTTTAAATACTTAATTCTTGCCAGAAAGTCTTTATATGATAAAGAGGTGCAACTTACTTTACAATTGCCTGTGTAATTTGCATCGTAAATATATACTTCAGTCTCTGAAAACCCAGTTATGAAAACGCTGTGACCTCTATCCGATGATGTTGTTCCGCGAACATACGCTTGATTGCCAATCTTTTTAAGATAGCTTTGCAGATTTTTTTCGGTAAGCGTCACAGTTGATGACGATACTCCACTACAATCAGGGATGTTTTTATCATTATATACATAAAAGCAGTACTTAGCGAACGCCATGCATTGTGAAGAAGAATCATATTTTATGCAGTTACAATTGCTGGAGTATGTGCACCATTTGTGGCAAATGCATGCTTTACCATCCTTTGAATAATATGATCCATCAGGGAATGTCCTTAATAATTGTTGTACCGCTGAATAATTTCTTGGAGCTGGTTGAACTGCAGAAGCAGTGGGTGAAACAAGCATTGCACCCATAACGCCGGTCAATAATAGAGCACAAAATCTTTTCTTGAAATTCATAAGTTACCTCCAATAAAATAATAATTTATTTCAGCAACATTTGTTGCTGCTTAAATTATAGCATGATTAGCATAAGATGTCAATTGACGAAATAGACAAACGAACGATGTCAAAATTGTGAGTAAATACAATTAATGATATCGGGTTATTGCTATAATTGA
This sequence comes from uncultured Oscillospiraceae bacterium, assembly GCA_900542145.1. GTDB lineage: Bacteria > Bacillota > Clostridia > Oscillospirales > Ruminococcaceae > CAG-115. Next base: position 207,573 of record UQMF01000001.1, on the reverse strand, counting down.
TTAAATTCCTTGACATTTTTCGCGAATGGTGCTATAATATTCTCCGGATACATTGCAAAAGAAGGAGATACATAAAAATGTCAATGAATTTCCGCAGAAAGCTCCCCGTACCGAAAGAAATAAAGGAGCTTTATCCGCTCAGCGACAAAATAAAGGCGATAAAGTCCGAGCGTGACGGGATGATCGCCGACGTATTCACCGGAAAGTCCGACAAGTTCCTGCTGATCATCGGGCCGTGCTCCGCTGACAATGAGAATTCCGTCATGGATTACACCAGCCGCCTGGCAAGACTCCAGGAGCAGGTGAAGGATAAGATCATCATTATCCCGAGAATATACACCAACAAGCCCCGTACTACCGGCGAGGGCTACAAGGGCATGATACACCAGCCCGACCCCACCAAGGGCGAGGATATGCTGGAGGGACTTATCCATGTGCGCAAGCTCCACACCCGTGCCATAGAGGAAACCGGGCTTGTGTGCGCTGATGAAATGCTCTATCCTGAGAACTACCGCTATCTCTCCGATATACTGAGCTATGTCGCAGTTGGTGCGCGTTCTGTCGAGGACCAGGAGCACCGCCTTACCGCCAGCGGCATGGAGTGCCCCTGTGGTATGAAGAATCCCACCAGCGGCACTATTTCCATCATGCTGAACTCTATCCGTGCGGCGCAGAGCAGCCACACATTCATCTACCGCGGCTGGGAAGTGGCAACCGACGGCAATCCGTTGGCGCATGCTATTCTCCGCGGCGCACAGAACAAGCACGACCAGACAATCCCGAACTACCACTATGAGGATCTCAAGCTGCTGTACGATATGTACCAGGAGAAGAACCTCAGGAATATGGCTTGCATAGTTGACACCAACCACTCCAACAGCGGCAAGAAGTACCTTGAGCAGATCAGAATCGCAAACGAGATACTCCACTCCATGCGCCACTCTCCGGAGATCCGCAGCATGGTAAAGGGTCTGATGATCGAGAGCTACATCGAGGACGGCGCGCAGAAGGTCGGCGACGGAGTTTACGGAAAGTCCATAACAGACCCCTGCCTGGGCTGGGAAAAGAGCGAAAGGCTGGTTCTTGAGATCGCAGATCAGCTCTGATTCAATTCAGATTAATATTCAAAGCGTTGACGGGAATCAAGTAGTCCCGGAATGTCCCTTTCAGAGAGCCGCTGTGTGGTGCGAAGCGGCAGGGCTTCCCGGATGAATTACCTCCCTGAGCGGCGGTGCGAAAGCGTATGCGAGTAGTTCCGCACGGGTAAGCCCGTTACAGCTGCCAGAGATACGGAGAGATCCGTAACTGAGGTGGTACCGCGATGATTCGCCCTCTGTGAGCAACGCTCATGGAGGGTTTTTGTATTCCCGGGGATTTTCCGGGAAGAATACCACGGAGGTGATCGTATGAAATTCAGATTCTGCCCGGAGTGCGGCGCGGAGCTTGTCGGAAGAGCCATCGGCGACGAGGGCGAGATACCGTTCTGCGAGAATTGCCACAGACCGTGGTTCAGCTTTTCCTACCCCTGCGTGATATGCCTGCTGACTGACGGCGAGGGAAAATACGCGCTGATACGCCAGACCTACGCGACGAAGAACTACGTCTGCGTTGCCGGATTCATCAGGGAGCAGGAAACCGCCGAGCAGACCGCAATCCGTGAAGTCCGTGAGGAAACCGGGCTGGAGGTGCAGGATATCCGCTGCCTGGGCAGCTGGTATTACCCGAAGCACGACAACCTGATGATCGGATTCGTGTGCCGGGTGGAGCACGGAGAGTTCCACCTGAGCGAGAACGAGGTGCAGTCCGCCGGGTGGTTTGACGAGAGCACGGCGGCGGAATTGCTGAGCCATGGCACGATCGGCAAGGAACTCATGAAAAAGTGGATAGAAATTCGGGGCTGACAGCCTGCGGTGAAAGGGGTGGTATCAATGGAAATCAAGGTTTCCATCGCTTATGGGGAGTATTCCCGGTAATGCACTGTTGAATGTTGAATAAATTAACATAAAAGGAGAAAAACAATGACACTTTACGACGAATTAGTAGCACGAGGACTTATCGCGCAGGTTACCAACGAGGAAGAGATCAAGAAGATGATCAACGAGGGCAAGGCGACCTTCTACATCGGCTTCGACCCCACCGCGGATTCCCTGCATGTTGGTCACTTCATGGCTCTGTGCCTGATGAAGCGCCTCCAGATGGCAGGCAACAAGCCCATCGCCCTGTTGGGCGGCGGCACCGGAATGATCGGCGACCCCTCCGGCAAGTCCGACATGAGAAAGATGCTCACTCCGGAAACTATCCAGCACAACATCGACTGCTTCAAGAAGCAGATGAGCCGCTTCATCGACTTCTCCGACGGCAAGGCTATCATGGTCAACAACGCGGACTGGTTGATGAACCTCAACTACATCGACGTGCTGAGAGAAGTCGGCGCATGCTTTAGCGTAAACAAGATGCTGTCCTTCGAGTGCTATAAGCAGCGCTGGGAACGCGGTCTGACCTTCCTGGAGTTCAATTACATGATCATGCAGAGCTACGACTTCTACATGCTGTTCCAGAAGTACGGCTGCAATATGCAGTTCGGCGGCGACGACCAGTGGGCTAACATGCTGGGCGGTACTGAGCTTATCCGCAAGAAGCTCGGCAAGGACGCTCATGCAATGACCATCACCCTGCTGCTCAACTCCGAGGGCAAGAAGATGGGCAAGACCGAGAAGGGCGCCGTATGGCTCGACCCCGAAAAGACCTCCCCGTTCGAGTTCTTCCAGTACTGGAGAAACGTTGCGGACGCGGACGTAATGAAGTGCATTCGCATGCTGACATTCCTGCCCATCGAGGAGATCGAGGCTATGTCCGACTGGGAGGGAAGCCAGCTGAACAAGGCAAAGGAGATACTCGCATACGAGCTGACCAAGCTGGTTCACGGCGAGGAGGAAGCAAACAAGGCCCTGGACGCAGCCAAGGCGCTGTTCGGCGGCAAGGGCAACACCGAGAATATGCCCACCACTGAGCTGGAGCTCCCCGAGGGCAAGATCGGAATTCTCGATCTGATGGTTGCTACCAAGCTTGTGAACTCCAAGCGCGAGGCGAGAACCCTTGTTGCAGGCAAGGGCGTTGCAGTCAACGATGTTGTTGTCGAGGACGTCAACGCAGAGATCACAATTGACCCCGAGGTAATTATCCGCAAGGGCAAGAAGGTTTACCACAAGGTAGTCCGCAAGTAATACGCAGAAAACTGACAGGGGCTTTGAAAAGCCCCTGTTTTTTATGCAAGCGCGTTGAATTCAGCGGTCATTTTGTAGGCGTCGAAGGTCTGTACTATCCGGTATCTTCCCTCGACCGGAGTGTAAAATCCGAGGTACACGCTGAAATCCATGGTTTCGCCGGGGTGTATCGTATGTGACAGATCGTCGTTCACGAACTCGGTTGACGGGTCAGAGTAATCCGCCGCGACCCAGTCCGTGCCGTTGAATCGCTCCACTTCATAGTTGATACCGCCGTGCAGCTCAAAGGCGCAGCCGTTGTGTATTGTAAGCGTGAGGGAATCCTCGCTACTCATGCTGATGGAATCCGGCTGCTCCATCGTGAGGTACGCAGGGACGGCTCCGATTTCGACTGGTTCGCCGCTTTTGGTCCAGCTCACACCGTTGTCGGCGCTCGCGAATTCCTTGTGCCCCGGGGTGGAGGTCGTGAGTATAAGGTTTACGGAGTATTCTTGCCCGGATTCGGAGGTCGCCTCCTGGCTTTCTGATATGGGCTCAGAGGACGCACAGCCAGTAAGCAGGAGCAGCCCCGACAGCAGATAAAAAAACTTTTTCATATTACCCTCCATGCGATAGCATTAAAGTGATGTTGCGTATATTATAAACCATTGCGCAGATTATGTCAATCGTTGTTTGATACTGAAATACAGCGCCTGATTTGGGCATTTGTGACAATTCCGACCGGCGCCCGAAATACGGACGGGGCATGTAAAATGTAATTCTTGTGAAATATCTTATGGGGGATAAAAAGCACTTGAATTCTATACAAATATGTGATAAAATAATATGAGATATGTCTATAATGAAACCAGCAAGGAGCGTCTTGATATGAAGAATAACAGCAGATTCGGCGTGTGGGTGCTTATTCCCGGATTCGTTCTTGCCTTCGCGGCGAGAATGGCTCAGCTGTGCGCCGGAACAGATATGACCAGTGGATTCCTGAAGCATGACAACGGATTCTTTATGAATGCGTGCTTCTGGGCGGCTGTGATAATTTCCATCGGCGGTGCAGTTGCTGCGGCTGTCTTTGACAGGAAGCGCGGCTCCGCCTTCTACCAGACCCCGGTTTCCGAGGTGACTGACGGCAGGGCGGCGGCAGTTGGATTTGCAATGCTGCTGCCGGCGATGGGAGCGCTTTACGAGGGGTACTCCGAAATGCGCATCCCCGAGGAGAGCAATATATCCCCTTCGCCGTTCATGATGTGGGTGGATTTCATCTTCGGCGCCGCAATGCTCGTTGTGGCGTTCCTGATACTCTACTATAAGGAATTCAAGCCCGGTCTGGGATTCGCCACCGTGTCCGGAGCGGCGTTCTACACCCTCCGCGGAATCGGCATTTTCATGGAGAAGATGGCGGTCACCACCGTGCCGGAATATCTGATAAACTGCATTTCCGTGATTCTCGCGGCGGTGTTCTTCATGCAGCTGGCGAAGTTCCTCTCCGGAAACGAGGGGAAGCACACCCGGGAAGTGCTCGCGGTATCCGGAACGGCGGCAGCGGTCACGATACTCGGCAACAGTATCGCGGGACTTGCCGCAATGCTCTTCGGACCGGCGGAAACCGCGTCCAGAATAGTGCTCAGCTCCTATGAGGCGGAGTGGCTCTACCAGGCGAATTACGGAGAATCCGCATATTACATGAGCCTTGTCCCGGCGGCGGACGCTGCGGCAGGCGTGTTCATCGTGGTAGTCCTGCTGGCGCTTTTCATGAAGCCGAAGAAGCAGGAGGTTCCCACAGAGGAATCTGCGGACTGATACCGGGGGTGTTGACAGTCGGAAAGTCGAATAAACTGCTGCGCGGCGCGGCGGCGCTGACTGCGGCATTACTGCTCGGCGGCTGCTCCGGCGCGTCGGTGGAGAATCTTCTCACTGCGCCGAAGCTGACCCAGGAGCAGAGCGAGATATACCAGGCGCTCATCAACAGCACGGGTAATTCCGTGAATCTGAAGTATCCTCGCGGCGGCGGATTCCGCTCGGCGTTCGTGCTCCAGAATATCGACGACGAGCCCGGGGAGGAAGCCCTGGTCTTTTACGAGAGCCAGTCGGTGCAGTCCGGCGAGAGTGCGCTGCGCATGAAGGTGCTGGATAAATACGACGGGCAGTGGCAGGCGGTCTACGACCTGGCATGCGTCGGCAGCGAGGTGGACAGTATCAGCTTCGCGAAGCTGGGCGACGGGAAGTGCACCGAGGTTATCGTGTGCTGCTCCATGCTGAACCAGACTGAAAAGACGCTGAGCGTGCTGAACTACAGCAGCGGAATCATCACGGAGCTTTACAACGGAAGTTACGCCTGCATGGAGGTCATGGATCTGAACTCCGACGGGCAGGACGAACTTATCACCGTGGTTCCGGACAAAACCACGCAGGTCGCTATGGCGATGATGTTCACAAAGAACGACGACGGACTGGTGAAGCTCAGCGAAACTCCGTTCGGAGGCACCGGCGCGGATTTCGTCGGCGTGACGAAGGGTCAGCTGGCGGAGGATACCACGGCGCTGTTCGTGGATTACAGCCGGGGCAACGGGCAGTACGGCACGGACGTGCTGTATTGCAGGAACGGAAGGCTGATGACGCCGGTGAATTTCCTCGCCGGGGAAGAGGGGACGCGCACCAACGCGATCTCCCGGTTCACCAACGATTACATGACGGATATACGCAGCACCGACATCGACGGCGACGGATTCCTGGAGATACCGTCCATGGTGCCGCTGCCGGGCTATGAAACGCTGACGCGCTCCGAACAGCTGTGCGCGGTAGCGTGGTATACCGTGAAGAACAATTGCTACGAGCAGGAATACTACAGCTATTACAGCAGCAAGTACAACTTCGCGCTGCTGTTCCCGAGCCGCTGGCAGGGAGTCGTGACGGCTGTGGTGAATTCCCAGGACAACGAGATAATATTCATATCCTACAGCCAGGATACCGGGCTGGAGGTCAACGACAGCACCGAGCTCATGCGAATCCGCACCATCGACAAGGACGACACCGAAGCGCTGGTGAACTCCAAGGATTATCACATGATCGGCGAGAACGAAGAGAACATAATCTGCTGCAAGGAAACCACCGGCTATCTCACCGGAAAGCTTGCGCTGACCGAGAGCGAGCTGAGGGACAGTTTCATCGTGCTGTGACGCAGAAAGGGAGAATATGAAGAGAATTCTGGTATGCGAGGACGAGGACGCTATCCGCGATTTCGTCGTGATAAACCTTGTGAGGTCCGGATATGACGTGGTGGACGTATCCTGCGGCGAGGACGCCGTGAAGGTCTACACCGAGCAGAACGGCAATTTCGACGTCGCCCTGCTGGATATCATGATGCCCGGCATGGACGGCTTCGCGCTCTGCCGCTGGATACGGGAGCAGAGCAGCGAGATAGGAATAATCATGCTCTCCGCCAAGAGCCAGGAGATGGACAAGGTGAACTGCCTTATGATCGGCGCGGACGACTACGTCACCAAGCCGTTCAGTCCGTCGGAGCTGGTGGCGAGGGTGGACGCCATCTACCGCCGCGTGAATGTTAGCCAGTCCCGGCAGGAGGCGGTGCGCAACATCACCTCCGGTCCCTTCACGCTGGATCACCAGAGCCGCACCGTGCTCAAGAACGGCGAGCCGGTGGAGCTGACCCAGGTGGAATACCACATCATGGAGTTTCTGCTCAAGAACCGCGGCACCGCGCTGGACAGAAAGACGATACTCCACCATATCTGGGGCGAGGCTTACTTCGGTGATGACAAGGTGGTCGATGTGAATATACGACGGCTGCGGATGAAGATCGAGGAGGACCCCTCCAATCCGCAGTACATACAGACGATATGGGGCTTCGGCTATAAGTGGAACGGCTGATGGACAACAGAACAATGCGCGTGGGTCTGCGCAGCTCCATTGCCGGACGATGGATGTTCAATACGCTCAGCGTGGTCGGGATTCTTCTGGTCATTGCGAACGTCTGCATTTACTACTTCACACGGATGTACTACTACGGCTCGGCGGAGAACTACCTGGTGTCCGAGGCTAATGCCACGGCGACGGTGCTCTCCAGGCTGTACGAGGACATGGCGGTGAACTACTCCTCCGAGGTGCGGGAGCTTATCGAGGGCTTCGACAAGAAGGAGCAGATGGAGATGATGTCCATCAACAGAAGCGGCGAGGTCACCCTCAGCAGCAGCGGATTCTCCCCGGACGAAAGCTACAACATGCCGGACTACGACATGGCGATGAAGGCAGACGACGGCGTGGGAATATTCCATGGATATGAGAACGGCGAGAACATCATCGCCGTCACCGTCACCATCGCGCAGCCCAGCTCCAATTACAACGCGCTGCGGTACGTCACCTCCATGAAGCAGGTGGATTCCCAGCTGGGAACGATAATGCTTGCCGCTGTCATGGTGAGCGCGGCGGTTATCCTGCTGGTAATAAGCAGCGGAATGTACTTCGTCAAATCCATCTGCGTTCCGCTCATGCAGATAAGTGTGACCGCGAAGAAGCTTGCTAAGGGTGACTTCTCGGAGCGTATCGCAATACGGAATAACGACGAGATAGGCGAGCTTTCCCGGGTGTTCAACGACATGGCGGACGAGCTTGAGAATTCCGAGGCGATAAAGAACGATTTCATTTCATCGGTCAGCCATGAACTGAGAACTCCGCTGACGGCGATAAAGGGCTGGAGCGAAACGCTCCAGGCAGGCTACGACGAGGACACCTACCGCAAGGGAATGACGGTCATCACTCACGAAACCGGCAGACTTGAGGGAATGGTGGAGGAACTGCTGGATTTCTCGCGGATACAGAACGGCAGATTCACCCTCCAGATGGCGAACATAGACATCATCGCGGAACTTGACGACGCCCTGCTGATATACACCGACAAGGCGCGCAAGGAGAACAAGACGATACACTACACCGAGCCGGAATTCCTGTGCGTGGTATACGGCGACAAGAACCGGCTGCGGCAGGTGTTCATCAACGTTATCGACAATGCGATAAAATACTCCGACCCCGGTGGAAGCGTGGACATCAGCGTTGAAAAGGGGACGGACACCCTGACGATCACCGTTGCGGATACCGGAATCGGTATCGCGGCGGCGGACCTTCCGAAGGTCAAGGCGAAATTCTACAAGGCGGACAATACCCGTCGGGGCAGTGGAATAGGGCTTGCGGTGGCGGACGAGATAATCTCCATGCACGGCGGCACCCTGGATATCGACAGCGTGCTCGGAAAGGGCACCACCGTGACGATAACGCTGCCGCTCAAGCAGATGAACGAAAGGAGCGACCCTGATGGGGAGTAAGAATACAGGAAAAAAGACCACGATAGGCGGACAGGCGCTTATCGAGGGCGTAATGATGAAAGGCGTATCCAAGGGCGCGATGGCGGTCCGCATGAAGGACGGCTCCATCGACGTGGACGAGTGGGATATCAAGCCGAAGAAATGGTACAACAAGTGCCCGGTTATCCGTGGCAGCATTAATTTCGTGCAGCAGCTGGGCGAGGGCTACAAGTGCCTGATGAAATCCGCTGAAAAGAGCGGAATGCTGGACGATGAGGAGGAAGAAGAGCCGTCAAAGTTCGAGAAGTGGCTTGACGAGAAGTTCGGCGACAAGCTCACCGGAGCAATCATGGCGGTTGCGATGGTAATTGGCATCGCACTGGCGGTATTCCTGTTCCTGCTTGTTCCAAGCTATCTGTTCACCTGGATAGAGAACCTGCTCCCCACGCAGCCTCTCGGCGGACTTGAGAGCGTCCTGCCGGGACTTCCGGCAGGGAGCACGCTGCTGGTGAAATCGGTGGATATCTCCATGTGGCGCACCACCTTTGAGGGAATAATCAAGATCGTGATTTTCGTGGCGTATATGTGGGTGACCTCCAAGACGAAGGATATGCACAGAATGTACCGCTACCACGGCGCCGAGCACAAGACCATCGCCTGCTACGAAGCCGGGAAGCCCCTCACCGTGGAGAATGTGCGCCCGATGACGAGATTCCACCCGAGATGTGGCACCAGCTTCATCATCATTACGCTGCTGGTGAGCATTCTGGTGTACAGCGTGGTGCCGATCACTCCGGAGCTTTTCAAGAGCTGGCTCCACCTCGGCAGCGACAACATCGCGATACTTCTCCGTACGGTATGCAAGCTGATACTGCTGCCGTTTGTGGTGGGATTCGCATATGAGCTTATCCGTATCGCCGGACGTCACGACAACATCGTGACGAGGATATTCTCCGCCCCCGGACTGTGGATGCAGCGCATAACCACCAAGGAGCCTGACGACAGCATGATCGAGGTGGCTATTGCCGCGGTAACTCCCTGCCTGCCCAGGGAAGGCGAGGACGACAACTGGTGAGCGGCATGAATATCGGCGAACTGCTGAGGGAATGCACGCAGTCCCTCTCGGAGGGCGGAAACGACAATGCCCGGTTTGAGGCGGAGCAGCTCATAATGCGGTTCTGCGGCGTCACGCGGAACGACATGCTGATATTCCCGGCACGTCCGGTGACGGGGGCGCAGGCGGAATCCGTGCGTCAGGGGACTGCCCGGAGGAATTCCGGAGAGCCGCTGCAATACATTCTCGGCGAGTGGGAGTTCTACGGGCTGCCTTTCGAGGTGGGGCCCGGGGTTCTTATTCCGCGGCAGGATACCGAAACGATAGCGGAGCTTGCGCTGGGATTCGTGAAATCCCACCCGGGGGACGGATTCCAGGCGGCGGACTTATGCGCCGGGAGCGGCTGCATCGGAATTACGCTGGCGGCTCTGGGGAAAGTCCCGGTGCGCCTGGTGGAGCTTTCGGACAGGGCGCTTGAATACCTGCGCAGGAACATCGCACTGAACGGAGTTTCCGACCTGTGTGAGGCTGTTCAGGGGGACGTGCTCTCCGACCGGACGGCAGAGGAAATGCCGCTGTGCGACCTGATAGTCACGAATCCGCCGTACCTTACGGAAAAGGATATGCGGGAACTTCAGACGGAAGTGAAGTTCGAGCCGGAAACGGCGCTTGCCGGCGGCGTGGACGGGCTGGACTACTACCGCAGAATGATACCGCTGTGGAGCGGAAGACTGAAGCCCGGCGGAATGCTGGCGGCGGAAATAGGCATGGGTCAGGAATCTGACGTCATGCAGATGTTTGAGGAATGCGGAATGCGCGCACAGTACAAGAAGGACCTGTGCGGAGTTATCCGTGTGATATACGGAATAAAAGACGGAGGTAATCATAATGGCTGACAAGAAAAAGGCGGCGGCGCCGAAGCCCGTCGTAAGAGTTGTTGACCCGGCGGAGCGCGAAAAGGTGCTCAAGAGCGCGATGGCGCAGCTGGAAAAGAAATTCGGCGAGGGCACCGTAATGTTCATGGGCGAGAACCGCCACATGGATATCGAGTGCATTTCCACCGGCTCCCTCATGCTTGACCTGGCGCTGGGTATCGGCGGACTTCCGCGCGGACGTATCATCGAAATATACGGTACTGAGTCCTCCGGTAAGACCACCATCTCCCTCCAGGCGGTAGCCGAGGCGCAGAAGGCAGGCGGCATGGCGGCATTCATCGACGTGGAGCACGCCCTTGACCCGGTTTACGCGAGAAAGCTTGGCGTTGACGTGGATAACCTGCTGGTTTCCCAGCCGGACACCGGCGAGCAGGCCCTGGAGATCATCGAAACGCTGGTACGCTCCGGCGCCATCGACATAATCGTACTGGACTCCGTTGCCGCCATGACGACCAAGGCGGAGATAGACGGCGATATGGGCGACGCGCATGTCGGAGTGCAGGCAAGACTGATGTCCCAGGCGATGAGAAAGCTCACCGCAGTCATCAGCAATACCAACACCGTGGCAATATTCATCAACCAGATACGCGAGAAGATCGGCGTGATGTACGGCAATCCGGAAACCACTCCCGGCGGCCGTGCGCTGAAGTTCTACTCCTCCGTGCGCATTGAGGTGCGCCGCGGTGAGCCTATCAAGGACGGCGGCGAGATAATCGGAAACCGCACCAAGTGCAAGGTTGTGAAAAACAAGGTGGCTCCACCCTTTAAGACTGCGGAGTTCGATATTCTGTACGGTCAGGGCGTTTCCAAGATGGGCGAGATCGTGGACACCGCGGTGGAATTTGAGATCGTGAAGAAGAGCGGAAGCTGGTTCAGCTACAACGACATGAAGATCGGTCAGGGCCGCGACAAGGTGCTGGATTACCTCAAGAACAACGCGGATATCTGCGCCGAGATCGAGGGGAAGATCCGCGAGGAATTCGCGAAGAACTCCTCCCTGCTTGACAGCCTGACATCGGACGATGAGGAATCCGGCGAGGGTGCGGAGGTATCCGCAGAAGGCGCGGATTCCGCAAAGAAGCCTGCAAAGAAGCCGGCGGAGGATTCAGACGATGACGACTACGCAGAGTTTTCCCCGGAGGATATTGAATAAGCGATGAAACGGCTTTCGGACTACCGCGGCGATAATTTCAGCGGCGGCAGGATCACGGAACTTTCGCTGTACAAGGGCGACACCTACAAGCTGGAGCTTGAGGGGGGAACGACGTTCTTCCTGAACTGCGCGCTGGTGGCGGATTACGACCTGTACGAGGGCGGCGAGATGGACTCGGAGCTGCTGGAAAAGCTACAGCGCGCGGACAATATGCGCAAGGCGAAAAAGCGCGCGCTGTACCTGCTGGGCAGCCGCATGTACTGCTACGGCGAGCTTTACAAGAAACTGCTCCCCACCTACGGGGAGGAGGCTTCCCGGGCGGCTGCGGACGCAATGCAGGAGTACGGCTACATCGACGATGAGGACTATGCCCGTAAGCTTGCGGAGCGCCTTATACGCGGCAAACGCTACGGCATGGGAAAGACCCGGTGGGAAATGCAGCGCCGGGGACTTGACAAGAATCTCATCGAGGACGTGCTGACGGAGTACTCCGAGGACGACATCGACGAGGAGATAATGCACCTTCTGCAGACGAAATACAGCGAAAAGCTGGACGACCCGGACGACCGGCGGCGCACGATGGCGGCGCTGGCGCGGAGAGGCTACGGCTGGGGCGAGGTGAAGCGCTGCATGGAACGCTGCGCGGAACTTACCGAAGATGAAGAATTTGAGGACTGACTGGAGAGAATGGAGTAAATGAGCAATAAGATCAAGGTCGCAATGGTGTCCCTGGGATGTTCAAAGAACCAGGTGGACGCCGAGCAGATGATGGCGAAGATAGCAGACAGGGGCTACGCATTCGTGGCGGAGCCGGGCATGGCGGATATAGTCCTGGTGAACACCTGCGGATTTATCCAGTCCGCAAAGGAAGAGGCGATAGGCTGGATAATGGAGCTTATCGACCTCAAGAACGAGGGCAGGATAAAGCGCATAATCGTCACCGGCTGCCTCAGCGAGCGTTACCGCGACCAGTTCGCGGAGGAATTCCCCGAGATAGACGCGGTGGTGGGAATCGCGGAATACGGCAGGATCGCGGATATCGTGGACGGTCTGGTGGACTTCTCCAAGCCGGCGCACGAGGAGGGAACTCCGGCGGTGTGCTACTTCGGCAAGAAGGAGGAGCACAGCATGGAGGGCAAGCGCATTATCTCCACGCTGCCGCACTACGCCTACCTGCGTATCGCGGACGGCTGCGATAACTGCTGCACCTACTGCGCTATTCCGAAGATACGCGGCCGCTACAGAAGCCGCAGGATGGAGGACATCGTTGAGGAAACCAGGCTCCTCGCACAGGACGGCGTAAAGGAGATCGTGATAATCGCGCAGGACGTTTCCAGATACGGACTTGACCTCTACAACCGCCTTGCACTCCCGGAGCTTCTTGACAAGCTGTGTGAGATAGACGGGCTGAAGTGGATACGCATGCTTTACTGCTATCCGGAAAGAATAACCGACGAGCTTATCGACTGCATGAAGCGCCAGGATAAGATCGTGAAGTACCTGGATATTCCGATGCAGCACTGCGACGATGCAATACTCAAGCGAATGAACCGCAAATGTACCGGCGACAGTCTGCGTGAACTGGTGGCGAAACTACGCCGCGAGATTCCGGGCATTACGCTGAGGACTACCTTCATCACCGGATTTCCCGGGGAAACCGAGGAGCAGTTCAACGAGCTGGGTGAATTCGCCGAGGAAATGCGCTTCGAGCGCATGGGCTGCTTCGCCTACTCCGAGGAGGAGGGAACTCCGGCGGCTTCGTTCCCGGATATGGTGGACGAGGAGGTCCGCGAGCACCGCAAGGAGATCCTCGAGGAGCAGCAGGATACCCGCGTCGCGGAGATGTACAACGCGATGATAGGCAGCACTGACGAGGTGGTCGTGGAGGGCTACGACAAGTACCTAGCCGATGGCGGACTGTACTTCGGCAGAAGCGCGATGTTCGCCCCGGAGATAGACGGCATGATCTATTTCAGTGTTCCCCAGGGGGCAAAGAAGCCGCGTATCGGTGATTTCGTGAAGGTGCGCTTTGACGATGTGATAGACAACAATCTGCTGGGAGAAATGATATGAACCTACCAAACAAGCTGACGGTAATGCGCGTGGTCATGGTGCCGTTCTTTGTGGCATTCATGCTTATCGGCGCGATTCCGTACAATTACCTGTGGGCGCTGCTGGTATTCGCGGCGGCGAGCATAACCGACATGCTGGACGGAAAGATCGCCCGGAAATACAACCTGATAACCAACTTCGGTAAGTTTCTTGATCCGCTGGCGGACAAGATTCTCGTGGCTTCGGCGCTGATCTGCTTCGTGCAGCTGGGCTGGTGCAGCGCGTGGGTGACTGCGCTCATTCTGGCGCGGGAATTCGTGGTATCCGGCGTGCGTCTGGTCGCGGCTTCCAGCGACAAGAAGGTGGTCATCGCCGCAGGAATGCTCGGCAAGATGAAGACCGCCATGACTATGGTGGCGATCTGCGTGATAATCTTCATGTGGATACTTGTCCAGTTCGGCGCGATAACTCCGGAGGGCTTCCCGATACAGATTATCAGCGATATTCTGATGTACATTGCGGCAGCGCTCACGGTGGCTTCCGGTGTGCAGTACCTCTATGACTACCGGGAATTCATCGACCCGACAAAATAATTCGGAACAAAAAAAATGGCGGAATTTTCTCCGCCATTTTTTTAAATCATCCGCGCAAGCGGATACCATAATTCCGAATTAAAATAAGTATCATTTCCTGCCGGTATTCCGCATATGTTTTTATTGCCGCAGCCCTTCAAGAATCACCGCCGCCTGCGCACCGATTCCCTCGCCGGCAAGTCCGAGCCCCTCCTCGGTGGTCGCCTTAACGCTCACCAGTGAGATGTCGCAGCCGAATGCCGCCGCCAGGCTCTCGCGCATGGGGACGATGTATTTCGCCAGCTTCGGGCGTTCCGCAATTATCGTGATATCCAGGTTGCCAAGCCTATATCCGTGGGACTGCATGCGTGTAATTACCTCCGCCAGAAGCTTCATGCTGTCCGCGCCCTTGTACTGCGGATCGCTGTCCGGGAACAGCTTCCCGATATCCCCGAGCGCCAGCGCGCCGAGTATCGCGTCCATCAGGGCGTGTACCGCAACGTCCGCGTCTGAGTGCCCCAGAAGTCCCTCCTCTGATGGGATCTCCACACCGCAGAGCACGAGCCTGCGCCCGGGGACCAGTCTGTGTACGTCGTATCCTGTGCCGATTCTGAACATATAATACCTCGTCTGTCATTAAATCACTCTTGGGAGTTTCAGGCACTGCGCGCAGCCACGGCAGATTCCGCCTGTATTATAGGATACACTATTCCCACTGTTTTGTCAACAGTCCGCAGGACGGCACGCCGGAAATCTTGACGGACGGAAAGAAGAAAATTGCATATCCTGAGAAAATATTTTTGCATAACGGGTATTTCACCCTTGACATAACGTGAAAATTGTCTTATAATAGAAGTGTTAATTCATTAACGCCATAAAATCGTAAATTATGCGGTTTAAATCAATGCGCACACGCGCGTGAGCTTAACAGGAGGCAATTCAATGAGAGTTTATAACTTCAGCGCAGGTCCGGCAGTTCTGCCCGAGGAAGTTCTTAAGGAAGCGGCAGACGAAATGCTCGATTACAAGGGCACTGGCATGTCCGTTATGGAGATGTCCCACCGCTCAAAGGCATACGACGCCATCATCAAGGAAGCCGAGAAGGATATCCGCGACATCATGAACATTCCGGATAACTACAAGGTACTGTTCCTCCAGGGCGGCGCTTCCCAGCAGTTCGCGGCTGTCCCCATGAACCTCATGAAGAACAAGAAGGCAGCTTACATAATCACCGGTCAGTGGGCTAAGAAGGCTTATCAGGAAGCAAAGATCTACGGCGACGCAGTTGCAGTGGCTTCCTCCGCAGACAAGACCTTCTCCTACATTCCCGACTGCTCCGACCTCGATATCCCCGAGGACGCTGACTATGTATACATCTGCGAGAACAACACCATCTACGGTACCAAGTTCAAGACCCTCCCCAATACCAAGGGTCACACTCTGGTAGCCGATGTTTCCTCCTGCTTCCTGTCTGAGCCG
Organism: uncultured Oscillospiraceae bacterium; assembly: GCA_900542145.1. Taxonomy (GTDB): domain Bacteria; phylum Bacillota; class Clostridia; order Oscillospirales; family Ruminococcaceae; genus CAG-115. The sequence goes on along the minus strand of UQMF01000001.1, from coordinate 191,795 downwards.
GTTGACGTTACCAAGTACGGCGTTATCTACGGCGGCGTTCAGAAGAATGTAGGCCCCGCAGGTCTGGTTATCGCAATTATCCGCGAGGATCTCATCACTGACGATGTTCTCCCCGGAACTCCCACCATGCTCAAGTGGAAGACCCAGGCTGACAACGACTCCCTTTACAATACCCCGAACTGCTACGCTATCTACATCTGCGGCAAGGTATTCAAGTGGATCAAGAAGATGGGCGGCCTTGAGGCTATGAAGGCCCACAACGAGAAGAAGGCTAAGATCCTTTACGATTTCCTCGACCAGAGCAAGCTGTTCAAGGGTACTGTTGAGCCGAAGGACCGTTCTCTGATGAACGTTCCGTTCGTAACCGGCAACGAGGAGCTTGACGCTAAGTTCGTCAAGGAGGCTACTGCGGCTGGCTTCGTAAACCTCAAGGGTCACAGAACTGTCGGCGGCATGAGAGCTTCCATCTACAACGCTATGCCTATCGAGGGCGTTGAGAAGCTTGTTGAATTCATGAAGAAGTTCGAGGCTGAGAACGCCTGATTTAATCTGATCAAAGGAGATCATGACATGATAAACGTACTTACACTCAACAAGATCGCCGCATGTGGCACCGACCTGCTCGACAAGAGCAAGTACACCGTCGGCGATGATATCGCAAATCCTGACGCAATCCTGGTACGCTCCGCTTCCATGCACGAGATGGAGCTTCCGGCTAACCTGCTGGCAGTAGCAAGAGCAGGCGCAGGCGTAAACAATATCCCGATCGACAAGTGCAGCGAGCAGGGCGTTGTAGTATTCAACACCCCCGGCGCTAACGCAAACGCCGTTAAGGAGCTGGTTATCGCAGGCCTGCTGCTGTCCTCCAGAAAGATCCCGGCTGCTATGGACTGGATCAAGACCCTCAAGGGCAAGGGCGACGAGGTAGGAAAGCTGGTCGAGAAGGGCAAGAGCCAGTTCGTAGGTCCTGAGATCATGGGCAAGAAGCTCGGCGTAATCGGTCTGGGCGCTATCGGTATCCTGGTAGCCAACGCAGCTGCTGAGCTGGGCATGGACGTTTACGGCGCTGACCCGTTCCTTTCCGTTGAGAACGCTCTCAAGCTCTCCGGCAAGGTACACTATGTAAAGAGCAACAAGGAGATCTTCGAGAAGTGCGACTACATCACCCTGCATGTTCCGGCTCTGCCCGACACCAAGGGAATGATCAATGCCGAGGCTATTGCTTCCATGAAGAAGACTGTACGCCTGCTGAACTTCGCAAGAGATACCCTGGTTGACGAGAAGGCTATCATCGACGCTCTTGCAAACGGCGGTATGGCTTGCTACGTTACCGACTTCGCTACCGATGGACTTATCGGTCTGGACGGCGTTGTTGCAATGCCGCACCTGGGCGCTTCCACTCCCGAGAGCGAGGATAACTGCGCAGTTATGGCAGTCAGGGAGATCACTGACTACATCGAGAACGGTAACATCAGGAACTCCGTTAACCTGCCGAATGTTGAGATGGCTATTTCCGGTAACGCAAAGATCTGCGTTATCCACAAGAACGCAGAGGGTCTGCTGAACAACATCACGGCTCCGGTTTCCGCCGCTGGTCTGAACATCGAGAACATGGTAAGCAAGTCCAAGAAGGACTACGCGTACACTTGCCTGGACGTAAAGGGCGACACCACTGGTATCGAGGCTGCTATCAAGGCTGTAGCAGGGGTTGTTTCCGTAAGAGTCATCAAGTAACCTGGAGATACGCTGAAAATGTCATTACACGGCACTGTGGGCTCACAGTGCCGTGTTTTTTCGTCACATTTAACAAAATATCTTTACTAACGTTGACATTGTCATGGTATTGTGTTACACTGATATATAAGGGATCAGAGAACGGCAGGAGGTGGCAGAATTGAACTTTGTGAATTATGCGGTCGAGTACGAGTACGCTGCGATGGGACTCCTGGCGGTGCTGTTCACGCTGTACTGCGCCCGGAAAAAGTACCCCGGCATGTCCAACCAGGTGTATGTCGGCATGATCGTGTGTACTTTCATGTCCTGCGTTATGCATGTCTTCGCCATCAAGACGCTGCCATATGCGGATTCGCTTCCGCTGGTGGTGAACTATGTTATACACATATCCTACCTTATATTCTACGACCTGGAAGCGGTACTGTATATGATGTACGTCATCGCCCTCACAAAGCGGAACAAGATGTCCAGGGCAAACATGATATTCACCTTCGCCGTCATAGCTGTGGAGTTGATACTTCTTGTCACGACTCCCTTCACAAAGCTGATAATCTACTTCGACGAGGGCATGAACTACTGCCACGGACCGCTGTTCTTCGCGTATCCAATCGTTGCCGGACTGCTGCTGGTGTATTCCACGGCGATGTTCATAAACTACCGCCGGAACCTCAGTGCCATGCAGGTGGTCACGGTGTCCATGTTCGTTGTGTGCATGGTGGGAGCTGCTCTGCTTCAGCTGTTCAAGCCGGAGCAGGTGGTCGGGAATTTCGCAGTATCCGCTTCGCTGGTCATGTTCCTTATCGTATTGCAGAATCCCGATGATTTCACCGACAAGGCGGCGGATTGCTTCAATTACGACGCGTTCTTCCTCAGCGTTGAGCGGCGTATCAACAATAACAGGAAGTTCAGTATCGTCGCGATCAGATTCGACGGGCTGAACTACATCAGCGGACTGTTCCATGTCGGCGAAAGGGGAGCGGCGTCCAGATCCATCGCGGCAATGCTCCAGGTGGAATTCCACACGCAGGAGATATACCACCTCGGCAACTGTGAATTCGCGCTGTTCACCAACGAGCGGCAGGGGCACACCGAGGAATTCCTCACGGAGCATATCCAGAGCCTGTTCGGCGACCCGGTCAGCGTGTGTGGAATAGAGGCTTCGCTCACGCCGAAGATATGCCTGGTGCGCTATCCGGATTTCGCGACCTCCGCGGAGGATGTGCGAGATTCCATAGAGTACACACTGCGCAGCACCAAAAAGGCGGAGGGCAGCGTGTTCGTTGCGACGACGGACTCCATCACCTCAAAGAAGCGTGAAATGCGCATACTCAGCACGATAAAGAACTCCATTGTGAACCGCAGCTTCGAGATGTACTACCAGCCGATCTACGCGCCGGCAGAGCACGGATTCGTGTGCTCCGAAGCGCTGATACGCATGCGCGACGAGGAGCTTGGCTTCGTCAGCCCGGAGGAGTTCATTCCGCTGGCGGAATCCAACGGAATGATCATCGAGATCGGCGAGATAGCTTTCCGCAAGGTCTGCGAATTCATGAAGAGCGGCAAGGCGCAGGCTCTGGGCGTGGAATACATTGAGGTCAACCTGTCCGCGCTCCAGTGCGTGCAGGATCAGCTTGCCGACCGGCTTATGGCAATCATGGAGGAATACGGCATAGATCCGGAGCAGATCAACTTCGAGATAACCGAAACCGCAGGTCTGGCGAACTACGACGTGCTGCTGCGGAATATGAAGAACCTCATTTCCCACGGCGTGACATTCTCAATGGACGACTACGGCACGGGATTCTCCACCGCGAACTACCTTATAACACTGCCGACAGACATCGTGAAGATCGATAAGAGTATTCTCTGGCCGGCGATGGAGAATCAGGAAGCATTCGTGATTCTACGGCATACGGTGGAAATGCTCAGCTCCCTCAACAAGAAGATCGTCGTGGAGGGCGTCGAGAATGCGGAGATGGCAAAGCTGCTGATAGACATGAACTGCGATTACCTGCAGGGATACTACTATTCAAAGCCTGTCCCGGAGGAGGATTATATCGCGTTCCTGGAGAAAAATCAGCAGATGGCAGGAAATCTGAAATAAATTTTTGAAAACCCCTTGACAAAGTGGGAAATGTGGTGTATAATGTTTGAGTAATAAAGCAGAGTCACCACACTCTCACCCGCCGGCGTATTTTCTGCCAGGCGCGGTAATGTTTAATGAGAATACGCCGTAAGGCATTCGGTTAAGCGTGAGCAGTGTGTGCTCACGCTTATTTTATTTCACAGCTGAAACGTAATCAAGAAAGGCGGTGCTTTGATATCGGCACGAAAGAACAGCTCATCAATGAGGAGATCCGTGAAAAGGAAGTAAGAGTAGTTGGCGCAGACGGCGAGCAGCTCGGCATTATGGCGACTGCGGACGCGCTTGCAAAGGCGATCGAGGCAGATCTTGACCTCGTTCTCATCGCTCCGACGGCAAATCCTCCGGTATGCAAGATCATGGATTTTGGCAAATACCGTTTTGAGCAGACCAAGAGGGAGAAAGAAGCCCGGAAGAACCAGAAGCAGGCTGAGGTGAAGGAGATCAAGATGTCGCTCAACATCGACACCAACGACTTCAACATCAAGGTAAAGAACTGCATCAAGTTCCTCCAGAACGGCGACAAGGTAAAGGTCACCATTCGCTTCAGACGTGCGAGAGAGATGTCGCACATGAATCTCAGCGAAGAGCTGATGAAGAAGTTCCTCGATGCCGTTTCAGAGTACGGCGGTTCCGAAAAGCCGTCAAAGCTCGAGGGCAAGAACTACGCGATAGTGCTCAGCCCCAAGAAATAAGACAGGCGCGGCGGAGCCACCGGCGACGCCCGAATAAAAACTCAAGGAGGATATCATAATGCCTAAGATCAAAACTCACAGCGGAGCGAAGAAGCGCTTCAAGCTGACAAAGAACGGTATGGTAAAGATGGGTCACACCAACAGACGCCACATTCTTACCAAGAAGTCCACAAAGCGCAAGAGAGGCCTGCGTGCTGGCGCATATGCAGACGTTACCAACGTAGCAGCTGTAAAGAGCCTTATTCCGTACAAATAATCAAGATGCGGAATATCCGCACGAACAAAATATCAGGAGGTAATGTATAATGGCACGCGTAAAGGGCGCACTCGCAACTCGCAAGAGAAGAAATAGAACATTAAAGCTGGCTAAGGGCTACTGGGGCGGCAAGAGCAGACTGTTCAAGACTGCCAAGGAAGCTGTTTGGAAGTCCGGTCAGTATGCTTACATCGGCAGACGTCTTAAGAAGAGAGACTTCAGAAAGCTCTGGATCACCAGAATCTCTGCTGCTGCTAAGTCCAACGGCATGAACTATTCCACTTTCATGAACGGTCTGAAGAAGGCTGGCATCACTCTGAACAGAAAGATGCTCTCCGAGATCGCAATCAACGACGCAGCAGGCTTCACTGCACTGACAGAGAAGGCTAAGGCAGCGCTTTAATCGTGATAATATCTCACGTTCTGTTCCGGGGCGTGAGATTTTTCGCTATGTAGGGGGATTTGCTCCATTGGTGATCACATCAAGAAAAAACGACGCTGTAAAGCGCTTCCGGGAGCTTCTCCGGGAGAAATCCGTACGGGACGCTCAGGGCGTTTTCGCCGTTGAGGGAGATCATCTCTGCGGCGAGCTTGCGAAGGGCGGATTCCGGATACTGACCGCTCTTATGACAGAGAACGCGGCGGTGAAATATCCCAAGACCGCTGCCGCACTTGGAAGCGCCGGCGAGGTGGTGGTGATATCCCAGGAGATCGCGGAATATATTTCCGATACAAAGGCTCCGCAGGGACTGTTTGCCATCGCCGAGAAGCCGCACTCCGACGGGATCCCGGACGGAGCCGGGCGGCTGGTGCTCCTGGACGGAGTGCAGGACCCCGGCAATGTCGGGACGATTCTCCGGACCGCCGAGGCGCTGGGATTCGACGGCGCTGCGCTATCGCCGGAGTGCGCCGATATCTGGTCGCCCAAGACGCTCCGGGCTTCCATGGGCAGCGTGTTCAGGCTGCCGTGTATTACCGGGGAGCTTCCGGGGATAATATCCGGGCTGAAAGAAATGGGGTTCCGGGTGTATGGCTCAATGCTGGACAGCTCCGCCGCTAAACTCGGGGAGCTTGAATTCCCGGAGCGCGCCGCAGTCGTCATCGGCAGCGAGGGCGCCGGGATTTCCGGTGCGACCGCGAAAGCCTGCGACCAGGCGGTGTATATCCCGATATCCGGCGCGGAATCGCTGAATGCCGGCGCCGCCGCGGCGATACTCCTCTGGGAGCTGTCAAAGCGCTGAACGATATTTTTAAGCTGGACATGACCTGCCCGGCTTATCCGCATATGTCTGCTGTGTGAACGCAGCAGGCAATGCAAAGCTATAAGCTGACTTTCGGTTTTGCATTGCCTAATGCCCTTTATGGGCGTAAATCCAAATTTAGGAGGAAACTCTGTGCCGCATCTTGTAATACTGGAGTCGCCGTCGAAGGCGAAAACCGTTAAGAAGTACCTCGGCGAGGGCTATGACGTAATAGCCTCCACCGGGCATATAATCGACCTGCCGAAGTCCAAGCTGGGCGTTGACGTGGAGCATGATTTCGCGCCGCAGTACGTCAATATGAAGGACAAGGCGGAGGTAATCAAGGAACTGAAAAAGCACGCCAAGGCAAGCGACATGATCTATCTCGCGACCGACCCGGACCGCGAGGGAGAAGCTATCGCGTGGCACTTGTCGCACCTGCTCAATATCGATGGCAGCGCACCTGTGCGCGTTACCTTCAACGAGATAACCAAGGCAGGCGTGCAGAATGGAATGGCGGCTCCGCGCTGCATCGACACGAACATCGTGGACGCGCAGCAGGCGCGCCGTATCCTGGACAGAATCGTGGGTTATAAGCTGTCGCCGTTCCTGTGGAAGAAGGTAAGGCGCGGACTGTCCGCCGGACGCGTGCAGTCCGTTGCGGTGCGCATAATCGTGGACCGCGAGAACGAGATACGCAGCTTCGTTTCCCAGGAGTACTGGAGCATTGACGCCAAACTCACCGCGTCCTCCTCAAAGAAGGCGTTCGCGGCGAAGCTGGCGGAGGTGGACGGCGAGAAGATCGCCATTTCCAGCCAGGAGGAGGCTGACAAGCTGCTGGAGCGCCTCAAGGGCGCGGAATTCATCGTCACCGGACTGAAGAAATCCCAGCGCAAGAAGCAGCCTGCTCCCCCGTTCACGACTTCCACCCTTCAGCAGGAGGCGAGCCGTCGGTATTCCTTCCAGGCGCGCCGCACCATGAAGGCTGCGCAGGAGCTGTATGAAGGTATCGACGTTGCTGGAATGGGCGCCGTGGGTCTTATCACCTACATGCGTACCGACTCGCTGCGTATCTCCGACGAGGCGAAGGCGGCTGCCGCTGACCTTATCAGGGAGATGTACGGCACGGAATACCTGCCGGAAAAACCCCGGGTGTTCAAATCCAAGAGTAATGCACAGGACGCCCACGAAGCAATCCGTCCGACCACCGTCAGCCTGACTCCCGACAAGGTGAAGGCTTCCCTCACGAACGACCAGTACAAGCTGTATAAGCTCATCTGGGAGCGCTTCATGGCGAGTCAGATGCAGAATGCTGTGCTGGATACCGTGGCTGTGGATATCGCTGCGGCAGGCTGCCTTTTCAAGAGCAGCGGATATTCCGTCAAGTTCGATGGATTTACGCGCCTGTACGAGGAAACCAGGGATTCGGACGGCGAGCAGACCGGCGCCCTTCCAAGACTGGAAAAAGGCGAGAAGCTCACCGCAAAGGAAGTTCTGGGAAATCAGCACTTCACCCAGCCCCCGGCGCGCTACAACGAAGCCTCCCTCATCAAGGAGCTTGAGGAGAACGGAATAGGCAGACCGTCCACCTACGCGCCGACAATATCCACGATACTGGACAGACACTACGTTGAGCGAGAGCAGGGTAATCAGCTGAAGCCCACCTCCCTGGGCGAGGTCATCACTGAACTGCTCAAGGACCATTTCAACAACATCGTTGACGTGAAGTTCACCGCGAAGATGGAAACATCCCTTGATGATATTGAGCACGGCGACAAGAACTGGGTGGAGGTGCTCCGCAAGTTCTACGACGGATTCGCCAAGACCCTCGAGAAGGCGGAAGCCGACATGGAGGGCAAGCGCGTGAAAGTCCCGGACGAGCCGACGGATATAATCTGCGAGGAATGCGGCAAGCCCATGGTCATCAAGATAGGACCTTTCGGAAAGTTCCTGGGGTGCAGCGGATTCCCGGAGTGCAAGTTCACCAAGAAGATAGTCACCGAAACCAAGGGCAGCTGCCCGAGGTGCGGCAAGAAGATGCTGGCGAAGAAATCCAAGAAGGGCAAGCCATTCTATGGCTGCGAGGATTACCAGAACTGTAACTTCATGACCTGGGACCTGCCGATAGAGGAGAAGTGTCCGCAGTGCGGCGCGTCCCTGTTCAAGAAATCCGGCAGAATGGGCAAGATATACTGCGCGAAGGAGGGCTGCGGATATGAGCGCCCCCTGGATTCCGCAGACAACGCAAAGGATAAGAACAATGACGGTTAAGGTTATCGGCGCAGGACTGGCAGGCTGCGAAGCGGCAGTACAGCTGGCGCGGCGCGGATTCGACGTGGAGCTGCATGAGATGAAACCGCAGAAGTATTCCCCGGCACACCACTATGAGGGATTCGCGGAGCTGGTGTGCTCCAATTCCCTCAAGGCGGCAAGACCCGAGAGCGCCTGCGGACTTCTCAAGGAGGAAATGCGCAGGTTCGGCTCCGTGATACTTGAGGCAGCCGAAAAGACCGCAGTCCCTGCCGGCGGCGCACTGGCGGTGGACCGCACGAAATTCTCCGACAAAGTGACGGGGATAGTCCGCAGCTTTCCGAATATACGGGTTGTCAGCGGAGAGGTCACCGAAATTCCGCAGAACAACGCGGTGATATGCACCGGTCCGCTTACTTCCGACGCGCTCGCTGAGAAGATACGCGGTATCTGCGGCGAGGGACTCAGTTTCTATGACGCGGCGGCGCCCATTGTTTCCGCGGAAAGCATAGATTTCAGCAAGGCATTTTATCAGACGCGATACGATAAGGGCGAGGCGGATTATGTCAACTGCCCGATGGACCGCGATGAATACCAGGCGTTCTACGACGCGCTGGTCACGGCGGAGAGCGCTCCGCTGAAGGAATTCGATCGCCCGGAAGAGAGCGCCGGAATGAAGGTGTTCGAGGGCTGCATGCCGGTGGAAGTACTTGCGAAGCGCGGATTCGAGAGCGTTCGCTACGGCTGTATGAAGCCGGTGGGACTTACCGACCCAAGGACGGGGAAGCGCCCATATGCCGTCGTACAGCTCCGCAAGGAGAACAAGGACGGTACGATGTACAACCTGGTGGGATTCCAGACGAACCTGAAATTTGGCGAGCAGAAGCGCGTATTTTCGATGATACCGGGGCTGGAGAACGCGGAGTTCGTCCGCTACGGCGTAATGCACCGGAATACATTTCTGGACAGCCCGAGGTTACTGGACAAGTGGTTCATGCTGCGTGGCTCCGACAATGTGTTCTTCGGAGGGCAGATGACCGGCGTGGAGGGCTACGTTGAGAGCGCGGCTTCCGGGATCATCGCCGGCAGGGCGCTGGCTGACAGGCTTTCCGGGAAGACTCCGCTGGAGCTTCCTCATACGACCATGCTGGGGGCGCTGTGCAGCTACATCAGCGACCCGACCGTGGAGAACTTCCAGCCGATGGCGAGCAGCATGGGGATCCTTCCCGGACTTGACAGGGTGATAAAGGGCAAGCAGGAGCGCTACGCGGCGCTGGCGCAGAGGGCGCTTTCCGATCTGGACAGGGCTCTTTCTGATAGTGAGGATACATAATTATGAAGATCGTTATAGATGGATTTGGCGGCGACAATTCCCCGGACGAAGTACTCAAGGGCGCGGCTCTTGCCGTGAATGAACTCGGTATCGACATCGCGATAACCGGCGATGAGAAGCTTCTCATGCAGCGCATGAAGGAACTGAATATCTCCGACAGCCACATCGAGCTTGTTCCGGCGGAGGGCGTCATCACCACCGAGGACGCACCCAAGTCGGTTATCAAGGAGAATTCCGGGACTTCCATGGGCAAGGCGCTGTACTACCTGGCGGACGGCAATGCGGACGCATTCATCAGCGCCGGAAGCACCGCCGCGATAGTTGTCGGCGGAACCATGGTCGGCAAGAGGATAAAGGGCGTCAAGAGGACCGCACTGGTACCCCTCATGCCTTGTCTTGGCGGAGGAAGATACGCTGTTGTTGACGGCGGCGCAAACCTGGAGTGCAGACCCGAAATGCTTCAGCAGTTCGCAGTTCTCGGCAGCATATTCATGGAAAAGACCATGGGGATAGAGAAGCCCAGGGTAGGTCTGCTGAACATCGGCACCGAGGAGGAAAAGGGCAGGGAACTGGAGCACGAAACAGTAAAGCTGCTGCGCAATACTCCCTCCATCAACTTCCTGGGATATGTCGAGGGGCGCGACGCACCAGTCGGCAAAGTGGACGTGCTGGTGACCGACGGATTTACCGGAAATGTGTTCCTGAAGGCGTGCGAGGGTATGGGAATACTGATGAAGCAGTCCCTCAAGAGCATGTTCTTCGCAAACCTCAAGACAAAGATCGGCGCGCTGTGCGTGAAGAAGCAGCTCGGCGACATTGCAAGGCAGCTGGATTACAAGACCATCGGCGGCTCTCCGCTGCTTGGTACCGCGAAGCCCGTATTCAAGGCGCACGGAAGCTCGGACGCAGTGGCATTCCTGGGCGCTTTCAGACAGGCGAAGATGTTCGTTGAGAAGAACGCGATAGAGGAAATGACGAGTGCCATCGCCGCCCTCGGAGTAAAGGAAGAGGCTTGATATGTCGGATTTCAGTCAGCTTGAACAGGCTATAGGCTACACATTTAAGGACAAATCATATCTCCGGGGCGCAATGACCCACTCCAGCTATTCCGGCGGCAAGAACAACGGAAGCAACGAGCGCCTGGAGTTCCTGGGCGACAGCGTGCTCCAGATAACGGTGTCGCTGTATCTATACACAAATATGACCACGGTGCCGGAAGGCGGACTGACCAAGCTGCGCGCCTCCATCGTGTGCGAGAATTCGCTGTACAACTTTGCGAAGCGAATTTCCCTGGGAGATTATATCCTGCTGGGAAAGGGCGAGGAAATGACCGGAGGGCGCGAGCGGCGCTCAATTCTGGCGGACGCCTTTGAAGCGCTCATTGCGGCAATATTCCTCGACGGAGGAATGGACGAGGCGCAGAAATTCATCATGAAGTTCATGCCGTCTATTGAGGCGATAAAGAGCGGCAAGGTGAAGCTGGGCGACTACAAGACCATTCTCCAGGAGATAATCCAGCAGAACCCGGAGGAGAAGATATCCTACCAGGTGACGGAGGAAGAGGGCGAAGCGCACCACAAGACCTTCAGCGCAGAGGTAATGCTGAACGGTCAGAGTATCGGCGCAGGCACCGGACAGAGCAAGAAGGAAGCCGAGCAGGCTGCCGCCAAGGAAGCAATCGGATTAATGGGATATGAAACGGACTAACATCTCGGTATTCATTCCGCACATCGGCTGCCCCCACAGGTGCAGCTTCTGCGACCAGCGGAGCATTTCCGGCGCGGCGCACGCCCCCTCCCCGGAGGAGGTTTCCGCACTGCTGGAGGAGCAGGCTCCCCACCTTGCGGAGAGGGGCATGCAGGCAGAGATAGCCTTCTTCGGAGGGAGTTTCACGGCAGTCCCCCGGGACTATATGACGAGCCTGTTGGAGTGCGCGCATTCCGCTGTTCATAAGTACCCGGAGGTTTATGTCGGGATACGCTGCTCCACTCGCCCGGACTGCGTTGACGGGGAGATAATCGCGCTGCTGAAGAAGTACGGCATGACCGCGGTGGAACTGGGCGCGCAGTCCATGTCCGACGAGGTTTTGCAGATGAACGGGCGCGGACACTCCGCCGAGGACGTCCGCCAGGCTTCGCGGCTTATCCGGGAGAGCGGAATTTCCCTGGGACTTCAGATGATGACCGGGCTTTACGGCGACACCGAGGAATACGTCCGCAGGACCTGCCGGGAATTCATCGCGCTGAAGCCGGATACGGTGCGCGTTTATCCCACGGTAATTCTGAAGCACACGCGGCTGGGGAAGCTGTTTGAGAGCGGCGAGTACCGCAGCTTCGGCTTCGAGCAGACCGTGGATCTGTGCGCGGAGCTGCTACGGGATTTTACCGCGGCAGGAATACGCGTGATACGCATGGGGCTTCACGCCTCACAGGAAGTTGAAAGAGAAATGCTGGGGGGAGTGTACCACCCGGCGTTCCGGGAAATAGTGGAGAGCAGGCTGTTCCTTAACGACATGAAGCAGAAGCTGCTCGCTATGGACAGGGGACATTATGTGATATATACCGACAGCCGGAATATCAGCAGGGCTGTCGGACAGAAGCGCAGCAACATCGCGGCTCTGCACGGGCTTGGCTACGATGTGGAGGTGAAGCCGCTGGACGGGGCTTACATCGAGGTGCGCTGATAAGCGAGGAATGTGAATGTTTTTTAAGTCACTGGAGATACATGGGTTCAAATCCTTTGCGGACAAGACCGTACTGAATTTCGACGCCCAGACCACCGCCGTCGTCGGCAGCAACGGCAACGGTAAGAGCAACATAAGCGACGCCCTGCGCTGGGTTATGGGAGAGCAGGGCGCAAAGACCCTGCGCGGTGAGAAGATGGAGGACGTTATCTTCCACGGTACCACCGACCGCAAACCCATGGGATTCGCCAAGGTCGCGCTGTGTATCGACAATACCGACCGTGCGCTCGCCGTGGACGCCGACGAGGTGACTATCTCCCGTAAGCTTTACCGCAGCGGCGAGAGTGAGTACCTCATCAACGGCGCGAAGTCCAGACTCAAGGACATTCAGGAAATGCTGCTTGGCACCGGACTCGGCAGGGACGGATATTCCATCATCGGTCAGGGCAGGGTCGCCGAGATAGTCAACGCACGCGGAACTCAGCGCCGCGAGATATTCGAGGAAGCCGCCGGAATTTCGCTGTTCCTGCACAAGAAAGCAGAGGCTGAAAAGGAACTCGAGAGCGCCGAGGAGAATATTCTGCGCCAGAAGGACATAATAAGGCTTGACGAGGAGCGCCTGCCGGTACTGAAGAAGCAGTCAGAGAAGGCGGTGCTCGCCGCGGAGCTGCTCGACCAGAAGAAGAAGCTTGAGATATCCGTCGGCGCGGCGCACTACGAGGAGCGCCGGAATGCAATAAAGAAGCTGGACGACGACCTGCTGCTGAACCGCGCAGAGTGCGAGCACTACGACAAGGACGCAGAGAAGCTACAGGACAGCATTGACGCCAGCACCGAGCAGAAGCAGCGGCTCCAGGCGGAGCTTGAGAGATTCCGCCGCAGCCGTGACGCGGTGAATACGGAGCTTGCGGAGAAGCGCTCCAGCATTCAGGTGCTGGAAAACGACCTCATGCACAACTCCAACCGCCGGAAGGAGCTTGCGGAGCAGATCGCCCACGCAGAGGAGAGCAGCCGCAGCTTCGACGAGGGAATAAAGGAATTCCAGCAGAAGATCGAGGAGAAGCAGCAGGAGCTTTCAGCAATGGATCAGCGCCGCGCGGAGCTTCAGCAGAAGCTTTCCGAGATCGCAGAGCAGAATGCCGAGAGCGACAAGGCGTATTCTGCACTGGATCAGCAGCTTGCCCAGGCATACCGGGAGCGCAGCGAAGCGGACGTGAAGTCCGCCCAGGCGGAGCACTCCGCGCAGGAGGCAGAGGAGCAGAAGCAGACCTTTATAAATGACGCAGCGAATGCGGAAAGCAAGCTGCGTGAATATACAGACAGCCGGGAGAACGCGCAGAAGCAGCTTGCGGATATCGACGAGAAGCGCTCCGCCATGCAGAACAAGCTTGCAGGTTATCAGCGGCTGAACGACGGCAAGGTGCGCCGGATGAACGACGCGAAATCCGAAGCAGACAGGGTGGCGGACGAGCTTGACACCAAGCAGAAGCGCTACAAGCTGCTGGAGGACGTGGAGAAGTCCATGGAGGGCTACACCCACAGCGTCAAGGAGCTGATGAGAGCCTCTAGACAGGGGCGTATCGGCGGAATCCACGGCACGGTGGCGGACGTGGTGAGCATGGACGACCGCTATGTCGCGGCAATAGAAACCGCGCTGGGCGCCGCAATGCAGAACATCATCGTGGACAACGAGGAAACCGCCAAGCGCTGTATCCGCTTTCTGAAGGAAACCAACGCCGGGCGTGCGACAATGCTCCCCATGACGGCGATGAAGGGGCGCTACCTCAACGAGCCGAGATTGCAGTCCGAGCAGGGATTCGAGGGCATTGCCAGCGATCTTGTGGAATGCGACGGGGATTACCAGAACATAATCCGCTATCTGCTGGGACTCACGGCGATAGTTGACGACATCGACACGGCGGCATTCCTCAGCAAGAAATACGGAGCAAAGTTCCGTATCGTCACGCTGGACGGTCAGGTCGTGAACGCCGGCGGTTCCTTCACCGGAGGAAGCCGCAGCAGCGGTGCGGGAATCATCTCCCGTAAGCAGGAGAAAGACGCGCTTTACACCGAGGTCATCGCCCTGCGCAAGACACTGGCGGAAAAGACCGAGGCGTACCGTCAGTACCAGGCGGAGGCGGCAAAATTCGGCGTGGAGATCGAGGGCATGGAGGACGAGCTGAAATCCCTGGATACTCAGGAGATCAGCGCCCGTGCCGAGGCTTCCAAATACGACATGCTCATTGAGCAGCTTTCCCAGCAGGGGGAATCCGCGCGCAGTGCGCTGGAGCGCTTCGATGTGCAGATCGCACAGTACAGGAAGCAGCTTGAGGAAAGCGCCGCAGTTGTCCGGGAATGCGACGGGCGTATCGCGGAGCTGACCGAGCAGCAGAAGCAGTCCGGCAGCGAGCGCGAAACCGCGGCGGCTCATCTGAAGGAGCTTTCCGACAGCCTTTCCCAGCTGAATATAGACCGTGTGGCAGGCGAGAAGGACATAGACGCGTTCCGGGTGGAAATACGCACCCGGGAGGAGAACCGGCGCGCGCTGTTCCAGAGCAGCGACAGCTACAAGGAAACCGTGGCGGCACTGGACAAGGACGACGACCGGATTCGCCTTGAGATAGAGCGCGTAAAGAAAGAGATAGAGCAGCACAGCGGCGAACTCACCGACAAGGAGGCTGACATCAGCCGTTCCATGGCGGAGATAGAGAAGCTGGAATTCGCGATAGGGCAGATGCACCGGGATATCAACGAAGCGGTGTCCAACAAGGAGCATTTCTCGAAGGAGATCGCAAGACTGGAGGAGCGCCGTACCGGCGAGGTGAAGGAGCAGGAGCGCATTGTTTCAATGCTGCTTGACAGCTACGACCTCACCGTGTCGATGGCAATGGAGCAGGCGAAGCCGCTGGAGAATCTGATGATGGCGGAGAACGACCTGGAAGCCCTCCGCAAGAAGATATCCTCCCTGGGCAGCATAAATATGGAGTCCATTGAGGAATACCGCGCGGTATCCGAGCGGTTCAAGTTCCAGACCGCCCAGCTTGAGGATATCGAGAAGAGCAAGAGGGAGCTGGAGCGGCTCATTTCCGACCTGACGGAGGATATCAAGACGCGGTTCCTGAACAGCTTTGAGGAGATAAACAAGAGCTTTAAGGAGATCTTCGTCAGCATATTCGGCGACGGAGCCCACGGCGAGCTGAAACTCACCGACCCGGAGGACGTGCTGAATTCTGGCATTGAAATACTGGCGGCTCCGCCCGGAAAGGTCATCAAGAACCTTATCTCACTTTCCGGCGGCGAGCAGACGATGGTCGCCATCACGATCTATTTCGCGATACTCAAGCACCGCCCGACGCCGTTCTGTATGCTGGACGAGGTGGACGCGGCGCTGGACGACGTTAATGTTGACAAGTACATCACATATCTTAACCAGTTCAGCAGCCAGACCCAGCTGATGGTGATCACCCACCGCCGCGGAACTATCGAGGGCTGTAAGGTGCTCTACGGAGTGTTCATGCAGGAGAAGGGCGTATCCAGACTGCTGCGCCGCGACCTCGCGGACGAGCTGGACGTTGAGCTGAAGTAACGGAGGTACTATGGGATTTTTCGATAAATTCAAGAAAAAGAAGAAGCAGGAGGAAGCCGATGAAGAGATCATCAGCCAGACCGAAGCAGAGCAGGCTGAAGCGGCTGACGATAGCGTTCCCGGGGAGGGGCAGCCGGAGCAGTACTCTCCGCAGCCGGCTCCCGAAGCTGAAACAGCGCCCGAAGAGCCGCTGACCTCCGATGAGCCGGAGGCACAGGAATCACCGGAAATTACGGAACAGCCCGAGAATATTCCCCAGGCGGAGGAGGCGCAGCCGGAATCCGCAGAGGAGGAGCCGGAGGAAGCTGAGATCCTCCCGGAGGACGGCGCAGAGGAGCCTAAGAAAGTAGGATTCTTTGAGAAGCTGAAGAACGGACTGAAAAAGACCAAGGACGGCTTCATGAGCAAGCTGGAGCTGCTGATGAACAGCTTCACTAAGATAGACGAGGACTTTTTCGACGAGCTGGAGGAAACCCTGATCCTCTCTGACATCGGCGCGGAAACCTCCATGGAGATCTGCGACAAGCTGCGCCAGGCGGTAAAGCGCACCGGCGCGACCGACCCGGCGGACGTCAAGAAGCTGCTGCGCGAGATCATTGCGGAAATGCTGACCGGCGGCAACGAACTGCGGCTGGATACCAAGCCCTCCGTTATCATGGTGATAGGCGTGAACGGCGCCGGAAAGACCACCACGATAGGTAAGCTGGCTGCGAATCTCAAGTCCCAGGGTAAGAAGGTGATCGTGGCGGCGGCGGATACGTTCCGTGCGGCGGCGATAGACCAGCTCAACGTCTGGACCGACCGCGCAGGCGTGGATATCATCAAGCATTCCGAGGGAAGCGACCCGGCGGCAGTGGTATTCGACGCGCTCAGCGCTGCCAAGGCGCGCGGTGCGGACGTAGTGCTGTGCGATACCGCAGGCAGACTCCACAATAAGAAGAACCTGATGGAGGAGCTGAAGAAGATCGCCCGGGTCATCAGCCGGGAAGTCCCGGACGCGTCCGTTGAAACTTTATTGGTGCTTGACGCGACTACTGGACAGAATGCAGTCAATCAGGCGAAACTTTTCAGTGAAAGTGCCGAAATTACAGGAATTGTTCTCACAAAGCTTGACGGAACGGCAAAAGGTGGTATAATAATACCTATAAAGAATGAACTTGGCATACCCGTAAAGCTTGTCGGCGTCGGCGAGAAGATTGACGATCTCCAGCCGTTCAGCCCCGAGGACTATGTACAAGCGCTCTTTGAATGATGAAAAGGCTGACGATAAAGGCGCATCTCCGTTGTCAATTAACCAATGGCAGGCACAAAGCCTGGCCATTGGTCAATTTCCTTGGATCTGCACCTTTCTCGCCACCCTTTAGAGATTTTGATCAGAGATTTTGATCAATTAAAAGCACATTTGTGCTCTATAATAAAATTGGAAAGGATTTTTTATGAAACATCTTCACAGATCCGGCGAAGAAAAACCTGCCGCCTCGTCGCCTGTCCGACAGCGGCTGATAATTGCGTCCAACAACCAGGGCAAGATCCGGGAGTTCAGAAAGCTCCTGGAGCCATACGGCTTTGACGTGATGTCGATGCGTGAGGCAGGCTTCACAGATGAGATAATCGAGGACGGCGATACCTTTGAGGAGAACGCGCACATCAAGGCGCGCGCCGTGTTCGAAGCGACCAAGCTGCCGACCATTGCGGACGACAGCGGACTTGAGATAGATTTCCTCAACGGCGCTCCCGGTATCTATTCCGCGAGATACGCCGGCGAGGGCGCAACGGACAAGGAGCTTTGCGAGAAGGTCCTGGAGGAAATGCACGGCGTTTCCCGTCCGCTCAGAGAGGCGCGCTTCGTGTGCTCGATATACTTTATTTACGCAGAGGACGACGAGTATTCCGTTACCGGTGAGATCGAAGGCTACATAGGCGACGAGATGACCGGCAGCAAGGGCTTCGGCTACGACCCCATATTCATGGTGGACGAGGACAGAAGCATGGCGGAGCTTGACGAGGACGAGAAGAACCAGATAAGCCACAGGGCAAGGGCGTTCGAGCAGCTTGCCAAGATATTAAAGGAGAAATTCGGTTAATGCTGACAAGTAAACAGAGGGCGCACCTGCGCTCCATAGCGCAGAGCTACAACACTATATTCTTTGTGGGAAAGCAGGGTATCGGCGAGGAGCTTATAAAGCAGCTGGACGATGTGCTGAACGTCCGGGAGCTGATCAAGGTCGGCGTCCAGGAGAACTGCGAATTCACCGCAAGGGAAGCCGCAGACCAGATCGCGGAGCAGCTCAGGGCTGACGTCGTACAGGTCATTGGCAGGAAGTTTGTGCTCTGGCGCCGCAGCCGCGACCCCAAGAAAAGGGTGATCGAGCTTGAGTGACAACGTGAAGAAGACCGGTATTTTCGGCGGCGCGTTCAATCCTGTTCACAACGGGCATGTGCGCCTTGCCGAGGAAGCCGTGAAGCAGCTGAAATTACGCCGGCTGCTGATAATCCCGACCTGCGTTTCGCCGCACAAGCACACCGAATTGCTTCCCTACGAGGACAGGGCAGAGATGTGCCGCCGCGCATTCGGGCATATTCCCGGCGCGGAGATAAGCGACATTGAAGTGCGCCTTGGTGGGACAAGCTATACGATAAATACCGTGCGTGCTCTCAAGGAGCTGTATCCGGACGAGCAGCTGTTTCTGATAATCGGCGGCGATATGCTGTTCAGTTTCGAGAAGTGGTACAAGTATGAATCGCTGCTCAAGGAAACCAGGGTCTGCGCCGCAGCCCGGGACGACGACAGCCTGGTGGATATGATGGAATACGCCAACGAAATCGGCAGGGTGAAAGTTCTGCCGACAAAGGCTGTCACGATGTCCTCCACCGAGGTACGGGAAGCTGCCGCAGCCGGAAAGGATATTTCCGGAATGGTTCCGGCAGGGGTCGCGGATTATATCCGTGAAAAGGGACTGTACAGGTAATGCGCCGTGAGAAAATGGTACAATGAGGAATACGAGTTCCAGGTCGAGGTGACCGGGTATCTCCGCGGAGATCACACGAGCACCTGTGCCGCAACGGCGAGGAGATCGGCGACAAATACCGCTGTACCTACGGCTGTCCGGTGAACGCCGACGGCTACGGAATATGCAGCAAGACCATGATGATGTTATATCCGCTCATGGAAGCAGTACGCAGCGGCGGCGACCTTGAGAACCTCGGCGGCGACGGCAGATACAGCAAGACCATCGTCTGTCCGGACGGTTGCGTGATATTCCGGCTGACCGCTACGCCGCTCGGCAACGAAAATTTCCATAAGGGCGGCTTCTGGAAAGAGCCGTGACATCTATTGCGGATGGTATACATGAATAGGACCATGCAAAAACGGCTGATAACTTAATTGGGTGAGAGGCGCAGCATGACAGATGAAGCAATCAGGTGGAACACTTTTATAGAAGATATTTGCAGCCGGGATCGTTCTGTTCTGACGGAAATTCAGAAAGAAGCCGTATTATGTTTCTGGTATGACGCAGAGATGAACAGTGCCGGACACTGTGGGTATTTCGACTGCTATCCCGATACAGTTCCCGAAGAACTGGTTTCAGCTCTGACAAAGGTAGCTGATAAAAGTTTCGCTGACAATTATCTGAAAGCGTTGGAAGAGATCAAAGACGAAGATAACGGCTTTGAGGACACCGACGACGCATTTTACTCGTTTGAGCCGTCTTTGACAGATCATCTTATGGCTTTTGTCGAAAACCATAAGGACGAGATTTTTTGCTGACTTTACCTATGGAGGTAATTCTTTTTGAGCAGATACAAGGAATTTGACCAGTATGAGGAGCTGCTGAAAGGCAGACTCTCCAAGAAGCGCTTCACCCACACCATGAATGTGGCGGAGGCATGCTACGACTTGGCAGAGAGATTCGGCGGCGATAAGAAGCGCTGCTACCTCGCCGGAATGCTCCACGACATCATGAAGGAGGAACTTCCGGAGCGGCAGAAGCAGATGACCGCCGAGAGCGGATTCCAGCCGGATTCCGCGGAGATCGACACGCCGGCGCTGCGGCACGCCGTTGCAGGCGCGGCATACGTCCGGGATCAGCTCGGGATCGACGATGAGGAGATACTCGCCGGGATACGCTTCCACACCATCGGCTGCGCAAAGATGACGCTGCTGGAGAAGATAGTCTACCTCGGGGACATGATTTCCGCCGAGCGCAGCTACAAGGACGTGGACAGATTCCGCAAGATATGCCACAGCGACCTCGACAGGGCGATGGCGGTGGCGCTTGCCTACAACATCATGGAAGTGTGCAGAAAGTGCGGATACATTCCGCATTACACGTTCGAAGCCTACAACTACTATCTGAAATACAACAAAGACAAGGAGATCCTATGACCGACAGAGAAGAACTTGAGATCGCCGTAAAGGCGCTGGATTCCAGAAAAGCAAAGAACATCACCGCCCTCAAGGTGGAGGATCTGACGATACTCGCGAATTACTTCATCATCGCTTCCGCGACCAGCACAACGCAGGTCAAG
Organism: uncultured Oscillospiraceae bacterium; assembly: GCA_900542145.1. Lineage (GTDB taxonomy): Bacteria > Bacillota > Clostridia > Oscillospirales > Ruminococcaceae > CAG-115. The sequence continues at coordinate 171,344 of UQMF01000001.1, read as the reverse complement.
GCGCTGGCGGACGAGGTGGAATACCAGCTCGGCGAGAAGGGCGTGAAGCCCAAGAGCATCGAGGGCTACCAGAGCCAGACCTGGATCGTGCTGGACTACTACGACATCATCGTGCATGTGTTCCTGGAGGAAACCCGGGATTTCTATCAGCTGGAGCGCCTCTGGGCGGACGGCACACCGGTGGATATTTCCGACCTCGTCAAGGACTGAGTGTGTCGTAAAACGCCAAATTTCAACATCGGGATTTGTCAGAAATCACGAAAATCAAAAATCACGAATAAATTTAGGATTAAGCCTTGACAAATCGTGGCTTTTGCGATATAATTAAGTATATACTTTTTGTATAGCTACTATTATGTAGAAAACCTATGCCTCTTGGCAAAGGGAGGGAAATATAGATGGCAGAAATTCGTCTTGGCAAAAATGAATCTCTTGATACCGCTCTGAAGCGTTTCAAGCGTTCATGCGCAAGGGACGGCGTTCTTGCTGAAGTTCGTAAGAGAGAGCATTACGAAAAGCCTTCGGTAAAACGTAAAAAGAAGTCCGAAGCTGCTCGCAAGCGTAAGTTCTGATCTTTTCGAGCTTAGTGCGACTAAAACACAACGGTTGAACCGGGCAGTTTACTGTCCGGTTTAATTGTTTTAAGGAGGAACCTATGCTGTTCAAGCCCACATTCTGGCTGAAAAGCGTATTGCAGATAGACGAGGGATTCCTGCGCAAAAACGGCGTGAAGGCCCTGGTGCTCGACATGGACAACACACTCTCCATGCACGGAAATCCGGCGGCGGAATCCGGGGTGGACGAGTGGCTGGACAAAATGCGCGCCCTGGGAATAAAAATGCGCGTGGTGTCCAATAACACGAACAAGCGCGTGGCTCCGCTTGCCGCGAAGCTGGGGCTTGAGTTCACCGCCAACGGCGCCAAGCCGCTGACTTTCGGCGTGAACCGCGCAGTGAAGGCGATGGGCGTGAAGAAGAAAGAGACCCTGGTCGTCGGCGACCAGATATTCACCGACGTGATGGCAGGGAATCTCGCCGGGATACGCACCGTGCTGGTGGAGCCATTCCACCTGGAAAAGACGTGGACATTCCGACTGAAGCGGCACATCGAAAGCTGGGTGTTTCACCGGGATTATTCAAAGCTGGAGGAGAAGTAATGGCTATTTCATTCGGACCTGGCGGAAATTCCGAGAGCTGGGGGAAGCGCAAATTCCCCGAGCAGCTGCCGGAATACCTCGCTTCAATGGGACTTAACGGCTACGAGATAGAGTGCGGCCGCGGAGTGCGGCTCAGCGAGAAAACTCCGGCGCTTCTGCCGGGACTGGCGCAGCAGAACGGGATTTACGTCACGCTGCACGCGCCGTATTTCATATCGCTTTCCTCCGTGGAGGAGGAAACACGGCTGAAGAGCGTGGAATACATCTTCCAGTCGGCGCAGGCGGCGCATTCCGTCGGCGCAAGGAAGATCGTCGTGCACAGCGGAAGCTGCTCGAAAATGACCCGGGAGCAGGCTACGGAGCTTGCAAAGGACACTCTGAAAAGAGCGCAGGAGCGCCTGGATTCCGAGGGTTTGTCCGAGATCATCATCTGCCCGGAAACGATGGGCAAGGTGAACCAGCTGGGCACTCTGGAGGAAGTCCTGGAGCTGTGCGGCGTTGACGAGAGATTCCTGCCCACAGTGGATTTCGGGCATCTGTACGCGCGCACCCACGGCGGCATAACCTGCCGGGAGGATTACGCGCACATGCTGGATCTCATCGGGGACAAGCTTGGCAGGGAGCGACTGGACAACATGCATATCCACTTCAGCCGCATAGAGTACACCGCCGGCGGCGAGAAGCGCCACCTGACCTTTGCGGACACGCAGTTCGGACCGGAGTACCAGCCGCTTATGCAGGAGATACACGACCGCAATATGCAGCCGTCAATAATCTGCGAATCCGCCGGTACTCAGGCGGAGGACGCCGCGGAGATGAAGCGCTACTTCGAGTCCCTTTAAGGAGCCGACATGAGCCTTTACAATGACAAATCCCTGCTGGACGCGATAAACTGCATTGACCAACAGATACTGCGGTACATCACCGCCTGCGAGAACGAGCAGCACCACTTCAACACCGTTGAGGAAGCGATACCCGGTGAGCTTATTCCCCGGGTGGAGGAACTTCTTGCAGACGACAATATAAATGGCGGAGATCACTCCATGTCCCGTAAGCTGAATCAGGGGCAGATGGGGCTGTTCTACAACGGGAATGCGTACCTTGTGAATTACCAGTTTGCGAAAGGCGTCATGTGCGACTCCTACCGCAAGATAGGGCTTATCCCGTATGAGGGAGCCAGGAGCGTGGACTATGAAGGAAATCGGCTTCTGGATATGATCGAGGATCTTTGCCGCGGCGATATGTACCTCGACGCGTTTGCGAAGAAGTACCACCGCGCGATACCCCTGGTGGGGAAGGACAGACTCATGCACGGACTGGGGCTGTCGCTCCAGATGGTTGCGGACCACGGATTCCCGGCGGCTGAACTTGTGGATATCAATGCATATCAGCGCGGAGTCTGCTTCTGGGTTATCGCAGACAAGAAGGTCATGGACAACGCGATGTTCGTGTTCATAATGAAGAATCAGCACGCGCTGGGGTTCGGACGTCCCAGGCTTGAGGACGGCTCGCTGTTCGCCGGAAGCCCAGTCGTAAGATACGATGTGGTGTATGATTTCACACTGACGGATCCGCAGCATTCCCCGGACAGAATGAAACTCAATGTAAAGATTGACCTGGTGCACGATCTGCTTCCCGACGGGAGCCGCAGGGTACAGAGCGTTGAGGTGGACTTTACTCCGGAGGAATCCGCGAAGATCACCGGAATGATGAAGCAGCGCTTTTTCCCGGCGGACCTCGGCGTGAAGCCGCACCGCGTCCCGGTCACCATCGGCGAGGAGTTCCGGGATAACTACTACATGGAATACGGCACTCCGGAGCAGAAAGAGGCAGTGACGGAAAAGTGGGCTTCCACGGACGCCGGATTCAGGAGAATCCTGGAGCTTTCCAGACAAAATAAGAACAGACAAAAAACGGGAGGTTAGCACATGAAAAAGATACTTATTATGAACGGCCCGAATCTTAACCTACTGGGCGAGCGCGAGCCGAATATCTACGGCAGCGAAACGCTGAACTCCATCAACGACATGCTGGACGAGAAGGCACGCAGCATGGGCTTTGAGCCGGTGTTCTTCCAGAGCAATTCCGAGGGCGGACTTATCGACCGCCTGCATGAATCCAGGCTGGACTGCGCCGGGGTTATCCTCAACGCAGGCGCGTATACTCACTACAGCTACGCTATCCGCGATGCCATCGCAGCGATACGCATTCCGGTTATTGAAGTGCACCTCTCCAACGTGAACAGCCGCGACGAGTTCCGCAAGAACTCCGTCATTGCCCCGGTGTGCCGCGGCACAATCGCCGGATTCGGCAGCAACAGCTACGTCCTGGCGCTGTACGCACTGGAGAATATTCTGGGTGGCTGCCATGACTAATATCGAGAAATTACAGCAGATGCTTGACGGGGAATCCTGCGGCGCCCTCATCACCTCCGATGTGAGCCGGCGCTACTTCTGCGGATTCAAGTCCTCCGCCGGGGTTATCCTCGTGACCAAGGAGCAGAGCTACCTCATCATAGATTCACGCTACTTCGACAAGGCGAAGGAGCGCGTGACGGACTGCCGCGTGCTTCTCCTGGAGGACATGCGCACCCAGCTGACGGAGCTGCTTCTGAAGCACAATATCCGCCGCCTTATGCTGGAGAGCGATTACATGACCCTGTCGGAATACTCCGCGTACAAGGAGCAGCTGCACTTTGTGGAGCTGGATCCCTCCCCGGAGCTTTCCAAGTTCATCTGGGACATGCGTATTATCAAGACCCCGGAGGAGGTCGCGCTCATAGTCCGGGCGCAGCGTATTGCGGAGCGCGCCTTCGAGCGCCTGGTGGACAACATCAGCCGCGACATGACCGAGAAGCAGGTCGCAGCACTGCTGAATTACTACATGATGGACTGCGGCGCGGACGACCTTTCCTTTGAAACCATCGCGGCTTCCGGCGTGAATTCCGCGTCGCCGCACGCTGTCCCCACGGACAAGAAGCTCCAGGAGGGTGAATTCCTGACGCTGGACTTCGGCGCAGTCGTGGACAGCTACCACAGCGACATGACGCGCACCCTGGCGGTGGGACAGGTGTCCCCGGAGATGGAGAAGCTCTACAACGCCGTGTATTATGCCAACCAGGACGGAATAAAGGCGGTCAAGCCCGGTATCAACGGCAAGGTCGTTGACAGCGTGGCAAGGGCTACCCTGGCGGCGTGGGGGGGCTACGACAAGTACTTCGGGCACGGACTCGGCCACGGCGTCGGTCTGGAGATCCACGAGCAGCCCACGCTCTCCCAGCGCAGCCGTTCAATGCTCCGCCCCGGAATGATCGTGACCGTTGAGCCGGGTGCGTATATTTCCGGAAAGTTCGGAGTGCGCATAGAAGATATGGTAGTTGTTACAGAAAATGGCTGCGACAACCTCACCAAATCTACAAAAAACCTTATCCACATATAAATTTTTCAGTTTTTTCTTAAAAAGGGCTTGAAAAATTGCGCGAAATAGGGTAAAATAATATAGATAGAATTATACGGACGGGATTTCCAGATTATGGTCGCCCTCCGGATAAACCGGCGCGGAACTATTGCACGGCGCCGCATAATACTAATAATTTGGAGGTTCCCTACTATGATCACAGCAGGAGATTTCAGAAATGGCATGACATTCGAGGAAGACGGTAATGTAATGCAGATCATTGAGTTCCAGCACGTTAAGCCCGGTAAGGGTGCAGCGTTCGTAAGAACAAAGGTGAGAAACGTTATTACAGGCTCCGTTGTAGAAAAGACCTACAACCCTACCGCTAAGTTCCCCACCGCTTACGTTGAGAGAAAGGATATGGAGTACACCTACTCTGACGGCGAGCTCTATCACTTCATGGATTCCGAGACCTATGAGGATATCCCCGTAAACGCTTCCGACGTTGGCGACAACTTCAAGTTCGTCAAGGAAAACATGGTATGTAAGGTACTGTCCTACAAGGGCAAGGTATTCGGCGTAGAGCCTCCGAACTTCGTAGAGCTTCAGATCACCCAGACCGATCCCGGTTTTGCTGGCAACACCGCTACAAATGCGACAAAGCCCGCTACTCTGGAAACCGGCGCTGAGATCCGCGTTCCGCTGTTCATCAACGAGGGCGAGGTTATCCGTATTGATACCAGAACAGGCGAGTACATGGAGCGTGTAAAGTAATTTCCGCCCCTGTATCATATATTCTTTGGAGTTAAAGGACTGGACACAGTTCCGTCCGCGACATGAAAGGATTGATAATTATGACGATCGGTGAAAAGGTTTCTTACATCAAGGGTCTTGCTGAGGGACTCAAGCTGGACGACTCCACCAAGGAGGGCAAGGTAATTGCCGCTATCGTGGACGTTCTCGGCGATATCGCAGAGAATCTATCTGAGGTTGACGAGGAGCTTGACGACGTTGCTGACGTAATGACTGACCTTGAGGAAAGCGTAACAGACCTCGAGGACGAGGTTTACGGCGTTGAGGACGACGAGGACGATTACGACGACGAAGACGACTTCGACGAGGAGCTTGACGAGATGTACGAAACGACCTGCCCCAAGTGCGGAAACACCATTCGTTTCGACTATGATCAGGCTGCGAGCGAACAGCTCGACTGCCCCAACTGTGGCGCCCATCTCGAGTTCTCTCTCGAAGATGACGACGCTGAGTGATCTATAACTGACTGGATATCAGGCGGAGACCTCAGGGTTTTCGCCTGATTTTGTTTTAAGGAGAAAATATGAGCTGGAAAGATAATCTCATTAAGATAGAGCCGTATGTGGCAGGCGAGCAGCCTGACAAGACTGATTTCATCAAGCTCAACGCCAACGAGAATCCATATCCGCCGGCGCCGGGAGTGATCCGGGCAATCGAGCAGTTCCGCGGCGGATCCCTAAAGAAGTACCCGGACGCGAACGCGAAGCCCCTCGCGGACGCACTCGCGGCGCGCTTCGGACTGGAGCGCGGAAACGTATTCCTGGGCAACGGCTCGGACGACGTGCTGGCGCTGTGCTTCCGGGCGTTTTTCAATTCCGACAAGCCGGTAATCTATCCGGACATAACCTACTCGTTCTACCCGGTGTGGTGCGACATGCTGCGTATCCCGTATGAAACTATCCCGGTGGACGATACGTTCAACATCAACGCTGCGGATTACAGACGTCCCAACGGCGGCGTGGTTATCGCAAATCCGAATGCGCCCACAAGTATCGGCAGGGGGCTGGATTTCATGCGCGAGATACTGGACGCGAACCCGGACAGCGTCGTCATTTCCGACGAGGCGTATGTTGATTTCGGCGGCACATCAGCTGTCCCGCTGCTGAAGGAATACGAGAACCTGGTGGTAGTCCAGACGTTCTCCAAGTCCCGTTCCATGGCAGGAATGCGCATAGGCTACGCGCTTGGCAACAAGGAGATAATCTCGGCGCTGTTTGCGGCGAAAGACAGCTACAATTCCTATCCGCTGGACAGCGTGGCAATCGCCGCCGGAGTTGCCTCCGTCCAGGACGAGGAGTACTTCCGGGCGACCATCGCTAAGGTAGTCGCGACCCGTGACCGCCTGACGGAAGAGCTGCGCGGAATGGGGTTTGACGTGGCGGACAGCAGCACGAACTTCCTGTTTGCTGAGCACCCGAAATACCGCGCCAGGGATATCCAGGAGTTCCTCAAGACGAAGGATATCTATGTGCGCTACTTCTCCAAGAAGCGTATTGACAACCGCCTGCGCATAACCATCGGCACGGACGGGGAAATTGACGCGCTTATCGCGGCTCTGAAAGAGTACATAGTATAAACAGAATGACCCCCGGAGTGATCTCCGGGGGTCTGTTTTTATTACAATATATCGCGTCCTAGGGCAATACACGGAATTCGCTCGGCGAATGCCCGGTGTACTTCCGGAAAATGCGGCTGAAATAGTTGGAGTCGTCGAATCCGCAGCGGAGCGCGATCTCCGTCACGTTCAGCGTGCTGTCCCGGAGCATGGAGCTTGCGTGGCGTATCCGCACGTCGAGCAGGTAGCGCTGCGGAGTCATTCCGTAGGCGGCGGAGAACAGCCGTATGAAGTGCCGCTGGGAGTAGTGCGACCGCTCGATCACATCGGCGATGGCGATGTTGTCGGCGAAGCTGGTTTCCATGAATGCGGCGGCGTCGGCGATTCCGGAGATCTCCCGGGGTTTTGCCGGGCAGTCGTAGAGCCGGGAAAGCAGCACCGCAAGCTGACGCACCAGGGAAAGCACCATGGTCTTGCGCCCGGGCTGGTCGGAGGTGTATTCCGCCTCGGCGGCGTTGATCAGCGACAGCACCCGGGAAAGCTCCGCCGGGGTAAGCCGCAGCCGGCTCTGGAAGTGCTGCGTGCTGCTGAGATGAGGCTCCAGCAGGAACAGCGCGTGGAATCCCGGCAGCTGGCGGATATCCGAATCTCCGGGAAACAGCATTTCCGGGCGGTACATGATGTTGCAGATACGCAGGTTCTTCGGGGCGTCGAATCCGTGGGAGATCCCTCCGCCGATGACGAATACGTCGCCCTTGCTTATAACGCTGCGCTCGCCGTCCACGATGTGCTCAGCGCTGCCGTCAAGAACTGTCACCAGCTCGTAGAAATCCTCATGACCGTGGACGAACAGCGGAATATCGTGCCTGCCGAACTGAATGAACAGCGGAAAGCTGTCGTCGTTCGTGAAATAGCTGAGTTTCATTTCCTGCACAGTATCACCCCCTCAATTCTATAATAGCATATTATGCGCTAAAAATCAACCGCGCTAAAAAAGGGAGGTCGCCCTCCCTTTTTTGTTCCGCGCCGTTTATTCCTCCGACTCGGAATTCATCTTTTTCTCTTCCTTGCGCGCCTTGCGCTTGGCGATGCTGCGGTTATTGCTCTCACGAATTGCTGACACCGCCGGAATGCTCCTGAACATCTGGACTGCGCTGGTTAGCTTGCTTATACCGGCGAAGAAATCCTGCTGCATTTCGGATTCGTAGTTGCTTGTCGCACCGCTGCGGCAATTCTCGATTATAGCGCCATAGCGGTCGTATGCGTTCCGTATGGAGGTTTCCCATGACATGTAGACCTCGTTCATCGCGTGGTCGCCCATCTGGTGTACCTCCTCCAGGTGATCCGCCGCAAACTGAAGTTCCTCGGCGATTGCCTCCGCGGTGTTGTCCACCAGTATTCCGGTGCGGTGATGGGTGATACCCTCCGCGGCGCAGCTTCCCTTAATGAGCACCGACGGAACTCCGCAGGCGGCTGCTTCGCGCACAACGATACCGTTCGTGTCGTACAGCGACGGGAATATGAACAGGTCCCCGGCGGTGTAGTAGGTGCGCAGTTCTTCGCGGTCGTAGACGGCGCCCGTGAATACCACTTTTTCGCCTAGCCCCAGCTCCTGGGTGTAGTTTTCGATCTCCTCGCGGTCAGCGCCGTCGCCTACCACCATCATGCGGAAGTCGGTGCCGCGCTGGTCGAGTATTTTCAGGCTGTCCAGTATCGTGCGTATTCCCTTGTACCACAGCAGTCTGCCGACGAACAGGAACACGGGACCGTGTCCGCTGAGGTCCAGGTCCGCGCGCAGGGATTCCACCTCGTCCTTTTCGGCTCTGCCCCGGGGGAAATCCACTCCGTTTTCCATTATACGGATACGGTGACCGTTGGTTTCGACGTAGCCCAGGTCAAGGAGGTTCTGGCGCGCGCCTTCGCTGACAGTCCAGACCTCGTCTGCGGCTGAAATGTTCGATACAAGAAGCTTTATCGCCTGATCCTGCATGAGCTTAGTAGGGAGTGCACGGCGGATATCAATGTCGAATTTCGTGTGGTAGGTGAATACCATAGGTATCCCGGTCTTGATACGGAGCACTCTCGCCATTACCATCGAAGCGAAAGGGCAGTGTGTGTGGATTATATTGAATCCGCTGCCGGTGAGGGAATCCAGCTTGCTGGCGGAAAACGGGTAGCCCATGCGGTAGCTGCATATCTTTTCTGTCACGGAGAGGCTGGGATATCTCACCACGGGGAACGGAAAGTCGTCCTGCACGCCGGGGTATTCCGGGATGACAACGGTAGCCTTTCCGAGTTTTTCGTTGATTATTTCTGCGTAATTTAGTATAGTAGTAGCCACACCGTCTATAACGGGCGGGAACGAGTCGTTCATAAGGCAGATGTTGAGTCCGTCCTTGTTTTCTGACATGATCCTTTCTCCTTTATTGCAGGTCGCCGCCGGAGTCCGCCCTGTCGCAGGCGGATTCCGGGGTTGTGTATTATCATTCCGCCGGATACGAGATTTTCCGGCAATCAATTTCCAACCAGATAATTGCTATTCTATTATACCGCAGGCTGTAAAGAAAATCAAGTAATTTCAGCCATAAAAAACATTGCAGATGTGTAACATGTGTGTAGCAAATTTCACCGCAGGTCAGTTCATTCCGGTGAATCCATGGGGATCGTCCGGGATCCCGTCGCCGTCCAGATCCTCCATGTGAGCGGAGGCGCCCATCATGTCCCTGCCGCGGACGCTGTATTTGTCGCGCTGTTCCTGGACTGCGGCGTCAAGAAGCCGCTTGACCTCCCGGGGGTTCTTGATCTTCTCAAGCGTTTTTGTAGGTGTATCGCTGTCCTTTGATAGCAGCGTGATGGTGCCGCATCCTACGATACGCTGTCCGAATGGCAGCTTCATGGATTTGTCGTACACGCGGTAAAGCTCTATCTCGTCCTCTTTCAGGTTAAGAAGTCCCACTCGGGTGATAAGCTTGGCTTCCGTAAGAATGTATCGTGTGAAAGATATCGGCATGCCCATAATGCATTTCTTTCCGGTCCAGATTATTTCTCCGTAATCCCTGGTGAGCTTTTTCATGTTAGCCATAGTGATTATCCTTTCTGTTCAGTGATCATATCCAGCTTTTTGCGGATACGGCGGTATTCTGCGGTCAACGGGCTTGCGCCCTTCTGTTCAAGGTAAATGTCGAGAAGCAGGCGGTTGAAGAATACGCTGCCGCTGAAGTATTCCTCCATGCGCTTCATCTGCTGCCAGGAATACACCCCGGTCAGGAATTTCAGCTTCTCCCTCTCAGTGGAGCCAGGCTCCAGGGCGTTAATCAGCAGCAGGTCCGCTGCGGAATGCAGCGCCGCCCGGCGGTCGTCCATGGAGTAGTCCCCGGAGAACATTCCGTCGAGAAAATCCAGCACGTCGTTTATCCGCTGTTCGTCGTGATTTCTGAGCCAGACCTCCCGGTCGTAGACGTACACTGCCCGGACGAGGGTCTGTCGCTGCCGGCTGTCCGGGTGGTATTTCATGATGAGCAGCAGCTTCGGCGCAAGCTCCCTGTCCGGCTCGCCGGGGTAGCTTCCCACCGCAAAACGCGTGGTTTCGTGGTCGAGCCGCGCCGCGTCTGTGAACGGGGCGTTGTCGATGTTCACGCAGTGCGCCAGTATCACCGCAGCCCTTTCCCTCAGCATGGGGAAGCCCTCCGTCACTGCCCGGAAGAATCCGAACGTCAGCGCCGGGGAAACGAACCTGCCGCCTTTTGACAGGAACTTCTGGAGTATATCGAACGAGTATTCCAGCGCCTTCTGCGCGGTGTTCCAGTCAGACTGGCTGCGGATAAGCGCGGTGCAGTCCGAAAGGCGCTGCTGCCAGTTTTCCACATCGTTCAGCCGCAGTATCCCGGCGGTCATTCTGCCGCAGCATGCTTCGAAATCCTTCGGGCGCCATTCCAGTGCTGCGGAGTAGTGCGTGAATGCGTTCGTGAAATCCCACTTCCCGAGGAATTCCTGCGCCTTTGCGCACTCGGTGCGGCATTCCTCCACGCCGTAGTGATCCTCCCGGGCGTCGTCCTCGTCGATAAGCTCGCTGAGGTCGGCTTCCAGCCGGAGTTCGTCCGGGAGCGTGCTTTTCAGCCCTTCCAGCAGGAACTCCCGGGATTCCTCGTAGGCGATGTGGGTGCCGCAGTAAAGGCAGAACCCGGTGGCGAAATCCGGATCCAGCATTATCATGCGTTCGCATTTCGGACACATGCAGTATTCCAGCATTAAACGCCACCGCCTTTCGATTCGGATAATATATATTAGTATTATAGCACAAATTCTCATAAATTGCAACAAAAATTCCTGCCTGGGCTTGACAAACAGGGTAGTGTGTGCTATAATATGAATCTGAAAGTGAAAATCAAAATCAAATTCAGGAGATGAGCGTTGTGGACCGCAGCAATTATAATACAAAGCAGCGCGATGAGATAGTGGAGTTTTTCAGTCGGCACAAGGGAAACTGTTTCACCGCGAAGGAAATAATCACCAGCGGAGAGGTGAGCGTGGGTGAAGCCACGGTGTACCGCACGCTGACAAAGCTCGCGAACCAGGGTGTGCTGAAGCGCTTCACCGGGGACGGCTCCGGGGCGTGCTATCAGCTGATGGACGAGCAGAAGTGCTGTTCGCACTTCCATCTGAAGTGCGACCGCTGCCAGCGGCTGATACACATGGACTGCGGCTTCATGAAGGAAATGCAGCGGCATATAGAGAAAGAACACGGCTTCGCAGTGGACGTCGGCAGGACGGTGATCTACGGACTGTGCGACCGTTGCCAGAAAGAGCTTGACGAGCAGGAACAGAAGGACAAGGAGAGCAAATGAAAATAAAGAAGATACTCGCGGCAGTCACCGCGATCGCGCTGGGTGCGTCGCTGTGCGGCTGCTCCGGCGTAGAAACGGCGGACTCCGCAGACAAGCCGCTGATAATCACCACGATATTCCCGGCGTACGATTTCGCACGGCAGGTATTCGGCGATACCGCCGAGGTCAGAATGCTGCTCAAGCCCGGGCAGGAGAGCCACAGCTACGACCCCTCCGCAAAGGATATCGTGGAGATAAACGGCTGCGACCTGTTCGTGTACAACGGTGGGGAATCCGACCAGTGGGTGGAGAGCGTATTGCAGGCGGCTCCGGACGTTGAAACGTTCCGCATGACGGACGCGGTTTCCCTGCTTGACGAGGAGCACTCCGAGGGCATGCAGGAAGATGATCACGATCACGACCACGCTGACGGGGACGAGGAAGAGTACGACGAGCACGTCTGGACTTCTCCGGACAACGCCGCTGCGATAGTACGCGCGCTGGGCAGCCGTGCGAAGGCGCTGTTCCCGGATTCCGCGGCTGAGCTGGATTCCAACACCGAGAGCTACGCTGCGCAGATAGGGAAAATCGACGGCAGGCTGAAAGAACTCCTGGACGGGGAGGAGCGGTATTTCATCTTCGGCGACAGATTTCCGCTGCTGTATTTCTTTAAGCATTACGGACTGAACTACTATGCGGCATTCCCGGGCTGCGGCAGCGAAACTGAGCCTTCCGCCCAGACGGTGACATTCCTGCTGGATAAACTGGGACAGCCGGACGCTGTGAAGGCGGTGTTCTGTATCGAGCTTTCCGGGAGGAAACTTGCGGACGTCCTCGCGGAGGATTCCGGGCTGGACGTGGTGGAATTCCACAGCTGTCACAATATAACCGCGGACGACTTCGCTGCCGGGGAAACCTACGTTTCGCTGATGGAAAGGAATCTGCAAACCCTGGAGAAAGTTCTGGTGGATTGAAATGGAGCAGGAAGAGCTTATAAAAGTGGACAGCCTGGCGCTGTCCTATGAGAATATGACGGTAATAAAGGACCTCAGCTTCGACGTGAAGCCGGGGGATTACCTCTGCATAGTGGGAGAGAACGGCTCCGGAAAGAGCACGCTGGTGAAATCCCTGCTGTCGCTGAAAAAGCCGGTGGGCGGCACGATAAGCTTCGGCGGAGGACTTCGCCGCAGCGAGATAGGATACCTTCCGCAGCAGACCGGTGCCCAGCAGGATTTCCCGGCGAGCGTGTGGGAGGTGGTCATATCCGGCTGTCTGAACCGTATGGGACTGCGCCCCTTCTACACCGACCGCGAGCGGAAGCTGGCGGCGGAGAACATGGAGCGCCTGGGAATAACGAACCTGAAAAAGCGCTGCTACCGGGAATTATCCGGCGGTCAGCAGCAGAGAGTTCTTCTGGCGAGGGCGCTGTGCGCAACCAAGAAGCTGCTGCTGCTTGACGAGCCGGTTTCCGGACTGGACCCGATGGTGACGGCGGAAATGTACGACCTGATAAATGGGATAAACCGCAGCGGCGTCACGATAATCATGGTGACGCACGATATTTCCGCGGCGCTGCAGCAGGCGAGCCGGATACTCTGCATGAAGCACGACAGCTGGTTCTTCGGCACGCCGGAGGAATTCCTCTGCGACAGTTCCTCGGATTTCCTGAGAGGGGGCGCCGGAAATGGCTGATGTTATATCCGCATTCCTGAATACTCCGATACTTATGCGCGCACTGCTGGTGGGAATACTGGTTTCCCTGTGCGCGGCGCTGCTGGGCGTCAGCCTGGTGCTCAAGCGCTACAGCATGATCGGCGACGGACTTTCCCACGTCGGATTCGGCGCCCTCGCCATAGCCGCGGTGATGAACTGGGCGCCCATGGCGGTGGCAGTCCCGGTGGTCATCGCGGCGGCGTTCCTGCTGCTGAGGATCTCCGGCAGCAGCCGTATCAAGGGGGATTCCGCGATCGCGCTTATTTCCACGGGAGCGTTGGCGCTGGGCGTAATGGCGGTGTCAGTTTCCGGAATGAACAGCGACCTGGACAGCTACCTTTTCGGCAGTATCCTTGCGATAAGCGAGGGGGACGTGGTGATAAGTGTCGTGCTGGCGGTGCTGGTTCTGGTGCTGTTCGTGTTCTTCTACAACAAGATATTCGCGATCACCTTTGACGAGAATTTCGCGAAGGCGACCGGCACCAGGGCAGGCATGTACAACATGCTGATAGCCCTGCTGACCGCCCTTACAATCGTCATCGGAATGCGCATGATGGGCAGCATGCTGATCTCCAGCCTGATAATATTCCCGGCGCTGTGCAGCATGAGGGTGTTCAAGAGCTTCCGGTCGGTGACAGTGTGCTCGGCGATAATTTCGGTGGTCACGTTCATCGCCGGAATGGTGATATCCTATGAAGCCGGAACTCCGAGCGGCGCTAGTATAGTGTGTGTGAATATCGTGTGCTTCGCGGTATTCTCCGCCATCGGCGCGATAATTCGCAGGAACCGGGCGTGACTATACTATTATAATATAAATATGTAAGCAGGGCGAAACTTTTCGCCCTGCTTTTATTATCAGCCCAGGATTTTCTTTAAATCATCTTCCGGAGTTGTCGCGGCACGCAGCTGGAATTCCTTCTGGAGGACCTCCAGAACCGCCGGAGATATGAACGCCGGGATCGTCGGTCCGAGGATTATATTCTTTATCCCGAGGGAGAGCAGCGACAGCAGAATGCACACCGCCTTCTGCTCGTACCAGGAGAGCACCAGAGTGAGAGGGAGGTCGTTGACTCCACAGCCGAATGCCTCCGCGAGGGCCACCGCCACCCGGATAGCGCTGTAGGAATCGTTGCACTGTCCCATGTCGAGGATACGCGGTATCCCGTCGATGTCGCCGAGGTCCATGTCGTTCAGCCGGTATTTTCCGCAGGCGAGGGTCAGTATCAGCGTATCCCGGGGAGTGAGCCGTGCGAAGTCACTGTAGTAGCTGCGGCTGGGAGAAGCGCCGTCGCAGCCGCCGATCAGGAATATATGCCGGATCTTCCCTGCCTTGATGAGGGAGATTATCTTCTCCGCTCGGGAAAGCACGGCGTCGTGCGCGAATCCGGTGATCACCTTGTGGCCGCCGTTCATGCCGGTCATTTCCTTGTCAGAGTCGTAGCCGCCGCATTCCAGCGCCTTGTTGATTACGGGGGTGAAATCCTTGTCAGCGCCGATGTGGGTGACTCCAGGGTAGGACACCACGGAGGTCGTGAATATACGGTCAGCGTAGCTTTCGCGCAGGGGCATGATGCAGTTGGTGGTGAACAGCACCGGTGCCGGGATATTGTGGAATTCCG
The DNA here is from genome assembly GCA_900542145.1 of uncultured Oscillospiraceae bacterium. Taxonomy (GTDB): domain Bacteria; phylum Bacillota; class Clostridia; order Oscillospirales; family Ruminococcaceae; genus CAG-115. The sequence continues at coordinate 156,269 of UQMF01000001.1, read as the reverse complement.
ACTGCTGATTCTGCCAGCCGGTGCCGAAGTTACCCTTCAGCTGGGGGTGCTTTTTCAGCTCCGGGTAGCCGTGCGCCGGGAGCATTTCGCTGTGGGTGTAGATGTTTATCCCCTTGCCGTCGGTCTGTTCCAGCAGAAGCTTCATGTCGTGGAGATCATGACCGCTGACCACGATGAAGGGTCCCTTTTCGATCGTGAGCGGAACCTCCGTGGGTACTGGGTCGCCGTAAGTCTGGGTGTTGGCGTGGTCAAGGAGTTCCAGGCACTTGAGGTTGATATTGCCGGTTTTCAGCACCAGGGGAAGGAGGGATTCCTGGGAGCCTTCCTCGCCGATCTGGAACAGCGCCTCGTAGAAGAACTCGTCCACCTCCCGGCATGTGTGTCGGAGCACACGGGCGTGGTAGGCGTACGCCGCCATTCCCTTTAGTCCGAATAACACAAGGGATTTCAGCGAGCGGATATTCTCGTTGCCGTCCCAAAGCTTTTTCATGTCGTAGTCCGGGTGCTCTCCCCGGGAGATCCGCTGCTTTTCCTGCTGGACCTCCGAGATGATTTCCCGGATCGTGGTATCGTTGAAATTCACGTTGGTGATAGTGGTGAAGAGCGCCTTTTCCATCAGCGCGTCGGTCCTTTCGGTGGGATCCCCGTCCTTAGCCGCCCGGGAAAGTCCGATGAGCGCGCCGATGATCTCGTCCTGGTAATTTGCGGTGTCGGCTTTCTTTCCGCACACGCCTGCCTTTCCCTCGCAGCCGGTGTTGTGAGCTGTCTGCTGACACTGGAAGCAAAACATATCCTTCATGTCGATCAAGTTCCTTTCTGTTATAAAATGTATCCGGAATCAATTTCCGTGCCATGTTATTATTTCCGTACAGAGGGATTTAATACCACCGATCATATTACAGATGGTATTTTTTTCATGAGAAATAAAGTAACATAAATGGCAAAATATGAGGCAAAACATTTGACTTTTTGTAAGAACATTATAAACTGTATACGATTTCTTTGTGCAAAAGCACGAAAAGTATCAAGAAAGTGTTGACCTTTTGTTAAGTCGGTGTTATAATCTACAACGGTCAGAAGAACTGAGCTTCTGACATACGATAAAATTCCGCAATGGTAAGACGATATGAAAATCGCTGCGGGAAAGAAGGAGAAACTATTATGAAGAACACTGTAAAGACTTTAACACTCGTAGGTGCACTTGCACTGACACTTCTCTGCGCTGGCTGCAGCAATGGCAACGATTCCTCTTCTGAGGCTAATTCCGCTGACACCTCCGCTTCTGACACTGTAAAGACCGCTGAGGCTTCCGATGCAGGGTCCAAGGCAACTGCTGAGGCTTCCGACGCTGAGTCCAAGGCAACCGCTGAGGCTTCTGTCGCTGAGTCCAAGGCAACCGCTGAGGCTTCTGTCGCTGAGTCCAAGGCAACTGCTGAGGCTTCCGACGCTGAGTCTAAGACTACCGCTGAGGCTGCTGAGTAATTTCTTACAACAGAACATAGAAAAGCGGCTGCCGGTTCCGGCAGCCGCTTTTTTATTATCAACCAGTAAATTTTGGTGTAAAATATACACATGTATCTATTAAAATGCGCATGGAATTTTGTTTCAATCTCCAAAAATACCCAAAACTATATTGACAAACCAAACAGCTTGTGATATAATTGCCAACAGTTGTAAATGATGAATTTATGACAAAATATAGAAATAATATGGTAATTAAAGGAGAAACCACTATGACTAAGTTCACAAAGATCCTTGCAGCTGTTGTAGCTGCATCTGCTGTTCTGTCCCTCGCTGGCTGCGGCAACAAGGATAATTCCACCGACAGTTCTTCCAGCTCTGCTTCTGATTCCAGCGCAGTTGCTTCTACTGCTGAGGCTTCCACAGCTTCTTCCGCTGAGGTTTCTGCTCCTGCTACTGCCGAGGCTGACGCTTCTGCAACTGCTGAGGTTTCCGCACCTGCTACCGCTGAGGCTGCTGCATTCGACATCACCAGAATGTATGGCACATGGGCTCTGGCAGCTATCAACGATGGTACCAACACAATGAGCGTTGCCGAGTATGCTGAATCCACTGGCGTTGAAGCAGAGAGCTTAATGATTTTTGTTAATATTGATGAGAACGGATATACTTCATCTTCTTCTCTGGGTGAAGCAACATACCCTTACACTGTGACCGACAGTGGTCTGATTTTCAGCATTGACGGCGTTGACTTTACAGTTTATTATGATGCTGACTCCGATACATTTGCGTATGGTTTCGCGTCAAATGATGTAACCTACAAGTATGTATTCATGAGATACGCCGCAGATGCTGCCGGAACCGCTCAGGCTTCCGCAACTATCGAGGGCTGATCAAGATCGTCTGTATGACGTCGACACCTCCGGATTTTCCGGGGGTGTTTTTTGGTTCTTGACAATGAGATTTTAATGTGATACAATATTATGCAGATGTTAGATGGACAGGAGATATGAAATGAAAAGATTCATCGGCGCATTTGCGCTTTCTGCAATACTCATGCTGACCGCGTGCAGCCGTTCCGTTTCCATGGACAGTATCCGTGGCAGCTGGAACTGCGAGATCGACGGCAAGCAGGTCACTATAGAGATCACTGACGATAGCTTTACCCAGTCTGCCGGGGAGGTTTCCGGGGAGCCGCTGAAGTTCGAGCGGAATTCCAGCGGTATCATCGTGCGGAATACTGACGGCAGGCAGCTCATGCAGGTGAACTACAGCCAGGAGGACGACCAGCTGTATTACACCGTCCAGACCCCGGAGGGCGATTCCACCTACTACTTCACACGGGCGGCGGAGTGAGAATTCAACAAAATAATACACGATCGCGCATTATTTCGAGAAATGCGCGATTATTTTTGCGCGGCTACTTGAAAAAAGCGCAGATATGCGGTATAATAAAAATGTATATTTTTCTTGAGAGATATGCGCGTAAGTGCGCGTGACGCAATAAGGAGTTTTTATGTTCAGAGGACCTTTACTTGAGATATTCTCCCTGATATTTTCCGGGAACCCGACGCAGGCGCAGATAATCAGCTGCGTGCTGTCCGTGTTCTCGGTGCTTGTCATTATCTTCGTGGTGTTCCCGATACACGAGTGCGCCCACGGACTGATGGCTAAAATACTCGGTGACGACACCGCGGAGCGCCAGGGAAGGCTCACGCTGAATCCGTTCGCTCACATTGATCCGTTCGGTGCGCTGGCGATGTTCATCTGCCGTATCGGCTGGGCGAAGCCAACTCCTGTGAACATCAGGAACTGCACCAAGGTCAAGCAGCGCACCGCGCTGGCGCTGACCTCTCTCGCCGGACCGCTGGCGAATATCCTGCTTAGCTATATTCTGATCATCATTGCCAAGATCGTTCTGGTAAGTTCTGTCGGCAATGTCAGCGACGTGGTGCTGTATGTTGTTATGGCGCTGTGCTATACCGCGACCATCAACGTTTTCCTCGGCGTATTCAACCTGATCCCGATTCCGCCGTTCGACGGATTCAATATCCTGTCCAGCTTCCTGCCGGGCAAGGCAGTGTACTTCATGCAGAAGAACCAGCAGGTGATCTACTGGGTGTTCTTCGCGCTGCTGATATTCGGCGCTCTTGATGTGCCCCTGGGTGCTGCCTCCAACGGTATAATCTGGCTGCTTAATAAGGCTTCGTTCTTCGTGCCGGACGGCGGTCTGATAAATCTGTTCATCTGATGGAAGGACTGAACTTCAAGCTTGAGATATTCGAGGGTCCGCTGGACCTCATGCTGTCGCTCATTCAGAAGCACAAGCTGAATATCCAGGATATCGAGATAAGCATTCTGCTTGATCAGTTCATGCTGTATCTTGACCGAATGTCCGAGGCGGATCTTGAGATCGCTTCGGAGTTCCTTGAGATGGCGGCGCGGCTCATCATGATAAAATCCGCGGCTCTTCTTCCCAAGGAAGAGGCGGAGCAGATGAAGAAGGAATTGCAGGGCGCGCTGATAGAATACGCCCTGTGCAAGACCATGGCGGAGCGCCTTAAGAAGCGCTTCCTCGGCGACGTGGTATTTGTCCGCGAGCCGATGGAAATAGAGATCGACAAGGCATATCATAAGATACATCAGCCGGAGGAGCTAATGCTTGCTTACAGCGCGCTGAACGAGCGCACACGCAGGAAGGCAAGCTACCGTCCCCGGTCGATAAAGCCGATCGTGGCGAAAAGCTACGTCACGGTATTCACGGGCATCGTGGCAGTGCTCAAGAGCCTGCGCAGGAACGGCACGGTGAAGATGGACGAGCTGTACAGGGATCAGCCGCGGTCCCGTACTGTGGCGACATTTCTTGCGATACTGGAGCTTTCCAAGGAGGGGCGTATTTACATCTCTCCGGACGGAAGCAGTGTACGTCTGCGCACAAAGGCGGACGATGAAAGCCATGAGGGGAACACGGCAGAAACGGAGGGGACGGAGCAGTGAAATTCAGCGAGGGCATGGCAGTGATCGAGGCGGTATTGTTCGCCTGCGGCGAGCCGATCGACGCGGACAAGCTTTCCGCCGCCTGTCAGATAGAGAAGGACACGGTGCTGAAGATGATAGACCGGCTCAACGACCGGTACATCGACAACAGCAGTGCGTTCCGCATAAACAGGCTGGGGGACAGCTACCAGATGATGACCCAGCCGGAATTCGCGCCCTACATAAAGACCGCGCTGGAAACGCGCCGTCAGGTGCCGCTGACCCAGGCGGCGCTGGAAGTCCTGGCGGTGGTGGCATACAACCAGCCCGTCACGAAGAGCTTTGTGGAGCAGGTGCGCGGCGTGGACAGCTCCGGCGTTGTGAACAGCCTGGTGGAGCGCGACCTGCTGGAGGAATACGGCAGGCTTGACCTCCCGGGACGTCCCATCGCCTACAAGACCACGGAGAACTTCCTGCGGTGCTTCGGGCTGACGGATCTCAGTGCGCTTCCGACTATTCCGGACAGCACAGATCAGATGGATCTTGATGAATACGACGAGATGAACTTCGGCGGTTCGGACTGACCGGAGGGAAGTACGGCGCAGCGGAGGTGAGTTAATGGGCTGGATCATTGCCGGGGCAGTGGTCGTGGTGATAATGATACTGCTCATGACCTCGGTAAAGGTCAGGTTTGAATATTCCGACGGGCTGCGGCTGAGAATAAACTGGCTGTTCATCACCCTGGTGCAGATCCCTGCCGGGACAAGGAAGCGTAAGCGCCGCAACAAAAAGACCGAAAAGGCTGCGGAATCCGTAGCGGAAACGGAAGCCTCCGACACCGAAAAGCTTTCGGAGGAGGCTGCGGAAAAGTCCGCAGAAAGCTCCGCTAAATCCGCTGAATCCGCCGTAGCCGCGAAAAAGAAGGAATCCGCGCCGGAAAAGCCGGCGAAGAAAAAGAGCCGCGTGGGACTTTCGGATATATGGGAGATCGTGAAGCTTGTGTGGGATTCCCTCAGCAAGCCGCTGAAACGGCTCCTGAAAGCAACGCGGATATACTCCTTCCGGCTGCGCGTGGTCTGCGGCGGCGACGACGCGGCGAAGGCTGCGCTGAACTACGGCAGGATAAGCGCTGTGGCCGGAGTAGTCCGGGCGTTCCTGGAAGGGAACTTCACGGTGGTGAAGCCGGATTTCGACATCAGCGTGGACTTCATGTCGGAGGAAACCACGGCGGAATGCTCCTTCACCGCGAAGCTGACGCCCATCGCGGCGGTGGCGTTCCTGTTCTGGGTCGTCGGGAGGGCAGTCCGCAATTACATGCAGAGAGATAAGGCGAAGATCGCTATTGACAAGCTCAGGAAATAAATTACCGTTCTGAAAGGAGAACTGTTATGTCTAATTCTATTGAGGGTATTCTTGGTGTATCTATGGAAAAGATCCGCGAGATGGTGGACGTCAACACGATAATCGGCGACGCGATCACCTCACCGGACGGAACCACGATAATTCCCGTGTCCAAGGTGTCTTTCGGGTTTGCTTCCGGCGGAAGCGACCTCCCCACCCAGGCGGCGGAGAAGTTCGCCGGCGGAGCCGGTGCAGGCGTTACCGTGAAGCCGGTGGCGTTCATCGTCATCACCCGTGACGGCGACGTTAAGCTCATGGAGCTTGGCAACAGCAAGCCCAGTGCCATCGAGGGAGTTATCGACGCCATTCCGAACGTTGTCGAGAAGATCAAGGGATTCATCGGTGACAAGAAGAAAAAGGACGAGGAGCCGGAGGAAGAGGAGAATTCCGACGACGCTGAATAATCGCTGAATTTCTGCGCAACCTAACGATGGAAATAATTACATCGGGAGGAAGCGTATATGAGAGCGATGGCAAGAATAACGGTGGTGCTGGCGGCGCTGTCCCTGGCAGGAAGCGTGGGAATACGCGCGGCGGCAGCGCCGGAGAATATCTCGGCGGTGAGCGCCATACTTATCGAGGCGCAGACCGGCACGGTGCTCTATGAGAAGAATCCGGACGAGCGGCGCGCAATGGCGAGCACCACGAAAATAATGACGGCTCTGCTGACCATTGAGGCAGGCGACCCCGACCGGGAGTTCACTGTGGATCCCCTGGCTATCCGCGTGGAGGGCACCTCCATGGGCCTGCGGGAGGGCGACCGGGTGAGCCGGCGCGACCTGCTCTACGGGATACTGCTCCCTTCCGGGAATGACGCCGCGAATGCGGCGGCGGTTTCTGTGAGCGGAAGCATTCCGGCATTCGTGCAGCTGATGAATTCCCGCGCTCAGGAGCTGGGACTGTACGATACCCATTTCGTCACTCCCTCCGGACTGGACGCCGATGGGCACTACACTACGGCTCGCGACCTTGCGAAGCTGACGGCGTTTGCAATGAGGGACGAACTGTTCCGCAGCGTGGTTTCGTGCAGTTCCGCGGATGTGGAATTCGGGAACCCACCCTATAAGAGGACTCTGTATAATTCCAACAAAATGCTGCGGCGATACGACGGCGCCATCGGCGTCAAGACCGGATTCACCGACAACGCGCGGCGCTGCCTGGTGTCCGCGGCGGAGCGCGACGGAGTTACCCTCATCGCGGTCACGCTGAACGCCGGGGACGACTGGAACGACCACACAAAAATGCTGGATTACGGCTTCGCCAGTGTGAAGTCCTGTCCGCTTGATGTGGGGTGCGGATTCCGGGTGGCGGTGGCAGGCACAGGGCAGTCCGTGGGAGTCTACGCGCACAACGCTTCGATGGCGCTCCTGGACGGGCAGCGCGGAAAGCTGACGCGCCGGGTGCTCCTCCCGCCCTTCGTGTATGGGACGGTGGAGAAGGGCGACCGGCTCGGGGAGCTGGAATTCCTGCTGGACGGGGAAGTGGTGCTGGAGTGTCCGCTCTATGCGGATTCCACGGTAACGGTACCGGAACAGCAGCCGGGGATATTCCGGGAGATACTCGCGCGGCTGGGAGTTTATATCTGACGGCGCATACAGAAAAGTTCATTCCGCCCGGGAGGGCGTACATAGAAAGGCAAACACAGTTTATGGAAAAGGTAAGAATACAGAAAATAATTGCAGACAGCGGCAGATGTTCACGAAGAAAGGCTGAGGAACTCATTTCCGCAGGGCTGGTCACAGTGAACGGCAGACCCTGCACCCTGGGCGACAAGGCGGACCCGGTGAACGACCTGATCCGCGTCGAGGGCGATGAGATATCCGCGGAGCGTGCGGAGAAGCGCTACATCATGCTGAACAAGCCGCGCGGATACGTCACCTCCATGGCGGACGAGATGGGCAGGAAGGTGGCGTCCGACCTGCTGACGGACGTGCAGGAGCGCGTTTACCCTGTCGGCAGACTTGACAGGAATTCCGAGGGACTGCTGATATTCACTAACGACGGCGAATTTGCGAACGACATCATGCACCCGTCAAAGCACGTCCCCAAGACCTACCGAGTTACTATCGACGGCGCGGTGAACGAGGATCAGCTGTCCCGGCTGATGTCCGGCGTGGAGCTGGACGACGGAGTCAAGACGCTCCCCTGCACGGTGGAGGTAATCTCCGAGGCTCCGGACAGGACGGTGCTCCGCTTCGTCATCAAGGAGGGAAGGAACCGCCAGATCCGCCGCATGTGCACCGCTGTGGGGCTAGAAGTCGGCAGACTGCGCCGCACCTCCATCGGCGGTGTGAAGCTTGGAATGCTCAAGCCCGGTGCTTATCGCGACCTGACCAAGGAGGAACTGCGTTCCCTGAGGACTTCCATCGGCAAGAGCGGTAATCCCAGAAAGAGAAAGTGACCTTCCGGCATGCTCCCGTGGAATCCGCCCCGGGAGCTGCTTTTTTGCACATAAAATTTTGTTTTCAAAGCTTCCGTGACATCTGGTGGGCTTCCTTTTGCTGCCGGAAACGTCACCGGAAATATGTAAAATGTCTAAAATAGGGGCTGATGGCAAATGTATTTTTGTCGGATAGATAAAAAATTCAAAAAAACCGAAATTGTGCTTGTTATTTTTATCACGATGTAGTATAATTATTGTGGATAAATTTTAATTAAGACGGCGGAACTATGCCCGGAAGCATTTTTCAGGCGTTCCATGCCGATCTCAATAGCAGTTATTGGAGGAGTTAAAATGGCGTTTTCAAAGACACTGGCTGAGATGGAACAGAATGTTCCGGACAGCGACGCAAGAAAAAGACTGACTGCTCTCTTTGACGAGGACAGCTTCACCGAGCTTGACAAATTCCTGTCAGCCGACGGCGCGGTCAGCAGCGTTGCAGCAGGCTGCGGTTCAATAAACGGCGCTTCTGTTTACGCATACGCTCAGGACGTTTCTGTCAGGGGCGGAGCAGTTGACAAGAGCGCTGCTCTCAAGATCAAGAAGATCTATGAGCTGGCTGCAAAGAACGGCGCTCCCGTTGTCGCATTCTTCGACAGTAAGGGTGGCGATATCAACGAGGGTATGGAAGTACTCGCTGACTACGGCGATATCATCAAGGCTTCCGCTGCTATTTCCGGCGTGGTTCCGCAGATCGCGGTAGTTACCGGCGTATGTGCAGGCGCGGCTGCCGTTATCGCTGCTATGGCTGACGTCACCATCATGACTGAGAAGGCTGAGCTGTTCCTGACAGCTCCGTTCAATACACCCGACGGCAAGCTCGAGGGTGCAGGCAAGGCTGCAAACGCAGCTAAGTCCGGCGTTGCTGATATCCTCGCAAAGGACGATGCTGACGCAATTGCAAAGGCTAAGAAGCTGGCTGCTATCCTGCCGGCAAACAATATCTCCCTCGCAGGCAACGACGAGTTCGCAGAGAACGACGCAGCTGTTTCCGCTTCTCTCAAGGGCGCGGCTCTGGTTGCGGCTCTCGCCGACAAGAACTCCGTTGTTGAGCTGGGCGCTGAGTTCGGCACCGCAGCTTACACCGCTTTCGCCAGCGTAAACTGGGCTACAGTTGCATTTGTCGCTACAGACAAGGCTGCAAAGCTCACCGCTGCTGACAGCGCAAAGATCGCTAGATTTGTTCAGCTCGCTGACGTATTCTCTATCCCGGTTGTTACCATCGTGAACACCGAGGGATTCGAGGCTTCCAGTGCAGCAGAGCTTGCTGGTTCGGTACGCGACGCAGCTAAGCTGGCGCAGGTATACGCTTCCGCTACCACCACCAAGATCAATCTGATCACCGGCAAGGCGGTAGGTTCCGCTTATGCAGCATTCGACAGCGCTGACCTCACCTTCGCATGGGAGAACACCTACATCGCTCCCCTCAGCGCAGAGGCAGCAAAGGTATTCATGGGCGAAGAGGTGGATTCCACTCCGTTCAAGGCGGCTTCTCTTGGCATGATCGACGGCGTTATCGCTGCCGAGGATACCAAGCAGGCTGTAGCTTCCGCTGTGGATATGTGCTCCAGCAAGAGAGTTGCAGCTCCCACCAGAAAGCACGTTAATTTCGTATTCTAATATATAAACAGAGAGGTTTTTGAAATGAAAAGATACACCATCACCGTAAATGGCAATGCTTATGACGTAACTGTAGACGAGGCTGACGGCTCCGCTCCCGCAGTGGCTGCTGCTCCCGCTCCCAAGAAGGCTGCTCCTGCTAAGAAGGCAGCTGCTCCTGCCGGCGCACAGGGCAACGCTTCTGTAAACGCTCCTATGAACGGCACCATCGTTGACGTAAAGGTCAAGGTTGGCGACAAGGTAACCAACGGTACTGTTATCGCAGTTCTCGAGGCTATGAAGATGGAGAACGATATCGTTTCCGACAGAGATGGCGTTGTTGCTTCCATCAACGTAACCAAGGGCGAGGCTGTTGAAACCGGCGCTGTTGTGGCTACACTCAACGCATAATTTAAGGAGAAGCAAGATGGCAAAATTAAAGATAACTGAAACCGTTCTTCGTGACGCGCACCAGTCACTGCTCGCCACAAGAATGTCTATGGACGACATGCGTCCTATCCTTTCCGAGATGGACAAGATCGGATTCTACTCTGCTGAGTGCTGGGGCGGCGCTACATTCGATTCCTGCATTCGCTTCCTGGACGAGGATCCGTGGGAAAGACTGCGTATCCTGAGAAAGGAAATGCCGAATACTAAGCTCCAGATGCTGTTCAGAGGACAGAACATGCTGGGCTACCGTCACTATGCCGACGATCTGGTTGAGTACTTCGTACAGAAGTCCATCGCCAACGGTATCGACATAATCCGTATCTTCGACGCACTGAACGATATCCGCAACCTTGAAACTGCCATCAAGGCAGCAAAGAAGGAGCAGGGTCACGCTCAGGTAGCTATCTCCTATACCCTCGGCGAGGTATTCACTCACGAGTACTACATGAACTACGCTAAGCAGATCGAGAATGCCGGCGCAGATTCCATCTGCATCAAGGACATGGCAGCCCTGCTGACTCCGTACGAGGCTGCAAGCCTTGTAAAGGATCTCAAGGCTACCGTTAAGATCCCGATCCAGCTGCATACACACTACACTTCCGGTCTGGCTTCCATGTGCATTATGAAGGCGGTAGAGGCAGGCGTTGACGGCGTTGATACCGCTATGTCGCCGCTGGCTCTGGGTACTTCCCACGCTCCGACTGAGTCCATCGTGGCTACTTTCCAGGGCACAGAGTACGATACCGGTCTTGACCTCGTTAAGCTGAACGAGATCCGCGACTATTTCATGAAGCTCCGCAAGAAGTACATCGACAACGGCCTGCTGGATCCATCCATGCTGGCTACAAATACCAATGCGCTCATTTACCAGGTACCGGGCGGAATGCTCTCCAACCTGCTCTCTCAGCTGAAGCAGGCTGGCAAGGCAGATCAGCTTGAGGCTGTTCTCCAGGAAGTTCCGCGCGTTCGTAAGGATTCCGGATTCCCGCCCCTCGTTACACCTACCTCCCAGATCGTTGGTACTCAGGCAGTGTTTAACGTAATCACCGGCGAGCGCTACAAGACTGTTACCAAGGAGTTCAAGGGACTTGTCAAGGGTGAATACGGCAAGACGCCTGTCGCTATTGATCCCGAGTTCCAGAAGAAGATCCTCGGTGCAGAGGAGCCCATCACATGCCGTCCTGCTGACCTGCTCAAGCCGGAGTATGACGTGATGAAGGAAGAGGTTAAGCAGTATGTTCCCGACGCTTCCGTTGAGGACGTCCTGACCTACGCTATGTTCCCGAAGGTAGCTCCGAAGTTCTTTGAGAAGCGCACCGACAGACAGGTTGGAATCGACGCTGACCACGCTGACAAGACCAACAAGGTACACCCCGTCTGATCACTATTGAATAACACGATCCTCCGCAGTCCGCTGCGGAGGATTTTTCTTTTCAGATTTTAAACACATAAAATGGCGGATTGTCTAATATGCATAAAACGGAAGCAGGTTCATGAAAACTAACCGAGTGTTTACACGAATGTCGGGAAGCATACAATTCGTTATTACAAAAGGATTTGCGGAAATATACGCAGTGATAACGTTTACAATGCATTTGTGCAATTTTTCAGCACTTTGCACAAATGAATGATTACAACTTGGTTACAAAGCAGTTACAAAATCGGCTGAATCGAAAGAAAAAGTGCATTGGACAACTCACAAAAGCGCATTACCAAGCGATTAAGATTGACAGAGTAAATTGCTGGGATTTACTTAATAAATTCAAAGGAGGTGTTGTGAAAGTGAACAACAGGTGAAAATTGAAAACGTTTTCCCAATTACACTGTGAAAAAAGTTATAAAAAAGGACTTGAAAAATCAAAGCTTTTATGATAAACTTACAAATGTAATCGAGGCGCGGTTATGAATGCTGCTCAGACAGAGTATTATCAGCCGCAGGACCCCGATGAGTAAATCAGTTCCACAACGGAACGAAATGAAACCTATTTTGGGAGGAAAAATCTATGAAGAAAAGAATTTTAGCAGCTCTGCTTGCATCTGCTGCAGTTCTGTCCTTTGCCGGCTGCTCCAAGGACAACGGTTCCAGCGGTGATTCCAGCGCAGCTGACTCCAGCGCAGCTGACTCCAGCGCAGCTGACTCTAGCGCAGCTGACTCCAGCGCAGCTGATGATTCCAGCAATGCTGGTGATTCCGCTCTCTCTTCTGAGGAAACACTGACCATCCTCGCTTGGACCGGTAACTCCGATATCAAGAACATGGTTAAGCTGTTCTGCCAGGAGAAGGGTTACTCTGAGGATCAGATCGTTATCAAGGGTGTTGGCGACAACGGTGAGGGCGCTCGTGACCAGTATGCTCAGTACCTCTCAGGCGACGGCGACGCTGACCTGATGTGTCTTGAGGCTGACTGGATCCTCCAGTACATCAACGATGACACACTGGTTGCTCCTCTGTCCGATCTCGGAATCACTGAGGCTGATTACGCAAACGCTTATGACTACACCGTACAGATCGGTAAGGATAAGAACGGCGTTCTGAAGGGTGCTTCCTTCCAGGCTGCTCCCGGCGGATTCGTTTACAGAACCGACCTCGCTGAGGAATATCTCGGCGTTAAGACTCCTGAGGAGATGCAGGAGAAGGTTAAGGACTGGGATACCTTCATGGAGACTGCAAAGACAGTTTACGAGGCTTCCGGTAACAAGACCTCTCTGACAGCAACTGAGGGTGGTCTGTGGCAGGTTTACGCTGCTAACAGAACTCAGCCTTGGGTAGTTGACGGCAAGCTCGTTATGGACACCGCTGAAGACTTCTTCGATGTTGCTAAGACAATGGCTGACAACCACTACCTCGCAGGCGTTCCGCAGTGGGATCCCGCTTGGTACCAGGCAGGCCAGGACGGCACAACAATGGGTTACTTCTTCTCCACATGGTGCATGACCAACTCTGATGGTTCTCAGCTGTGGCAGGCAGAGGGTGTTACCAAGGACGACGACGGCAACCTCTCCGGTCCTACATTCGGCAAGTACAACATCTGCCAGGGTCCGACCGGTTACTTCTGGGGCGGCACATGGCTCGCAGCAAGCACCAAGTGCGACACCAAGGACCTCGCTACTGAGTTCGTAAAGTTCTTCACAACTGACGCTGACACAATGCAGAAGTATGCTGAGTTCACCGGCGACTTCACCAACAACAAGGTTGCTATGCAGGCTATCATCGACGCTGGCACCAACAAGAATGACCTCCTCGGCGGTCAGGACCAGTTCGCAGTTCTCGCTGACGGCGCTAACAACATCAAGATGGACGGTCTGATCACAGAGTATGACTCCAAGATCAAGTCCTGCCTGAACACCGCTGTACAGGATTACATCGCTGGTACATACGCAACCAAGGAAGAGGCTGTAGACGCATTCAAGAAGTCTGTAGTTGCAACATTCCCTGACATTGTAGTTGAGTAATCAGTAGTTACTTCTCTGCACTGTAACTGAATAACCTTTTCAACGATATGAATTGCTTACGGGCGAAAACCCGTAAGCAATGTATCGTTGAATTTTTAACAAAAAAATTGGAGGGTGTGCTATGAATGCTGCAGCACAGAAGCGCAGTAAGATGATAAGCTATGCAAAATATGGCTATATGTTCATACTACCATTTTTTATTGCGTATGCTTTCTTTATGATTTATCCCCTCATTAACACGTTTTTCCTGAGCTTTCGCGGCAATGGCGACACTGCTAATGAATTTGTAGGATTACAGAACTTCCAGTGGCTTCTTTTTGGTCAGGAAGGTAAATACAGCCCGGGTGCAGCAATCCAAGAGGAGTTTATGAGATCCATTGGAAACACACTCATTCTTTGGGCTGGTAACTTCGTATTACAGATTGTGCTCTCACTGCTTCTTGCAGTATGGTTCTCCGATGTCAGAATCAAGTTAAAGGGCACTGGCTTCTTCAAGGTAGTAATGTATCTGCCTAACATCATCACGGCGTCCTCTGTTGCCGCCCTGTTCCTTATGCTTTTCGGCAATAACAAGTACAACGCTGTAAACGCTCTTTTATTAAATTGGGAAGTAATACTTGAACCTTTCAAGTTTGTTGATAATGTCTGGAGTGCGAGAATCCTCGTATGGTTCATTCAGACCTGGATGTGGTTCGGTAACACTACACTGCTGCTGATGTCCGGTATTTTCGGAATTGATCCGTCTATCTATGAGGCGGCTTCCATCGACGGTTCCAGCGGTGCAAATACCTTCTTCCGCATCACAATGCCTATTCTCAAGCCTATATTCATCTATGTGTTCATCACATCAATGATCGGTGGATTGCAGATGTTCGATATCCCGTACCTCTTCCACGAAGGACGTACAGTAAAGAACAGCCTGGAAACTGTGGCGGTATTCATCTATAACAACTTCCACATCAATCCTCTCAAGCCGAACTACGGTTACTCGGCAGGCGCTTCCGTGCTTCTGTTTATCGTAACCCTGATATTCGGTCTGATCATCTACAGATTCAACACAGATTCTACCGCTCCTGTAAAGAAGCGCAAGAAGTCCAAGTAAGGAGGGTATGAATACATGTCAAGTACGGCAACCAAGGATTATTCAACCAGCATAAAAGTCCATGGTATTATCAGATTCGTTGTTTGTATCCTTCTCACTATCATCTGCCTTTTACCGATTTACATACTGGTCATCAATGCGACCAGAGCTTCTTCGGAC
Source organism: uncultured Oscillospiraceae bacterium (assembly GCA_900542145.1). Taxonomy (GTDB): domain Bacteria; phylum Bacillota; class Clostridia; order Oscillospirales; family Ruminococcaceae; genus CAG-115. The sequence goes on along the minus strand of UQMF01000001.1, from coordinate 141,229 downwards.
ATAACATCAAGCGGTATCACCCTTATCCCCAGCACACATGTCCTGGATAACTGGAATACCCTTACGACCAGAGATGCCTACGCAGATGTTTACAACGTATGGATCGGTTACAGGAACAGTATCGTGATCGCAGCATGCTCCACAGTCCTGACTGTTATTTTCTCTGCGCTCACCGCATATGGTCTTACGGTTTACGACTTCAAGCTCAAGAAGTTTGCGACAACATTTATTCTTGCAGTTATGATGATCCCGATGCAGGTCGTTTCCACCGGTTTCTTACAGTTCATGATCCAGATCGGACTCCAGGATAACTACCTGCCTCTGATCCTCCCTGCGATCGCAGCTCCTTCCACGGTATTCTTCATTCTCCAGTACATGAAGTCTTCCTTCCCCCTGGAGATCGTTGAGGCCGCCAGAATCGACGGAAGCGGCGAGTTCCGGACGTTCATTACGATCGCGCTTCCTATGCTGAAGCCGGCGCTCGCAGTTCAGGCTATCTTCGCATTCGTTGCAAGCTGGAACAACTACTATACTCCTTCCATGATCCTCATTTCAAGTAACTTCGAACAGAAGACAATGCCGATGATGGTTGCGGGTATCCTCGCAATGGATAAGGTCAACGACTACGGTGTTAACTACCTTGCTATCGCTCTTTCCATTCTGCCTGTTGTAATTATCTACCTTTGCCTTTCCAAGTTCATCGTTAAGGGCGTTGCCCTCGGTGCTGTTAAGGGCTGATGTACACAAAAAATTCTCCTCATCGCAAGGTGGGGAGTTTTTTTATGCTAAAAAAAGACTGGCTGCCGGAGCAGCCAGATCAGACCGTCGAAAAATCCCCTAAAGGGGCTTTTCCGCCGAACATCCCAGCAAGTGTTTTTTGCCACGGGAGACCCGTGACAAAAAACGTATTTTAAATGCCTGCTTCGCAGGCAAATTTCACTTTTTCAACAAGCTGGACTGGCTGCCGGAGCAGCCAGATATTTTATTGCTGGGTAAGCCCGTGTTTTACTCGGTCGGCTTCCTCGGCTCTCTTGGCGTTGTTGAACCTGTCGAGGGTCCCCACCAGGTAGCCGGTTATGCGGCGGATTCGCTCGAACGGCTGATCACAGAAGTGGTAGGTGCAGTTGACGTAATCCCCGTCTATGTCCATGTCAATGGCGGTGATGTTCCTCTCCGGGTACTTCTTCAGCGCCATTTCGGTGTAGTAGTCTATTTCCTGCTGCGGAAGTGTTCCGCCGGTCACATTGATTTTCATAAGATCACTCCTCTTTAATAGTATCATTTGTTGACCTTGATACAATTATATCACTATATATTGTTTCTGTCAAGTGGGAAAGGCACAATATATTATTCCCGGTTCCGTGCAGGTTTAGCATTCTTTCCGTCAGATTGTATAAAGTAAACCGGCACAAATCCGACCAGTATGCATGGGATTCCGGTGAGTATCTGCCATGGCTCCGCGCCCCGGGGGATCAGCTCCCGGAGTGAAGCCAGCATGAACCCGAGGATAACCAGGAACGTCCCTGCCTGGTGGCGCTGGAACAGCGTTTCGATCAGCCGCGCGGTCAGGAATATTCCGAGAACCGTCCCTGCGGCGAGGGGCAGCAGCGGAATCAGGTCAAGTGTGCTGAGCTTCTCCATCACGGCGTCGTAAATTCCGAGCATGTAGAGGAAGTGTGACGCGCTGATTCCCGGCAGCACAAGCGCAGCAGCCAGGAGCATTCCGCCGGTGAATTGCAGCGCCATGTCGGCGAATCCGCGCTCGCCCGGGGTGAACAGTCCCTCCGGAAACGACGCCAGCAGCAGGACTGCTGCCGCCCCCGAAAGGATCAGTACCAGCCCGGAAGCATTCAGCCTGCGCACGCCGGCTTTCCGGAATATCGCCGGAATTCCTCCTGCCACCGCGCCGAGGAACAGGAACCTCACCGGGACCTCCGCCTGAGTGGTCAGCAGCCAGGATATCGCACCTGCCATCAGGAACAGCCCAAGGATCCCACCCAGCGCGAACCGGAGCAGCAGCGGAATATTCCTGCGCGGTTCGGAGAAGCACCGGCTGACTGCCCGGAGCAGATCGTCGTACACTCCGATTACCATGGCGGCGGATCCGCCGCTGATCCCCGGGACTGCCATCACACTGCCTGTAATAAATCCACATAATATAACTCCGAGTCTTGACATTTTGGCTCCTTTCTGCTTGTACAGTATAGTATATTCCAGATATTCCTATTAATGACGTTCCGGCGGCATGGAGTAAGGATTCGGCGATGTGGAGGGAAGGTGGTCCGCTTCCAAAAAAAATCAAAAAAATTTTAAAAAACCCTTGCATTTTAACTGATTATGTGGTATACTTGGATAGTATGATATCACTTGTACAATTTTATAATTGAGTACATAATTATATGGAGGAATTTCAACTAATGGGTATATTTGAAATAATCAGCGCTATCGTACTGATAATTGCATGCGTATTCATCATTATCGTGGTGCTCATGCAGGATACAAAAACACAGATGTCCAAGACCATTTCCGGTAACTCCAGCGATAACTACTTCGGCAAGAACTCCGGCAGGACCAAGGAGGCAATGCTCAATAAGGCAATGACCACCGCTGCGATCGTGTTCTTTGTTCTGGCTATCGTGGTGAATGTCGTTAATGTATACTTCGGTGGCTCTAAGGATGAGTCCTCCGGCAGTTCCGTTACTTCAAGCACAGTTTCTGATACAAGCAGCGAAGACGATTCAGCGGCAGTCACAGTCGAGGTCGGCACGGCGGATACCTCCGCTGATTCCGCAGCAGCGACTGCAGACGCTGGCTCCGAGAGCACGCCGCAGGCAGCGCAGGATGAAGGCGGTACCTCCCAGGCAGAGAGCGCAACTTCAACTGCTGAACAGTAATACATCAGGACAGGCTGAACCGCCTGTCCTTTTTGTTAAATCGAGATAAAAACGGAATACTAATTATGTTGTCCGGTGGCGCCGGAATATGAGAAAGGATAAGTATGAACAATTTTAAACTTTCGATATTAATGGGATTGTACAAGGCTGGCGAAAAAGGACTTTCAGTCCGTCAGCTGGCCGACCAGATGGGTGTTAACAAGAAGGGAATGAAGAAGCTCGAGGACGCCCTGGCGGAAATGAAGCAGCACAACGACATTGCCTACAAGAAGGGGAACTGCTGGATAAAGCACCCGGAAACCTACTTCAAGGCGGAAGTGAGCCGCGTTTCACAGCGTTCCGGATTCGTGAAGCAGGTGGGAGATATGCCGCAGGAGTATTTCGTGCGCGGCAGGGATATGTGCGGCGCGATTCCCGGAGATATCGTGCTGGCGAAAATGACAGCCCCATCGGACGATATCCACCATTCTCCGGAAGCGGTCGTGCTGGCAGTCCTTGAGGAAACCGACGCGCTTCTTACCGGCGTTATCGTCGCCGAGGGGAACAAGCTGATGGTGCTTCCGGACAAGCTGTGCAGCGACCCTCTGGTTATCGCGAAGGTTTCAAAGGCGGCGGCTATGCATGTCGGGGACAAGGTCGTGTTTTCCATCAAGAAGCGCGGCGAGCGCCACATGGACCACACGGTGAATATCGTGGACGTGTTCGGCTCCAGCGATACGGCAAAGGCAGGCGCAGAGGCCTACATGATGTCCAACCGGCTGCATGTGAATTTCCCGGACGATGTGCTGCTTGAGGCGGCTAAGCTGGATATTGACGAGCCGGACGGCGATGAAATACTCCGCAGGCTTGACCTCCGCGGAGAACCGATATTCACAATTGACGGTGCAGACACAAAGGACATAGACGACGCGGTCAGCATTTCCAAGACCGACCGCTGCTACAAGCTGGGAGTACACATTGCGGACGTATCCCACTACGTTCCCCGTGGCTGCAAGATAGATGAGGAGGCATTCTACCGTGGCACTTCCATTTACTATGCCGACCAGGTGGTGCCTATGCTTCCGAAGCAGCTTTCCAACGGGATATGTTCCCTGAATCCGCAGGTGGACAGGCTGGCGTTTTCCTGCCTGATGGAGGTCAGCTTCCAGGGAAAGCTGCTGAACTACCGTTTTGAGAAATCCGTGATACGCAGCCGCGTGAAGGGAGTCTACAGCGAGGTCAACAAGATAATCGACGGCACTGCCGACGAGGAGATAAAGGCAAAATACGCCCGGGTGATCGACCGCATTCCGATAATGAAGGAGCTTGCGGAGATCCTTGAAAAGAACCGTATTGAGCGCGGCGCCCCGGAGATTGACACCTCCGAAACCAAGATAATCACGGACGAGAATGGCGTGTGTATTGACGTAAAGCCCCGCACCACCGGTATTGCCGAGGGAATTATCGAGGAATTCATGCTGATGGCGAACAACTCCGCCGCAGCCCTTGCCATGAAGGAAAAAATACCGTTCGTATACCGCGTACACGAGGCTCCAACATTTGAGAAACTGGACGCACTCCGCGAAACGCTGACCGCGCTGGGGATAAATCCCGGGGCGCTGGGAATGAACGCGCCGGCAGGGGAGCTTGCGAGGATCCTCCGGGAGAACAAGGACAGCGACCGCGCAATGGTGATCAACCGTATCGTACTGCGCACGATGATGAAAGCACGGTACAGCGAGGAGCCGCTGGGACATTACGGGCTTGTCATGCCGGAATATGCGCACTTCACCTCGCCGATACGCCGCTACGCAGACCTGTCGATTCATCGTATTCTGACGGATTACGTCTATGCGCTGAGCCACGAGAAGCTCTGCCGGAAGTACGCTGCGTTTGCGCAGTCCGCGGCGCTCCAGGCGAGCAATACGGAGCTTTCCGCGATACGCTGCGAGCGAGATTGCGAGAATTTTTACATGGCGGAATACATGAAGTCCCACATCGGTGAGGAGTTTGACGGTATTATCTCCGGAGTGAGCGCCGGAGGAATTTACGTCCTGCTTCCCAACACGGTGGAGGGAATGGTGAGCGTTGCGACGCTTCCACTGGGGGATTACGAGGTGCAGCACGGAGTTATCCTGACCGGCGCCGCGGACGGCAGCGTATTCACTGTCGGCGACAAGGTGCATGTAAAGTGCGTCAGCGTGAACGTCAACGGCGGATTCATCGACTTCGAGCTCTGCTGATCCGGGCATAAAAATAACCTCCGGCTCTTTCGGGTCGGAGGTCGTTTTTATTGATATCAGATTTTGTCGAGCGCCTGTGCGATGTCGTCGATGAGATCCTGTGCGTCCTCAAGTCCGCAGGAGTATCTTACCAGGTTCGGGAATACGCCGCACGCCTTGAGTTCCTCGTCGTTCATCTGGCGGTGGGTTGCGCTTGCCGGGTGCAGGCAGCAGGTGCGTGCGTCTGCAACGTGGGTTTCGATAGCGCCGAGTCTGAGGTGCTTCATGAATTCCTCGGCAGCCTTTCTGCCGCCCTTCATGCCGAAGCTTACTACGCCGCAGGTGCCGGTGGGCATATACTTCTGCGCGGTTTCATAGTACTTGTCGCCGGGCAGTCCGGGATAGTTGACGTATTCGATCTTGGGGTGCTTGCTCAGGAACTGTGCAACGGCAAGTCCGTTCTCGCAGTGGCGCTTTATGCGTACATGCAGGCTCTCAAGTCCGAGGTTGAGAATGAAGGCATTCATCGGTGCCTGGATAGAGCCGAGATCTCTCATCATCTGCGCAGTCGCCTTGGTGATGAATGCGCCGCCGATACCGAACTTCTCAGCGTAGGTTATTCCGTGGTAGCTCTCGTCAGGGGTGCACAGTCCGGGGAACTTGTCTGCATGCTCCAGCCAGTTGAAGTGACCGCTGTCAACTATGCAGCCGCCCACCGCAGCGCCGTGTCCGTCCATATACTTGGTGGTGGAGTGAGTTACGATATCGGCGCCCCACTCAAACGGACGGCAGTTTATGGGAGTTGCGAAGGTGTTGTCAACGATCAGCGGAACTCCGTGCGCGTGCGCAGCGTTCGCGAACTTCTCAATGTCAAGCACGGTAAGCGCAGGGTTTGCGATGGTTTCGCCGAACACAGCCTTGGTGTTGGGCTTGAATGCTGCGTTGAGTTCATCCTCGGTGCAGTCCGGGCTGACGAAGGTGAAGTCCACGCCCATCTTGCGCATGGTCACATTGAACAGGTTGAATGTGCCGCCGTAGATGGAGCTGGAGGCAACGATGTGATCGCCACAGCCAGCGATGTTGAATACCGCGAAGAAATTCGCAGCCTGACCGGAAGAGGTCAGCATGGCTGCAGAGCCGCCTTCAAGGTCGGCGATCTTTGCAGCAACGGTGTCGTTGGTGGGATTCTGGAGACGAGTGTAGAAGTAGCCGCTTGCCTCAAGATCGAACAGCTTGCCCATGTCCTCGCTGGTGGAGTATTTGAATGTGGTGCTCTGGATTATCGGAACCTGTCTGGGTTCGCCGTTTCCGGGCGTGTAGCCGCCCTGTACGCACTTCGTGCCTAAATTGTATTCGCTCATTTTGTCCTCCTGATGATATTAAAACCTAGTAATGCCCGGTGTATTACGGGGCTTTGTGATATGATAAATCAGGGCATAAAGCCCCGTAAGTAATATTATACTACCATAACTGTGCAATGTCAAGCAGAAAGCGGATTGCCGTCAGAAAATCAAGGAAAAATGCACCAATAATAAAGCGATAAGTCGTGCAGATAATAATACCGTGCAGTCATGCTGTACAATAATATTATAATAAGGAGAAGATCTATGAAAAAGCTTCTTGGATTTGCGGCGGCTGTTGCGGCAGCAGCTTCGCTGACCTGCGCGGCTTCCGCTAACAATGGCGGCGTTATCGGCGGAGTTGTAAACGCCGGCGAGGATATAGTCAACGGCGTAGTTGACGCCGGCGAGGACGTGGTGAACGGCATTACCGGCGGCAATACCGCAAATGGAACGACCTCCGGGGCAGGGGACAATTCCGGCATGAACAGCGGTACTACCTCCGGAACAACGACCGGAACTACCGGCGCGGCAAACGGTAACGGTTCCACAACAGGTACTGTCAGCGGAACTACGAACGGTGCTACAAATGCTACCACAACAGCGCCCGGAAACCCGAATACCGGCGTGCCGTTCAACATGGCAGCGGCTGGAGCGGCAGTCCTCGGCGCGGCTGGAATCATGCTGACCATCCGCAGGGATGACTAAAGTTAGGTAAATTAAGTAATAAGCAATGCGTGTTTCTGAAGGAAATACGCATTGTGCTTTTTTACTAAAAAAATTATTGGAATTGCCTAAAAAAAACTGTAATTTGTGTGTAAAATGACAGTTGCATTTTTTTATGATTTATAGTACAATATACAAGAGGATTTAGTGTTTGCTATCCGCTCAACCAAAATTTTAGGAGGATTATTCTTATGAAGTTAAGAAGTGTTATCGCTGCAGTTGCTGCTGTTGCAGTTGCTGCTACCACTACTGTTACATCTTTTGCAGCTTCTGCATTCAAGGGTGCAACAAATACTCAGTCTGGTATGTTCGCATGCCTGCTGTCTGACGACCCCAACGTTCCGCTGTTCACAGACTATGCTCCTATGTCTGACTTCACCGGCTTCACTCTGACCGTTAAGGCTACAGATAAGAGAGCTGTTGAGTCCGCTATCGCTGAGCAGGCTTGGGTTGCTGGCGCATTCGGCTTCAACTCCCAGTCCACCGGCTGGAAGCAGATCGAGTGGGGCCTTGAGGGCTCTTCCGCAGGCGATAAGGATTACCTGCTGAAGGCTACTGACAAGAGAGGCGAGTTCGTTCTGAACTATTCTCAGGACACTCCTATCTTCAAGTCCACTGATACATATGCACAGGTATGGATCCAGAACTATGCTGATGCTTATGAGTTCGAGATCGTTTCCTACACTCTGCTGAACTCCAAGGGCGAGGACATCACCAAGACCGCTGCTGAAAAGCCTGCTGATACCACAAAGCCCGCTGATACCACTGCTCCTGCAGATGAGCCCGCTGACGAGACCGTAGAGGTTGTTGAGACCGCTGACGTTGACGAGACTGTTGACGTAACTGTTGATGAGACTGTTGACGTAACTGTTGATGACACCGCTGAGGTTGCTACTTCTGACGAGACCGTTGACGCTGCTGACAACACCAACACCAATACCGACGCTAACAAGGGCAACCCTGACACTGGCGTTGCTGGCGTAGCTGTAGCTGCTGGCGTTGTTGCTCTGGCTGGTGCTGCTGTAGTAGTTTCTCGCAAGAGAAAGTAATCAACAATAAGTGACCAGATAGTTCAAACACTAACCGCACCCCCGAAGTAATTCGGGGGTGTTTCTCGTTCCGGAACAGTACTCTTGGAAACAAGCGGAAGGAATACAAAAAAGGGGCTGAAAACAGCCCCTTTCTTATTCTGTTGTCCGGTATCAGAGCGGCTTCATTACGATCTCGCCGTCGCCGATGGTTGCTCTTGAGTGCGGCGTCATGGTATTCACCTGGAATATGCAGGAGTTGATACGCAGGGTGACGCCGGGATAAAATGCGCGCTTGCAGGATACAGACAGGTTCTGCTTGCGCTCCAGGGTGGTTTCGATCTCCTTGATTCTGTTGTTAAGGCGCTTTATCTCGCCCTGTATCTGGAACCGGGAGCGCATTGCCTCCACCTTCATCTGCTCACGCTCCGGACTGAGCTTGCTCACCTTCGCCATTTCCGTGAGGGCGGTGACGATCTTCCCGAGCTGGTCAAGCTTATCCTCGTAGTTCTGTATCGTGTGCTTGTGCCCCTCCATCTCCTCGGTGAGCACTGCGTTGTTGCCGAGGGTGACCAGGGTTTTGGCGTAGCTTTCCGAGCCGATGACGGAAGCGGTGATGTTTTCCAGCGCGGTGTACTTACCGCCCATCATGATACCCTTGCCGCTTGCAATGATGTCCTTCCCGGCGAACACATCTCCTCCCACAAAGGAGGAAGCCTCGACATTCTGCCCGGCGTACAGCTTGCTGTTTTCGCAGAAATCCAGCTTAATGCTGCCAAGCTCGCTGTGCAGGTTGGAATTTATGCAGCCCAGCTTGACGGTGATGTTCCCGTCAGCGGTAATGGTGCCGTTGGTGACGTTGCCGTTTATTGTGATGTTCTTCTTGGAGGTCACTGCGAAGCCCTCCAGGACATTTCCCTTGATGATGATGTCGCCGATGAAGTCAATGTTTCCGCTGGAAACGTCCACGTCGCCGCGTATCAGCAGGGATTCCTCAATGCAGAACGCGCCGTTGGTGTAGGCGAGATTTCCATCGGTGACAGCGACTATCTCGGTGCCGTCGTTCACGAGTTCAGTACCCTTGCCGACGGCGAAAGTGACCGGAACCCCCACCTTCTGCGGAACGGATTTTCCCATGATGTCGGTGCCCGGAGTGCCCTCGGTGGGCAGCGTGATCCTGGCTATCGGTGTACCCTTATAGATATTGCGCACCAATCCCAGGTTCTTGTAGTCAACGTTGCCGTTTTCGTCCTCGACAGGCTTAAACGTACTTTCACGCTTAAAGTGGTATTCAATTTTCCCGTCCTCACCGTTTACAGGCGGCTGCCAGCGCGCAATACAGATATTTTCGCCATATCGGCGCTCTGTAACTGCGCGTTCGATCTCGTTTTCCATCAGCCCGAAGCTGATACCCTTATCAGCAACGGCCGCAAGAGCTTTATCGACTGTCATCTCAAGTCCGCCGTTTGCAGGCGGCTCAAGGGTCATGAATGCAGTAGTGCAGTTAGGGTCAATTGATATCTCTGCTGCTGCGTGGATTATTTTGCCGTCCTTGGCGTCAGTCATGGTAAAGCCTCCTTACTATATTTTTTTCTAATTCTATTGTAGCATATATCCGGATATTTTGCAAGCGAAAAAGGGAAAATAACCCGGGTAACGGGTATGATTTTCATGTCGGGAGAACTGACGTCGGATTCCGCCACATTTATTGTGAATCTGAGGTGCAGAAAGGGCGGAATCACGTTCCGCCCTCTGGATATCGTGCCGTATGATCATTCCTCTGATTCTTCAGCCGGGGATTCCTCAAAGATATCCTCCAGGGATTCCTCTACGGTTTTGGCGATGGGAGTTTTCCGGAGTTTTCTGCTCCACATGCCAGTCAGGTAGAATATCACTGACATTATTGTACCTGCGATCCACGCGCCCGGCCAGGAGAGCCAGATCCCGCGTACCTCGCCCATGGTGTTGGAGAATATTGCAGCGAGGACCACGCGTAGGATAAGATCCGTGAATGTCGCCGCCATGAAGCAGCCCATGGCTTCACTGCCGCGGAGCACTCCGTCGCAGAGCAGCTTAATGCACACGATGAAGTAGAACGGCGAAGCAATACGCAGGAAGTCCACGCCGGTGTCCATCGCGAGCCGGGAGCTGTCGCCGTTCATGAACAGTGAGAGAAGAGGTTCGCTGAGTATGAAGAACAGCAGGAAGAACACAGCCGCAGTGCCCAGCGAGAAGAACAGCGATGAGCGGAATCCTTTACGGATACGCTCCGGCTTATCCGCGCCGATATTCTGCGCCGTGAAGCTGGACATGCCGTTTCCGATGGTGGTGAAGCAGGTTATCGCGAAGGTGTTCAGCTTGATTGCGGCGGAGTACCCGGCAACTATGGAGGAGCCGTACCCGTTGACCATGTACTGAATAAACAGGTTGCCGACGGAGATGAAGCTCTGCTGGAGTACGCTGGGGACAGCCACCTTGCAGATCTCGCCGAGCGCCCTGCCGCTGAACGGCTTTCCGCCCTTTATGTTCATGGATTTCACGCGGCGGAACAACAGGAACAGCGCCAGAATACAAGCCGCGCCCTGCGCCGCAAAGGTAGCCCATGCCGCGCCGGCGACTCCCATTTTAAACGGGATTATGAGAATGCAGTCCAGGATAACGTTGCCGACGGAGCTTGCGATAAGCAGGTACAGCGGCGTCTTGCTGTCACCCAGGCTGTTAAAAATACCGGTGACGATATTGTAGAGGAAAAGGAATATGAATCCGCCGGTATAGATCATGAGGTACAGGCAGCCGTCGTCAAATATGTTCGCAGGGGTCTGGACCCACTGCATGAATACTCCGCTGAAGAGCACTCCTACAAGCGTAAGTATAGCGGAGAGCACGGTTCCTGAAATTAGCGAGGTGGAGATACAGGTCTTGGTCATCTGCATATTGCCGGAGCCGAAATGCTTGCTTATGACCACCGAGCAGCCTATCTGGCAGCCCACCGCCACCGCCATGAATATCATGGTTATGGGGTAGCTTGCGCCGATCGCCGCGAGGGCGTCCTCTCCGGCGAATTTACCGGCGATCACGCTGTCGGCGATGTTGTACATCTGCTGGAACATTACGCTGATGAACAGCGGTATCGTGAACATGATGAGGGATTTTCCGGGGCTTCCGATCGTCAGGTCCTTGTTCATTGTGATTTAGTCGCTTCTTTCCTTTGATTATTTTCTGTATGTATAGTACGGTAAGTGCCGCCTATCTGATTCATTCTATCACAAATTTCCCGGATTGACAACTTTGTAATATGTATTTCGTTGTTTTTTGGGTAGATTTTGCATGATTGCGACAAAAAAACACTAGACAAGCAAAAGTTTTTGTGATATCCTATAAACGTAAACTGTCGGGAGTATCAAAACTTCCCGGAAATATATAATTGAGAGGGTAAAACTAATGACCAACATACCTGAAATTAAGCTCGGCATAATTGCCGTATCCCGTGACTGCTTCCCTATCGCTTTATCCGAAAGACGCCGTAAGGCTATAGTTTCCGCTTACGGAGAGGGGATATACGAATGTCCCGTTACCGTTGAGAACGAGCTTGATATGCTTAAGGCTGTCGAGGACGTAAAGAAGGCTGAGTGCAACGCTTTAGTAGTATTCCTCGGTAACTTCGGTCCTGAAACTCCTGAAACCCTTATCGCAAAGAATTTCGACGGCCCCGTAATGTTCGTTGCAGCAGCAGAGGGCGACGGCGACATGATCAACGGCAGAGGCGACGCTTACTGCGGAATGCTCAACTGCTCCTACAACCTTGGCATGCGTCATCTTAAGGGCTTTATCCCTGAGTATCCCGTTGGCACCGCTGACGACATCGTTAAGATGATCAAGGACTTCGTTCCGGTAGCAAGAGCTGTCATCGGCGTCAAGAACTTAAAGATCATCACCTTCGGTCCCCGTCCCCAGGACTTCTTCGCCTGCAATGCTCCTATCAAGGGCTTATATGAGTTAGGCGTTGAGATCGAAGAGAACTCCGAGCTCGACCTCCTCGTTTCCTTCAAGGAGCACGAGAACGATCCCAGAATCGACGCTGTATGCGCTGATATGGCAAAGGAGATGGGCGAGGGTCGCTATTATTCCGACCTCAATAAGCGCATGGCACAGTTCGAGCTTACCCTTTTAGACTGGGCAGAAAACCATAAGGGCTCCAGAAAGTACGTTGCATTCGCTGACAAGTGCTGGCCCGCATTCCCCTCCCAGTTCGGATTTGAGCCCTGCTATGTAAACAGCCGACTTGTAAGCCGCGGAATCCCCGTATCCTGCGAGGTTGATATCTACGGCGCACTGAGCGAATATATCGGTATGTGCATTTCCGCTGACGCTGTTACACTGCTTGATATCAACAACTCCGTTCCCAAGTACATATATGACGAGGATATCAAGGGCAAGTACAATTATTCTCTTACAGATACATTTATGGGCTTCCACTGCGGAAATACTCCCGAGTGCAAGATGTGCTCCGACCGTGCTGTCAAGTACCAGCTTATCCAGCACCGTCTGCTTGAGCCAGCAGGCAGCGAGCCTGACTTCACAAGAGGCACTCTCGAGGGCGATATCGCAGCAAGCGACATCACATTCTATCGTTTACAGTGCGACAGCGAGGGACAGCTCCGTGCATACATCGCAGAGGGCGAGATCCTCGATGTTCCTACACGTTCCTTCGGCGGTATCGGTATTTTTGCGATCCCCGAGATGGGACGCTTCTACCGTCACGTTCTGGTTGAAAAGCGTTATCCCCACCACGGTGCGGTTGCATTCGGTCACTACGGAAAGCTCCTGTTCGACCTCTTCCGTTATCTCGGCGTTCAGGATATCGGATTCAATCAGCCTGCCGGCATGATGTATCCGACCGAGAATCCTTTTGTAAAGTGATCTGTCAGGAATAAACAGTTAAAGGGGCTGCGATGATTCGCAGCCCCTTTTCAATTGTCGGCACATCTGCGTCGTCAACGCCAGTTTGGCAGGCAGTATGTGTGTATTCACGCGTTTTCCATCACGTCCCTGAGCATGTCTATGTATTCCTGGCGGACCCACTCCGGGGACTGCACCACAGCCTTTCCGCCGAACTGGAACAGCCACGCGTAGAACGGCGCTTCTGCCACCACGCTGGCGTACAGCGTGAAATGTTCCCCGTCCTTGTCAGGGATCATTCGGACGTCCATGCCGAACCTGTCCAGTACTGCGTTTACAATACTCTGGTCGCAGCGTATCTTTACTTCCACCTCGTCGCCGCTGAACATTGAGATGTGCGTCATGACATACTGGGTCAGGTCGAAATCCCGGTCGAGGGGGCGCGCAGGCTCGGCGGTTATCCTCACGGATTCCATGCGGTCCACGCGGAAGTTGGAGTAGCACTCCCGGTGGTCGTTCCACGCAACGAGGTAGTAGTGATCCCGGTCCCACACCAGCGCGTAGGGAGTGCAGATCCTTGCCTTGTCGCGGTATTTCTTGCGGCGATTCATGTCGTACTCGAAATACTTGAACGATATCTTAAATTTTCCGTTTTCTCCGGCGATGGCGCGCTGTATTGTGTCCACGTTGTAAAGCACGCCCTTGTTCGGCTGCTTGGAGCGCCCGGTTACGAATACGTTGCGGCGCAGCTGCATTGCGTCGCAGTCGCAGCAGAGATTTTCTATCTTGTGCAGAAGTTCCGCAGACTGGTTGTAGGTAAGGAACTTGGAGGAGCTGATCACGTCGGCGATCAGCTTCAGCTCCGCCAGCTCAAAGTCCCGGCTCATCAGCTGGTAGGAGGCAGTTCGCCCGTTGGTGGACTGTATATCCATGCCGTACTGCCGCAGCGCCTCTATATCCTCGGCGAATGCCTTTCTGCCCTCGGATACGCCCAGGTCCGCGAGTTTTTCTTCAATCTGCTGGCGCGTAAGCGACTGGTTCTCGTTTGTGTATTTCAGAAAGATGTCCCGGAGGTACAGCATTTTAAGACGCTGCGCATTTCCCTCACCGGGTAGTCTGGATTCCTTCGGCATTTTGATACAGCTCCTTTTTCTGTCGGTTTGTTGTTTCGAAATTGGCGCACCGGAATTATTAATCTACATTTATATTATATCATAAATTTATAAAAAAACTGCGCCTTTTCGGGCGCAGTTACATGTTTTTTGTGATATTTTTTCAATCCAGGAATTCAACGTGAATGTTCGGATTCTCTGCGGCGCTGTCATTGAGCACCCGGCGCAGCCCTGCTGCGTCCTTTTCCCCGATGGAACCTTCCAGCGCGGAGTTGTTCAGAATTTTTATCTCGGCTTCGGTGTTGATTTCGCCGAGGTAGTCGTGGAGCGAATCCAGCGTTTCGCCGTAGCACTCCGGGAAATCGAATGCGGCGTAGAATCTGCCGTGGATAATGTCCATGCTGCCAACGGTTGCTGCGTCAATAATAAGTGTTTTCATGTGTTATTCCTCTCCGTAAAGTAGTGTGAATGAAGCGTAGTGGTCGTCGGTGTAGTAGATCAGCCCGTCGTTCGAGAAGATGATCCGCTTTGCGCCGCGGCCGCTGCTGCCCAGCGTGTCGATGTCGCATTCGGTGTAGCTCCTGCCGGATTTCTCCGGGAGAAGTCCCTCGTAGTTGCCGAAGTGGTCGCCGCCGATACATTTGCCCGGGGCGTATTCCTCCACTGAGCCGCCGCTCCAGCCAAGCTCACGGGCTTCCTTTTTCGTGATGAAGTTTCCGGGGAGGTGCCCGTAGGTGTGGATATACAGCGCCACATCGTCCCGGCTGGAGTAAGTCCCGTCCTCCGGCAGAGATTCCGGCTGGGATCCCTCTGCGGTTTCCGGCGTTGCGGCGGACGTGCTCACGGCTGTGGTGGATTGCGCCGCTTCAGCGGACGGAGCGCTGTCCGCCACTGTGGCGGACTGCTCCTCCGTGGGCTGGGATTCCTCTGCGGTTTCCGGCGTTGCGGCGGACGTACTCACGGCTGTGGTGGATTGCGCCGCTTCAGCGGACGGAGCGTTGTCAGCCGCTGCGGTGGATTGTTCCTCCGTGGGCTGGGATTCCGGCGTCGCAGCCGTGAAGTCCCCGGCGTAGTCTGCACTAACGACCTGGGACTGGTACTGGGATTCCTCCGGGGTATCCGCCGAGCACGCCGCCAGCGAAAGGGAAGTCACCGCCGCCATCAGCAGCGATAGTATTCTTTTCATTGCGTGTTCCTTTCTGTTCTTATTTTTCCCGTGTTTACGGTAATAATACTAATACATTATAGCATGTCATCCGGGATTTGTAAAGAGTTCGTGGAATACTATTCCCGGGAGTGGATTCCGGATTAATGTGGTTTTGTGCAAAATCCATAAAACTTTTACTCGAATCCGGCAGATTGCTACAAAACCTATAAAATTGGTATGAATCCTAAAAAGCCTATTGACAAACTAGTGTTTTGATGTTATAATACAACACATAAAGCCTATAGGAAAGATAGGTTACCGAGGAGGCGGAAAACATGGGCGCGATATTCACAATACTTCTGCGCAGGAATTTCCGCTTCGGGCGAATGTGTAAGCTTTCGGGCAAGGGCTGACCGGTCATTTCCGGTCGTCCGTAAGTCCGGAGTGGAATCCGGACCGCCCGAAAGCGCAGGGCAGTGCCCTGAAAACGAACGACCGAAAATGAGGTGATCAGATGATACGTCTTGAGAACATAACCAAGACCTACGTCAACGCCGGGAAGAAATTCAATGCGGCGGACAACGTTACTCTTGAAATAAAAGACGGCGAGATATTCGGGATTATCGGATTTTCCGGCGCCGGCAAATCCACGCTGGTGCGCTGTATCAATCTGCTTGAGCGCCCGGACAGCGGCAAGGTGCTGATCAACGGCAGGGACATCACCGCCCTGCGCGGAGCGGAATTACGCCGCCAGCGCAAGAAGATCGGCATGATCTTCCAGCACTTCAACCTGTTTGCGTCGCGCACGGTGCTCGAGAATGTCATATTCCCGATACGCCACAGCGGAATGAGCCGCAGTGCGCTGAACTCCAGGGCGATGGAGCTGCTGGAGCTTGTGGGGATCGCCGACAAGGCAGGCGCGTATCCCTCGGAACTTTCCGGCGGACAGAAGCAACGCGCGGCAATAGCGAGAGCGCTGGCGAGCGACCCGGAGATACTCCTCTGCGACGAGGCGACATCGGCGCTGGATCCGCAGACCACCGAGGCGATACTGAAGCTACTAAAAAAGCTGAACGCGCAGCTGGGGCTGACGATAGTGCTGATAACCCACCAGATGAACGTGGTCAAGGAGATATGCACACGCACCGCTGTAATGGAAAACGGCAGGGTAGTGGAGCAGGGCGATGTGTTTGAGATATTCGCGAACCCACAGGAGAAGGTAACGCGTTCCTTTGTGGACACTACCTCCAGCCTGAGCGGCATAAACACACTTATCGAGGAGAAATCTCCGCTGGTGCAGCTCAAGCCCGGGCAGAAGATACTCCGGTTCAAGTACCTGGAGAGAAGCGCGTGCGAAGCGCTAGTATCCACCATCTCACGCAGATTCAACATTGACCTCAACATCATTTTCGGCAGCATTGAGATAATCGGCGACAACCCCATCGGCGGACTTGTCGTTATCGCGGACGGAAAAGAGGACGATATCCGCGACGCAGTTAAGTACCTCTGCGATATAAATGTCGGAGTGGAGGTGATCCTGAGTGCCTGAATTCTTTGAAAACATCATGCCGAACGTTCTCAAGAAGCTCCCGGAGCTTGGAAAGGCGACGGTGGAAACCCTTGAGATGACCGGAATTTCCACGCTGTTCATCATGGCGATAGGCATGGCTTTGGGAATCCTGCTGACTGTCACGAAAAAGGGCGGACTTGCGGAGAACACCGCGGTTTACCGGGTGCTTGACGTGATCATTAACCTGCTTCGTTCTATCCCGTTCATAATCCTGCTGTTCCTGTTGATTCCCCTGACGAGAATAATCAGCGGCACTTCCATCGGCGTTGTCGGGTCGATATTCCCCCTCATAGTAGGGACTGTGCCCTTCTTCTCAAGACAGGTGGAAGCGGCGCTGGCAGGCGTGAATCCGGGGCTTATAGAAGCGGCTCAGTCGATGGGCTGCTCCAAGTTAGGGATAATATTCCGGGTGTATCTCCGCGAGAGTATCCCGGCGCTTTCCCGTGGTATCACGATAACCCTCATCAACCTGGTCGGACTCACCGCCATGGCTGGTGCAGTCGGCGCCGGCGGACTCGGCAACTTCGCTTACGTCCAGGGCGTGCAGAGAAATAACTACGACATAATCGTTGCGGCGGTGGTCGTACTCGTGGTGATCGTCCAGATCATTCAGATTGCCGGCAACATCATCGCAAAGAAAACAGAGAAATAACCGGTCAATGGCAGCGCAGCCGACCGGAAATCAACTAAACAAAACAAGTTCAAAGGAGAACAGAACAATGTCTATCAGAAACAAGATCGCACTTTCCCTTTCAGCAATCCTCGCAGCGGTATCCTTCACCGCTTGCTCTTCCAATACCTCCACTGCTGATGATTCCAGTGTGGACAGCAGTTCCGCTGCTGACAGCTCCGCAGCCGGGGATTCCGGCGACAGCTCCGCAGCTGACAGCGAGGCTGCATACTCCCCCGAGAACCCCGTTACAGTAAAGATCGGACTCACCGGCAACGTATACGAGGACATCTGGAATCCCATCAAGGACAAGCTTGCTCCCGAGGGAATCAACCTTGAGTACGTTCAATTCACAAGCTTCAATATCCCGAACAACGCGCTCAACAGCGGCGAGATCGACATGAACGCATTCCAGCACCACGCTTACTTCAACAACGAGGTTTCCACCAACGGCTATGACCTGACCGCGATCGGCGATACCTACATCGTTGCAATGAATATCTACACCGCCAAGGGTCTGACTATCGACGACGCACTGGCTTCCACCGATACCCTCAAGATTGCCGTTCCGAACGACCTCACCAACGAGGGCAGAGCGCTGAAGCTTCTTGAGAGCGCAGGGTTCTTCACCATCGACCCCGAGGCAGGCGCTTCCCCCGAGATCAGCGACATTACCGATTACAAGGTTCCAGTGGAGTTCGTTGAGGTGGACGCAAACCTGGTTTACTCCGTTATCCAGGACGTTGACCTGGCAGTGATCAACGGCAACTACGCTCTCGACAGCGGACTCACCGCAGACGACGCTATCTTCAAGGAGAGCGAGTACGCCGACAACAGCTACTACTGCCTGATCGCAGTACGCACCGGGGACGCTGAGAACCCTGTTTACAAGCGCATTGTCGAGGCTTATCAGACCCAGGATACCATTGACATCTACAATGACGAGTTCAAGGGATTCTTCGTTCCGGCATGGACTTTAGGCTGATTAGTTAATTCGTGATTCGGAATTAAGGTGCCGCCTGCGGCGGTCGTTCGATCATCGCAGGCGGCGCCCGAGTTCCGTTTTTTCATTGGAGGTAATAGCAATGCAGGAGCTTCTGAATATAATCGAGGACCCGTCCAGGGTCAGAATAGGCGGTATCGAGGACAAGTATCTCTCCGATACTCTCGGCAGGCTGAAGGGAACTGCGGCAGCACTGGTGTTCCCGAAATCCACCGAGGAAGTGAGCGCCGTCATGAAGTACGCTTACGAAAACGGGATCCCGGTAACTCCCCGGGGCGCAGGAACCAACCTGGTCGGCTCCACCGTGCCCCACGGCAACGGCATAATCCTGGATTTCTCGCTGATGAACAGGGTCCTGGAGATAGACGAGGATACGTTCACCGCCGTGGTTGAGCCGGGCGTAGTGCTCCAGGATTTCCAGAAGCTTGTGGAATCCAGGGGGCTGTTCTATCCTCCGGATCCGGGCGAAAAGACCGCGACCATCGGCGGCAACATCTCCACCAACGCCGGCGGAATGAGAGCCGTGAAGTACGGCGTGACCCGGGATTACGTTCGCGGACTGGAGCTTGTGCTCGCTGACGGACGCGTGATCACTGCCGGAACAAAGAACGTCAAGGACGCCAGCGGACTTTCCCTCAAGCACCTCATAATCGGCTCCGAGGGTACTCTGGCGGTAATCACCAAGTGCATTCTGAAGCTGGTGCCGAAGCCGGAGAAGTCCCTTTCCGTGGTGGTCCCGTTCGCTGACCTGAACACAGGTATCGCCGGAGTGCTCAGCATAATCCGCGCCAACGCGAACCCCACCGCCATTGAATTCACCGAGCGCAGCGTTATCGAGCTTGGCGAGAAGTTCACGGGGCTGAAATTCCCGGTGCCGGAGGCAGGCGCGTATATAATCCTGACATTTGACGGCAGAGAGAATGAAGTTATCAGCAGCGCTGAACTTGTAAGATCCGTTGCGATGAAGGCAGGCGCGCTGGATTACATCACCCTGGACGACCCTGCGAAGGCGGCGGACATCTGGAAGGTACGCGGCTGCCTGGTAAAGGCAGTGGAAGCAGTCAGCGAGCAGGAGCCGGTAGACCTTGTCGTGCCGATAAACAGGACCGCGGAATTCATCAGATTCGTGCATGAAACCGAGGCAAAGACCGGCATGCAGATGGTCGCATTCGGGCACGCCGGCGACGGAAATGTGCACCTGTGCATAGTACGCGGCGACCGCACCGAGGAGCAGTGGACAAGGGAGCTTCACGAGAATATGACCACCGTCTACAACTACGCGTACTCTCTGGGCGGACTGACCTCCGGTGAGCACGGAATCGGCATTGCCAAGCGACCCTACTTCCTGGCCGCGACCGCGCCGGATAACCTTGACGTAATGCGTTCCATAAAGACGGCGCTCGACCAGAAGCATATACTCAACGATCACATATCCTATCTGAAATAAGAGGTGCACCATGACCCAGCTTTCTTCAAGGACCGCCGGATTCACGGATTCTGTTATCCGGCGCATGACGAGAATTTCAAACCAGTACGGCGCTGTGAACCTGTCCCAGGGATTCCCGGACTTCATGCCGCCGCAGGAGATACTTGACCGCCTGGCGCAGGTGACAAAGGAGGATTTCCACCAGTACGCCACCACCTGGGGCGCGCAGGATTTCCGCGAGGCTGTCGCTGCAAAGCAGACCCACTTCATGGGCTGCGACATAGACCCCAACAAGGATATCACCGTCACCTGCGGAAGCACCGAGGCGATGATGGCGGCAATGCTTTCCGTCACAAATCCCGGGGATAAGGTGATAGTATTCTCGCCGTTCTACGAGAACTACGGCGCGGACGCTATCCTGTCCGGCGCGCAGCCTATCTACGTTCCGCTGGTTCCGCCGGAGTACAGCTTCGACGCGAACGTCCTGGAGGACGCATTCAGACAGCACCCGAAGGCGCTGATACTGTGCAATCCGTCCAACCCCTGCGGCAAGGTATTCACCCGGGAGGAGCTTCAGATAATTGCAGACCTCGCCGAGAAATACGACACCTGGGTCATCACGGACGAGGTGTACGAGCACATCGTTTACGAGCCGAACAAGCACATCTACTTCTCGACTCTTCCGCGCATGAAGGAGCGCACTATCTGCTGCAGCTCCCTTTCCAAGACCTATTCCATCACCGGCTGGCGCCTGGGCTACGTCATTGCGCCGCCGGAGGTGAGCGACAGAATACGCAAGGTGCACGACTTCCTCACTGTGGGCGCTGCGGCTCCGCTTCAGGAGGCAGCGGTTGTCGGTCTGAGATTCGGCGACGATTATTACAAGTGGCTGAGGGATAAGTACACCCACATGCGCACCCTGTTCCTGGACGGACTTGACAGAATAGGTATTACCCACAATGTTCCCCAGGGAGCGTATTACGTCATGGTGGACGTGTCGGAATTCGGCTACAGCAGCGATCTGAAGCTGTGCGAAGCGCTGGCGCAGTACGTCGGCGTGGGCGCGGTGCCCGGCTCCAGTTTCTTCCGGGAGCCTGAGAATCGATATATCCGCCTGCATTTCGCAAAGCAGGACGACACCCTCAACGCGGCGCTGGATCGCCTGGCGGACATCAGAAAGAAACTGCCGAAAGAGTAATGGGATAATTCGGAATGCGTAATGCGTAATGCGTAATTCGGAATTATTGTGTCCCACTTCGTGGGACGAATTATGATTGTCGTAAACAAATACCGGACGACCATCGGTCGCCCGGTATTTTTATATCATCGGCGGAGCCGATACCTCAATTACGAATTACGCATTACGAATTCCGAATTAAATCAACGGTGCTATCGCCTTCATGAAGAATCCTGTGAGCTTGGTGATGAGCTTTTCCTTTCTGATGGATTCGTAGGTCACGCGGCGGCACTTGTCCAGTGTTTGCTGGAAATCTTCTTCGATGTGGGGAATGCAGTTCGTGTCGTACATATACGCCGCGCACTCGAAATGGTGGTACAGGCTGCGGTAGTCCAGGTTGATGGTGCCCACGACTGCTTCCCGGCTGTCGCTGACGAATACCTTTGCGTGGACGAATCCCGGAGTGTATTCGTAGATCTTCACGCCGGAATCCAGCAGGCGGCGGTAGTTCGTCTTTGCCAGCGCGTATGCCGCTTTCTTGTCCGGGATACCGGGGAGTATCAGTTTCACGTCCACGCCGCGTTCTGCGGCGAATTCCAGGGCGGTCTGCATAACTCCGTCAAGAACGAGGTAGGGGGTCATGATGTGGACGTATTCAGTCGCACGGTTAAGGATATCCAGATACACCCTCTCGCCGAGTTTCTCGCTGCTGAGGGGGCAGTCGCCGTAGGGAATAACGTAGCCCTTCGCCTCGGGGATCATTCCTCCCGGCTGATCGACGTACACGCCGAAATCCGGCTTGTATTCCGTGATGTTCCACATTTGCAGGAACAGCATGGTGAAGCTGCGCACAGCCTCGCCGCGAACCATTATGGCGGTATCCTTCCAGTGACCGAAGCGCTCGATCTCGTTTATGTATTCGTCCGCGAGATTAACTCCGCCAGTGAAGGCGACCTTTCCGTCTATGACCACTATCTTCCGGTGATCGCGGTAGTTGTAGTGGGTGGAGAGAAACGGTGTGAGCGGCGCGAATACCTTGCAGTTTATGCCGAGTTCCTTCAGCTTTTGTGGGTAGTTCCGGGGTAGGAGTGAGAATTCGCAGGTGCCGTCGTACATTACGCGGACTTCCACACCCTTTCGCGCTTTTTCGGCGAGAATCTCCAGTATCTCGCCCCACATCAGACCCTCGTCTATGATGAAGTATTCCAGGAAGATGAACTGTTCCGCCTTGCGCAGCTGTTTTACAAGCTCAGCGAATTTCTCCTCGCCGGTGGGAAAGTATTTCACATCGGAGTTGGCGAAAACCGGGCGGCATGCGTTCCTCTGAAGATACGCCACCAGGGAAGCCGCCCCGGGGGATTCCTGATTCAGCTGCCGCAGCACCTCCGGATCCTGTGGGATAATATCCCGGGCGTTACGCACAAGAGTATCGGTCCTTTTCTTTAATGTTCTGTGTCCGATGTCGCTCTGGGTGTAGATATACAGCATTGAGCCGAAAACCGGCATTATCATGATTATAACGAGCCATGTGACCTTTGACGTGGGGTCCATACGGCTGTTGATAAGCACCAGCACCATGAAAGCGCTGAACGCCATTGAAATTCCATAGTAATGTGGGACGAATTCCTTGAAGATATTATAGATAACGACAATCATAGCTATCTGAACAAGAAGCATCAGCACAACCAGACCGAATCGGCTGAACAGTGCGTATACAAGCCCCTTATGCCCCTTTTTCAGCAGCCGGAGCGTTTTGCCCTTAACTTTTCCCTTTCCGGACGACATAAAGCGTCTCCTTTCGCGAAACTACATGGGAATATCTGAAAACCGGTGTGAAGGGCAAAATATGCAGGCGCGCCGGTTTCCAGAAATGGTGCGAACTGTGTATTTCCGCTCAAATGAGTTTTCGGATGTTCCCTAATATTCTACCATAAAATTCTTGCAAAGTCAACGCCGCAGGGAATGCTGCGGATTTTCCCACACGCCTGGCGGCAATTATGGGAAAAACAATGCCCGGGGAATCAGCTCCCTGGGCGTGGATTCAGAAGTTCGTGTAGCCGTTCTTGCTGCGTCTGATTTTTTTCATTCCCTGCACTACCTCCCTGAGCTGGGATTCCAGCTCCGAGGCTTCCTGCACCAGCGGCGCGGCAGTCCCCGGGTCGCCGGTTTTCAGTATCTCGACAATCCTGGAATAGAGATCCCACAGCTTCGTCAGCGCAAGATTGGCGGAGGAGCCTTTCAGGGTGTGCGCGGTTTTCTGCGCTTCCTCCCACTCGCCGTTGGAGTAGTGCTCGCACAGCCTGTCGATATTCCTGCTGGAGGTGTAAAGCGTCAGGCATTCCTGGTACAGCTGCGGTGTGTCGTCGAAACGGCGGAGGTATTCCTTCATGTCGAATCCGAACTGGGCAAGTTTTTCTTCAAAGATCATTCTGTTGTTATGTCCTCCGTTGCTTCGTCGTTTTCGTCAGAGTTTATCTTCGAGGTGGTGAGCCACTCGCTGTTCAGCTGGCAGAGCAGGCGCGCGTCAACGTATGCCTGCGGCAGGGTGAGTATCGTCTGCCCCTGGTAGTTACCGGCTTCGGTCTGCTCGACAACCAGGGCGATGTCTGGGGTTTCTTCGTCTGTCAGGCAGAGTGGGAGCATGAGCGACATGGTGTTGCGCTTCGGGTAGTAAGACGGGATCGCGGTCTTGTAGTTGCGGCTGACTCTCTTCTTCGCAAGCTCAATGGAATCCTTCAGGCGGTTCTGGATACGGATAAACAGGCGGCTGTTGTCGGATACGATGGTTTTCAGCTGCTCGTACAGTTCGCGCTTGCGGCGGAAATCCGCGGTGGGAAGTTCTTCAACTATCGTGCGCGCCTCCTCGCAGTCGGTGAACTGGTCGTACAGGAACTGCACCGGCAGACGGCTGATGTTGTCGATGATTATATGGTCGAAATCCGTGAGCAGGGCGCGGTTAGCGTCATAGAAAAGCTGCTCGCCGTGCTCGAAGTATCTCGGGGGCTGGGGCAGGGGATTGAAGCAATTCACTATCTGCTTGCCGAGGGTGCGCGAAGCGGCGGTGCAGAATCCGCTGAACTTCCATTCGGTTTCGCTGCCTGGGTCGTTCGGGACGAAGCAGGCGTAGATGTCGTCGTAGTGCTTATCCACAAGTCCGGTGTTGAAGCACGCGAACTGCCTGTCACGGGAAATGCACACCTTGTTCTCGCGCTTTAGCCGATAGAAGGTGTACTTGATGTACTGTATCAGAATATAGTGATCCTTCTGGCTGGAACTGGAGAAGTCCCAGTCCTCCGGGAGCGCCTTGTCCGCAAGCTCTGACAGGAACGTATTCCAGCTGCCCAGGAACGCGAAGCTTTCCAGCTGGCGGCCGGGCTGTATCGGGCGCTGTATCTGGTCGCGGCTGTTGGTGTCCACGAAGCTCAGGAACCACGGTCTGCCATCATAGGTGGAGGGCTTGAGCGTAAGCTCCACCGGGGCGCCGTCGGAGCGCTTCCAGCGGCAGGGGAAGAGTATCTTCCCGTCGTAGAATCTCAGGCGGTTCTCTGCGCGTGCGGCGTCGAAATCCTCGGAGAGTTCCTGGCGGAGCTCCTGCGCCGTCCGGCGCGTCCCGGAGTGCTCCAGGAACTGCATGAGAATATTCAGCGGCTTCGGGGGCAGGTTGCAGAAATCCTCGAGGGACCCTGTGGGTATTGCAACGCCGTTCTGGCGGCTGTCCACGGCGGCGGATTCCGTCCGCGGAGTGAATGTGTGCTCGCTGCCGTGCTGCCAGGAGCGCGTCGGCTCATAGGCGGAAGCGGTGTATTCCGGTGATCGGCGCAGAGTCACCATTACCTGCGGAACTCCGCCGAGCACTACGTCGCTGAGGTCCAGGAACTCTATCTGGGCGAGCATGTCCTTCATCTTGAAGAATCCGTAGCGTGAGCGGTCGATATGGTTGTCCGAAAGCAGCTTGCTGACCGCCGCCATATGCTGCGGAGCGTCGAACGGGAAGTTAGCGGTGAGCAGCCGGTATATCTCCGCCTTGTCGCTCCTGCTTATCTCGGAAACCTCGGGAGCCGGGTGCCGCTGTTCCATTGCGGCGCTGCTGAAGATGTCGGTCTTTTCAAAGGAGAAGTACAGGCTCTTTCCCCGGGGGCTGAGGTTCTTGGTGATTATGCCATTTACGAGAAATCCGTCGCTGCAATACGCGATGGGGAACACATACCTGTCGGACATGAAAGTCAGCTTGTGGCTGTCCCGTGCCCGGGTGAAGCTGTCGTAGATCTCCTGCTTCATCTCCTGCACGGAAAGTCCGCTTCCGAGCACTTTTGTCAGAGCATACAGGGATTGCTGCGACATCTCGATGATGTCGTCGTTGAGGTTGATGTTCATGTTCCCGAAGAAGCTGTCCGCCGGGTGACCGTGGTCGTTGGTGCGGCAGCGCCTTACTATCACATAGGAATCCTGGTTGTATCTGGGTGTGCCGAAAAGCTCCGGCGCCGCGGCGATAAGCTCGTGGAAATCCCGGAATCCCAGTTTTTCAAGGGTATATCCGTTTGTGGAGAGCCACTCTTCCACACGGGAAATGCGGTAAACTCCTTCATCAGGGAACTGCTTGGCAATACAGCTGCCCAGTTCCTCTGTCATCTCTTTTGTAATCACTTTCTGATCCTTTCCAGTAAAAAAACTCATTGAATTAAAATTATTCTGCGGTCGCGGCTTCGGAGGTTTCCTCCGTGAAGTCCGCAAGATCCTGAATATAATCGTAATCTTCTATGAATACATAGCGTACAAGTTCCGTCAGTTTTTCGTCTGTGTATTCCTGCTGGAATTTTCCCTCAATGTCCAGCGTAAAACTCATAAGTCTTGTTTCGGCGGTGAAGCTGAACCCGTCCACCGGGATATCAAGATCGCCGAATACTCTGATTATGCCGCCGCATTCTGCTGCGAATTCCGCCGGGGAAAGGTAGTTCCCGTCGAGGGCGACGTTTATGCTGATGTCGTCGGCGGAGGTGATGACATCGTCCGTGCGTTTTTTCCCACCCTCAAGATTGAGGTCTGCGTCCACGGTCAGCGCGGAGATATCCGCGGTGTGCTTCAGCAGCGGATACGCCTTGTCGTATATCATGGCTTCGGCGGCGCGGTTGCTGAATTCCTGCTCGGTTTCGGTGATGTTTCCGCTGAGCACCGCCGCCAGAATGCAGCACCCGATAACGACCGCCGCGTTGGCGCACACGCAGGGAATATGTATTCGTATCTTCCTGCCGGAAGCGAGCCAGCTAAGCAGTATCTCAGCGCCGAGCAGCACCGCCGCGATAGGGGAGATTTTAATGAGCAGCGTAAGGTCCGGTGTTCCGGAAATAAGCAGGCACATCAGCGTGATCCCCATGACGATCAGCGTTACCGCAAGGGAGAGCACTCCTGCTCCGCGCTTCATCGTGCCTATCGTCAGCCGCCGGAAGTCCGGACGTTTTTTTCTTGGCTGTTCCCGGGGCGGAGCGCTGTTCTTTTGCAGCATTTCGTCCAGCGCCGCAAGTATTTCCCGGTCGCGCTGGGAGAATTCGTCCTCGGGCAGCGGCTGTTCTGGAGCGGTATCCGGGGCAGGCTCGGTAATCTCGGCGGTGAATTCTTCGGTTATGTGAGCGGAAAATTGAATATCTGACAGTTCTTCCTGTTCCTTTTCTTTTAACTCCTGTTCTGTTGGCATTTTGTCCTCCTTTCCTGATTAGTAGCTAATTGCGCACATGCAATTACACAATAATTATACCAAATCCCGGCGCTCCTGTCAATGGAAAATAAGTCGCGGAACCTCGAAACCTGGCGATACTATAAAAAGATCCCCTGTTCACCTGAGCAGGGGATCCGTGATCATTACAGGCTCTTGATGATGGTGCCCATCAGACCGGGAACAGCGCTGATAGCGTTGGACTCGTCGGTGTCGATGTGCATAGCGTCTGCGAACTTATCGCTGACTCTGATAACAACATCGCCGAGGATTGCGTTTCTGCCGTTGGTGTTGGTCTTTACCCACACGATGTCCTTGTTCTTCACGCCGAGCTTTTCAGCGGTCTCAGGGGTGAGGTGGATATGACGCTTTGCAACGATAACGCCTTCCTTGATGGTAACTTCTCCGGCGGGGCCGCGCAGGGTACATCCGGGGGTTCCTGCGATGTCGCCGCTCTCGCGGATATCAATACCAAGACCGATGGAACGCGCGTCGGTAGCGGAAAGCTCTACCTGGTCAGCGGAACGTACCGGACCTAAAATGCTCACGTTTGCAAGCTCCTTCTTGGGGCCTACTACTGTAACGCGCTGCTCGCTTGCGAACTGACCCGGCTGTGACAGATCCTTCTTCTTGGTGAGCTGTGCGCCTGCGCCGAAGAGCGCCTCAAGTGTTTCCTGGGTCACATGAACGTGACGTGCAGATGTTTCGATAAGTACTTCATTCTCTGCCATTTTATTTTCCTCCGAATGATATTATTGCGGCGATCCGCCGTATCAGATTCATTATACACCTTTTTTTCGCAAATTGCAATAGCCTTCCCGGATTATTCTGCCCTGTCCATGAACCATATCTTTCCGGGATCCTTCACGGTGAATTCCCTGCCGTTGAGATATTCAAGGCAGCCCGCCGGGGTAGTGAACTCGAACCGCAGCTTGTAGGAATACAGCGCCTGGCAGTCCATTCCCACCTGCTTGTTGTCCTTGTTGCTGCCGTATTTCCCGTCCCCGAGGAGGGGGTGCCCGATGTGGGCGAAATGCGCCCTTATCTGGTGGGTGCGCCCGGTGAGGAGGTCTACCTCCACAAGGCTGCGGTCGGTGAATTCCCGGAGCACACGGTATTTCGTCCTGATGGTGCGGTTGGCAGGAGTTTTCCGGTCGGAAACTATCACGCGGTTCTCGTCCGGGAGCTTTTCAAGGTACGCTGTGAGCGTGGCGGATTTCTGCGGAAGCCGCCCCCACACCAGGCAGAGGTACAGCTTCACAAGCTCCCTGTCCCGTATTTTCTGATTCAGCACCCGGAGGGATTCCGCGTTCTTGGCTGCTATGACTATACCGCCTGTGTTGCGGTCGATACGGTTGCACAGCGCCGGTGCGAAGCTGAGTTCGCTGTCCGGGTCGTATTCCCCCTTCTTCCAGAGGTAGCATTTTATGCGGTTTATCAGCGTGTCGGAGGTGTTGTCGTTGTCCTCGTGCACCACCATTCCGACGGGCTTGTCGCACAGCAGGATATTCTCATCCTCGTAAATCAGGTCAAGCACCGGCGGCACGTCGCGGAAATCAGCCTGCTTCGTCTTTCCGCCGGTGTCCAGGAGCTCGTCGCTGAGATAGAATCGGAATACGTCGCCCTCCGCCAACTTGGTGTTCGGCTCGGTGCGTGCGCCGTTCAGCTTTATGCGCTTCTTCCTCATCAGCTTGCATATCAGCGGCAGCGACAGATTCGGGTAGGCTTTGGTTAGAAAGCGGTCGGCGCGCTGTCCGGCGTCGTTTTTTGTTACGGTTATCTCGGTCATTATGTCCTCGTGGTCATCTGAAATAGGTTTCCGCCAGCTCCCTCAGCTTTGCGGCGAGCTTGTCGGTGGTCTTTCCCGGGAGCATGCGCCAGCGCCAGTTTCCGCCAACGGTGGAGGGAACGTTCATGCGGCTCTCCTTGCCAAGTCCCAGTATATCCTGCATGGGAATCACCGCCAGCTGCGCCGGGCTTGCATACACCGCGCGGATACAGCTGCTGCTGAATTTCTCGAACAGCCCCGTGTGGAGGTAGCGCTTCGCCATCGCCCTGGACTCCCGGTCCGCCTCGCGGTACCACTGCATGACCGGCATATTGTCGTGAGTCCCGGTGTATGCGCAGCAGTTCACGGGGTAGTTGTGCGGCAGATGCTCGTTGTCCTTGTTCTCGGGATTGAACCCGAACTGGAGCACCCTCATTCCCGGGAATCCGGTATTCCTGAGCAGTTCCCGGACGCTGTCAAAGATATCGCCGAGGTCCTCCGCGATTATGTTGACGTCGCCGAGGTCGTTGCGTATTGCATTGAAAAGTTCCATGCCGGGGCCTTTTTCCCACACGCCGTTTTCCGCGGTCTTGTGTCCGAACGGGATTGCGTAGTAGGTGTCGAACGCCCGGAAGTGGTCTATCCTCAGCATGTCGTAGTTCTCCTTGGATTTCCCGATACGCTGGAGCCACCACTTATAGCCGGTGCGGTGCATTTCCTCCCAGTTGTACAGCGGATTTCCCCACAGCTGTCCGGTGGAGGAGAACAGGTCAGGCGGAACTCCGGCGACGCGCCTGGGATTCAGCCTTTCGTCCAGTTCGAACAGCTCCGGGTGCGCCCACACGTCGGCGCAGTCCGGGGAAACGTATATCGGGATATCGCCTATGACCTGTATCCCGTTCTTGTTGCAGTAGCGGTGGAATCTGTCCCACTGCCGCCAGAAGATGTACTGCACGAATTTGTGGAACTTTATCTCGTTCTGCAGTTCGTCTGTGTATTGCTTGACAGCTTCGGGCTTTCGCAGCTTGATGGATTCCTCCCATTCAGTCCAGGGTCTGTTGCCGAATCTCTCCTTGAGGGCGGCAAACAGCGCATAGTCATCAAGCCAGTCGCCCTCGTCCATCACGAAGGAGGTGTAGCCCACATCGTCGGTGAATCCTGCGAAAGCCTCCTTCAGCAGCGCCATCTTCACGCCCCTTATCTTGTCGTAGTCAACAAAGGTGGGGTCGGCGCCGTAATCCGCCTCCGTAACGGAACTCCTGGCAAGGTAGCCGTTCTCCGCAAGTTCGTCAAGGTCGATGAGCAGAGGGTCCCCGGCAAAGGAAGAAAACGGCTGGTAGGGGGAGTCCCCATAGCCGGTGGGTCCTATCGGGAGCACCTGCCAGTATTTCTGTCCGGCGCTCCGGAGCCAGTCGGCGAAGCGCTCTGCTTCCGCGCCGAAAGTCCCTATGCCGTAGGGGGAAGGCAGGCTGGTGATATGCATGAGTATTCCGCAGCTTCTCATGGTGATATCCTCCTTTGATAAAAGATACAATAATTATAGTACTTTTGCCTCTGGTTGTCAAGTATGCGGCAGGTTGACAATTTCCGGCGAGGGGGCTATAATGGAGTATACTGAATGATATCCGGAGGTACGACAATGATACTGATAAGAACGCCGCGGCTCACGCTTGAGCCGCTGGGAATGAAGCACCTTAATTCCACGCATAAGTATGCCGCGGACCCGGAGCTGACCCGGCTGATGGTATTCCTCCCGGTAGAGGACATCGCAGAAACGGAGCGCTACCTGCGCCGCTGCGAATCGGAGGCGGCAAAGCCGCAGCCGCAGTTCCTGGAGATGGCGATAATGCTTGGGGAGCGGCACATCGGTTCGGTGAGCGTCTGCCTGGAGGAAAACGGCACAGTCTGGGAGCTGGGCTGGATACTCTCCCGGGAATTCCACGGGAAGGGCTACGCGGCGGAGGCAGCCCGGGGGCTGATGGAATACTGCCGCGTCAGCGGACCGAGCCGATTTATCGCTCACTGCGACAGCGAGAATACGGCTTCGCGCCGGGTAATGGAGAAGCTGGGAATGTCCTTGCGCGAGATATCCCACGGCAGAAAGAACCGCTCCTCTGACGAGGAGCGGGACGAGTGTCTTTATGAACTGGGGTAGTTACAGTATCTTCCACAGTGTGGGGGTCTGCATCTGCCGGAAAAGTTCCAGCTGCGCCTGGGCGCGGTCGCAGGCGGCGTAAAGCTCATCGTCGCCCTCCTCGGCGAAGGACGTTATCTCCGCAATGCAGGAGGTTATCTCCATTGCGTGCCCCAGGTCGTTGATGAGTATGCTGTAGTGGAGTATCTGGTCCCAGGAGGATTTCAGTTCCTGAGCGTATTTCAGCGCATTTTCGTCGTCACTGTCGGTATGATACTGCTCCACCATGTCTATGAGTCCGGAGAGCCGATCAGTGTGCTGCGCGGTGAGCCAGACGGAATAAAAGCACCCTGCCGCCATGGAAGTCAGCAGGACGACGCTAACGATAAACCTGTTCATTTACAGCCCCCTCTGCCGGCGGATTATTGTGTTCTGACCGTTCCTGTCGGCGGTCATGAGGAATACGTCGCTGATGGACAGCTGCTGCTGCCGCAGCTGCTCGTGCAGCCAGCCCATGCCCAGCCCCATGAACTTCATCTGTTCGGGGTCCTCCCTCCCGTCGCGGATTATGACCGCAGGCGGATCGTCCGAGGAGCCGCCGCAGGCTATGTCCGCCTTTTCCGCCGACTGATAGTCCTTCTTTTTTAGAAAGTGTATCTTGCCTGTGGTTTCCACGATCGCGTAGTATACCTGGGTTATGTCGAAAATCTGCTCTTCGTGCATTGCTTCCACCAGGTCGTCAACGGTGTAGCGCAGGCGCTTCATCTCCTTCTGCATTATCACGCCCTCGGACATGATCACCCGGGGGCTGCCTATCATCAGCCGCCGGAATTTCGGATATTTCAGCATGACTGCCGACATTATCACGTCCAGGCATACCAGCGTGATGATCGGCACAACGCCCATCAGCATGGGCATGGAGGAATCCTCGACCGGTACGGATGCGATGTTTGATATCAGTATCGTCACCACCAGCTCCGAGGGCTGGAGCTCCCCCAGCTGGCGCTTTCCCATCAGCCGCAGGGAAAACGTGATTATCACATAGAGTATGCAGGCTCTTATCAGTACAACTGCCATCTTGTTACCTCGCTTTGTCTTTTTGTGGGTATTATTCCTTCCAGCCGGCGGAATATTCACGCTCCACCGCGTTATTTGTCGCGAAATGTCTTGACAACAGGGAACGTTTGATATATAATTAAAGTAGTATTCCCTAATAAAACAGAGGAGCTTATTGAAATGACAGCTAAATTTCATATTCCGGATTTCTGGAAGCACTGCGACCTTAACCTGAACCTGCTTGACCTGATGAAAGAACACCCGGAGTATTTCCGCGATGTGGAGATAGTGTCCGCCTATGGATGTTTTGCACCGGCTCTCTGGAACGGCGGACGTGTTATCGTCGGCAGTACATCAAGAGATGTTATCAAGTGGACCATCAGCGAATTCAACAAGCGCGGCGTGCCTATCAGATATACTTTTACAAATCCCACACTTACTGAAGCTGATCTTAAGGATCATTTCTGCAACATGCTTTGCAGGCTGGCGAACAACGGTCTGAACGAAATAATCATCAACGCTCCTTTCCTTGAGGAATATATCCGCGAGAAGTACCCTGCGTATCCGCTTACCTCTTCCACAGTTAAACAGATCGAGGACTACGACCTGCTGATGAAGGAGTTCGAGAAGGATTACAAGCTTGTCGTCCTGGATTACAACTGGAACAACGATTTCGAGAAGCTCGACAAGATCCCTATGGAACTTAGAAAGCGCTGCGAGATACTCATCAACCCTTACTGCGTACCCCACTGCCAGCGCCGCGGAGAGCACTACAGAGTACTCGGCAGATGTCAGCGCAGGGCGAGTGAGCAGCAGGCTAACCTGCTTTCGTCTTTCAACCGCGGATTGAAGCAGCCGGAGAATCCCATGCAGGAAGCGATAGAATTCAACTGCAAGAATCCGAGCATGGATTTCAACGAGGTCGTTCAGTATAAGACCTTCATCACCAACGATCAGCTGTTCGACAAGTACCTTGCGATGGGCTTCGACAACTTTAAGATCGAGGGTCGCGTGCTGGACAAGAAAAACGTTGTCGAGAGCTATGTGTACTATCTCGCCAAGCCAGAATTCGGCGATGTTGTCCGCGAGAGCCTGATGAATGCTCCCTCCAAGATGCCCGAAGAACTGACCCGTCCCAAGCGGTATTTCGTGGACTATGACGGCAAGGAGATCCCCCAGAAGGATTGATACCGCTGTTGTGCAGATTTATATTTTTCCGCTGAAAATATCTCTCTTTTCCATGTAAATTTATAGAAAATGCCTATTGCAATACCGCATGGGATATGATATACTTACATAGAGAAGAAATAGACAGCGGCTTTACGCTGTTGAATAAAGTGCGGAGTTGCTCTGCAAATGTATCCGGACTTACCGGTGCTTACCACAGGAGGTTTCTATCATGACTAATACAGAACTCGCTGAAAAGATCAATGGCTATCTCAAGGGCAGCAAGGCAAAGGCAA
This sequence comes from uncultured Oscillospiraceae bacterium, assembly GCA_900542145.1. GTDB lineage: Bacteria > Bacillota > Clostridia > Oscillospirales > Ruminococcaceae > CAG-115. The sequence goes on along the minus strand of UQMF01000001.1, from coordinate 107,908 downwards.
AGAAGTATGAGGATCTTGTTGTTGCCAATTTCACTATCCTCGAAGAGGACGGAGATGTTTACGTTGAGGTAAAGGACGGCGTACTTACTGTTGCTCCTTATCATTATGACGACCTCCAGGTGAACGTTACCGGCTCCGCTGAGAACATCGACAAGCTGTTTGCCGGCGAGATTGCTTTCGCCAAGGCTGTCGAGGAAGGTATCGTTAAGGTAGAGGGCGATATCGCTAAGTTCATGGCACTTGAGCCGCTGGTTCCTGCAAAGAAGGCTGAGAAGAAGCCCGTTGAAAAGAAGCCGGCTGCCGCTCCCAAGGCTGAAGCAAAGACCGAGGTCAAGGCTGCTCCTGCCGCTGAGAAGAAGGTTGAGGTAAAGCCCGAAGTCAAGGCTGCTCCTGCTGCCGAGAAGAAGCCCGAGGTCAAGACTACTGCTCCTGCCCCCAAGGCTAAGCCCGCGGCAAAGAAGCACGGCAAGAAGTAATTTTCTATCGAAATATACGGACGCCCGTGTTTGTAATATCGGGCGTCTGTTTGTTTAATGGCTGCGAAAAATTTTCCAATGTGCCGTTTTTTGGCGCGCCTGGCAGCCCATACAATGATATTCCGTCCAGAAGGATTTGATATATATAATGAAATACAGAATATACAGCGCTGCACTCGTCGCATGTGTTATGCTGAGCGGCTGCTCCTCCACTGAGAGCAGACCGGAGGTCAGCGCAAGCATGGAGGATCTCGTCAGCGCAGGAAGTACTTCCGTCACCACTGCCACCGGCGATGTTGAATCCCAGGTGCCGCAGGCGGAGAAGCCGGACAGCACTTCCGGGGAAGCCACTACCTCAAGCGTGCAGGTGCCTACGGCGGAGGTGACCACCACGCCGGACGCCGACAGTGATTTCGACATCTTCTACAGCGAGGTGCACGAGCAGTTCGACCTCAGCGAGGAAGAGCTTAGCTTCGTGGATTACTCCCTGTTTGTAGGGGACAGCATATGCAGCGGATTTGCGGAATACGGCATAGTCCCCCGGGAGCACGTTGCCGCGAAGGGAAACCTCGGCTCGCGCAGCTTCTTTGATTACACGTTCAAGTTCCGTGGGAAGGAGGACCAGACCTACGATCAGGTGCTGAGTACCTCAAAGCCGCGGTACGTTCTGCTTTCCATGGGCATGAACGACGTCAACATGGTGTATGAGGATACCTACTGCGAGAACTACCGCAAGGTCATTCAGGCGACGCTGGACGGCAGCGACGCGGACGTATTCGTGGCAGCGATAACCCCGGTGTGCAGTAAATTCTGCGCCAACAGCGTTATCGACAGCTTCAACGACTACATGCGCAGGTTCATCGAGAAGGAGTTCCCGGAGAGAGTCCACTTTGTGGATTTCGGGCAGTATCTCAAGAATGACGAGGGTAAGCTGCGCACCTGCCTGCATTCAGGAGACGGAGTGCACCTGGGTCCGTACTGCTACTACATAGCGCTGTGGGAAATGCACCGCGCCCTGATGGAGGCAGGATTGTGGGACGGTACCAAGCCCACGGACGGAGCGAAGCCCATGCCGACTTACGAGGCTGAGCCAGAAGCTACCAGCTCCGCAACAACGGCGGAAGAGCCGGAGGAAACCTCCAAGCCGCAGACTTCCAAGCCTGCCAAGACGACAAAGCCGGCGAAAACCACCAAGCCTGCGAAGACCACAAAGACGACCAAAACCACCACCGAGCCTACGGAAACGCAGCCGGTGGAGATAGAGCCGGACGAGCGGACTGTTGACGGGACGGCACCGGATACCGATACGTCAGTTGAAACACCTATCGAAATTCCGGTTGAATAATAAATAAGCAGGCGCTTAAATCGGCGCCTGCTTTTATACATTCTAAAAGGGCGGATTTTTAAATCCGCCCTGCAGTCTGTCGAAAAAGTAAATTTTGCCCGCGAAGCGGGCATTTGAAATCATTTTTTTGACCCAGCTTTGCCGGGTCAAAAAATACTTCTATCCGCACAAGTGTGCGGTTTGTCGGCATAGCCGACAAACCGTGCGCGCAGGGCGGATGTTCGGCGGAAAAGTCACTTTAGTGACTTTTTCGACGGTCTCAAGGGCGGATTTTTAAATCCGCCCTGATTATTATTCTGAAAGTTTCTTCTTGATGTATTCCTGGATAGCCTTCGGGGAAGCCTGACCCTTGAGAGCCTTGTTAGCCTGTCCCATGAAGAATCCGAATACCTTCTGGTCGCCGCTGCGGTACTGCTCGGCAGCCTTCGGATTGTTCGCGATGATCTCGTCAACGGTCTTTGCCAGCAAGTCGCTGTCCTCCTTGATCCAGAGATCCTTTGCGTCCGCGATGGACTTCGGAGTACCGCCGTTCTCGATCATCTCGCCGAGTATCGCCTTGGCGTTGGACTGCGAAACCTTGTCGGTCTGGAGCAGTTCAACAAGCTGTGCGAACTCCCTGCCGGTGAATTTCAGGTCGTCCATGTCCACCTCGCCGAGGTTCTTTCTGCGGAGAAGCTCGCCGGTGATGTAGTTTGCGACCGCCTTGGGATTGTCGTATTCCTGGATAGCAACGTCGAAGAAGTCGCATATCTTCTTGTCGGAAACGATGAGGTCAGCGTCCGGCTTCTTGATGCCGTACTGCTCGACATAGCGCGCAACTCTCTGCTCCGGCAGCTCCGGAATGGAGTTGCGGATCTCCTCGAGCTCCTCCTCGGTGAAGATTATCGGAGGGATATCCGGGTCGGGGAAGTAGCGGTAATCGTGGGCGTCCTCCTTGCTTCTCATCGCGGTGGTTTCGCCGAGAGCTTCGTTGAAGCGGCGCGTCTGCTGAATTACCTTTTCGCCGTTGTCCAGGAGTTCCTCCTGGCGCTCGATCTCGACTTCAATAGCCTTTGCGATCGCCTTGAGGGAGTTCAGGTTCTTCAGCTCGGTTCTGGTGCCGAGTTCGTTGCTGCCCTTCGGTGCGATGGAGATGTTGACGTCGCAGCGGATAGAGCCCTGCTCCATCTTGCAGTCGCAGATTCCGGCGTACTGAAGGAGCAGCATTATCTTTTCGAGGTATGCCACAACTTCCTCAGCGCTGTGGAAATCCGGCTCGGTAACTATCTCGATAAGCGGAACGCCGCAGCGGTTGTAGTCCGCGAGGGAGATACGATTCACTTCGTCGTGAACCAGCTTGCCGGCGTCCTCCTCAAGGTGAATACGGTTGATGCGGATATCCTTCTCCTTGCCGCCGACGTTTATCTTTACGTTACCGGAAAGGCACACCGGGCGCGGCATCTGGGAAATCTGATATGCTTTCGGCAGGTCGGGGTAGAAGTAGTTCTTTCTGTCCCATTTGGTAAAGCGTGATATGTCGCAGTTCATGACATATCCTGCCTTGATGATGTACTCAACAGCCTTCCTGTTCAGCACGGGGAGTGTTCCGGGAAGTCCGCTGCACACGGGGCAGCATCTGGAGTTCGGCGTGCCGCCGAATTCCGCGGAGCAGGTGCAGAATACCTTGGAGTTGGTGGAAAGCTCCGCGTGTGTTTCAAGTCCTATCGTAGGAATATATGAGCTCATGCCATTACCTCCTTAAAGCTTCGGTGCGGACGGCGCGAATGTCTGTTCGAATGCGTCGGCGCACTGTAAAATAGTCTGCTCGTCAAAGCGTCTGCCGATAACGGACATACCTATCGGGAGTCCGTCCGCAGTGTAGCCGCAGGTGGTGGAGATTCCCGGCAGGGACGCGATATTTACTGTGACCGTGCAGATATCCGCGAGGTACATCTTGACCGGGTCGTTGTCCTGCGCACCGATTTTATACGCGGGTGTGGGTGCAGTCGGGGTCAGGATCACGTCCGCGATATCGAACACGTCGTTGTATTCCTTGATGATCTCCTGCTTGAGGGCGAGCGCCTTCTTGTAGTAAGCGTCGTAGTATCCGGAGGAAAGTGCGTAGTTACCCAGCAGGATACGGCGCTTGACTTCCTCGCCGAAGCCCTTGCTGCGGCTGTCGCGGATAAGTTCCTCGAAGGTGCGTCCCTCTCCGCGGAATCCGTACTTGATCCCGTCGAACCTGGACAGGTTGGAAGCCGCCTCCGCGCAGGCGATGAGGTAGTACGCAGGGATAGCGTACTTCAGTCCGGGAATGGAGCACTCAACGAGCTTCGCGCCCTGGGATTCCAGAGTCTTTGCGGCAGCCATTACGGAAGCCTTTACATCATCGTCAATGTCGTCGGAGTAGAACTCCTTGGGCATCGCGATCTTCATTCCGCTGACGGACTGACCAAGCTTTTCGGTAAAATCCGGAACGGGCTGTCTGGAGCTGGTGGCGTCGTGGGGGTCGTGCGCGCAGATGGCGTTGAGCATGATGGCGCAGTCCCGGGCGTCGGAAGCTATCGGGCCTATCTGGTCGAGGGAGCTTGCGAAAGCCACCAGACCATAACGGGACACTCTGCCGTAGGTCGGCTTGATTCCGGTCACGCCGCAGAAGGAAGCAGGCTGTCTGATGGAGCCGCCGGTGTCGCTTCCGAGAGCCGCCGGAGCGAAGGAAGCGGAAACCGCCGCCGCGCTTCCGCCGGAGGAACCGCCGGGAACTCTCTCGAGGTCGTAGGGGTTCTTGGTCTTGGCGAACGCGGATGTCTGTGTGGAGCCGCCCATCGCGAATTCGTCCATGCTGGTCTTGCCGAGCAGAACATAGCCCTCGGCGTTCAGCTTCTCAATTACTGTGGCATTGTACGGGGGAATGAAATTCTCCAGCATTCTGCTTGCACAGGTGGTCTTGATGCCATCGGTGCAGATGTTGTCCTTTATCGCGAGGGGGATTCCGGTGAGGGGGGCGGATTCGCCGGCGTCAATACGCTTCTGGGCGTTTGCCGCCATCTCCATAGCCTTGTCCCTGGTCACGGTGATGTAGGACTGTACCTTGCCGTCGCCGGCTTCTATCTTCTTGAAGTATTCGCCGCAAAGTTCTGCGGCGCTGATCTCCTTACTGTCCAGTGCCTTTCGCAGGTCACGGATCTTTGCGCGGGTTATATCCATATATTACCTCCTGATTATTCAACGACCTTGGGCACAACGTAGCAGTTGTCGGTGTTCTCTGCATTTGCGAGCAGCTTCTCCGTCGGGAAGGACGGCTGAGCGACGTCCTCGCGCACTTCGCTCAGGGAAATGCTGTTGTTGTCCTTTGTATCGTCATAAGTGAGGTCGAAGCTCTTGATAGTATCCATCAGGTCGATGATGTCGCCCATCTCGCCCATGACTTTTTCAAGTCCGGCTTCGTCATAATTCAGCTTTGACAGCTCGCAGAGGTGCTGTATAGTCTTTAATTCGACTGCCATAATTAGGTGTTCCTTTCTTATTAATAAAATAATACTATACTATTATACTCTATTTCCGCGCTTTTTTCAAGTGCTATTTGAAATTTGTGCAGTTTTTTCGGGATTTTTTGCATTTCGGCTGTTTCTACAAAAATATTGCAACATGAAAGCCTTACTTCTTGCAAAAACTACATTCTTGCCCGAAAATACCGCCGGGATAGTCTATAAAAGCACTTTATTAGCTATGGCTAACCGGGATATAAAGTAAAATATGTAATCAAATATACATAAAAATGAAAGATTGTTCATCAAAAACTTGCAAAAACCTCTTGACAACCGGGGGTAATAGTGCTATAATAGGGACGTAAATTAAACACGGATAAAAACGTTAGTGCCCGGGCACAAGCGTTCGGGAAGGTTCGGACGACGAAGTTTCCTCCTGCAACTTCGCAGAGCGAGAAATTTCACCGGACCTCCGCCGGATCCGCATAATACTGAAAGACAAACCGGCTCAGCGCTGCGCCGAATGACGCAGATTCCGGCGGTTTTCCTGCCGGAACTTGTTTTTCTGAGTCAATTTTAAGGAGTGAGCTTATGTTAAAGAAAGAGGGAGAAACCAGGATCCCTGCAGGCTGCGCCATCTCGGGCTTCATCAACAGAAGCGGCAGGAGGACTAACGGCAGCGTGATCGTGAATTCCATCGCCTGTATGCATGACCGTTCCAACGGTCTGGGCGGCGGCTACGCAGGCTACGGCATCTATCCGGAGTACAAGGATCAGTATGCGTTCCACGTTTTCTACGACTCCAACGAAGCAAGGATCAAGACCGAGGCTTTCATCGACAGACACTTCGATGTCATCAACCTCTCTCGTATCCCCACCAGAAAGCACCCGAACATCACTGACGAGCCGCTTATCTGGCGCTACTTCGTGAACCCTCTTCCCACAAAGCTTGAAGAAAGTCAACTGGACGAGCGCACCTACGTTGCGCGCTGCGTCATTAAGATCAACGACAAGATCGACGGCGCATATGTTTTCTCCAGTGGCAAGAACATGGGCGTATTCAAGGCGGTAGGTTACCCCGAGGACGTCGGCGAGTTCTACAGACTTGACGAATACGACGGCTGGGCGTGGACAGTCCACGGACGCTACCCGACGAACACCCCCGGCTGGTGGGGCGGCGCGCATCCCTTCGCCCTGCTGGATTACACGATCGTACATAACGGCGAGATCTCCTCTTATGACGCAAACAGGCGCTTCATCGAGATGTTCGGCTACAAGTGCAACCTGCTGACGGATACCGAGGTAATCACCTACATCATCGACTACCTCCACCGCCGCCTGGGAATGCCCCTGGATGACGTCGCAAAGGTGATTGCGGCTCCTTTCTGGAGCGAGATAGACTCCGGCAGGTTCAGCCCGGAGGAAACCGCAAAGATCCGCCATTTCAGAAACGTATATTCCAGCCTGCTCATCACCGGTCCTTTCTCGATAATCCTAGGTTTCAACAACGGACTCATGGCGCTCAACGACCGTCTGAAGCTCCGCTCGATGGTTGCCGCTGAAAAGGGCGACACGGTATACATCTCCAGCGAGGAGTGCTCAATCAGAACGATGTCCCCGGACGTTGACCGTATCTGGAGCCCCCGCGGCGGTGAACCGATCATCGTAACCCTCGATAAATAAGTGATAGAGCAGTTTTGAAAGGAAGGTCACAAGTGGCTATAAATTATATGAACCCCCTGTTTGAGGTGGTGCGCAATTACGACCGCTGCATAAAGTGCCGCGTCTGTGAAAGACAGTGTGCCAACGAGGTGCACCATTACGATCCCGACCTGGACAAGATGGTCGCTGACGAAACCAGCTGCGTTGACTGCCAGCGCTGCGTAACCCTCTGCCCGACAAGAGCACTGAAAATAAAGAAGAACGAGAACGAATTCCGCGAGAACGGAAACTGGAGCCAGCAGGTAATGGACGAAGTCTACAAGCAGGCAGGCTCTGGCGGAGTGCTTCTCTCCGCGATGGGCAATCCGAGAGAGTACCCGGTTTACTGGGACAAGATCCTGCTGAACGCTTCCCAGGTAACTAATCCGCCTATCGACCCGCTGCGTGAGCCGATGGAAACCAAGACGTTCCTCGGAAAGAAGGACCAGGAGATACACTACAACGAGAACGGCAAGGCTGAGTTCAAGCATAATCCTTACCTGGAGCTTGACGTGCCGATCATGTTCTCCGCGATGTCCTTCGGCTCCATCTCCAAGAACGCGCATGAATCCCTGGCGAGAGCCGCACAGGAGCTCGGTACATATTACAACACAGGTGAGGGCGGTCTGCACAAGGATTTCTACAAGTACGGTCCCAATACCATCTGCCAGGTGGCTTCCGGACGTTTCGGCGTATTCAAGGAATACCTCGACACCGGCGCCGCTATCGAGATCAAGATGGGTCAGGGTGCTAAGCCCGGTATCGGCGGACACCTCCCGGGAATGAAGATCAACGAGGAGATTTCCAGGACTCGTATGATCCCGAAGGGGACTGACGCGATTTCTCCGGCTCCGCACCACGATATCTACTCCATCGAGGATCTCCGTCAGCTGGTTCTCTCCCTCAAGGAAGCCACCGACTGGAAGAAGCCCGTTATCGTTAAGATCGCGGCGGTACACAATGTTGCGGCGATCGCTTCCGGTATTGCGAGAAGCGGTGCGGACATAATCGCCATCGACGGCTACAGAGGAGGTACCGGCGCGGCTCCGACAAGGATCCGCGATAACGTAGGCATTCCGATAGAGCTGGCTCTCGCGAGCGTTGACCAGCGGCTCCGCGACGAGGGTATCAGAAATAACATCTCCATCGTTGTGGGCGGTTCCATCAGAAGCAGTGCGGACGTCGTAAAGGCAGTCGCGCTCGGCGCGGACGCAGTCTACATAGCTACTGCGGCTCTGCTCTCCATGGGCTGCCACCTGTGCAGAAGCTGCAACACCGGTAAGTGCAACTGGGGTATTGCAACGCAGCGTGCCGACCTTGTAAAGCGCCTTAATCCGGATATTGCGTACAAGCGCCTTGTGAACCTTGTTCACGCATGGGATCACGAGATAAAGGAAATGATGGGCGGCATGGGTATCAACTCCCTGGAGTCCCTCCGCGGCAACAGGCTCATGCTCCGCGGAATCGGTCTGAATCAGAAGGAACTCGATATCCTCGGCATAATGCACGCAGGTGAATAACGACTGACACTGCTCGAAAGGAATGGTCATAACAATGAAAAAGGTTTATGTGAACGAGGACTGGTGTCTGGGCTGCCATCTGTGTGAATTCACCTGTGCGGCAGCGAACAGCGGCGCTCCTGATATGGTAAAGGCTTTCGCCGGCGGAAAGAAGCCCGTTGCGAGAATACAGATAGAAGAGGGCGACAAGATCAACTTCGCGGTACAGTGCCGTCACTGCGACGCGCACCCCTGCGTAAAGGGCTGTATTGCCGGAGCGCTCTCCGTGCAGGACGGCGTTATCGTCTGCGACGAGGAGAAGTGCGTCGGCTGCTATACCTGCGTTCTCTCATGTCCCTACGGCGCCATCGTGATTGACGAGGCAGGGCACAAGATACGCAAGTGCGACCTCTGCACACGCAACAGCCACGGCGAGCCGGCGTGCGTAAAGGCTTGCCCGAACAATGCGATAGTATTCGAGGAAAGGTGAGGTGACGGATATGAACTATGTAATTATCGGTAACTCTGCTGCGGCAGTCGGAACGATCGAGGGTATCCGTCAGATCGACAAGACCGGAAAGATCACCGTGATCTCCGATGAGAAGTACCACACATATTCCAGACCGCTCATCTCCTACTGGCTGATGGGCAAGGTAACGGACAAGAACATCTACTACCGCAGCCCGGATTTCTACGAGAAGAACGGCGTTGAAACGCTGTTCGGCACCCGGGTCACAAAGATAGATACAGCGGCAAAGAACGTGGTCCTTTCCGACGGGAATACGGTGCCCTATGACAAGCTGATGGTGGCTACCGGCTCCAAGCCGTTCGTTCCTCCGATGAACGGAATGGACAAGATCGCTTCCTGCCACACATTCATGAACTACGACAGCGTGAAGGCTATCAGGGCGGAAGTAAAGCCCAGAATGAAGGTCCTCATCATCGGCGCCGGACTTATCGGACTGAAGGCAGCAGAAGCGCTCAACGAGTACAAGGCTGATATCACCGTAGTTGATATGGCTGACCGTATCCTGCCATCGATACTGGATATCCGCGCAGGCTCCATCATGAAGAAACATATTGAGAGCAAGGGCACCAAGTTCATTCTGGGGACCTCCGTTGACGAGTTCAGCGAGCATTCCGCGAAGCTCAAGAACGGCGCGACCGTTGATTTCGACATGGTGATCATCGCCGTCGGAGTCCGCCCGAACACCGAACTTGTATCCGAAGCCGGCGGAAAGGTAGAGCGCGGAATCATCTGCGACCTCACCCAGAAGACTACGCTGGACGACGTTTACGCTGCCGGCGACTGCACCGTCAGCCATGATTCCTCCAGCGATACCGACAGGATACTGGCGCTGCTGCCGAATGCGTATATGCAGGGCGAGGTTGCCGGAAGAAACATGGCGGGCGCTGAAACCAAGTACGAGAATGCCATTCCGATGAATGCCATCGGTTTCTTCGGACTCCACATCATTACCGCCGGAAGCTACGACGGAGAGGAATATGTCGAGGAAAACGGCAATAATTATAAGAAGCTGGTATTCAAGGACGGTCTGCTCAAGGGATTCATTCTCATGGGCGATGTAAAGCGCGCAGGAATCTACACCTCCATGATAAAGGAGCGCATAGACCTTTCCGATGTCGATATGGATATGCTGAAGGACAGACCGCAGATGATGATGTTCAGCAAGGCGCGCAGGGAAGAGAAGCTGGGAGGAATAAAGAGATGATCATTGACGCAAAGAATATGCCGTATGCAGAGCTGAATAAAATGATCAGGGACTCTGACGAGCAGAAATTCACGCTGGAGAACGTGCTGGGACAGAGATACATCGGCGCAGGTCTTTCCGGCAAGGAGATCCTCATCAAGGGAACTCCCGGCAATGCGCTGGGCGCGTACCTCAACGGCGCGAAAATCAGCGTTCACGGCAACGCCCAGGACGCCACCGGCGACACCATGAACGACGGCGCTATCATAATTCACGGCAACAGCGGCGACACCACCGGATACGCAATGCGTTCCGGAGAGATATATGTGCAGGGTAATGCAGGCTACCGCGTGGGGATCCACATGAAGAGCTATCAGGACATGTTCCCGACTATAGTTATCGGCGGAAAGGTCGGCGACTTTCTGGGAGAGTACCAGGCAGGCGGAATCATCGTCGTGCTCGGAATAGGCGTTGAGGGCTGCCCGGTGGGGCACTTCTGCGGCACCGGAATGCACGGCGGCGAGATGTTTATCCGCAGCGACGTAATGCCCAAGGGGCTTCCCGTCCAGGTGTGCTGCACGGTAGCCACTGCCGAGGAGAAGGAATCCATCAGACATTATGTGGAGCGCTTCGTAAAGCATTTCGGCAATGACGTGGATACGCTGCTCAGTTCCAACTTCTTCAAGCTGACTCCGAACTCCGCAAGCCCGTACAAGCAGCTTTACGTCAACAATCTGTGATCATTCGGGGTAATTACCGCCGCAAGGGAGGCCACACGCATGAACAGAATATTCATCAACGCCAAGACCGAGATGATCTGCGGCAGCATTGCCGCAGCGCTGGAGGATACCGGCGCGGAGATCACCAGCTGCTTTGACGACGAGTCGGCTTCTGCGGCTGATCTTTCGGGGTACGACATGGTCATTGTATCCACGCCGCTGCGCACGGATTTCGGACTGAACTGGGTGGCGGAGATCCGCGGACGGACGGACGCCGTGATAATCGTCATCGCAAAGACGGAGATAGCGGACGAGGTACAGAGCCGTATCAAGTTCACCGGCGCGTATGTACTGCCCAGACCTTTCACGAAGCAGGCGCTTCTCCAGACCGTCAGAATGGCGGAGATGACCCGGGAGAATCTTCAGCGGCTGGAGCAGGAGAAATCCAAGCTCACCAGGCAGCTGGAGGATACCAAGACCATCGACCGGGCGAAGTGCTGCCTGATACAGTATCTGAACCTCACGGAGAGCCAGGCACACCGCCACATACAGAAGCTTGCGATGGATACCCGGCGCACTCAGCGCGAGATAGCGGACGATATCCTTACGACATACAGCGGAATGACAAATGTGTAGAACTATATCCGGAAATATCATAACGGGCTGCAACAGGCAGCCCGTTATGTGTTATTAAGTTCTTCCCTCGTTGTTCTCGGACGTGATATCCCGGGTAAGACCGCAGTGCTGTTCCAGCAGAAAGAACGGCGTGTCCGCAGGAGAATTTACGCGCTGTCTTCCGTTGGCGATGTACTGGTATTTAACCGCCCGGTATTTCGTTTTTATCGTCACGGTATATCCGCGCTGGCGTTTGTTCAGGTATCTGAGCGGCTTGTATTCTATTCCGGTGACGTCCGGGTAGTAGAATATTTCGGTGTGTTTATGGTTGTCGGTTATGCGGAATTCATTGTCATCACCCTCGTAGTGGCAGGTGACTCCGCTGTGGGCTATCCGGACGAGCCACCAGCACAGCATTACCCAGATAACTATTGCGAACGGCAGCGCTCCGAAAGTCCCTCCGAAAGCCGTTTCCGGATTTGCCATAACGACGATCAGCGCCACGCTTCCGCCTGCCATCAGCAGCAGAGCCATAACGGTGAGAGGTATCTCAAATATGCCGCATACCCGGAATTCGCCCCTGGCGCGGAATCCGAAGCGCTCCTCGAATGCCTGGCGTCCTGTCATAGTAATCCCTCCCTGTCATCTCTCAGTTCTGCTATATGTTCGTCCAGGGTGAGTGGTTTCTGTACCGCCTGGGCGCGAGTTTCCAGAAGATGGAACGGCGTGTCCTCCGGCGAGGAGGAGCCGAAGTTCCCGTAAAAGAGATAGTCGTACACGATCGTGCGGTATTCCGTGGTGATGGTCACGCGAAATCCCCGGGGCACGCAGCTGAACAGCTTTATCGGGTCGTAATCCACGTTCACGATATCGGAATAGAATAGATATTCGGCGTGTTTGTGGTTGTCGGTGATCTTGAATTCGTTCTGGTCGGCGTAGTATTTGCAGGTCACTCCGGCACGGATAGCGCTTATGATGAACAGGCACAGCATTCCCCAGAAGCTGTACACATAACTCAGAAGTTCGCCAAGCTGCGGTACTTCTTTCAAATAATCATTCGTCAGAAATGCCACCAGGATTATTCCGGCTGGAATAAGTAAAATAAAGAAAATCGTCAGCGAAGTCTCCGCTTTACAGCGCACCCGGAATTCTCCGGTTCTTGTGTAACTGAAGCGTCCGCTGCTCTGATGGAAAATCGCCATGCGCGCCTCCTTTCAAAATCGCTTGTTTTAACTTTATTTTACCACATTACGGCAATTTTGTCAATGGGGCTAACTTTACTTGCATTTAATAGAGTTTAACAAAAAAATATCGAAAAAAATGTTGCAAATCACGGCTTTTTATGTTATACTAACTTTGACTGCATAGATGTCACCCTTGAAGTGAACATGCAGGAACTTATTATACCGAAAGGTCGTGATGTTAGGGTTGGAGAAAAAGGCAGAAGCAGTTCCTGGCGGCGGCAGCTCCAGGCTGGCTTTATATGGCTTTAACAACCTCACAAAAACACTTAGCTTCAACATTTATGATGTGTGCTATGCAAAAAGTGAGAGGGAGCAGCGGGATTACATCGCCTATATCGACGAGCAGTACAATTCCGAAAGGCTCACAAAGATCCTCTGTGACGTCACCGAGAAGATCGGTGCGACTATCCTGAATATCTCAAAGCAGGATTATGATCCGCAGGGGGCCTCTGTCAATATTCTCTTTGCGGAGGGACATATTGACCCCGAACATGTTGACGGCTCCTGCAACAAGGGCGCCGGCTTCTTTAACAGGAACAGTATCCAGCCGGATACCGTTCACGCACATCTTGACAAAAGTCATATCACGGTGCACACCTTCCCGGAGTATCACCCGGACAAGGCTATTTCCACGTTCCGCGTTGACATCGACGTCGCAACATGCGGCGAGATATCTCCGCTGAACACGCTTGACTACCTTATCGGCAGCTTCGACTCGGATATCATCACGATAGATTACCGCGTCCGGGGCTTCACGAGGGACGTCACCGGAAAGAAATATTTCATGGATCATAAGATAACTTCTATCCAGGATTACATAAATCCGGACACTCTGACGAAGTACGACGCCATTGACGTCAATGTGTACCAGTCGAATATATTCCACACAAAAATGCTGATCAAGGAGATCGAGCTTCAGAATTATCTGTTCAACTCCGACGTGTACGAGATACACCCCCAGCAGCGGCTTGAGATCACCAACAACCTCCGCCGGGAAATGATCGAGATCTTCAGCGGAATGAACATCTATTGAAGAGGTGAGCATAATGCGGCTTGATCATACCCGTGCCCCCCTGTACGAGGCGATGAAGGAATATCAGCAGGACCGCGTTGTAAAGTTTGACGTTCCCGGGCACAAGGGCGGACGCGGCAACAAGGTGCTGAGGGATTTCCTCGGCGAGGTCTGCATGAAGAATGACGTGAACTCCATGAAACCCCTCGACAACCTCTGCCACCCGGTTTCCGTAATCAAGGAAGCGCAGGAATACGCGGCGGACGCTTTCGGCGCGGAGAACACGATATTTATTGTGAATGGCGCGACCGGCGCGGTGCAGGCGATGGTGATGTCCGTCTGCAAGGCAGGGGACAAGATAATCCTCCCCAGGAACGTGCACAGAAGCGCGATAAACGCATTGGTAGTTTGCGGCGCGGTCCCGGTCTACGTCAATCCGGGCGTAAACAACGACCTGGGTATCCCCCTGGGAATGACTCCGGCGGAGGTGGAGGCGGCGATAGTCGCCAATCCCGACGCCAAGGCGGTGCTGGTCAACAATCCGACCTACTACGGCATATGCTCCGACCTGAAGAGCATTGTCGAGATCGCCCACCGCCACGGATTAAAGGTGCTGTGCGACGAGGCACACGGAACGCACTTCTATTTCGGCGAGGGGCTCCCTCCGTCCGGAATGAGCTGCGGAGCGGATATGGCGGCGGTGTCCGTCCACAAGACCGGCGGAAGCCTTACCCAGAGCGCACTCCTGCTGCTCGGAAAGGGGATAGACCCCAACTACGTCCGGCAGATAATCAACCTGACCCAGACCACCAGCGCAAGCTACCTGCTGATGGTTTCCCTTGATCTGGCGCGGCAGAACCTCGCTCTCCACGGCAGGGAGTTCTACGCGAAAACCATCGAGTTTGCGGACTACGCGCGGAAGGAGATAAACTCCATCGGCGGCTACTACGCGTTCGGCGAGGAGCTTTGCGACGGCGGAGCGTTCTACGCCTTCGACAAGACGAAGCTTTCCGTCCACACCCGGGCGATGGGACTTGCAGGAATCGAGGTCTACGACCTGCTGCGCGACGAGTACGACATACAGATTGAGTTCGGCGACATCGGCAATATCCTGGCGATAATCACCGGCGGCGACCGCGCGCTTGAAATAGAGCGGCTCCTCGGCGCGCTGAACCTTATCAAGAAGTTCCACGGGAAGTCCCCGGCTGGACTTTACGACCACGAATACATCGACCCGATACTTGAGATGACTCCGCAGGCGGCGTTCTACGCCGAGCAGGAAACTATCCCGATTGAGAAGACCGCCGGCAGGGTGTGCAGCGAATTCGTCATGTGCTATCCGCCGGGAATCCCGATTCTGGCGCCGGGCGAGCGTATCACGCAGGATATTCTGGATTACATCGCGTTCGCAAAGGAAAAGGGCTGCTCCCTTACCGGCTGCCGGGATATGAACGTGGAGTACTTGCAGGTGGTGAAATAAATGCACAACTCACCTTTCACAATAACCCTCGGAGATGGAACACTGTTTGGCATATGCTTTATAGTTATACTAGCGCTTTTGATATTCTGGCGGATATTTTACGGCAGAATATACAAGGGACGTGTGCGAAAGGTCTGCATAGTAAAAAAGCGGGTCACACGTCACACCGAGAGGGTTTTCCTAAGTTTTAGGCACACTAATGGTTTTTGTGAATACGACTGCCATACGGTCGATTTCTATTATGAGGGCAGACGGTTCGTTCATACGAAATATGTGAGTGAGGAACTCTTTGAAAAGCTCAGAGAGGGAAAAAGCTATAATGTCAGGGTGAAAGGCGGACATATACTTCAAATCATGCATTTTGGCTGAACTGGAGGAAAAAACAATGGAGCTTTGGTTTACAGAGAACCATACGGACAACATACGGTTCTCCATTAAAGTAAAACAGCATCTGTACAGTGAGAAAAGCAGGTACCAGCAGATAGACATTCTCGACAGCGTGGAGCTGGGCAGGATCCTGGTGCTGGACGGATTCGTCATGCTGACAGAAAAGGACGAGTACATCTATCACGAGATGATAACCCACGTCCCGATGGCGACAAATCCCGATATAAAGCGCGTGCTGGTGATAGGCGCCGGGGACGGCGGAACTATCCGCGAGCTGACGCGGTTCAAGTCCGTTGAGCACATCGACATGGTGGAGATAGACCAGCGCGTCGTTGAGGTCTGCAAGGAATATCTGCCGCAGACCGCGTGCAGGCTGGACGATCCGCGCGTGCACATATATTACGAGGACGGACTGAAATTCGTCCGGGGGAAGGATAACGAGTACGACCTGATAATCGTGGATTCCACCGATCCGTTTGGTCCCGGCGAGGGGCTGTTCACCAAGGAGTTCTACGGCAACTGCTACAAGGCGCTGAACGAGAACGGAATCCTTGTGAACCAGCATGAAAGCACATTCTACGACGAGTACGCCGAGATAATGAAGCGCGCGCACAGCCGTATCAAGAGCTTCTTCCCGATATCGCTGGTATACCAGGCGCATATCCCGACCTACCCCTCCGGGCACTGGCTGTTCGGATTCGCGAGCAAGCGCTTCCACCCGGTGCAGGATCAGCATGCGGACTGGTGGCTCGCGCAGGGGCTGAAAACCAAGTACTACAACCAGTACGTCCACAGCGGCTGCTTCGCGCTGCCGAATAATGTACGGGACGTCCTGCGTGAAACAAAACCGGCGGAAAAATGAGGTGATGTCATGCTGATAGATTTCAATACCATGGAGGAAAAGGAACTGGAGCATTTCAAGGGCGGCGAGAAGTCGTTCCACGCGAAGATGTTCACAGACGATTCCAACAAGATAATGCGCGGCAGACTGGAGCCGGGTGCTTCCATCGGACTGCATACCCACGAGGGAAACAACGAGATAGTGTTTATCCTGGAGGGCACCGGAAAAATGCTGTGCGACGGCGTTTACGAGGAGCTTTCCGCAGGTAAGTGCACCTACTGCCCGGAGGGACATTCCCACAGCCTTATCAACGACAGCAACGGCGACCTGGTATTTTACGCGGTCGTTCCGGAACATCATAAGAACTGAAACTGAATACAGGAGGAAATTACAATGAGCAGAGCAATGATAATCGGCGCCGGCGGAGTTGCCGGAGTAGTAATAAACAAGTGCTGCCAGAACAGCGATGTTTTCACGGAGATAATGATAGCGAGCCGCACCAAGGCTAAGTGCGACGCATTCAAGGAGAAGCTCCAGCCCACCACCAAGACAGTTATTTCCACGGCGCAGGTTGACGCTGACAATGTTGAGGAGCTGACCGCGCTCATCAAGAGCTATAATCCGGAGATCGTCATCAACGTTGCGCTTCCTTATCAGGATCTTCATATCATGGACGCGTGCCTTGCGGCTGGCGTGAATTACCTCGATACCGCAAACTACGAGCCGGAGGACACCGCGAAGTTCGAGTACAGCTGGCAGTGGGCTTACCGCGAGCGCTTCGAGAAGGTAGGACTTACCGCGATTCTCGGCTGCGGCTTCGACCCGGGAGTTACCGGTGTATTCTCCGCTTACGCCATGAAGCACCAGTTCGACGAGATAAACTACATTGATATCCTGGACTGCAACGGCGGCGACCATGGTTATCCGTTCGCTACCAACTTCAACCCGGAAATAAATATCCGCGAGGTATCCGCAAACGGAAGCTACATTGAGGACGGCAAGTGGGTAGAAACCAAGCCCATGGAAATCAAGCGCGTATACAACTTCAAGGGCGTCGGCGAAAAGGATATGTACCTGCTGCACCACGAGGAGCTGGAATCCCTGGCGCTGAACATCAAGGGAATCAAGCGTATCCGCTTCTTCATGACGTTCGGTCAGAGCTACCTTACTCACCTCAAGTGCCTTGAGGACGTCGGAATGACCTCCATCAAGCCTATCATGTACGAGGGCAGGGAGATAGTTCCGCTTCAGTTCCTGAAGGCTGTACTGCCCGACCCTGCTTCCCTCGGCCCGAGAACTGTAGGCAAGACCAACATCGGCTGCATTTTCATCGGCAAGAAGGACGGCAAGGAGAAGCACTACTACCTCTACAATATCTGCGACCACCAGGAGTGCTACAAGGAGGTAGGCTCCCAGGCTATCAGCTACACCACCGGCGTTCCGGCGATGATCGGCGCGGCTATGGTGCTGACCGGCAAGTGGAAGAAGCCCGGCGTCTACAACGTCGAGGAGATGGATCCCGATCCTTTCATGGAGAACCTCAACAAGTGGGGACTTCCCTGGGAAGAGGACTTTGACCCGGTACTGGTTGACTGATCACCGTTTAACACAGGCAGGCGGGTGTTTGCCCGCCTGCGATTTGTTTTCGGAGTGCGTGTGGAAATGCTGGAAACACATGATAGATTGTAATTGGTGGAGGAAAAATGTCAATGGATAATTGTGTTGGTAAAATAATCAAAAGAACAACTGCGTTGATAATTACGGCGGCAATTCTTAACAATTTGATAGGCTGCGCAAAAGAACCAATGGAAAATAACAATATTAGTTCTGACATCGTTTCTGATAGTGAAGATGCAACTGGGTTTGATATAGAACGTGTGCGTCAAAGTCTAGTTATAAAAGGTGAGACCTTTGAATTGCCAAAGAGAATAGGAGATTTGGAAACGGGTTGGACATACGAAAAGCGTGAAACTCATTATGTAGATGACACGGGACTTGCTGACTTTTACTATAACGGCAATGAAATGTTTGTTGCGGGAATCGGTAACTTTAAAGAAGGGAAGGAAGAAGACGGTTATATATACGATATTGCTCTTGAAACAGATGACTGCTCAATTGGCGGCATAACACCAAATGTTTCATCGAAAGACGACGTGCTTAAGAAATACGGAGAGCCGTCAAAAATCAATGTTTTCGAGAATAGGGGCTTATATAGGTATATTTACGGCATTCAAGACAGTAATCAAAAGCTGTTCCTGATAGAGCATAGTCAAATGTTTACCGTGGTGTTTTATTCTGAAAATGATGTTGTTCAAGGTGTAAGGGTAGTCTATAATACCTTGAACGATTAAAGGATAATTTTATATACCAAATCTTCTTATTGACTGATTCCCGCTTATCGATAAGATAGTTTTGTCAACGCGTGCAAGAAAGGAACACAATGGACTGGAAATACAAAGTAGAAACTCCCTGCTACGTCATTGACGAAGCAGCACTGCGGAAGAATCTCGAACTGCTGAAATACGTCCGCGAGGAAGCCGGGTGCAAGATACTGCTGGCGCAGAAAGCGTTCTCGGCGTTCGCGGTTTACCCGATGATAGCGCAGTACCTCGACGGCGTGACCGCGAGCGGAATTTACGAAGCGAAGCTTGGCTACGAGGAAATGGCGAAGCCATTCGGGCGCGAGAATCACGTCTTTTCCCCGGCGTACCCGGAGCAGGATTTCAACGAGCTCCTGCGGATCTGCGACCACATGGTGTTCAATTCACCACGGCAGTGGGCGAAGTTCCGGGACAGGGTGCGTGCGAATCCGCACTACATACAGGCAGGGATACGCGTGAATCCGGAGTACAGCGAGATCGAAACGGACATTTATAACCCCTGCTTCACCGGCTCCCGGCTCGGCTGCACGCTGGAGGAATTCCGGAAGGATCCCGCGCTGTACGAGGGCATTGACGGACTGCACTTCCACACGATGTGCGAGCAGGGCGCGGATACCCTGGAGCGTACTCTCCCACATGTGGAGGAGAAATTCGGATTCATGTTCGACAGGATAAAGTGGCTGAATTTCGGCGGCGGACATCACATAACCAAGCCGGGTTATGATGTTGAAAAGTTGATAAAAAACGTGAAGCGTATCCGCGAAACCTACGGACTGGAAGTTTACCTTGAGCCTGGCGAAGCTGTCGCACTGAACGCCGGCTGGCTCGTCACGACGGTTCTTGACACCTTTGCGAACGGCTGTGACATCGCGATTACGGACGCTTCTGCGGCTTGCCACATGCCGGACGTACTGGAAATGCCCTACCGCCCGGAGATAGCCGGCGCAGGGAAGCCCGGCGAGAAGCCCTACACCTACCGACTTGGCGGAAATACCTGCCTTGCCGGGGATATCATCGGGGATTACTCATTTGATGAGCGGCTGACGGGCGGCGAGCGGCTGGTATTCGGCGATATGGCGATTTACTCCATGTGCAAGAACAATACGTTCAACGGAATGCCGCTGCCGTCTATCTATCTGCTGAAAGAAAACGGCGAAGTACAGCTGATAAAGAAGTTCGGCTATGAGGACTTCAAGGGACGCCTGTCCTGACAGATATAAAGAACAAAAGGAAGCGATACAATGCCGGGACTTGGCACGATAGTAAATGCGGCGGCGATAATCCTGGGCGGACTTGTCGGCTCCCTGCTGAATATCGAGGGTGCGATGGAGCGCTTCGGGACATGGCTTCGGAAGGTCACCCACAGCGAGGGCGACGGCGGATTCGTGGACGGATTCGTCACAGCTTCCCTGACCGTGTGCATAGGCGCGATGGCGGTGGTGGGATCTATCCAGGACGGAATCCTCGGGGATCACTCCACGCTGTTCGCCAAGGCGGTGCTGGACCTGGTTATAATAGTGGTTATGACAGCCGGGAGCGGCAAGGGGTGTATCTTCTCGGCAATCCCTGTGGCGGTGTTCCAGGGGACTGTCACGGCACTTTCCAGGCTGCTGGAGCCGATAATGACCCCGGCGGCGCTGAATAATCTGTCGCTGGTGGGCTCCGTGCTCATCTTCTGCGTGGGAGTGAACCTCGTGTGGGGGAAGAAGATCCGCGTGGCGGATATGCTCCCGTCGCTAGTGTTCGCAGTGGCGTGCGCTTATCTGCCGTGGTTCTGATACGGGTGTAGAATCCACTGAAAGCCGGTATTGTTGAAATCCTGCGGATTCTCGGAAAATTTCAACATTGGGCACAATATGTTGTTGAAAAGTTGAAATTATCTGCCGATATATAGTGATATGTTGAATTTTTGAACGAATATTCTCGTCGGAGTCTCCTGTTTGGAGGCTCCTTTTTGTGCAATCTGCACAAAAATATGAACAAAAATTCATTTTTTATTTTTGCCTGTTTCCTTCAACTTACACTTGCAAAAATGTTGAAAACGGTGTATACTAATTGTGGGTGAAAGTGGTGAAGTTTTCACTAAAGTGGTGTAAAAAACATTAAATTACCACGAACGTAACTTCTGCCGACCCACATATTTACATTTAGCTGGGAAAATATATTACAGCATCTACGGAAAAAGCCGCCCGAGGAGGACGGCAATTGGCGGTTTCACAGGGGACTACAGCCATGGAAAGGGGGAATAGAGATGTACGGCGAGTTCGAGCACACCATAGACTCAAAAGGGCGCATGAACTTTCCGGCGAAGCTCCGCGAGGAGCTGGGCGAACATTTCTATATTTCCAAGACTATAGGTGAAGCTTGCCTGACAGTACACACAGAGCACAGCTGGAACGCCCTCAGGGAATCACTGAAGGGCAAGCCGCAGAAGGTAAGGCTCCCAATCGAGCGCTTCCTCTTCGGCGGAGCGTGCGAGGCGGAGCCGGATAAGCAGGGCAGGATCGCCATTGCTCCGGCGCTGAGGGCCTATGCCGGGCTTACCTCAGAGGTAGTCGTCGTCGGAATGGACGACCACGCCGAGATATGGGACAAGGCGGCGTACAGGGCTTACACAGAGAGCATATCCACTGAGGATATCGCGGCGCTTGCCGAGGAGATCGGTATCTGATGGAGTTTTCACATGTTTCGGTGCTGCTTCATGAAACGGTTGACGGCGCGTTCACAGACCCAAAGGGCGTTTACGCGGACCTCACCACCGGGGGTGGCGGCCACAGCCTGGAACTTGCAAAGCGCCTGGACGGCGGCAGACTGATATGCTTCGACCAGGACAGGGAGGCGCTTGAAGCCGCTGGGGAGCGGTTAAAGGGCTATCCAGTCACTTTCGTGCGGAGCAATTTCAGCGAGATAAAATCGGTGCTGGCGGAGCTGGGGGTAAACGCTCTGGACGGCATCATTGCGGACCTGGGTGTTTCATCTCACCAGCTTGATACGGCGGAACGCGGATTTTCCTTCCACAATGACGCGCCGCTGGATATGAGAATGAGCGGCGAGGGACTTTCCGCCCGGGACGTTGTGAACGAATACGGCGAGGAAGAGATCGCCAGGATACTGTTTGACTACGGCGAGGAGAAATTCGGGAACCGGATAGCAAGAGGCATAGTGAATGCCCGGCTGACCGCCCCGATTGAAACCACCGGGCAGCTTGCGGAGATAATCAAGGCGAGCGTGCCGGCGGCATACCGCAGGGAGAAGAATCCCTGCCGGAAAAGCTTCCAGGCTATACGGATAGAAGTGAACCACGAGCTTGACGTGCTGGAAACGGCGCTGACGGACGGATTCGCCGCGCTGAAAAAGGGCGGCAGAATGTCGGTGATCACATTCCATTCGCTGGAGGACAGAATAGTCAAGAACCGCTTCAGGGAGTTCTGCACCGGCTGCACATGTCCGCCGGAATTCCCGGTGTGCGTATGCGGAAAGAAGCCCATGGGCAGACTGCTGGAAAAGAAGCCTGTGACCGCTTCCGCTGAGGAGCTGGCGGCAAATCCGCGCAGCCGCAGCGCAAAGCTGAGGGTGATCGAAAAGATCCGCAATACGCCGTTTGAAGATTAATTATAGGAAGGTGAGCAGATGCTTCCGGAGATCGACAAATCAAATCTTGCATACGACCTGTCACACTTTGACAACACTGCCCGTAAGGAGCATGAGCGTCAGCAGGACAGACAGCGCCGTGCCAGCGAGATAAAAATGAATAAGCACTCGGCGTCCCGGACAGGCTCCAAGTTTGGTATCGTGCTCTGCGCAGTGGCGGCTTTCGGCGCACTGTGGGCAGTGAACGTCCAGAATACAAGGGCGGACGATATCGCACGCAAGGTGGACGACCAGAAAAAGCTGCTTGCCGAGGCACGGGACGAGAACTCTCTCCTGCAGAGCAGACTGGACAGCAAGGTCAACATCAGCTATATCGAGGAATATGCCGCGACTGAGCTTGGCATGAGCAAGGTCACGAATTCCCAGATAAACTACCTCAGCGTGAATACTGAGGATCTTATCGAGGTCAGCCCGGAGGATAGCGGTAACATCTTCACCGCCATTGCGGACTGGTTCGGGGATCTGCTGGAATACATCGGCTTCTGATGGCATAATATAGAGGTGAGCAGGGACACGCTGTCTGCACCCTATACTTGCCGGCAACGGAATGATCTGGGCAAGGTCGGCTTATCTTTGCTGTGCGTCGCACGGCTGAAGTCGGCTTTGCTTTTTGTTTTTATTGACCAAGCGGTCGTTTGGAGGTATCTTCTGTATGGGTTTCTGGAAAGGCATGAAGGCGGTCGGGAAGGCAATATCCAAAAAGGAACAGGAGGCGGCTGAAAAACCGCGCCTGTGGAACTCTTCCACGAAGCAGATCGTCGTGCTTGGATTCATTGTTATAGTGGCGGCTTACGTCGGACTGTTCCTGCTGAAGTATTCGATATTGGACGGGGACAAGTGGCGCATGCTCGCGACCGGACAGCAGCAGTCCGTGGTGGTCATGAAGGCGAACCGCGGATCCATATACGATTCCAACGGAACGGTGCTGGCACAAAGCTCCACCGTGTGGGATATCACGATATCTCCGCATAATATCGACCTGTCAAATACTGCCGCGAAGGAAGAATACGACAAGAAGGCGAAGGAACTTATCGAAAAGGGCGAAACTCCTGAGCCGTATCAGGACCGCGCGGAAGTAGTCGCAAAGGGACTTTCCGACATACTCGGCGTGGATTACGACACGATCCTTTCAAAGTGCCGCACCGACCTGAACAGCCAATACTACATAGTGAAGCGCAAGGTGGAGAAGCCCGAGGCAAACGAGATCACGGCGTTCATGAACGAGAACGGGCTGAATTCCGACGATATCCACCTCTGGCCGACTTCCAAGAGATATTACCCGAACGGCTCGCTTGCCTCCAACATCATTGGATTCACGAACTTCGACGGCGACGGCGTTTACGGACTTGAGGCGTACTATGACGATTTCCTCTCCGGAACTGATGGAAAGGCGGTATACAATGTTTCCGCCGACGGCAGGGAACTGAAGGGCGCAAGCGACGCATACTACTCCGCGGTGGACGGCTACAGTCTTGTGCTGACCCTGGACGAGGTATTGCAGCACTACCTTGAGAAGAACCTCGAGCTGTGCGTTTCCCAGCACCAGGTAATAAACCGCGCCTGCGGTATCATAATGAACTGCAACACCGGAGCAGTTCTGGCGATGGCGACCGCCCCCAGCTTCGATCTGAATAACCCCTCCGAGATCACCGGCGCATACGACCTCCAGGTGCTTGAGGAGATGAAGGCTTCCGGCGCCACCGACGAGGAGCTGGAGGAGAAGGAATCCGCCCTGCGTGAGCAGCAGTGGAAGAACAAGGCGATATCCGAGCTTTACTACCCCGGATCGGTATTCAAGACTGTGACCTGCGCCAGCGCCCTCGAGGAAGAGGTGGTTTCGCTGAATTCCACGTTCCACTGCGCAGCCTACGAGATGGTGGCAGGCACCAAGATCAAGTGCTGGTCCAGCTACGGACATGGAACTCTCACGTTACAGCAGGCGGTCACGAAATCCTGCAACCCGAGCTTTATCCAGATTGGACAGCTGCTTGGCGCGGATAAGTTCAGCGACTATTTCGAGGCGTTCGGATTCACTGAACCCACCGGAATAGACCTCCCCGGCGAATCCGGGAGCCTTTACGTCAGCCGCGAGAATATGGGACTTGTCGAGCTTGCCTCCTCAAGTTTCGGTCAGACCAACAAGGTTACTCCGCTCCAGATGACGACCGCGCTTTGCGCTATCGTCAACGGCGGCTACCTTGTAACTCCCTATGTCGTAGATAAGGTGCTGGATTCCGACGGGAACGTGGTACAGACCACAGAAACCCGTATCAAGCGCCAGGTAATATCCGAGGAAACCTCCGCCACCATGCGGAATATACTGGAAACCGTTGTTAATGATAACGGCGGAAGCAACGCATACATCAACGGCTACCGTATCGGCGGAAAGTCCGGTACGACCGAGAAGATCGACGAATACAATCAGCGCCTTGCGACCACCGGCGAGGACAGAATGACCTACGTTCCGTCCTTTGCTGCGTTCGCCCCGGCGGACGATCCGCAGATAGTCATGCTGGTAATGGCGGATACCCCCACCGGCACGCAGTACTACGGAAGTGCGGTGGCTGCGCCGGTAGTTTCCGCTGTGTTCAAGGAGGGACTGCCGCACCTCGGTATTTACCCGACCTACACCGCAGAGGAGCTTGCGAAGATGGACGCGGCGGTGCCCTACGTCCTGGGCATGGAATCCCAGAGAGCGGAAGCGAAGCTGAATGCCGAGGGATTCGAGGTGCGCTATGTCGGCGATACCGCCAGCGGCGCGACTGTAACTACGCAGATCCCGGCTTCCGGAACGAGCATTCCCAAGGGCTCGACGGTGGTGCTGTATCTGGGGAATGAATACGATCTGGAATCCGGCGTTATCCCGGACGTCACGAATATGACGGTTTCCCAGGCGAACGAGGCAATAACCAATGCCGGGTTCAACATCAAGATATCCGGCGGCGCGGCGGATAACGACAGCGCCGTTGCGACGAGTCAGTACCCTGTCGGCGGTACTGACGCATACAAGGGTAATGTGGTGGAAGTAACGTTCCAGGTGAACGGCTACGCGGATTAAAAGGCGGTGAGGTCATGACTTTAGGAGAACTGTTCAGCGGAATCACGGAGATACCGAAAGCGCTGAGGAATACGCAGGTCACGGGCGTGACCTCCGATAACCGGGAGGTCCAGCCGGGATTCCTGTTCGTGTGCGTAAAGGGCAGGAGTTTCGACGGGCACAGCGCCGCGGCGGCAATGCTGGAAAAGGGCGCCTGCGCGGTAATGACGGAACGTCCCCTGGGGCTTTCCGCGGAAATAAATGTTGCGGAGAGCCGGCGGCTGTATCCGGAGGTGCTGTCCGCATTCTACGGCAGACCCACCCGGAAGCTCAAACTGGGCGCGGTTACAGGAACCAACGGCAAGACCACTACGGTCAACCTCTGCGCGCAGATAACCAGGGCGCTCGGTCACCAGACAGGAGTTATAGGGACTGTCGGCTGCGATACCGGCAGGGGGCTTGAGTACTCCCACGACGGACCACCGACTACTCCGGAGCCGAGGAAGCTGTATCAGCTTTTCCGGGAGATGGCGGATATCGGCACAGAATACTGCTTCCTGGAGGCAAGCTCCATGGCGCTTGCGCAGCACCGCTTCGCGGCGGAGAGCTTCGCCGTGGGCGCATTCACGAATCTCACGCAGGATCATCTGGATTACCACGGCACGATGGAGGATTACTACCTCGCAAAGAGAATGCTCGCGGATATGTCCAGGAGTATGGTGGTGAACATCGACGACGAATACGGGCGCAGGACGGTGGAATACTGCCGCGGCAGCGGAATCCCTGCTATAACCACCAGCGTGACCGGGAGCGCGGATTACTTCGCGGAGTTCATCAGGCTGGAACCGCACGGCGCGGAATTCCTGCTGACCTGTCCGGCGGAGCAGAAAAGCTGGGTGGCGAAGATCCCTCTGACCGGAATGTACAACGTCAGCAACTCGGTGCAGGCGGCGGTGATGTGCCACCTGCTGGGATTCCCGATGGAGGACGTGCTGGCGGCGCTGGAGAGATCCCCGGGGGTTTCCGGACGTCTGGAAACTATATACCAGGGGGAATTCACGGTGCTGAGGGATTACGCCCACACCGGCGACGGACTTGAGAAGCTGCTCTCCACGCTGAAGCCGCTGGCGAAGAACCGGCTTGTTGCGGTGTTCGGCGCGGCAGGGGAGCGTGACGCCGGGAAGCGCCCGGACATGGGCAGGATCGCGGCGGAGTACGCTGACAGGCTCATTATAACTACCGATAATCCGCGGCATGAGCCGGGTCAGCAGACCATCGACGACGTGCGCCGCGGAGTCCCTGCGGACAAGGACTGCGAGGAATACACCGACCGCAGGCAGGCTATCCACCGGGCACTGGAAACGGCGCAGCCCGGCGACCTGATAGCGCTGTGCGGCAAGGGGCATGAGGATTACCAGGCGATAGGGGACGAGAACGTCCCGTTCAACGAGCGCGACATAGTGCTGGAATGGCTTGCCGCGCACGGAATAAAGTAAGGCGGTGCAATATGTTTACTGCAAGTGAGATAGCGGAGGTCACCGGAGGGAGGCTCATCGGCTCGGACGTCACCGTGACCGGAGTTTCCACCGACACACGAACGATAGAAAAGGGAATGCTGTTCGTGGCGGTCAGGGGCGAGAGCTTCGACGGCAACGACTTCATCGACGCGGCTGCGGAAAAGGGTGCGGCTGCGGTCATTTCCGACCGGGAGGAGGGCGCTGAAAGCCACTCCGTGCCGGTGATACTGGTGAAGGACAGCCGCGCGGCGCAGCTGGCGCTGGCTCATCACCACCGCATGAAATTCCCGGTGAAGCTGGTGGGAGTTACCGGCAGCGTCGGGAAAACTTCCACAAAGGACATGGTGTACGCGGTGCTTTCCGCAAAATACGATACGCTGAAAACCGAGGGAAACTTCAATAACGACATCGGACTTCCGCGCACGCTTTTCCGGCTGAACGGAAGCTACGGCGCGGCGGTCATTGAGATGGGAATGTCCGACCTCGGGGAAATAAGCGTGCTGTCTAAGGCGGCGGCGCCGGATATCTGCATTATAACGAATATCGGCTGGTGCCACATCGAGAATTTAAAGACCCGGGAGAATATCCTGAAGGCGAAGCTGGAGATACTTGACGGCGCTTCCGGGAGCGCTCCGCTGATACTCAACGGCGACGACGAGTTCCTCAGAACCGTGGATATTTCCGGCAGGCGTATCGTAAGATACGGCAGGAACGCGGACTGCGACGTCCGTGCGGAGGACATCACCCAGTCCGACGACGGACAGAGATTCACGCTGGTATACGGCGGAAAGTCCTATTCCGCGAAGCTGCCGGTAGTTGGCGAGCACCACGTTATGAACGCCCTCGCGGCATTCGCCGCCGGAATCGAGGCAGGCATGACCCCGGAGGAGATAGTCCCGGCATTCCTGCGGTATGAGGCTTCCGGAATGCGCCAGCGTATCGAGAAGCGCGGCGACATCACCGTGATACTGGACTGCTACAACGCAAGCCCCACATCCATGGAAAGCTCCCTCTCCGTGCTGGGTGGAATGACCGTTCCGGGCAGGAAGTGCGCGGTCCTGGGCGACATGCTGGAGCTGGGCGAGATGTCCGGACAGCTGCACGCCGGAGTAGCGGAATATGTCATGAAAAACGCAGACTGTGCGTTCCTTTACGGCGCCGAGATGGCGCACTGCCGGGCGCGCCTGGAGCAGTCCGGATTCCGGGTGTATCACTCCACTGACAAGGCGGCGCTCACCGCGCAGCTGCTGGAGTGGCTCCGGCCCGGGGACGCGGTTCTCTTCAAGGGCAGCCGCGGAATGAAAATGGAAGAGATAGCCGAAAAGGTAGTCGGCTGAAAATACGATCAGGGGAAGAATTATGGTTATCTGGATTAGTGTTATTGCGGCGGCGGTGGCTTTCGGGCTGACCTGGCTTGCCGGGGTGTGGTTCATTCCGTTCCTGCACAGGCTGAAATACGGGCAGACGATTCTGGACATAGGTCCCAAGTGGCACAAGGCAAAGAAGCAGGGAACCCCCACCATGGGCGGTATCATGTTCATTATCGCAGTGAGCGTGTGCTTCGTGTGCGCGGTGCTTCTGTTCGGACCGCTGGGCGGAAAGAATTTCGCCGGCGAGGACAAAACCGAGCTTATCCGGGCAGGCTCCGGACTGGTGATGGCGGTCATGTTCGGATTCATGGGCTTCCTCGATGATTTCATCAAGGTAAAGAAGAAACACAACGAGGGTCTGACGGTAATGCAGAAGATCGTCATTCAGGTGCTGATTATCGCGGCGTATTTCGCGACCCTCTACCTCAGCGGAGTTACCCGCACCGCGATAGTATTCCCCTGGGGCTGGAGCCTTGAGCTGGGCTGGCTGTACTACCCGATAATGGGCGTAGTCATACTTTACCTCGTCAACGCAGTCAACCTCACCGACGGGATCGACGGACTGTGCTCCTGCGTGACCGTGGTCTACATGGCGGCGTTCACCTGCATAGCAGGGATACTCGGAATGTTCTGCGAGGGGCTTCTGGCGCTCCTCACCGCAGGCGGCTGTATAGGCTTCCTGATGTGGAATTTCCCTCCGGCGAAGGTATTCATGGGCGACACTGGCTCGATGTTCCTGGGCGGTGTGGTATGCGCGCTGGGCGTGGGCTGCGGAGTTGAATTCCTCATGCTTGTGGCGGCGTTGGTATACATCTGCGAGGCGCTGTCGGTGGTTATCCAGGTCACAGTTTTCAAGATCACCAAGAAGATCTATCATACGAAAGAGGGAAAGCGCCTGTTCAAGATGACGCCTATCCATCATCACTTCGAGCTGAGCGGCTGGAGCGAACTCAGGATCGACATAGTATTCTCGCTGATTGCGGCGGTTCTGGGTGCATGCTCGGTGCTCATGGCGGTGGGAATGTTCTCAAGGTAATACAGGTTCAGGAGGTCACTAATGGCGGCAGATAGCAGAACTGCAAGACGCGGAGCCGTTCCGCGGCAGGGGGGCGGCGAACAGGAGCGCAGACCTGTCCGGGGGAAATCCGCCCCGGAGAAAAAGGCGAAAGAGCCGCACCGCTGGTGGATCTTCTACTGGGGCGGCAGCATAGATATTCCCATGCTGGTCATCACACTGGTGCTGCTGGTCATGGGGATCACCATGATGTTTTCGGCGAGCCACGCGCTTTCCTACCGCGACAACGGCGGAGATTCCTACCAGTACGCGACGAAGCAGGTGGGATTCGCGATAGCCGGACTTATCGCGATGTTCGGGCTTAGCTTCGTGGATTACCGCATACTCATGCATGAATGGCACCCCTACTGGTTCGGAAAGCGCCGCACCGTATCGCTGGCACATATCCTTCTGGCGCTGTCCATGGGACTTACGGCGCTGGTTATCCCGTTCGGTATCCGCAATATGGAGGGCGGCCCGAAGCGCTGGCTTCCCCTTCCGGGCGGAGGCTCCTTCCAGCCCTCGGATATACTCAAGGTCGGACTGATAATCTACCTGGCGTATTACATAGCGGTCAACTACAAGAAAATGCGGCATTTCACCGTCGGGCTTGTAAAGCCGTTCATCGTTTTCGGAATCGTCGTCGTCCTGCTGATGATGCAGCCGCACCTTTCCGCAATAGTCATCATGGGCGCTATCATGATGTGCATGCTCTACATCGGCGGAATCAACACCAGGTACGTTTTCCTGGCGCTGGGCGCCGGAGTGCTGGTGCTGCTGATCGCGCTGATGTTCTCGGACTACACCTACTTCTGGAGCAGAATCGCGAATACCTGGGACCCCCTGGCGGATCCGCAGAAGGAAACCTACCAGACATACCAGGCGGTTCTGGCGGTAGGCTCCGGCGGACTGTGGGGCAAGGGCTTCGATAACTCCACCCAGAAGTACTACTACCTCCCCGAGGCGC
Organism: uncultured Oscillospiraceae bacterium; assembly: GCA_900542145.1. Lineage (GTDB taxonomy): Bacteria > Bacillota > Clostridia > Oscillospirales > Ruminococcaceae > CAG-115. The sequence continues at coordinate 77,433 of UQMF01000001.1, read as the reverse complement.
AGAACGACTTCGTTTACGCCGTATGCTGCGAGGAGTTCGGCTTCATCGGCGGAGTTGTAATAATTCTCCTGTTTCTGATATTTGTGTTCCGCGGCTTCTACATCGGCAGGAAATCCGACGACCGCATGGGACTCATGCTGGCAACGGGAATATCCCTCCAGGTGGGATTACAGGCATTCCTTAACATAGGCGTAAATGTGTCCGCCGCCCCGAATACGGGTATTTCAATGCCGTTCTTCAGCTACGGCGGCACGGCGCTGTTCATGCTGCTGTGCGAGATAGGATTAATGCTGTCCATATCTAGACGGGCAAAATTAAGTTAGCGATATGCTGAGCAAACCCGACCCGTTCAGACGAGCGGAATTACGCATTTCTTTATTCAGCATGTCCCCTTGTAAAAACTTGAAAGGTGATAATACATGAAAGCGATATTTGCAGCCGGCGGAACCGCCGGGCACATCAATCCGGCGCTTGCCATTGCCGACAAGCTGAAAAGCGTGTTCCCGGAGGCGGAGATACTGTTCATCGGTACTCCACAGGGAATGGAGGCGCGCCTTGTGACCAAGGCAGGCTATGATTTCGCGCCGGTTGAGATGGCAGGATTCCAGCGGAAGATCTCAATACAGAATATCGGCAGGAACGCAAAGGCTGCGTATCTGTACCTGTTTGCGGCAAAGCATGCAGTACGCAAAATACTCAGGGAATTCAAGCCGGATATCGTTATCGGCACCGGCGGCTACGTCACCGGAACAGTTCTTGGTCAGGCGGCGGCGATGGGAATAAAGACCGTCACACACGAGAGCAACTCCTACCCGGGAATGGCGACCAGAATGCTGGCGAAGAAGGCGGACAAGATCCTGCTCGCCACCGCAGACGCTGAGAAATACCTCAAGAGTACCGAGCACTGCGTGGTCACGGGAAATCCGCTGCGCTCCAACATCGAGATCGAGGAGCGCTCCGCTGCAAGGAAGCGCCTGGGACTTCCCGACCAGTTCACGATACTTTCCTTCGGCGGCAGCCTGGGCGCGAACCGCATTACCGAGGCAGTCGCGGAGCTTATCGCCTGGGAGGAGAAGAACGGCGGAATAAACCACATACACTCCTACGGCGGAAAGGGTAAGGACCTCTTCTATGGCGCCCTGGAGCAGTCCGGCGCCCACGAGGACAAGACAAAGCACATTTTCCGGGATTACATCGACAATATGTATACCTGCATGTGCGCGGCTGACCTCATCATTTCCCGTGCCGGGGCAATGACCATCACCGAACTGATGGCGATAGGCAGACCGGCGATACTTGTGCCGTATCCCAACGCGGCTGAGAACCACCAGTACTACAACGCGCTCACCCTCAGCGACGCACATGCGGCAATACTCATTGAGGACAAGGATCTCACGAAGGCAAGGCTTGTGGAGGAAGTGTCCGCACTGTATTCCGACCGCAGCCGCCTGGCGCTGATGGAGGAGAATTCGCGGCGCTCCGCGAAGAATGACGCAGCAGGACGTATTCTCAGCGAGATACTTGACCTGCTGGGCGAAAAGGGCGCAGAATAACCAAAAATCCCCCTCCGGCATACTATGGATACATAGCAATGCAGGAGGAGTGATATTATGGCGAACAACCAGAAGCTGGTCATAAACGGCGGCAGGCGCCTGGAGGGAGAGATCCAGGTGCACGGCGCAAAGAACAGTGCGCTTCCGCTGCTGGCGGCTACTATACTGGCGCATGGGGAGTGTATTCTGCACAACTGCCCCATGTTGACCGACGTGGACGCCGCGTGCAGGATACTTTCCTGCCTGGGGTGCAGGTGCAGCAGGAATGGAAGCACCGTCTGCGTGGATTCATCAAACGTCTGCGGAAACGAAATACCGGATAATCTCATGCGCGAAATGAGATCCTCCATCGTATTCCTGGGGGCTGTACTAGGGCGCACCCGGCGGTGCAGGCTGACTTTCCCGGGAGGGTGCGAACTTGGCGCGCGTCCGATAGACCTGCACCTGGCGGCGCTGCGAGAGATGGGCGCGGAAATCGAGGAGCAGCACGGCTGGCTGGAGTGCGCGGCTCCCGGCGGACTTCACGGCGCGCGGGTCACGCTGTCGTTCCCATCGGTGGGGGCGACCGAGAACATAATGCTGGCGGCAGCCTGCGCGGAGGGAACCACTGAGATCCACAACGCCGCGAGAGAGCCGGAGATAGTTGACCTGGCGGAATTCCTGAACAAATGCGGTGCGAGGATATCCGGCGCCGGAGGTAGCACCATCGCCATCGAGGGTGTGAAGCGCCTTGAGCCGTCGGAGCACAGCGTTATTCCGGACAGGATAGCCGCAGGGACTTACCTCTGCTGCGCGGCGGCGACCCGGGGAGAGCTGATACTCACCCGGTGCTGCCAGGAGCACATGATGGGATTTCTGCCGGTGCTGGAAAGCATGGGCTGCCGGATATATCCCTACGGCGGAGGAAAGCTGTACATAAGCTGCACGCGCAGACTTACAGCGCCGCCGACTATACGCACAATGCCCTATCCGGGCTTCCCGACGGATATTCAGGCTCCGTTCACGGCGCTGAGTTCCGTTGCGGAGGGGACATCGGTGTTCGTTGAGAACATTTTCGAGAACCGCTACCGTCATGTGCCGGAGCTTATCCGCCTGGGAGCCTCCATCAAGGTGGAGGGCAGGGTAGCGGTGGTGCAGGGAGTTCCTGCGCTGTCCGGTGCAAGAGTGTGCGCCGGGGAACTTCGCGGAGGGGCGGCGCTGGTCACTGCGGCACTGGCTGCGGAGGGTACGTCTGAAATATCCGGCGTATGCTATATCGACCGGGGATACGAGAGCATTGAAAAAACGCTGAGATCGGTTGGAGCCGATATTTCGCGGGTAGGATAAAATCAAAGGAGCACGGAAAATGGACACCAGGAAGAAAAAAAGCAGCAGTCCCGGGAAAGGGCGTCCGGTGGAGAAGCGCCACAAGGCGCAGCGTCCGCAGCAGAATGCGGTGCGCCGGGAACCTCAGCCTGCCGCGAGGAATCCACGGCAGCCGCAGCGGCAGCTCACTCCGGAGCAGCGCCGCAGGACTGACCGAGCATACCGGCAGGCAACAGTCCATCGCGATGTCCGCAGCAAGCGGCGCGGAAAGCGCGGAGCAAATTTCGTGATGTATTATATTCTGGCGGCAGCCGTGATTATTACTGTGCTTATAATCCTTTCGAACACGGTGCTGTTCAACTGTGCTTCCATCGAGGTGGAGGGCAACGCAAGATACACCGTTCAGCAGTTGGTGGGGCAATCCGGACTGGAAAAGGGGCAGAATCTGCTGCACATGGATACCGGCGCGGCGGAGTCCCGTATTCTGGCGGCATTCCCGTTCATCGACGAGGTGGAGGTGCAGAAATCCTTCCCCACAAAGATACGCATTGTCGTTAAGGAAGCGCAGAAGTGGTACCAGGTGAGCAGCGGCGGAGTCAACGCGGCGATATCCAGAATGGGCAGGATCGTGGAACTCGGCAGCACTCCGGGAATACCGGTGGTGGAGGGCTACGACCCCGAGGATCTCTCCCCGGGCAGGACGCTGACCTCCAAGGAATCCGGCAAGAGCACTATCCCGGCGCAGATACTTGAAGCAGCGGAGGAATGCGGATTACCGAAGATAACTCTCATCAACATGACAGATCGCTTCGATATTTCCATCGACTGCGGAGATAATATCACGCTCCAGATTGGCGGTGTTGCGGATATCGGCGTGAAGTTCGCCGAGGCAGCGGAAGCAATAAAGCGCGAGGAAGGCAACGTCATAATCGACCTGCGCACCGAGGAGAAGATGTTCGTACGCGATAAGAACGAGCAGGAGCAGGTGCTTCCCGAGCTGGGAGAATCCGCAGAGACCACTGCCGAAGCCGGAACTGCCGAAGGGTCAGCAGAGGGGTGAGCTTTTCCGGGAAAAATCACAAACTGATTGTCATCGGCTGGGCATAATTTGTCAAAATATTTTTGAAAAAACAGTTGCAATTATTATTCTAATCTGATATAATATTAAGTAGTTGTATCGACAGGGGAGTTTTATATTCCGGCGTCACTAAAAATTATGGAGGGTAAACAGATATGGCATTTGAAATAGATAACCACGATGACGAATTTGTAATGGACGATGATTTTGAGGATCAGACCAAAATTATGGTCATCGGCGTCGGCGGCGGCGGCGGAAACGCAGTCAGCCACATGGTTGAGGGTGGAATGACCGGAATTGACTATGTCGTTGCTAACACAGATGTCAAGGCTCTGCGCTCCAAGGACGGCAGCCGTATGCGCCGTATCCAGATCGGCAAGAAGCGTACCAAGGGTCAGGGCGCCGGCAACAAGCCCCAGGTCGGTCAGGAATCCGCTGAGGAGAACCGCGACGAACTGAAGGCAGTCATGGAGGACGAATCCATGGTGTTCATCGCAGCCGGAATGGGCGGCGGCACCGGAACCGGCGCGGCTCCAGTGGTTGCGAATATCGCCAAGGAGCTGGGCAAGCTCACGGTCGGCGTTGTCACCAAGCCGTTCGCATTCGAGGGTCAGGCGAAGATGAACCAGGCTCTCAAGGGTATCGCAGAAATGCGCAAGTATGTTGACTCCCTCATCGTTATCCCGAACGAGAAGGTAAAGGAGATCTCCAATGCCAAGCTGAGCATGATCGACGCGTTCAAGGCAGTGGACAGCGTTCTTTACAAGGCAGTCAAGGGAATCTCCGACCTAGTAAAGGGCGTAGGTTTCATGAGCGTTGACTTCGCTGATGTCACCATGGCTCTGAAGGATTCCGGTATTGCGCATATGGCGATCGGCACCGGAAAGGGCGACAACAAGAACGAGGACGCCCTGGATCAGGTGCTCCACAGCCCGCTTCTTGAAACGTCGATACTCGGCGCGCGCAGACTGCTCATCAATATCAGCATTCCTATGACGACCTCCGCTGACGAGGTTGACGGCATTGCGAGCGAGATCACCAAGAACGCTGCTCCCGACGCTGAAATCAAGATGGGTATGCAGTTCGACGAGGAACTTGCAGAGGACGAGGTTTCCGTTATCGTGATCGCAACGGATTTTGTTACCGACGAGGACGGCATGCCCGTTGACGCAGCACCGGCTGACGGAGGTCAGGGTGCTTCCGTGGGCGGATTCAATGTGCAGACGCCCGAATTCGGCGGCGATAACGACATTGATAAGCTTATCAATATCCTGAATTCCAAGTAACGAACTTCGAAATATGTTTCAGAAGATCCGCACTGTTCCAGTGTGGGTTTTCTGTCGTTTGTGAATACTTTTTCGATATACCAATATTAATGCACATGGTCCAAATATCTGTAACGTATAGTGTGGATTTTGTGTAAAGAATATAAAGTTATCAAAAAGACTTGAATTTTTCTGGGATTTGATATACAATAAATATATGCAGCGAAAAATATATATGCTGCGGTTTACTGTGTTGAACTACTGGAGGTACACTATGTTTAGAATTTTAAAGCGTGCTGCCTGTGCCGTATGTGCTCTTGTCGTGATGGCGGCGGTTTCAGTTAGCGCATTTGCGGACTATACTTATTCGATAGATGACAAGAAACTCTGTGACGAGATCCAGGCTGACACCAGTGACATAAACGGAACTGAAGGAACCTTTACGGCTAAGTTCAGCGACAGCACAGGTCAGGATTTCCTCTCGCTGCGTTTCAGACTCTTTAACGACTATGCCAACCTGGATTTCTGGAATGACGACAACGTTTCCGTATCTGTCGATGTCCGTCTGGATACAAAGGGCAAGGACGTGATCGGCTGCCTGCCTGCATTTACGACAAACTGGGGTTGGGTAAATCCGTCAGTCTACACCGAGCTGAAGTACGGTGAGTGGATCACCGTCACGGAAACCGGAAAGCACTTCTATGACGGATTCGCCGGCAAGAAGCCTGCATACATTATGTTCCAGGTAAGAACCAACTGGGGTTCCGAGGCGCAGGGAGATGTCACCATCTCTGTAAAGAATTTTCGCATAACGACCAATGGCAATTCTGCGGCAGACGAGCCTGCGGAAACTACCGTTACAACGACTTCCGCCCCGGAGGAAACAACGACATCCGCACCTCAGGCAGATCCGACAGAGGAGCCCGTGACCGTGACCGAGGAGCATACAGCAACTGCGGAAACATCCAACACTGAGGAGAGCGGAACCACAGCAGAGCCAGCGACCCAGGAAGTGATCGCAACCACCCCCGGTGACGAGAGCAGCACACCTCCCGAGGAATCCGCTCCGTCCGATTCCACGTCGATCAACGTCCCGGAGATGGAGGGTGAACAGCCGCATGATTACGGCGACTATTGGAATGATAACTACCAGACGGAATCCCCGGTCATGATGATAATGATCATCATCGGCGTTGCAGTGCTGATCGCCGGCGGCGCAGTTGTAGGATACCTGATCTACAGAAAGAAGAAGTTCTATTAATTCACACGGAAATTAAAAACACAATTCGGAGGGAAGCATGGATAAGGTCGGCAGCAGAAACAACCGAAGCTTTATGGATATACTGACTTCGATATTTAACAACGTCTGGGTAAGGCGCGGCGTTGCCGTGGTCTGCTGGGGATATACCGGCCTTCTGGTGTGGCTTGCCTGGCTGAATTACGCCTACTTCCTCGAATTTGAGAACCCGACTTCCCTGTTCGTGCTTTACGCGTTCATCAATGTTGCCGCACTCGGGCTGATGATCTACACAAGGCGTCAGGTCATCACCCAGGTCAACATAATGATCATGCCGCCTATCCTGTTCCTGTCGTTCCTGCTGGCGTTCGGCAACTGGTATATGCTGATTCCGCCGATCTGCGTCATTGTCGTGATGTTCTTCGTGTGCCGCGCGAACGAAACGCTCAAGACTGTATTGGGTACTATGTACCTGCTCATGTTCGTCGTGGGCGCGGCGGCATACATCACCATGACCCTGCTTATGGGCAGGCTTTCCCTTACCGGCGTTGATCTACAGCTCCGGGATACGAATTACGAGGTGCTCTCCTCCGATGAGAACTACCGTATCGTGAGATACGTTGACAAGCCCAATGGCGAGCGCCGCACCGCAAGCTACTACGTCGAGGATACCACTAAGGACGTCAAGATCCCGTTTGGTTCCGGAAAGCGCGTGCTGGGCTGCGGCTGGGTGCTTACCACGAAATACTCCGGCAGGGAGGACAGCCCGGTTTCCTGGCAGATGACCACGATTGACGGCGAGCGCGTCGAGGCTCTCAATGTTGAGGGCACGATAAAGGAGAATCCGTATCTTGCGGTGGAGATCTCCGCAACGGCGGAATCCGAGGAATCCAGCCGGACGCTGAGCACATACTACGGCAGCGAAAGCGAGAATGACGGCACGGCAGCGGCCGAGCCGGCGACTGTTGAACAGTAAAAGGAGCCTGGATTTGGAAAGAGTTCTCAACCTGGCAGGGAAAAATTCAAGCGAGATATTCCAGCTTCGCTACCCGTTTTCACTGCTGACCTTCTGCGACTATGACCTGTCGTATTTTGCCGAGAATGCGGTCGCCGTATGCGATGAAGCGCTGCATTCCGGGGAGCTGGATACTGACCGGGTGACTGATCTGCGAAATTCCCTCAGGAACATGCACGTCTATATCGAGCACAACCTGCGCACTGTCTATGACAAGATAGTGCTGGACTGCTGGATAGACTACATATGTCGCCGGGATAACATCGGCACTTCCGGTCTGTGGAACCGATTCATCGACTGTAAGACTCCCTTTGAGAAGTCCGTATTCGTGCGGCTGTGCGAATACCGCTACAACAAGGGCATAAACGAATGGCTGAACCTTGTCCGGGTGCAGGATTATGCAAAGAACAAGGTTTATTTTCTGTTTTCTAAGGAACTTTCCGGCGTGGAGGAAGCAAGCGCCCGGAGGAATTACTTCGACCTGATGTTTAGCGTCACCGCCCGGGAGCTTGGCTGCCGGCTGGAGGACCTGGGCGTCACGCAGGTGTTTTCTGCCGGGAGAGCTCCATCTGCGCCTTTTATGTACCCAAGTATTTCCAAGGACATCGTTAAGAACCTGCTGTCGGATTTTGACTATTCCGATGACTATTCCGACATAGGGTCATATGAGGCGCTGTCCGACCAGATTGCGATGGACGCCTTCTCCCACATGAAATCCGGGCTTCAGCAGGAGCTGAGCAGCTACAATATGTCGCGCCCGGCGATGGAGAGTGCCCCCGGGAAGATATACATGCCCTGCGGACTGAAGGCGGCGGTGGATCTTGAGATAGACGCCCTGCTGGAAAGTGGTGGCTGGCTGGCGCGGTGCAAGCGCTGCGGAAGATACTACGTCAAGGACAGCGAATACACCGAGGATTACTGCTCCCTTCCCGGAAAGGGCAGGACCTGCCTGGAGATCTACGAAGCGGAGCACCCACGCACTCGCGTGACTCCCGAGATGGAGCGCGAATGCCGTGAGATAATGGACGAAATGTACGACCGGGTGACCACCGGGACTCTCAGCCTGAAGGAATACGAGGGCTGGCGGCTGTATCTTGAGGCAATGAAGGGAAAGGTCAACAACGGCGAGATCCAGCCGGACGATCTTACCGCGTTCATCGCGTATTCCCGTTCCATGGACATTTCCCGGAGCAATCCGGTGGTGGAAGTGCGCAAGCCTGAGCCGGAGCATCACGAGCGCGTCGTCAAGCCGTTTGTTCCGGAGCGAATCAGCCGCAGCGATATCGGAAAGCTCACGGAGCCGGCGGAGGAGCCGGTCGCAGTCCAGGAGCCGCCTCAGCGCCGTGAGGGATTTTTCACCTCTCCCAGCGTGGAGCGGCAGAAATCCCAGGGCAGGGCGGTGTCGCATATTATACGGGCGGATAGTCCCAGGGTAGAGCCGCAGCCGTATCAGATGCCGCTGAGCGAGAATCCGTCGGAACGTGGATTCTCTGCGTTCAGTGAGCGTCCCGAGCCTGCGCGCCGGGAGGTGGCGGAATCCGCGCCGGAACGTGGGTTCTCCACATTCAGCGAACGCCCGGAGTCTGAGCGCCGTGAAGTGGCGGAATCCGCACCGGAACAGGGATTCACACCGTTTGAAGCGACCGCTGAAACAATAGATGAGCCGATAAAGGAACCAGTAGTGGAATCCACACCCGAGCCTGTGCCGGAAGCTCCGAAGCCTGCGCCGAGAGTTATCCGGAAGAACGCAGCGGCGATCTCTGCATACGGCAAAATGGCAGGCACCGCTGTCCGCGCGGATTCCGCATTCGAGGCGGTTTCGCGACCCGAGCCTGTGGAGCCGGCTCCGGAACCTGCTACAGAGCCAGCGAAGGAGGATGCGGCGCAGTCCGGGGATCCTTTCTGGGAGATCGGGTCGATATTCGACGTGCTGGAGCAGTCCGAGAACGACATGAGCAGGGAGCAGCGCCGCGCTGAGCCAGCGCCGGAACCTTCACCGGAGCAGGAGCGGATTCCCGAGCATGAGCCGGATAATCCCGAGCCGAAGCATTCCACAAAGAAACGTAAATCTACGGCAAATCCCTATCAGGAGCCGCATGAAGTGCCTTCAGGGATCTGGACCGAGGATCGGCATTTATATGACGATCAGCCCACAACTACCCATGAGGAGCTGAATATGCTCAAGGATAAAAAGCGTCGTTCCAGCAAGACCCAGCGCCTGTTTGACGCGATAATGAAGGAGCCGGATGACAACCCCAATTTCCGGAAGAGGTAATTTAGCTAATTACATGAGATTACTTACTTAATTATAACGTTAGGCGCTAAAACAAGAGACTTTTTTGTAGGATTGCTAAAAAACGCACAATGTAATCGTTTGAAGTTTGTGCAATCTTACAGTTGAAAAAAATGCCGTAATGTTATAAAATATATGTATGGATCAGCATGGCCTGTCTGTGCTTGTCTAGAATTTTATGGAGGATTTTTATCATGAAGATTACAAAGATTCTTGGTGCTGCTTCTGCAGCAGTTGTAAGCGCAGCAGTTCTCGCTGCTTCCGCAAGCGCTTATGAAGCATTCCTGATGTACGCTTCTTCTGACTGGTCCGTACAGTGCATGGACGCTACTAGTGAAAACGCTACCACAGCTGATGTTACCGGCGACGGTACATACACTGTTGCTATAAGCGGCTTCGAGTGGGAAGATGAGGACACCGCTGAGATGGTTCCTGCTACCGGCACTGGCGCTACAGTATTCTGCGTAGATATCGATGGTCTTGCTAACGCTCTGGGCTGCGGCAAGGACGCTGAGGGTTATGACGCTCTCGAGACTGCTGCTGACAAGATGGCTTTCGCTCAGGCTACTGGTCTGAAGATCTCTGATGTTGTTATCACTGCTACAAATACTGATGGCACTTCCACCGATATCGCTGTTGACGAGAGCAAGCTCTACTACGGCGATATCGAGGGCAACGGCAAGATCAGACTTGAGATCTTCAACGCATACGGCGACACCTCTAAGGATGCTCCTATCGACGCTGCTGGTTTCTCCTTTGATGACTCCCTGTCCGTAACCTTCACCGTTTCCGGTACTGGTATGGGCGCTGCTGCTGATGACACTGCTACTGACGCTACAACTGGCGATGCTGCTGATGACACAGCAACAACCACAACTCCTGACAAGGGCTCTCCTGATACAGGCGTTGAGGGTATCGCAGCTGTTGCTGGCGTAGCTGTTCTGGCTGCTGGCGCTGTTCTCGTTTCCAAGAAGAGAAAGTAATTAACAGTTGATCATATCAACAACAAACGGCACTGCTTCGGCAGTGCCGTTTTTGCTTTGTACTGCGATTCGCTGTTTATGGGGTGGACTTTTTGGTTGACTTATGCTATGATATAAGTCAAGGAAACGCTGAATAAAGCAAAATCGACCGTTCAAACGAGCGAACTCACGGGTCTGATTTTGTAAGCAGCCGTCCCCGGGAAAGGGTGAAGAGTATGGACATGAAACTTATTGGCAGATTTCTTTCGGAATTGAGAAAGAGCCACGGTATGACCCAGGAGCAGCTTGGAGAACGCCTTGGCGTGACAGGGAAGACAATCTCCCGGTGGGAAACGGGGAATTACCTTCCTCCGGTGGACATGCTTCTGGAGCTCAGCCGAATGTACGATCTCAGCATAAATGAGCTGCTGACGGGAAAGAAGCTTACCGCCGAGGAAGACCACGAAGCTGCGGAGAAGAACCTCTGCGCAGCCCTGGAGAGCGCATTCTCCGCAAAGGAGCGCCTGGAGTATTTCAAGAAAAAGTGGAAGCGTGAGCATATTGCTGAAATTGTAGTTATTACAATGCTGTGTTTTGCAATTCTCGCGGTGGGCTGGTATCTTAAGCGTCTGTATATACCGCTTATAGTTGCAGTAATTTCACCTGTCTGCTGTATCGTCAGATACAACAGAATGATGGCTTACGCGGAGCGGCATGCGTTCACTGGAAAATAAAGCAGTGGAATAATTACCTGCCGTGAAAAGATACAAAAAGCCCTTGACAACACGGGCGTATTGGTGTAAAATATAATCAGTGAAGGACCGGTGCTAAGTCCGGCTTCCGGAAAGGAAATCTTATGGCTGAAAATGATAATGTAGCGTTCGACGAGAATGAAGGCACGGTAACGCTGACTGATGAGTCCGGCGATATCGCTGTGTTCCACTTTTTTGAAGAAACATATATTCCGCTGGACGATGAGGACGGTGTGACAACCGAATTCGAGTGCATTTCCAGCATGGAATACAAGGGCGCGATTTATTACGCGCTGCTCCCCAAGTCCGAGGATGAGGATGAGCCGGACGAGTTCGTTGTGCTCAAGGGCGAAGAAAACGACGATGAGCTGCTTCTTACCTCCATCGACGACGAGGCGGAGAACCAGAAAATCGGCGAGCTTTTCCTGAAGGCTCTGTTCTCTCTTGAGGACATGTCTGAGGACGATGGTGAAATCTTACAGTAATAGCCGGGCTGCTTCTGTAGATACTATTGATGTTGGCTTACTGCCTTGTTCGTGTGGGTATACTGTTTATAATCCGAACATGTTGTAAAAGGGACTTCGACTCTGGCGGCGGATTGCAGACCTCCCGTACTGCGGAAGATAGGGAGCGTGAAACCCTCAGGCGATTTTACCCACCCTGCTGATTAGCGGGTTTTATTAGGTATATCTACGGCAAGGCGGTTTGACTGATAACAAAGACCGGGCGGTTTTTCCGTCCGGTTTTAGTTTTATGGCATAAAAAATCAGGGACTGCAATGCAGTCCCTGATAATTGATTTCAGCAGATCAGACCTTTACCTTGACTATCTTGGTGTAGTCGCTGTAAACCTTTTTGCCGTTCACAGTGGTGTAGGAGCGAACCTTGAAGTAGTAGGTCTTGCCCTTGGTCAGACCGGACTTGGAGCAGGAAAGGGTAGTAGGCTTTGCGACGGTGGAGATCTTCGTGTACTTACCTTTAGAGGAAGTAGCCATGTAAACTTCGTATCCGGAAGCGCCGTTGGACTTGCCCCATGTGATCTTGGCAGCGCCAGCCTTTACCTTCTTGGCGTTGATGGTTGCAGGAGCCGGAGCTGCCGCCTTGACAGAAGACACGCTGCTGTAGCTGGAGATGACCTGCTTGCCGTCGGAGCTTACATAGGAAGCGACCTTGTAGTAGTAAGTCTTGCCCTTGGTCAGACCCTTGTCGGTGTAGGTGGTGCCGGTGGAGGAACCTACCTTCTTATAGGTGCCGTTCTTGGAGGTGGAGCGGTAGATGTTGTAGCCGGTCACGTTGTAGCAAGCCTTCCAGGAGATATCAGCGGAAGTTGTGGTCTTGGAAGCTGCCTTTACGTTTGTCGGAGCGGCAGGCTTAACGGAGATCTGAGCTGTCTTGGTTACGCCGGAAACCGCGGTAACGGTAAGGGTAGTGATACCAGTGGAGCGAGCCACCAGCTTGCCCTCGGGAGTTACAGTTGCGACCGCAGGGTTGGAGCTTGTTACGAGGTAAGCGTCCTTGAAGTCGCCGTTAGTGGTGATGTTGAGTACCTTGGAGGCGCCCACGTCAACGGTGGTGTCGCCTGTGAGGTTGATTGAGGTAGGAGCCTGGTAGGACTTTACCTTGGAAGCGTAGTAGTTAGCCCAGCTGGATACATACTTTGCAGGATAGTATACGACAGCGGAGTTGGAGGTGTTGGAGAATTCGTTGAACCCGTAGTTCTCGCCGCCGAAAACAATGCTCTCGAGGTTAGGGCAGTTGTTGAAAGTTCTTGCCTTAATGATCTGAACGGACGGGGAAATGAATGCAGTACGCAGGGAACCGCAGCTTGCAAATGCTTCCTCGTTAATGGTCTTTACCTTGTTAGGAATGAAGATCGTGGTGAGGGATGAGCAGTTGTAGAATGCCAGCTGACCGATGGTCTTCAGCTCGGAAGAGAGGGTCACAGCGGAAAGCTTGAGGCAGTTGCTGAATGCGTTGTTGCCGAGGGTTTTGACGGAGCTGGGAAGGTAGATGGAAGTAAGGGATTCGCAGCCGTCAAAAGCGTTGTCGCAGATCTCGGTGGTGTATGTAGGGATAGTCACTGTGGAAAGTGCCTTGTCGCCTGCAAAAATACGCATGGGGAGCTTGGTCATTCTGCAGTTGAGGGTTGCGCTGATGAGGGCTGTGCAGTCGGTGAACGCACTGTCGCCGATCTCAGTTACGGAGTTGGGGATAGTGATCCCGACGAGGGATTTGCAGCTTGCAAAAGCGTCCTTGCCGATCTTGTTGAGAGTATCGGGAAGCGTTACCTTCTCAAGCGCGGAATAGGACTTGCACACGCTGTCAGCCAGTTCAGTGATACCGTTTGAGAACGTGATGGAAGTGATCCTGTCCTTGAAGTTGTTGGTGCAGAGAGCGGTGACCTTGTAAACCTTGGTGTTGCCGATCTTTGCAGGGACTGTGACAGACGTATCGGTGCCAATGTAGCCTGTGATATTCGCGCCGTTGGCTTCGATATCATAGGTCCATTCGCCGTCTGCAACTGCGCCGGCTCTCTCAACGCAGAACGTTGCGGAAAGCGCGAGCGCGAAAATGAGCGCCAGCATGAAACTGATCACTCTCTGGGACTTTTTTAAAACCATGATAAAACCTCCTAGAAAATTGAAAATAATTACCCTAAGACACATTAATTATATCATGATTCCGCCGTTTTTTCAAGGGTTTTTCACCCATTCTTCCCGGGGGACACTTATATTGTACATATTTCATAATTTCGCCAGAATGATTTTTGGCACAATATCTAAAGTGTGCGGTGCAGTAAAAAAGAGAAGCGGAAATGTCAGAAAACACGTCCCCGGGTGGTTTTATTAAGTGAAAGGCGAAGTTATTCGCAGAAAGGTGGGAATTATATGGTACTGATCACTCAGGACGTGATAAGCGCACTGTTCGACGAACATGCCGACATGGTGTACAGGATTGCCCTGAACATAGTGAAAAACCGCGAAGAAGCGCAGGATATTGTCATGGACACCTTTACCGCGCTGATAAGGCAGGAATGCTTCAACAACAGCGCCCATGCAAAGGCGTGGCTGATAAGGGCGGCGGAGAACAAATCCCTGAACGTGATGAAATCCGGAAGGATAAAGCGGAATGTTCCGCTGGACGAAGTGCTTGAGAACACTCTGTGTACGCCAGCAGGCTCCCGGGAGTACGAGGTGCTCGACCTGGTAATGCGCCTGCCGGAGAAGATACGCACCACGGTGTACATGTTCTACTACGAGGACATGCCGGCGGCGGATATTGCAGGGATTCTCGGGATAAGTGAGAATACTGTATACAAGCGGCTGGAGCGCGGTCGCTCGATGCTGAAGATAGATCTGGAGGGGGACGCAATATGAACAGAAATGATTTCAGATCAGCGTATGATAAGATAGTCCTTCCGGAGGACGTCAGGGCGGAGATGAAGAAAAAGCTCCTGGAACAGGTGTCCGAAAGGGACAGCGCTTCCGGCGGTGCGGAAAACGGCGGCTCCGGTCAGGCAAGGGAGATTCGGCTTCAGCCGAGAAAGCGCAGTGCCGGACGTATTGTGGCGGTCGCAGGCTCCGCTGCGGCGGTGGTGATCGCAGTGGGCGCCGGTATCTGGTTCAGCCGTGGTAATATTGTGGAGCAGCCCGGTACGACGATATCCTCCACCACGGAAACCCAGGAAACAACAGAGGAAAGCACAGCAGCAGAGAACAATACCACTGCGGCAAACGGAGAGCTGTTCTGGCATGACGCAGGGATAACGTCCGCGGATTATACCGCCCCTGACGCAGAATGCAACGGGATAACGGCAAACTATATTCTTCGATCACACTATATATACGCGGTGATCCCTGGGGAGAGCGACTATTCAAGGCAGCTGTACCGGGAACTCGCTGCTAAATATGGCGATGAGGAATACGCACGCAGCAAGATACTGGAAATGCCTATGGCGGACACCCTACAGATGGAGAGCGCATATGAAAGCAGCACCGGACTAGCGCTCAGCCTTACCGGCTCCGGAATGAAGCTGACCATCAGCGTATCCACAAGAGAGGATGAATTCCTGCCGCTGGTGAACGATAAAGGTGAATACCTTGAGTGGACGGGGGAATACGACAGCTGGGCAACGGTGCACGGCGGTTACGATTTCATCGGATCAGAGAAAATCAAAATGGGCGTTTGCGGACGCGATGGCAGATTCCTGGCGCAGTATTCGCTGGTGAACGAGGGCGTAACCGAATACTTCCGGCTGTACAGCGACGGACTTTCCCGGGAGCAGTTCGTGCAGTGCCTGGCGGCGGTTTCACCTCTGGAGCCGGGCGACCATATGGGGAATTACTCTCCGGACGGCTCCTACGACGGAAATTACATTAACGCCACGGAATACGAAAAGGACGGCAGCACCATGCCCGGCAGCTACGTCCAGGCGACGGAATGGGGCGACCTTACGCTGAATCAGCTGACCTGGACGGCTTCGGAGCTGAATGCTTCATGCTACAACGTGCAGGCGTATGTTGACCAGACGGAGATCGACGAGGGTAAATACTCGTTTGATGAGCTGAGCCAGCTTACCGGAATAGGGGTTCTCAGCGACCCCGAAAGCCTGCTCGGACAGGCGAACGGTCTGGGTTACTGCGCGGCGTACGATGGGATAAGCAGCGGTAAGTTCGACAGCGATCATGGCGTAACTCCCGGGCTGCTTCCGGAGGACGACCCAGCGCAGTACGCCGAGGCGCAGCAGTATCTTTCCCTCAGCGAGGACGAATCCGAGTACTACTACACCACCGACAGGACGGACTACTTCAAGGACAAAAAGCGCACGGGGGTACGGTATTCCATTTCGGGCGGAACTCCCTACGTTTGGACCAGGATCACGGTAACGGACGACATGAGAATGCTGGACGATTTCAACTACATCTTCGGCAGGCTCCCGGCGGAGCCCAGCGAGAAATTCAGCAGCGCCGGTAAAACGGTATACGCCGGGCACGGTCAGATCTGCGGACGCGACATATACATGGGTGGATTCCAGTCCGGGGACAGCTATGTGGTGGTCACGGCGTCCAACACCGGGCTGCGTGAATTCGCAAGAATGCTCGCGGCGCTCTGCGAGGACAATGTTTCCCCGGAGCCGCTGAAGACAGCGGAATACCCCGAACCGAGCTATACTCTTAGCGGTAACCTGACCGGGACTTACTCCACGGGGTACTTCTTCCTGAACGCCCTGAGAATGAGTGAGCCCCCGGAAGATTCCGGCGACACTAAGGGCTACAGCGAAAGGGCGGAAATACTGGCGGACTACGCAAAGCTTGCGGAACAGGTGCACCTCCACAGCGATCTGGAGCTTCTGACGGAAAAGGGCTGGACGCTGGATACCGGGGGTTCCGTGAAAATGGATTTCTCCTCCGACGGGGAGCCGCAGAGCGTGTCGATTGATTACACCTTCGGCATCAGCAGCAGGCTGATAGTCACGGTCGGCAGCAACTATGCATATGATCCTATCAGGGTAAGGCTGCCCTCCGGAAAGGTGATGTACGCCTCCGGGTCAGGGTGCGAATCTGGGCTGAACAGCTACGAAAAGACGGTTCTCGGCGAGGATACGCAGGATTACTTCCAGATGGCGATTTGCGGCAGGCTCGAGAGCGGCATTCCGTATTATATCGTGGATCTGTACTACTCGGACGGCAATGGCAGGAATATTCCGGCGCTCAGGATAGAGTGCGAGAACGTGACCGAGGAAGAGGTCATGGATATCCTTGCGGTGCTGGTCTATGGTATCGACAAAATGCCGTAAATACAAAAAGTGAAATTTGCCTGCGAAGCAGGCTATTAAAATACGTTTTTTGCCACGGGTCCCCCGGGGTAAAAAACACTTATATCTCAGCAAGTGTGCGGTTTAGCGGCAAAGCCGCTAAACCGTGCGCGCAGCTGAGATGTTTCGGCGGAAAAGCCCCTTTAGGGGATTTTTCGACGGGCTCAAAGGGGCTGTGTTTTCACAACCCCTTTGGTATATTCCGGAAATATCAGAGAACTCCCAGCTGTTCCAGGAGTATTTTCACGCCGATGAGGATAAGGATAATGCCCCCGGTGATCTCCGCGCCGGTCTTGTATTTTGTGCCGAATATGCCGCCGATCTTCACTCCGCCGCAGGAGATAACGAAGGTGGTGGCTCCGATTATCAGCACGGAACAGACGGTGTTGAGCAGCTGAGTCCCGGCGAACAGCTGCACCGGAACGCAGGCGAAGGTTATTCCGACGGCGAGGGCGTCAATGCTGGTGGCAAGCGCAAGCAGGAACATGGTTTTCACGTCCATCTTGTTGGTTTCCTTCTCCTCTTCGTTGGAGAGGGCTTCGCGGAGCATGTTTCCGCCGATGAGCACGAGAAGTCCGAAAGCCACCCAGCCGGAAACCGCGTTGATGAAGCTTTCAAACGTGGAGCCGAGCAGGTATCCTATCATAGGCATAAGCGCCTGGAATCCGCCGAACCACGCTCCGCAGATCAGCATGTGCCGCGGCCTGACATCGCCCATCGCCAGCCCCTTACAGACTGACACTGCGAATGCGTCCATCGAAAGTCCGACAGCAAGAAGAAGCAGTTCAACAAGTCCCATAAATTTATCCGTCCTTTTCTGCCGGCATAAAAAAGAGCAGGCGCCGTGCCTGCTCACTGTTTTCATGGAACATAATGAGAGAGCACATACTCCGCCGCTGCCGGCTGTGATGTATGTGAGTCTCGTCAATCAAGATATGCCAGACGTCATGTGTCAGTATGTTGACATATCGCTGGAACCCAGCCGACTACTCCCTCAATGTTATCTTATGTTAACATATTATCGTCGTTTTGTCAAGTAACCTTTTCGATATTTGTCGATTTCGTCGTTTTCGATAAAAAAAATTCCAATACCCCTTGACAAAGTGGGACTTGTGTGGTAGAATAACGATGTACATAAAAAGCACATAAACCGTTGAGCAGGAGTAGTAGGGTCTGCCGATGCGCTTCAGAGAGCCGTGCATATGGTGTGAGTGCGGTGCGTAAGCTTTCCTGAATGGACCTGCGAGGGCAAACTGAAATGCCGGTGTTGTTTCCGGGCGGAGCAATAAAAGCTTCCGTCGCCGCGCAATATTCCAGGCAGAGTAGGGGCGACGTGGCTGCACGTTACAGCAGGAGCGTTTTGCCGAAAGGCAGTGCGCAGGCGAGAGCGTCCGAAAGGGCGAATTTGGGTGGTATCGCAGGTAATCCTGTCCCATGTTATGGGGCGGGCTTTTTTATTTTCCGGATACTTCCGCAGGACAAAAGGAGAACCATCATGAAAAAGACACGTTTTGCAAAGCTTATCGGCGCTGCTATGGCGCTGACCCTGGCGCTTACCGGCTGCGCTTCCGGCAACAATTCCGACAGCGCTGCGGATTCCAGCTCCTCTGCTGATTCCGCGAACACCTCCGTTTCCGCTGACGCAAAGAAGATCGGCGTGCTTCAGTACGCTGCGCACCCCTCACTGGATAACTGCTACGAGGGTATCAGACAGGGTCTGGTAGAGGCTTACGGCGAGAACGGCGTTGTCATCGATCTCCAGAACGGTCAGGGCGACGGCGCTGCATGCGACTCCATCGCTGCAAACTTTGTTTCCAAGGGCTATGACATGATCTACGCCATAGCTACTCCGGCGGCTCTTTCCGCTTATTCCGCGGCAAGCAAGTCCGATATCCCGATGGTGTTCTGCGCTGTTTCCGACCCCGTGGCTGCTGGTCTGACAGAGAGCCTTGACGCAGGTATCGAGAATTGCAACGGTACCTCCGACATTCTGGATTTTTCCGCTCAGGTTGATCTTATCCAGGCTATCCAGCCGGACGTAAAGAAGATCGGCGTGCTTTACACCAACACCGAGGCTAACTCCCTGTCACAGCTGAAGTCCTTCAAGGCTGTATGCGAGGGCAAGGGGATTGAGGTCGTTGAATCCGGCGTGAACAGCGCTGCTGATATCCCCCAGGCTGCCACTACTCTGGCTTCCCAGGTGGACTGCATCAACAACTTTACCGACAACAACGTTGTAAACAACCTCTCCGTCGTACTGGAGAAGGCTAATGCGGCTGGTATCCCGGTTTACGGCTCCGAGGTCGAGCAGGTAAAGAACGGCTGCCTGGCTTCCATCAGCATCGATTACATCGCGCTTGGCAAGAAGACCGCTGAGATGGGCGTTGAGATCCTCAACGGCACAGACCCCAAGACCATGGCAGTAGGTACTATCTCCGATGGCACTCCTGTTATCAACAGCGAAGTGATGGAGAAATTCGGATTCACAGTACCCGAGAATTACGCAAATGCCGAGATGGTAACGACAAACTCCGACGCTGAGGCAGCGTGACTACGGAGTGATTTCACCGGCGGTTCAGGAAAGGGAAAGAAATGACACTGGTTATAAACATTCTGCTTGACATTCTAAACGAGGGACTTATGTATGCGCTCCTCGCGATGGGAATGTATATCACTTACAGCATTCTGGACTTTCCGGATCTGTCGGTTGACGGCACGTTTCCGCTGGGCGCTGTGCTCAGCGGCGTGCTTATCCTGAAGGGCGTGGATCCCTGGCTCAGCCTGGTGATCTCCTTCGTTGCAGGTATGGCGGCAGGCGTTCTCACCGGACTCATGCACGTCAAGCTGCACATAACTCCGCTCCTGTGCGGAATCATCATGTACACCGCGATGCTTTCCGTCAACCTGGTGATCCTCAAGGCAGGAACTGACGGCGGCGCCGTGGCTTCGTTCTTCACCAAGGATACGATCTTCAATTCCGGCATGGCTTCCTACATTCCGAAGAGCGTCGGCGGATTCTACATCAGAACGGCTATAATCTCCCTGGTCATCGTCATCGTGTGCAAGCTCCTGCTTGATCTGTATCTCAGGACCAAGCACGGACTTCTCCTCCGGGCGACGGGTGCGAACGACAAATACACCGTTATGCTCGGTAAGGACCCCGGCACCATCAAGATATTCGGTCTTGCTCTTGGCAACGGATTCGCTGCTCTTGCAGGTTCAGTTATTGCGCAGAATAAAGGTTCTGCCGACCAGCAGATGGGCGTCGGAATGGTGGTTCTCGGACTGGCTTCCGTCATCATCGGACTCAGCCTGTTCAAGCGCGTGAAGTTCATGAAAGGCACCACTATGGTTATCCTCGGAAGCCTGGTGTACAAGGCAGCGTACCAGATCGTGCTTTCCCTGGGACTTCCCACGGATTACAACAACCTGATGAAGGCGCTGATATTCCTTATCGCGCTTGTGCTCGGCGGCGGAGAGCTGAAGAAGCTCGTCGCGGCGTTCGGCAGAAAGCCGGAGCCGGCAGATTCCAAGAGCAGGCTGGCGCTCAGCAGTATCACGAAGATATTCAATCGCGGCACGGTGGACGAAAACAAGCTGTTTGACAACTTCACCCTGGATGTGAAAGACGGCGACTTCATCTCCGTGGTAGGCTCCAACGGAAGCGGCAAGACCACTATGCTGAACGTGGTCTGCGGCGGTGTTGAGCCGGATTCCGGCGCGGTGGTGTTCAACGGAAAGAACATCGTTATGATGAAGGAATTCCAGCGTGCAAGACGGATAGGGCGCGTGCTCCAGGATCCCAAGATGGGCACCTGCGGCAGCCTGACGATACTCGAAAACCTGGCGCTTGCCGATAACAAGAACAACTCCTACGGACTGACGCCGGCGGTGAATACCAGCCGCGTGGAGTACTACAAGGAGCTGCTCAGCAGCTGCGGCATGGGACTTGAGAACCGCATGGGAGTCCTCGCAGGTTCGCTTTCCGGCGGACAGCGGCAGGCTCTGGCGCTGATAATCGCCACGATGTCCGACATCGACCTGCTGATACTTGACGAGCACACGGCGGCTCTGGATCCGAAATCCTCGGAAACGCTCATGCGGATCACCGACAAGGTGGTAAAGGAGAAGCACCTGACCACCCTCATGGTGACCCACAACCTGCGCTTCGCGGTGGAATACGGTTCAAGGCTGGTCATGATGCACGGCGGAAAGGCTGTCATGGATATTGACGGCGAGCAGAAGAAGGATCTCGTCGTGGACGATATCCTCGGCAAGTTCAATGAGATTAGCATTGAGTGCGGAAATTAAAATCCAGGGGCGGTGAACACCGCCCCTGAATTGTGAGTACAGAGTTTATTAACGGGGTTTTGAGAGCAGAGGTAACAATGGAAAAGACGGAGATACTAAAGCGATATTTCGGGCACAGCGAATTCCGCCCTGGGCAGGGGGAGGTCATCGACCACATACTTTCCGGGCAGGACTGCCTGGGAGTAATGCCCACTGGCGCCGGGAAATCCATGTGCTACCAGATACCGGCGCTCATGCTAGGAGGAACCACCATCGTCATTTCTCCGCTTATCTCCCTTATGAAGGACCAGGTGGAGGGACTACAGCAGTCCGGCGTGAGTGCGGCGTGCATTAACAGCTCGCTGTCCACTGCGGAGTATTTCAGCGTGCTGGACAGGGCGTCCGCCGGGGAATACAGCATAATTTATGTGGCGCCGGAGCGGCTCTCCACGGAGAACTTCCTTGAGATGTGCAGGAACATCACAATACCCCTTGTCGCAGTTGACGAGGCGCACTGCGTGTCCCACTGGGGGCAGGATTTCCGCCCGAGCTACCTGAAAATAGCGGAATTCGTGCAGTCACTCCCGAAGCGCCCGGTGCTGGCGGCGTTCACCGCTACCGCGACGGATATCGTCAAGCGCGACATCGTGAAGATACTTGGATTGTTCCAGCCCTTCGCCGTCACCACGGGATTTGACCGCGCCAACCTGTATTTCGAGGTCAGACCCACCGAGCAGAAGCACAAGGACGGCGTGCTTCTGGGGATAGTCCGGGAGCTCAACGGCAGGAGCGGAATCGTCTACTGCTCCACCCGGAAGAATGTCGAGGCGGTATGCGCATTCCTGCGGCTGAACGGAGTGAACGCCCGGTGCTATCACGCAGGACTTCCGGACGATGAGCGCCGCGCCGCCCAGGAGGATTTCATCTACGACCGGTGCAGCGTGATGGTGGCGACCAACGCATTCGGTATGGGAATCGACAAATCCGATGTGGCGCTGGTGGTGCACTACAACATGCCGAAGGACCTGGAGAGTTATTACCAGGAAGCCGGCAGGGCAGGGCGCGACGGAGGACCTGCGCGGTGTATCCTGCTGTACAGCAAGGGCGATGTGCGCACCGCGGAGTTCCTCATCGACCACGGTCACGAGGATTCCGAGCTTGCCCCGGAGGAGGTGGAGGAAATCCGCCGCCGGGACCGCGAGCGCCTTAAACAGATGACGTTCTATTCCACTACTACGCGATGCCTGCGCCACTTTATACTGAGTTATTTCGGTGAGGAGTCCAGCCTGCACTGCGGACACTGCGGCAACTGCGACGCGGAGATGGATACGCTTGACATAACCGTGGAAGCGCAGAAGGTGCTCTCCTGTATATTCCGGCTGAAGCAGCGCGGCAGAAGCGGCGGAAAGATACTCATTTCCGGAATACTCTGCGGCAGCAAGAGCGACAAGATAATTGAGAACGGATACGATACTCTTTCCACCTACGGCATAATGAAAGAGTACACCCAGAACTACGTACGGGAACTTATCGACCATCTGGAGGAGCAGGGCTTCATCTCCACGGAGCAGGAATTCCATACGCTGGAGCTTACTCCAGCGGCGGACGAGTTGGTGCGCTCCCGGAGGACTCTGCTGATGAAGCGCCCGAAGCGCGCGGCGTCAGCGCAGGCTCCGGAGGTATTCCAGGGCGATGGTGTGCAGGAGGACCATGTACTCATGGAGCGACTGAGGGAGCTCCGCAAGAAGGAAGCCACGATTCTCGGTGTGCCGGCGTATGTTGTCTTTACCGATGCGTCGCTGCGTGAGATGAGCGTGAAGAAGCCGCGCTCCCTCCCGGAATTTCTAAATATATCCGGCGTAGGAAGCAGGAAAGCGGAGCGCTACGGCAGGGAATTCATCGCGGTGATCGAAAAATACGTTTCCGAAACTACATAAAAACAGCCCGGAGAAATCCTCCGGGCTGTACCTGTATTACTTTGTGAGCTTCTCAGCGGTGTCCGCAATCTGCTCCGGGGTAAGTCCGTTTGCCCTGAGCACTTCGCCTGCGTCATACCTGTCGAGGAACTCCTTCTTCAGACCGAGGTTAGCCACCTTCATGTCGGAATCTCCGTAAAATCGTGCGATCTTCTCGCCGAATCCGCCGTCCAGGATTCCGTCCTCCAGGGTGATCACAGCCTTGTGGTTCGCCTTGAGGGATTCCAGCAGCTGGCCGGCGATTCCCGTGATGTAAACGGGGTTGATGACCGTAGGCTTTACGCCGGTGCGCTTTTCGATCTCTTCCGCAGCCTGCATTCCCATGCCAAAGAAGGTGCCAAGCGCGATTATTGCAACATCGCTGCCTTTCTGGCAGACCTCGTACTTGTTGAGATCGCCGTAGTCCTTAGCAGGCTTCTCGCCGTGAATAACCGCCCCGGGAACGCGGATAGCTACCGGGTGCTCGCGCTGCTCGGTACTCCAGTCCAGAATTGCGATGTATTCCTCATATGTGGTCGGCGCGAGGTATACCAGGTTCGGGATATTGGACATCATCGGGATATCGAAAATGCCCAGGTGAGTTACGTCGTTCATTCCCCAGACGGAAGCCGCGAAGGTCAGTATCGTCACGGGATTGTTGTTTATGCACAGATCCTGCTGAAGCTGGTCGTAGGTGCGCTGGATAAAGCTGCTGTAAACGCCGTAAACCGGCTTTCCGCCGTTAGCCGCGATTCCGGAAGCCATTGCGACTGCGTGCTCCTCGGCAATGCCGACGTCGATGAATCTGCCGGGGTACCTCATGCGGCGGTCCTTTGTGAATCCGAACACCGTGGGCGTGCCGGACGTGATCGCGCACACCGACGTATCCCTGTCCATCTTCTCCATGAGGTACTTCGCGGTGAGGTCGCCGTAATCCTCTCCGCCGCCCTGGAATTTGGTTTCGCCGGATTCGATGTCGAACGGCATGTGCCAGTGCCAGCTTTCCTTGTCCTTTACCGCCGGCGCGTAGCCGCGTCCCTTTTCGGTGACGATGTGAACAACTACCGGCTTTGTGGAGTCCTTGACCTGGCGGAATGCAGCGATGAGCTGGTCGATGTCGTTGCCGTCCTTTACGAAGACGTAATCCAGGTTCATTGCGCGGAAGAGGTTGCATTCAGCCTTTCCGTCGGATTTGCGCAGGAGCTTCAGGTTCTCGTAAAGTCCGCCGTGGTTCTCGGCGATGGACATTCCGTTGTCGTTCACAACGATGATGAGATTGCTGCCGAGCTCGCTGGCGAAATCCAGACCTTCAAGGGCTTCGCCGCCGGAGAGGGAGCCGTCGCCGATGATCGCGATCACATTGCCCTTTCCGCCGTTGAGGTCACGACCTTTGGCGAGTCCGCAGGCAAGGCTGACGGAGGTGGAAGTGTGCCCGATAGTGAAGTGATCGTGGGGACTTTCATGCTGGCAGGAGTATCCGGTCACATCGTCGTACTTGCTCTCGTCCAGGAAGGCTTCCTTTCTGCCGGTGAGCATTTTGTGGCAGTAGCTCTGGTGGGATACGTCGAACACCATCTTGTCCGCCGGGGAATCGAAAACGTAGTGCAGTGCGATGACCGCCTCTGCCATGCCGAGGTTAGGTCCGCAGTGTCCTCCGTGGATACTCAGCTTTTTAATAAGTGCAGTGCGCATTTCAGCGGCGAGCGCTCTCATCTCGTCGGAGGAGAGCTTCTTCACGTCCGCAGGGGAGTTGATCTTTTCAAGATACATTTTAGTTACCTCCATTTTTTATTTTATGATAGTATTTTAGCACTTAGAGTATACTCTAAGTCAATAGCTGCGCAGAAATTTTCACATAATTTTCATAAATCGCCGGATTCCCGGAAATCTGTATTGCAATGCATGGAATTTTGTGATATAATCAATATAAGTAAGCATCAAACTCAGGCAAAGGAGAATCGGCATGGAGAACATATTCAGCGGAGTATGGCCGGAATGGAAAGCGGAAAAGATGATAGGCCGCGGTTCCTTCGGCGCCGTGTACAGCGCAGTCCGGAATGAATCCGGGGTGCAGACGCGGTCTGCTATAAAGGTGGTCAGCATACCCTCTGACGACAGCGGCGCCGGTGATATGGAAGGGCTGACTTCCTCCGAAACCACTGTCTACCTCCAGAATATGGTCAACGACTTCATCGGCGAGATAAAGGTGATGGAATCCTTCAAGGGAATGCAGAACATCGTCAGCATTGAGGATTTCAAGGTCGTAAAGAAAACTGACGGCGTGGGTTGGCGTATCTACATCAGAATGGAGCTTCTCACGCCGTTCAATCAGTACGTCAGCAGCCACCCTCTTACCGAGGGGGATATAATCCGCCTGGGCACTGAGATATGCACCGCGCTGGAATACTGCCAGTCGCGTGACCTGATACACCGCGATATAAAGCCGGAGAACATATTCGTGAACGATTTCGGCTGCTTCAAGCTGGGGGATTTCGGAATAGCGCGCAAGCTGGAGAGCATGACCTCCGGAATGTCCCAGAAGGGCACCATGAGCTACATGGCGCCGGAGGTCGCGCACGGAGTGCGCTACGACCAGAGAGTGGATATCTGCTCCCTGGGGCTGGTGCTGTACCGGCTGCTGAACAACGGCTGTCCTCCTTTCATGACCGACCGCACACAGCTGCTCAGTCCGGAGATGCGCACCAAATCAAGGGAGCAGCGCCTGGGCGGAGTTCCCCTGCCGGAGCCGGCGAACGGCTCTCCGGCGCTGAAAGCCGTGGTAATGCGCGCCTGCGCGTACGACCCAGCCGACAGATTCCCGGACGCGGCTGCAATGAAGAGCGCCCTCCAGGCGGTACGCGGCGGAAAATTCGGGGAATCCGTTTCCACAGTCTCGGCGGAACCCACGGGAACCAGGACAGCGCATTCGCCCCGGAATACGGATTCCGCTTCGGTCACCGGGAGCGGCCCGGCGAAGGGCGACGGGAAGCTTCCGGGGAACAGGGCGTCCCGGGTGCGCGGAGTGCTCGTTTCGCTGCTGAGCGCGGTCGTCGTGGCGGCGGTGGTCTTGGCGGTAGTACTGCTCAACCGACCGTATCCGCACAGATTTGACGGGATGATCGCGCAGGGGTCAGAGGAATCCACCAGTTCCGCGGAGGGAAGCTTCCCGGACGAAACGGAGAGCCAGACTGCGACCAGTGCCCCGGAAACCAGCGCAGCCACCACTCCGGAAACATCATCGTCAACTCAGCCGCAGGAGGAATCCTCCGAGGCGGACACATCATCTGATAATCCGTATCCCGGTGGGATCGGGAACCAGCTGAGCAAACTGCTGGAGGACGTGGATTACGATGATTACCTGCACTATGTTATGGAAGACCTGGATATCCTGCGGTATTATGGAGATGAATACTATGAGTATGTGGGTCAGAATTGCAACAGTAGTGTTATGGTGGAGGAAGACTGGCCGGAAAAGGGCAGGAATTTCACACTGAAACTGAGCAATTATACGACAAGCACTTATCCATATGGCACGTCCACGGATCTGACTGTGCTGGAATACTTGACCAATACAAAGCATATGACTGAGTTCGTGGCGAAGTATAACCAGATCAACGACATATCCCAGCTTGTGGACAACGGATATGACAACCTGACGACTCTTGACCTTTCCTACAACAAGATAACGGATTTCAGCCAGCTCCAGGAGCTGACCCAGCTTAAGTACCTCAATGTAAGCAACAATCCCATTAAGGATATTGACGGAGTAGACTTGCTGAAAAATCTGGAGTATCTGGATCTGTCAGGAATCGAGATCCATTCCTATGATGATCTGCAGCCGTATCTGACGGAACTGCCGAATCTAAATACGCTTATTGTGGAGAAATTGCATATGTCAGAGGAGGACGAGGAGCGGCTGCGTCAGGATTTCGAAAGCAAAGGTGTTTCTATAAGCATGTAAGCGTGAGCTGACATACAAAAAGGGCGGATCGTCTGATCCGCCCTTCGTGTATTGTTCCGCTTATTCCTCAGTACCGCGCTTTGCCATCTCGGTGTTGTATTGCAGCTGGGTTATCTCGCCCTTGGAAAGCAGCTCGCTCAGCTGATCGTCGGTGTAGCTGTACAGTTCGCTGGAGCTTATCTCATCGGAGGAGGTGTCGGTGCTCTCGGAAAGCAGCTGCGCTTCCGAGGTCTGCTCTTCGGTGCCGGATTCCTCGGCGGAAAGATACTGCTGCGCCTCGTCGCTCAGTTCAACGGTGTCGAACTTCCTGGTCTGTACTGTCTGGGATTTGGCGGCGGTGGAATTCTCTGCCGTCTGCGCCTGCTTTACGGAGTCCGTGCCGGTGAGCTTTGCGCCGGCTGCGGTGTTGGTATTGAGATTGCTTGCGTCAAGTGTGATGGTCATGGTGTTTCTCCTTTGTGCGGCGGAGTTCTGTCCGCTTCTGAATCCATGATATCATCATGTACATGTTTTGTCAATTTAATTGGCTGCATTTGCAGGTCGATCCGGAGATTTCATCGCGCGGTCATTGTCCTGTCACAGTTCCACAAATGCGGCGGAACAGCCGCCGATAACTGTGGAGTTCTCCTTCACTTCGGCGCTGCCGATAGAATATACCAGCCTGCCGGAGATACCAGGAACCACGGCTTCCTGCGCGGAGGGATTGATGATAACGGCGATGGACTGCGCCCCGGCAGTGCGCTTGTATACCAGCGGATATCCGTCGGAAATGAACTCGATCTTTCCGTTGCTCTGGAGCGCCGGATTCGCCATTCTTACTGCGATAAGGCGCTTCACCTCGCTGCGCAGGGAGTTCTCGTCCGCGGACTGGCTCGCGGCGTCCGGGCGGTCTGGGGAGGGATCCTGGGGGATATACAGCATATCCGGGCGCGCGGAGGAGAATCCGGCATTCAGCCCGGAATCCCACTGCATGGGCGAACGGGAGCCGGTCCTGCCGAATCCGCCCTCGACGGAGGTCAGTCCCTCAACGTAGCGCATTCCGATCTCGTCGCCGTAGTAGATGAACGGCGCGCCGGGCATTGATAGCAGGAACGCGAACGCAACGCGCAGCTCCTCCGGGTCAAGGCTGCGTGCGAGCCTGTCCATGTCGTGGTTTCCGGAGGGAATGCAGATGAGTCCCCTGCCATTTGTCTTTGCGTAGTTTGCCTTGTACGCTTCGATGAACTCCTTTGCTGAGCCGTTGCCGCGCTTTGAGAAATACGGCTCTGCACAGCGGAACAGGTTGTTGTAGTGGGAGGGTCCGAAGTGCAGCAGGAAATCCATGTGAAAACCGCCGATGAGGGATTTATCCGGCTCGCCCCATTCGCTCACCATGGCGGCATGTGGGAATTCCCGGTCGAGGAACTCGCGAATATCCTGCCACAGTGCGATGGTGCCCTTTCCGTCCTCGTCGTGCTTCACGAGGGAGCCTGCCATGTCCACGCGGAATCCGTCGCAGCCGGCGGAGAGCCAGAACCGCATGATATCCTTGAGAGCTTCCCGTGTAGCCATCGGACCGGGGGCGTCCATCGGCTGCTGCCAGTCGCGGTCAGGCTTGTAGAATCCGTAGTTCAGCGCCGGCTGGTGGGAGAAGAAATTCACTGCGCAGGATCCGTCCCGGTCGGATATTCCGCGGATACAGCCCATGCCCTGGGGTTCCTCCCAGATGCTGTTCGTCCAGACGTAGCGGTCGGTGTATTCATTCCGCTCCGCCTTCATGGATTCCCGGAACCACTCGTGGGTCACGGCGGTGTGACCGGGTACCAGGTCGAGAATAACGTGCATTCCGCGGCGGTGCGCCTCGCTGAATAATCTCACCATATCCTCGTTGGTGCCGTAGCGCGGCGCGATGGTGTAGTAGTCCTCAACGTCGTATCCGGCGTCGCCAAATGGGGATTTGAAGCAGGGGTTTATCCAGATGGCGGTGCAGCCCAGTTCTTTAATGTAGTCCAGCTTTTCGGTGATTCCGTTCAGGTCGCCGATACCGTCGGCGTTGGTGTCGTTGAAGCTCTGGGGGTATATTTCGTAGAATACGGCGTTGTCGAGCCATTCCGGGCGTTCTTTCGTGTTGGTCATTTGGGGTATTACCTCCTGATAATTATTCTGCGGTTGTCCGCAAGGTGATTATATCACAGGCTGAAAACGATTTCAAGGGGTTTTGAAAAAATATTTACGAAACATGTAACCAAAGTTGTTTTGTATTTGTCATATTATTGAAGGTAAAATAAATCTTGTGATACAGAAAAAGGGTTGGTGCAATATGAAAAAGAGAAAGCTGTTCTGCGAGATATCCCCGGTATGCTACAGAATATCACTACAGAAGGAATACCTGCTCCGGGACCTGCACGACAGGTTCAGCGGCGAGAAGTTCGCCCGGGAGATAAACACGCTGCCGCTGCCGGAGGTGGTGAAAAGCCACACGTCGCCAATACTGCGCCATCTGGAGGGCGTGGACATGGAATTACAGCGCAACAAGGCATACAACCTGCGGCTTGCCTGTGCGAAAATCAACGGTATCACGCTGCGCCCCGGGGAAACATTCTCGTTCTGGCGCCTGGTAGGCAAGCCGGGAGAGAAGCAGGGCTACCGCGATGGACTTGTGATAAGCGCCGGGAAGCTCGGTAAGGGTATCGGCGGCGGATTGTGCCAGCTTGCCAACCTTATCCACTGGCTGATTCTGAACAGTCCGCTGACGGTAACAGAACTTGTGCACCATTCCGACGCGCTGTTCCCGGATTCCGGGCGGAGGGTGCCCTTCGGGACGGGCACCAGCGTATTCTACAAGAACGTGGATTACCGCTTCATGAACACCACCGACTGCACCGTGCAGCTTCTGGTCTGGGTGGACGACAAGGAGCTCTTCGGCGAACTGAGGGCGGAGCGCGGATTCCCCTACATATACCGCATAACCGAGGAAAACCAGGGCTACATCGAGGAGGACGGCGTATTCTACCGGGTCAGCCGGGTGTACCGCGTAACGCTGGACCGCGACCGCCGGGTAATGCGCCGGGAGCTGGTCCTGGATAATCATTCCAGGGTGATGTACGACTACTCGCTGATCCCCAGGGATCAGATAATCACCCCGGGGCTCAGAAGGCTCACGTGATTCTTTGGAATTCCGGCGCTGTGCTGAAATGCTCTGCAATTGTTTTTTGTGATTTTTGCAAAAAGTATTGCAATTTCTGATGAAATGTTGTATAATATCCTATGTAATCCTTTACATAGGACTTCTAGGGACACGATTAATTAAGTGGAGAGTATCCCTAAACAATAAGATAAGGAGCATATCATGAAGCACAGAAAGTTACTTAGTTTATTCCTGGCAGCGGCTATGGCGGTCAGCATGTCCGGATGTTCAGGCAACGGCAACGGTTCCGGAGAATCCGGGGACAGCAACGTTTCCTCCGGCGCGTCAGGCGAGGATTCCGGCGTCGTTGAAATGCCCACCAGCTCACGGGTTTCCGAGAACGGATGGAAGTTCGGACAGGTCGCGATGGGCGGCGGCGGATTTGTTTCCGGCGTGTTCGCCACCAGCCAGGACGGGCTTTACTACGCGAGAACTGACGTAGGCGGCGCTTACCGCTACAATAAGGACACCCAGCTGTGGGAGTCCATGTCCTATGGCGTCAGCGAGGAGGACCAGGGATTCCTGGGTATCGCGGCGCTGGCGTTCGGCGAAAAGGATCCCAACCGCGTTTACATGCTGGCAGGAACCAGCTACCTCAGCGGCGGCAGGACTGCGCTGTTCGTTTCCGACGATTATGGCGTGACCTTCAGACGTACCGAGCTTTCGGATTTCCGCGTTGACGGCAACGGCATGGGCAGAGGCAACGGCGAGCGTCTTGCAGTGGATCCCAAGAACAGCGACATCGTTTACGCAGGATTCATGAGCAGCGGCGGAATGATCAAATCCACCGATGGCGGTCAGACCTACACCACACTTGACCTCGGCACAGATACTACTACCAGCAACAGCAACGGAATCTGCAGTATAATCATCGACCCGAACTCCGGCGATGAGAACAGCTGCTCCACTATCTACGCGGCAATTTCGCGCAAGGGCGATTACAATATCTATAAGTCCACCGACGCCGGCACTACATGGACGCCCGTTGAGGAGGCTCCCCAGGGACTTATGGTACAGCGCATGAAGTACAACGGCGACGGCAAGATCGTCATTACCTATGCAGACGCGGAGGGTCCCTGGAACAACAACCGTTCCTCCGGCGGAATCCGTATGCTGAACATGGCTGACGACACGTTCACTGATATCACTCCCAAGAAGCAGGCTTATGGCGATGTTGTGATCGACCCGAACGATCCCAACAGAATGGCAGCCTGCACCGAGAATATCTACGTTGCACAGCCTACCGGCGCGTTCGGCGATGAGTTCTACACCACCACCGACGGCGGTCAGACCTGGACTCTGCTCAACGACACCATGACGTTCAACGCGAACGGCGTTGACTGGCTCTCCACCACTTCCATGCACTGGTGCAGCTCCATGGCGATCGACCCGAACAACACCGACAGGATCATGGTAGTTTCCGGTAACGGAATCTACGCCTGCGACAACATCTGGGACGCAGCTCCGGAGTTCTACTTCTTCGCAAAGGGAGTTGAGGAAACAGTTCCGTATGAGCTGGTCAGCATTCCCGGTGGCGAGCTTGTTACCGCCACCGCAGACTATGACGGATTCTCCCAGCCCAGCGCCGAGGTTTACGGCAAGGTGCACAACAGCACCGCCGGATCCATGACCGGAATTGCAGTTGCGGCAGCCAATACCGACGTGTGGGTAAAGTGCGGCGGTGACGACAAGACCAACGGATTCTGGTACACCCTTGACCGCGGCGAAACCTGGAACCAGGCGAAGAAATCCCCGCTGAGCACAGGACCTGCCTACGGCGGCTCTGTTGCGGTATCCGCTGACGGCAGCACATTCTACTGGGCTCCCTCCAACGGCGGATATGTATTCTGGAGCGACGACCAGGGCAAGAGCTGGAACCAGGCAGAGGGCGCAATGAACGCTCAGCGTATTATCGCGGACCAGGTAAATCCCGAGTATGTATATGCGGCAAGCGGAAGCTCCTTCTATTACAGCAGCGACCGCGGCAAGACATTCACTGCCAACAAGGAACTGTCCGTATTCACCACCACGCGTCCGGTTGCAGTACCCGGCGTTGAGGGCAAGATCTACTACCCGGCAATGGGACTTCAGGTTTCCACCGACCACGGCGAAACCTTCACGAGAATAAACACCGTATCCAACTGCCAGATGGTAGGCGTAGGCAAGGGCAAGACTGACGATTCACCCTGCACGCTGTTCATCTGGGGTCAGCCCACCTCCGACGATCCTGTGGGACTCTACTGGTCCGAGGACGAGGGTGCGACATGGAAGCGCATAAACGACGACAACCACCAGTTCGGCGGCACCGGCAACGGTAAGTTCGTTTATGGCGACATGAACAAGTACGGAAGAGTTTATATGAGTTCCCTTGGACTTGGTGTAGTATACGGCGATCTGGTCGAGGCTGAATAAGACTCAGGGAGGGCGTAAGCCCTCCCTTCAGACTGTCGATAAAGGCGCATCTGCGTCTGTCACCGCATTATTCGCTTCGCGAAAAACGCTGCATAGCGGCAGGCAAAAAAGCCTAGCCGTCATGTGGGTTCCTAGCATCTGCACCTTTCTCGGCAGCCTGGGATAGAAACTTTTTCGACAAGCATAGGGGAGGGCGTGTGCCCTCCCTTTTTATTGTGTGTTATCTTCTCCACGCGGAACGTATTGTCATCTTGTCGTAGGTGTCCCGGACGCTGATTATTTTCAGCAGGACTGCGGAAAATACAGCGGCGCAGCCGAGCACGACCGCATATCCTGGTCTGATAAGGATTATTGCGCCAAGTGCGCAGGAATAGGTCAGGATAAGTCTGTAGAAATGCGGATTCACCTTGAAAACGAAGGTGAACAGCAGGTAGGTCAGCGCCAGAATAAGCACCGGTCGGAAATCCGGGGCGAGTCCGAGCAGCGCACCAAAAGATACCGCAATGCCCTTTCCGCCGTTGAATTTGTGCCATATTGGGAATATGTGCCCGATCACCGGAGCCGCCATTACCGGGATAAGTCCCAGCGATTTACCGCTGAGCCTGATGAACAGGAACACCGGCAGGAATCCCTTGAGCAGGTCAAATATGAGCGTCAGCGCTCCGCACCAGAATCCGCCGTAGGTGTAGGCGTTGTATGTCCCAGGATTCTTGTCCGGCGTATCTGCGGTGACGTCCCTGCCACAGAACAGATCAGAAAAATACCGCGCGAAAAGAAGCCCTCCGGACATGTAGCCGAATATCGTAAAAATAATGGTTTTCAGCATAGTTCGCTCCTTTCCAGAGAATATACCTGTCCTATTATTCTTACTCTTATTCTACAATATATTATGTTTTTCCGCAAAGGACAAATACCACATTTTGTCCAACAAATATGAGATATTGTACACATGTCCGAAAAGTCGGGAAAATTGAGAATAAAAAAACGGCACTGCCGTAGTGCCGTTTTTTGTGTGGATAGTCAGATCACTTTTCGTGACCTTCAACATCGATGATGTTCAGATCAGAGCGGATATTCTTGAAGTACTTTTCGGCGGTGATTATCGTCACGATGTTGAGGATTCCGTCGCTGAGGAGGGAGATCCCCAGGAAAGTCATGAGCAGCTCTCCGGGGTCAAACATCAGCACGAATCCGAGGATACCCGTGAGTATCGCGAGGGCGACTATCAGCCACCATCTCTTGTAGCCCAGCCTTCTGGACTGGATCGCAGTCTGGAGCTTGGAGGCTCCGTCTGCGAGCATGTAGATTCCGGCGGAAAGGCTGATTATAGACATGGCGCTGCCGGGGTGCGACAGGAAGATTATGCCGAGGGCGATGAGCATGATTCCGAAAGCGAGATCCGCCCTGAGCGCTATCCTGAACGGATTGCCGGAGAAATACGCGAACAGCCTGGAGCAGCCGAATACCAGCACGGCAATACCGAGGACGATTCCGATGACTTCAGCGAAGAATCCCGGAATGATGATCAGCAGGATCCCGAGCGCACACATGAGCGCGGAAATAACAAGACCGCTGTTTTTTGCAGCTTTTGCAATTGAACGCATATTAAAGACCTCTTTTCTTTTTTCTTTAGTATAGCACATTTATTTCCGCAAATCCACGGTCAAAAATCCGGCTTTGTGTGAAATTAACACATTCCGCCTTTTTTTGTATAATAATATTGCCAGCCGGGTATTCCGCGGTCATCTTAAATAACAGGTGCCACCGGAAATCTGACAGATAACATACCGAAAACAAAGAAACCCGGTACGGACCGCGTACCGGGACTGCTGTCTGGTGACCCATCCGGGACTCGAACCCGGGACACCTTGATTAAAAGTCAAGTGCTCTACCACCTGAGCTAATGAGTCAGGTCATCTGAATCGACAACAATAGTATTATACCAGAAACGAAGGGCTTTGTCAAGGGCTTTTGTCAAAAAAAGTGTGTCCGTCAGGAAAGTTTGTTGACAATTGGTAAAACGCGTGTGTAGAATATGTGCATTTGTTAAAAATCACAAAAAAGCGCCGAAAATATTGAAAAAACTATTGACTTTTTATAATCCGTGTGGTATTATATAGTCAAGGAAAGGAAATCAGTACAAGCATCTGAGATGAAGTTCTACCTGACATTCTACCAAGATCCTGACCTAATCTACGAAAGAGGTAAGTTCCGATGAATTAAGTTCACAGCTCAATTCAACAAGTATCGTGAAAGGAAAAGATCCGATGCACCTCTGATCGAAATTTTCGCCATTATTGCTTTAAGCAGAAAGGAAGCGAGTCCAGTGGAAACTACGGATTCACAGTATTCATCATCTGCGGCTCGTGACAAGGGCTGAGAATTCAATTACCGGCGGCTGGCTGCACAGGGTACTGTCTGACCCATAAGGTGCAGGCGCATCGCCAAACAGGGCGTCTAGCCTATTATCAAGATCTCGCCCGGAAGCTCCGCAGATGATTTTCGACCGCTATATGCGTTTACATAGATCACCCCTACAGATCATTCAACGACCATGAAGCAGGTGAGTCCAGTAAATCAGGTATATTAGCAGGAAAATCTACGAAAGGAACTTAGTCCGATGGAAACCTGAACATTTGTTTTCACAAATCTTCTAAGGCGGTACATTCCAATGAACCAGTAAATCAATACAACTGAATATAATAAAAGCCCTGCAATCGCAGGGCTTTAGTTGTATGTTGACCGTGCTGGATTTTTGTGGTACAATATAATCAGCACAGAAATTTATGCTGACAGGAGGAGAAAATGCAGTACGTTGTAACAAATTCGCAGATGAAGGAGGCCGAGCGCAGGTGCGACCAGAGCGGTATCTCCTATTATCAGATGATGGAGAACGCCGGAACACGCTGCGCGGAATTCCTGATGGAGCTTCTGCCGGAGAACACGCGCACCGTCGTTATGTGTGGCTCCGGGAACAACGGCGGCGACGGTCTGGTAATTGCGCGTCTGCTGAGGGAGCACGGGCGCAGCGTTTCAGTGTTGCTTGCTTCCGGAACTCCCAGGACAACGGACGCGGCGGAAAATCTCGCGCGGCTGCCGATTGGTACGCTGGTGTATTCCGCGGAGCAGTACCGCGAGGCGTTCCGGTATGCTGGCTGCGTGGTGGACTGTATTTATGGCACCGGATTCCACGGCTCCCTCCGGGAGAAGCCGGTGGCAATCCTCCGGACCGCCAACCATTGTGCTGTCCGGGTGGCAGTGGATATTCCCAGCGGAGTGAATTCCGACACCGGGGAGCTGGACGAGCACTGTTTCCGCCCTACACACACGCTGGTCATCGCCGCAATGAAGGCTGGACTGCTGAACGCGCCTGCTTCCGATATTCTCGGCGAAGTCCGCATTATGGACATCGGTATCGGCGAGCACTGCTATGAGGGGAATCACGTTGCATTCCTGACGGACGACAGCCTGCGCAGACCATTTCCTCCACATGGCAGGAATACCCACAAGGGAACCTTTGGCAGGCTAGTGGGATTCTCCGGAAGCCTGTGCTACAACGGCGCGGCGTATATGTGCGCAAGCTCCGCCCTCCGGAGCGGCGTGGGGCTGTATTTCGCGGTAAGCCCCGTCAGCGCGGTGAAGATAATAGCCGCCGGGCTCCACGAAGCGGTGTATGTTCCGCTGCCGGAAACCCCCGACGGATTCGTTGACGTTGATTCCGCCGTGCTGGAGGAGATCGTGCTTCCGAAGTTTGATATGGCTTCTGCGGTAATTGTAGGCTGCGGACTGGGGAACAGCGAGAATACGCGCAGACTGACAGAATTCGTCATAAGACGCGCCGCATGTCCGGTGATTATTGACGCGGACGGCATAAATTCCATCGCCGGGAATATAGATGTACTGAAGGAGCGGACAGGCGATACGATCCTCACGCCGCACCCGCTGGAATTCAGCCGCATTACCGGGCTGAGCGTTGCGCAGATACAGTCCGACCGGCTGAATGCCGCGAAGGGATTCGCGCAGGAATACGGTGTGACGCTGCTGCTGAAGGGCGCGGACACCGTGATCGCTGCGCCGGACGGAAGGGCGTGCGTGAATTCCCGGGCGTGCAGCGGATTATCCAAGGGTGGCAGCGGAGATGTGCTGACCGGTATCATCGGAGCATTCACGGCGCAGGGCGTGGAGCCGTTCAGGGCGGCGTGCGCAGGGGCTTACTGCCACTGGAAGGCGGCGGATATCCTGTGCGCGCGCATGCCGGCGGAGAGCATTCTTCCCACGGACATCATTGCGGCGCTGCCGGAGGTCTATTCGCAGAAATAACGCTCCTGACTTGATTTGCAGGGGGATTATTATGCGTAAAATTATTGTTGCGGCGGTTCTCGGCGGAGGACTGCTGATGAGCGGCTGCAGCGGAGCCAACCCGTTCACCGCCGAGAAGCTGCCGGATTTCAGCGGCGGATTCTCCTCCTCCGCGGAGCTTACCTACGGCAAGCTGACGGCGCAGGCGGACATCGACCGTATCGAGCCGGGCAGCTGGGAATTCACGTTCACGGCTCCGGAGGAGCTTTCCGGCGTGGTAATGACCATCGAGGACGGAAAGCTGTCCGCAAGTCTTGGCGAGATCTCCGTCGAGGACGGGGGAGGGGACCACACGGCGCTTCCGCTGGTGATAGCCGGGGCGATAGACGGGCTGAGCGGAATTTCCGCCGGAGAGCTTACGGAAAAGGACGGAGTGCTGTCCGCCCGGAGCGACTGCCAGGGAGCGCGGTGTACAGTGACTATCGACAAGGCTACCGGAGATATCCTTTCGGTGCGGTCGCCGTCAAACAAGCTGTCCGTGTATTTCAGCGATGTTTCGCCGTACACCGCAGATTCGGCTACGGTGGAATGATATCACAAAAAGGGACTGTTTTCACAGCCCCTTTTCACATTATACCTTTTAATTCAGTGCGTGAGTATATCCACGCTGAGTATTATCGCCAGTGCCACGTTGAACGAATTTGCAATACTGATGTAAGTGACCCGTGTTTTACGGTCGGTGAATCCGTTGGAAACCAGTCCCAGCCATACGCAGGA
The DNA here is from genome assembly GCA_900542145.1 of uncultured Oscillospiraceae bacterium. Lineage (GTDB taxonomy): Bacteria > Bacillota > Clostridia > Oscillospirales > Ruminococcaceae > CAG-115. The sequence goes on along the minus strand of UQMF01000001.1, from coordinate 39,299 downwards.
GATTGCTACGGCGGAGATAAGAACCACGACTCCGGCAATATCATTGATAGTGACCTTGAGTACGATACCCACCACGGCGTATGTGACGAAATACGCGAGTGGCACCAGGGTCAGCGGAAGCGTCGCCCAGAGCCACTGGATACGGCGCCTGCGCAGGAATATAACCGACATCAGCAGGAATATTCCTGCAATGGCAGCGCATTCGATCCACATGCTGATTCTCCTTTCCCGTTGTCATTCCGCAGGGGAAGCCTGCACCGTTATTTCAGCGGAGCCACTTTCCTGCGTGCCTGCGGAGGATACCTCAGATACCGAGGATACCGGCGTGGAATTGTCGTCCGGTGTCGGTACGTTCCACCCAAGATCCTTTGCGAACATGGTGAGCGCGAAAATAAGTCCGCAGATGGCGAGGAGTATCACGATCATGATTATATTCAGCGCAACGATATAAGGCGGCAGTTTCTGACGTCCAGCCATGACAATACCTCCGTTAAGGCAGGCGATGTTCACCGCCGCCGTGAATTAATAAATTTATGGGAACCTCTAAAAGCCGATGTGAAAAGCAAAAATGGGCAGGGTGCGCCAGCTTCTAGGAAAACCGACGAAGTAAGGCTGTATGCCTTACGAGGAGGTTTGACAACGAAGATGGTGCGTACTGCACATTTTCGCTCACATGAGGTTTTTAGAGATTCCCTGATACTATTATACACTAATATCCGGAAAAAATCAAGCCCAATTATTCAAATTCCCGGTCGCCGCTGTAGATATTCGTCCGGACTATCCGCTGGCGTTTCACCTTCTCGCCGTATTCCGCGGAATATGCCTCGAATATCAGCGATGGATTGATGTTGAACGTATTGCCAGCCGGGAGAGTTACCTCCAGCACGTCGTCGTGCAGGCTCACGTCCGTCATCAGGGGCTTCAGGTCAACTATCGTGCTGCCCTTCTTGGTGCGCTTTTCGACGTTTATCTGTTCCTTTCCGCACAGCGCCCGGAGCTTCTCCGGGTCGGCGGAGGATTCAATGCGGTAGCGCGCCGCGGTTATATCGGTGTTCTTGTCCTTGGGCACGGTGATCTCCGTCACCTGGATATCCGGCGGAAGCGCGGCGTTCAGCCTGTCCCGTACCTCGGAGTAGGGCACGTCCTCGGTCAGGCGGAAATCCATCGCTTCGTGGAGTCCCTCCTGTCCAAGGGAGAGGGGGAGCATGAATGTGACATAGGTCCTCGGATTGAATCCCTCGGTCTGCCAGATTGGGAGTTTCGTGCGTTTCATAGCGCGGATAACAACGCCGCTGAGGTCCAGGTGCGAGATGTACTTCGCCCTGCCTGTCTTGGAGAAGAACGCTCTTGTATTAACGGATGGCACGGCAGATCTCACCTCCCACGCACTTTGCAACGCCGCAGTTGGAGCACTTCTCCCGGCAATTCGGGGTAGTCACTCCCTGGTGGGCGCGCTTATTCTCTTCTATCAGGAATTCACGGCTGACCAGCATGTCAATGTGGCTCCAGGGGGCTACTTCGTCGTAGGGTCGGCGGCGGTTGGCGTAGAACGCCGGGTCCAGTCCGCATTCCTGCATTGCTTCTATCCACTTGTCGAACTTGAAGTATTCGTCCCAGCCGTCCAGCTTGCAGCCCTTCTGCCATGCGAGGTAGATTGCCTTTCCAAGTCTGCGGTCGCCCCGGGCGAGCACGGCTTCAATCAGCGAGAGGTTGTATTTCGACCAGCTTATCACGATCTTGCGGTCGTTGTTGATGGATTTGAGGTGCGCCTGGCGCTCCTTTACTCCGGCTTCGTCCAGCTGCGGCTCAAATTCGAACGGAGTGAACGGCTTCGGAATAAACGTAGACAGCGAAACCGCAACTCCCGGACGTCCCCTGGCGTGGTTCGGGGTGGCGTAGAATTCCTCAATGACAGCCTTTGCCATGTTGTATACGCCCTCCACGTCCTCCATTGTTTCGGTGGGGAGTCCCATCATGAAATACAGCTTGATGTTGGTGTATCCGCCCTCGAACGCGATACGCACGCTGTCCATGACGTTTTTCTCGGTGACGTTCTTGTTGATGACATCGCGTATTCGCTGTGTGCCGCCCTCCGGGGCGAAGGTCAGTCCGGATTTGCGCACGTCGGTTATCTTCTTCAGCACCTCGTCGCTGAAGCGGTCGATACGCAGCGACGGCAGGGAGAGATTTATTTTCTCGGCGGAGGTGTAGTCCGTCAGTTCCGACAGAAGCCCCACGATGTCTTTGTAGTCGCCGGTGGACAGCGATGACAGCGAAACCTCGTCATAACCTGTGTTTTCGCACAGCGCCTTAGTGCTCCGGAGTATCGTATCCTTCTGCTTTTCTCGGTAGGGTCGGTAGATGAATCCCGCCTGGCAGAAGCGGCAGCCGCGGATACAGCCGCGCAGCACTTCCACAACGGCGCGGTCGTGGACTATCTGCGTGAACGGTACTACGAAATTATCCGGGGCGTAAACCTTGTCGAAATCCTTTATAATGCGCTTCCTGATAGTGGCAGGGGCGCCGTCCTTCGGCGTGATGGACTTTACGGTGCCGTCCGGGTTGTAATCCACGTCGTACAGCGACGGAACATAGATTCCCTCTATCTGTGCCGCCCTGAGCAGGAATTCCTGCCGGGTAGCGCCCTCTTTCTTGCACTGCTCCATCAGCCGCATTACTTCAAGGTTCATCTCCTCGCCCTCGCCTATTGCGAAGAAGTCGATGAAATCCGCCAGCGGCTCGGGATTGCACACGCAGGGACCGCCAGCCATCACCATGGGAGTGAGCCCGGTGCGGTCCTTTGCCAGCACGGGAACTCCGGCGAGGTCGAGCATTTCCAGTACGTTGGTAAAACTCATCTCGTATTGCAGAGTGAACCCGATGAAGTCGAACTCCCTTATGGGGTCCAGGCTCTCCAGGGCGTAGAGGGGGATATTCCGGGCGCGCATCTGCTCCTCCATATCCGGGAGAGGCATGAATACACGTTCGCACCAGTAGTTCGGCACGGCGTTCTTCAGCCCGTAGAGTATCTTCATGCCGAGGTGGGACATGCCTATTTCATAGGTGTCCGGGAAGCAGAACGCGAAGCGGATATCCACCTTGGATTTGTCCTTTATCACCGCGCCGTGTTCGCCGCCGATATATCGCGATGGCTTCTGGACCTCTAGGAGGAATTCGTCCAGCTGCTCCATCATTGCTTTGTTGGTATACAGGTTTTCTGCCATTTTAATCTCCTGTTAGTATGCTTTCGCCTGGGTGAAATCCACCGTCTTGTTGAACGGGTTGTAGCTGATATCGGCGAAATTCTTGTTGATATAGAAATATTCGTTCTTGTAGTAAAGCGGAATGAATATCGCGTCGTCGATGATCGTCTGTTCCGCCTGCTTGTAGAGGTCGGCGCTGGCGCTGAGGTCAGCTGCGCGCTGTGCGGAGTTCACAAGCCGGGTCACGTCCGCGCTGGAATATCCCGAGTAATTCCCGGAACCGCTCTTGGTAAAGGATTGCAGATATGCGGCAGGGCTGTTGGTGCTGCCGTTGAGGTCCTGCATCGCTATTTCGAAATCTCCGGAGGAGAGCCTTGCGTTGAAGTCCGACTCGCTGAGGGTCTCAACAACGCAGTAGAATCCGAATTCGCGCTGCCATTCCTGCATGATGGCAGATATCATTGCGGAGGCTGCGCTGTCGTCACGGGTGATTATCCGCGCGCCGGAGAACAGGTCCCTGTCCAGTCCTGGGAGCGCCTGCTGGTAGTATTGCTGCGCCTTGTCGGTGCTGTATTCCGCGGTCAGCTTTTCCCCGGCGTATTCCCGGTAGCTTTTGTCAAGCAGCGTGACCTCTCCGGGGACTATGGCGTATGCCACGGCGTGGTCGGTCACGGTCTGCGCCAGCTTCTCCCGGTCGATGAGGGAGGCGAGCGCCCGGCGGAATCCGGCGGTGCGGAACAGCTCGAAATCCTTGTTGAACAGCATTCCCACGGTGATCGCGTCGTATTCCTGCACGGTGTACTTGTCGCCGGTGATGAGTCCGCGCTGATCCTCCGTCACCGCAATACAGCTGATGGTGCCGGAAACGAAGTCGTCCACGAAATCCTCGTCGCCCTCAATGAAGAAGTTCAGCCCGGAGGGATAAACCTTGTTCGCCTCGCTGTTCTTGGCATGTCGGCGGAGGATCAGCAGGTTGTTGTCGGTTATCGTATAGGGGTCGTAGTTCCAGGTGCGCAGGTAGAATGCACCGTTGGAGGGAGTGGTGTCTCTGGAAAGCCCGTACCTTCCCTGGGAGGAGATGAAGTACTCCTCGCTGCACGGCATTGCAGGAGCCTCGGTCAGCAGCATGGGGAAGTTCGGGTCGGGGTATTCCAGCTCGATGGTCAGCTCATAGTCGCCGCTGGCGGTGACTCCGAGCCTTGACAGGTCGGATACCGCCCCGGAGTTTATCGCCCGGGAATTCTTTATGCAGAAGTATTCCGAAGCCCGGGGCGCACGGGTCGCCGGGTCGAACAGCCGCTGGAATCCGAACACGAAATCCTGCGCAGTGCATACGGCGTCGAATCCGTTGGTGTCCGTCCAGTAGTTGGAGCTGCTCAGCTTGAATCTGTATGTAAGTCCGTCGTCGCTGACGGTGTAGTCCTCGGCGACTCCGGCGCTTAGGCTGCCGTCCGGCTCCAGTCGGAGAAGTCCGGTGTACAGGCTTGCGATAAGCAGCGTGGAGGAGTCGTCGGAAGCAGTCTGGGGGTCCAGGCTCCCGGGATTATAGGCGATATCGTATTTTATTACGCCGTCGCTGCCGTCTTTTTCAAAGCAGCCGGTCATGGATAGTATGAAGCAGCAGAGCGCTGCTGCGATTATTCTTCTGAAATGCCGTTTCACGGTTGATTCCTTTCTACTTGAAAATGCAATTTACAATTAATTATAGCATTATCTTCTGATTTATTCAACCGATTTCAGCATTTTTTATTATTACAGTTTTGTAATAATTTGAGTGCTTCACAGTTCAGGATATTCCACCGCCGCGCCGGTTCTCAGGCTCTCGGGGACGTTTATCAGCCGCTGATTGGAGCTTCCGCGGAATTGCAGCGACAGTGAGCGCTTCGAAATATCGAACCGCCCGTCCACCAGCACGTCGAGTATTCCCAGCAGCTTCCCGACGTATTCCTCGCGCTGCGCCTTCGCCATAAGTTCCTCGTAGGTCCAGCCGCTGTAGCACATCAGGTGCTTGCCGGCGGCTCTGAAGCGGCTGCCCAGTTCGTACAGCGCTTCCGCCTGGCAGAACGGCTCCCCACCGGAGAACGTTACTCCTCTGCACAGGGGATTTTCCATGCACTGCTCATACAGCGAGTCGGTGGTGGTCAGCTTTCCGCCGGAGAAGTCGTGGGTTTCCGGATTGTGACAGCCGTCGCAGTGGTGCGGACAGCCCTGCACGAATACCACGAAGCGCAGTCCGGGGCCGTCAACGATGGAGTCCTCGACTGTTCCTGCAATTCTTATTTCCATGGTGATTCCTTTCGATTCCTGAATACAAAAATGACGGGCGGATACAGGATCCGCCCCTACATTTCGGTTGTGGTTTGATTTATTCCCCGAAGGTGCCGTGCTTTACGCGGTCGGATTCCTCGGCGCGCTTTGCATTGTTGAAGCGGTCAAGGGTACCTACGAGATATCCTGTGATACGGCGGATACGCTCAAAGGCGATCTCCTCCTCCCTGCGGTGGCAGCAGGGGCACTCGTCGTCGATTATTCCGGTGTAGCCGCAGCTCGGGTCGCGGTCGATCGGGTGGTTGATAGCGCCGTAGCCAATACCCTGCTCCTTCATGCAGCGGACGATCTGCTCGAACGCGTCGAGATTCTTGAGCGGATCGCCGTCAAGCTCGATGTAGCTGATGTGACCGCCGTTGGTGAGGGCGTGATAGGGCGCCTCCAGCTTGATCTTGCGGAACGCGCTGATGTTGTAGTACACCGGGATATGGAAGGAGTTCGTGTAGTAATCCCTGTCGGTGACTCCGGGGATCTCGCCGTAGCGCTTCTTGTCCATGCGGACGAACCTGCCGGAAAGTCCCTCTGCCGGAGTAGCCAGCAGGCTGAAGTTGAGGTGCGTTTTTTCGCTCTCGTCGTCCATGCGCTTTCTCATGCGTGTGATGATGTCAAGACCGAGCTTCTGTGCCTCGGAGGATTCTCCGTGATGTACGCCGATGAGCGCCTTCAGGCATTCCGCCAGGCCGATGAATCCCATGGAGAGGGTGCCATGCTTGAGTATCTCGGCGATGCTGTCGTTCTCCGACAGCTTCTCGGAATCAATCCACACGCCCTGACCCATCAGGAACGGGAAGTTCTTTACATGCTTGCGGCACTGTATCTTGAAGCGGAATACCAGCTGATCGACAACCAGATTCATCATATCATCCAGGGAAGCATAGAACTTGTCCAGGTCGCCGTGCGCTTCGATGGCAAGGCGCGGAAGGTTGATGGTGGTGAAGCTGAGGTTGCCTCTGCCGGTGACTATCTCACGGGTGGGGTCGTATACGTTGCCGATAACTCTGGTGCGGCAGCCCATGTAAGCCGCCTCGGTGTGGTAATCACCAGGCTTGTAGTACTGGAGGTTGAACGGCGCGTCAATGAACGAGAAGTTCGGGAACATGCGCTTCGCGGAAACGCGGATAGCCAGCTTGAACAGGTCGTAGTTCGGGTCGTCGGGATTGTAGTTGATTCCTTCCTTGACCTTGAAAATGTGGATCGGGAATATCGGGGTTTCCCCGTTGCCGAGTCCGTGCTCCTCCGCGAGCATTACGTTCTTGATGACCATGCGGCCCTCGGGGGATGTGTCGGTTCCGTAGTTGATGGACGAGAACGGATTCTGCGCTCCCGCCCTGGAATTCATGGTGTTCAGGTTGTGAATGAGCGCTTCCATTGCCTGGTATGTGGCGCGGTCGGTTTCGGATTCCGCGAGTTTTTCGGCGCTGTCCTGAAGATGGGAGAAGTTCTCACCGTACTTTCCGGCGATCTTTTCCCATTCCTTCGCCTTGTAGTCGTCGTTGTTCCGGAGTCTGGGATAAAGACCGGATTCCTGCTCGATGTCGGCGGCTGCCTTCTTCATCTCGGCGAGGACATCGGTGAAGTCGTCAAGCCCGAGGGAGAAGGACACTGCCTTGGCGAGGTTGTTGGTATACAGCCTGCGGAAGGTCTTCTTTACGCCCTCTGCCATTGCGTAGTCGAAATTCGGCACGGACTGACCGCCGTGCTGGTCGTTCTGGTTGGACTGTATTGCAATGCATGCAAGCGCTGCGTAGCTGGAAATATCGTTCGGTTCGCGCAGATAGCCGTGACCGGTGGAGAATCCGCCGTGGAACAGCTTGAGCAGGTCTATCTGGCAGCAGGTGGTCGTGAGAGTGAGGAAATCCAGGTCATGGATATGAATATCGCCGTTGATGTGCGCCTGGGAGTGCTTCGGGTCGAGGACGTACATCTCGTTGAACTGCTTCGCGCCCTCGCTGCCGTATTTCAGCATGGTTCCCATGGCGGTGTCGCCGTCGATATTTGCGTTTTCGCGCTTGATGTCGCAGTCTGACGCGGATTTGAAGGTCAGATCCTCATATATCTTCATGAGGGTGGAATCCATCTCGCGTGCCCGGGTGCGGTCCGCACGATAGAGAATATACGCTTTGGCGGTTTTTGCGTGACCCTCCTCGACGAGAACTTTCTCCACCATATCCTGTACCTCTTCAACGGAGGGATTCCGTCCGATTATCTCCTCGGAAAGACGCTGACACACCTTGTCAGCAAGCGCCATTGCCTCGCTGAAATCTCTGCCGCCTACTGTCTGAGCGGCTTTGAATATTGCGTTTGCTATCTTCTCTATATTGAAAGGCACCTGCCGCCCGTCCCGCTTTTTTATCATCGTTATCATTGCCATGTCACTGTTCCTCTTTCTTTTTTAAATGAAATAAAACAACACAATATCTTGTATAAATAATGTCGATATATCTATTATATAGGCATGCAGGATATTTGTCAAGGTATAATGAAATTAAGTTTTGCACAAAATACCTTGTTGAATTTCGTTGGATATACACAAATCAATGCTGCGGATTATGGGACAGCGTGTTGCTTATAGGCGGCATTCTGGCAATGCTGTGCGGTTTGCAGTAATGTTTCACAAATGCGCATATGCGGACAGGTGTGGCGTATTTGACGTAGGACTATGGTTGTGGTATACTGTTATACATCTACACTACATATACGCAGGGGGACGACATGCCACAGAAATTCCAGTATTCCGACGACGGAAGCAGGTACCACACGCTGAAATACCACAACATGCGCATATGGGGCAGACCGGTGTACAAGGCTGTTGTGGACGCCGGATTCACCTGCCCGAATATTGACGGCAGCTGCGGCTCCGGCGGCTGTATTTACTGCTCCGGCGGCAGCGGATACTTCACTGCTCCTGCGCTTTCCGTCAGGGAACAGATACTCCGGGAGAGCGCGCGGATACGCGTTTCCCACCCGGACGCCGGGGTTATAGCGTATTTCCAGGCGCACACGAATACCTACGGCAGCCCGGAGCGGCTCCGGGAGGTTTACTCCCAGGCGCTGGAATGCGGCGTGTGTGGGATTTCCTGCGCTACCCGGGCGGACTGTATCGACGGCGAGCGCGCGGAACTCCTGGCTTCCCTCGGAGTCCCGGTGACGGTGGAGCTTGGATTGCAGACCGCCCACGACAGCACCGCGGAATACATCAACCGCGGTCACGACTTTGCGCGGTTCCTGGAGGGATTCCGCACGGCGAGGGAATACGGGCTGCGCGTGTGCGTCCACATAATAAACGGGCTGCCCGGGGAAACGCCGGAAATGATGCTGCAAACCGCTGAGATCCTCGGAAAACTGCGCCCGGACGGGGTGAAAATTCACCTGCTGCACGTCATTGAGGGGACTGCCCTTGCGCAGCTGTGGCGCGGCGGCGACTACGCCCCGATGGACATGCAGGACTACATTGATGTAACGGTGCGGCAGCTGGAGCTTCTCCCGGCGGAAACCGTGATCGAGCGTCTGACCGGGGACGGGGACAGAAATACGCTGCTGGCGCCGCTGTGGAGCCTGGACAAAAGGGCGGTACTGGGTGGTATAATGAAGCGGCAGAAGCAGCTTGACAGCATACAGGGAGCGAGGTTCCGGGAGGATTGAATGGACATCTGGTCAATGACAAGGGCGGCGCTGGAGGAGTGGTTCCGGGGGTGCGGAGAAAATCCGGCGAAGGCGGCGATACTGTACGAATACATCTATCAGCGCGGACTGCGCAGCTTTGCGGAGCTTCCCTTCGCGCAACGCGTGATATCAGCACTGGAGCAGGAATTCACACTGGAGCTCCCGGAAACGGAAGCGGTGAGCGGCAGCGAGGATACCGCCAAGATACTGCTGCGGCTGGCAGACGGGGAGTTCGTGGAATCTGTGCTGATGCGGCAGGAATACGGCGGCAGCGTTTGCGTTTCCACCCAGGTGGGCTGCGCCATGGGGTGCAGATTCTGCCAGAGCGGCAGGCTGAAGAAGCGCCGGAGCCTTTCCGCCGGGGAAATGGTGGCGCAGGTCATGAAACTCCGCCGGGAGTATTCCGCGGAGATCCACAGCGTCACGGTCATGGGGATAGGCGAGCCGTTCGATAATTTCGGCGCAGTCCGGGATTTCTGCGACATCATCACGGACTACAAGGGTCTTGCCCTGGGCGAAAAGCACGTCACGGTGTCTACCTGCGGAATCGTCCCGGGGATACGGCGGTGGTCGGAGCTTCCGCACCCGTGCAGTCTTGCGGTCAGCCTGCACGCGGCGGAGGATTCCCTGCGGTCGGAACTCATGCCGGTGAACCGGAAGTATCCCGTGCGCGACGTCATCGCAGCAGCCCGGGAATTTGCGGAGCGCCACAACCGCCGGGTGACGCTGGAATACGTCATGCTGAATGGCGTGAACGACTCCCCGGAGCAGGCAGAAAGGCTTGCGGAACTTGTCGCAGGAAGCCGGAGATTCTATGTGAACATAATCCCGTACAACGGCAACGACAGCGGATTCACACGCAGCAGCCGGGAGCGCATAATGGCGTTTTACGACGTGCTCAAGAAGCGCGGTGTGGCGGTCACCATGCGCCGGGAATTCGGCGGAGATATCGCGGCGGCGTGCGGGCAGCTCAGTTCGCTCCATCAGAAGATGGGGGAGTGAAATTGGAAACTCGGAATTATTGCAGGACATAACAAAGAGGGAGGGGCTTGCCCCTCCCATATTCATATATTCGTCCACAGCAGCGGACTCCGAAATTCCGCATTACGAATTACGAATTAAAAAAATTCTCGGGCGGTATCGTAATTGATCACGATACCGCCCGAGCCTGGTGCCGGTAGTGGGGGTCGAACCCACACGCTATTGCTAGCAGCGGATTTTGAGTCCGCCTCGTCTGCCAGTTCCAACATACCGGCGTGTAATATAATCATTTTACCACACAAAGCACGTTTTGTCAACCGGATTTCGAAAAAATGCGCTCCGGGTATTGCAAATCCATGCGATTTGTGCTATACTATAAAGGATAGTGGGTATTTTTGCGACAGAGAATACTTTATAATACTAATTTATACAGGAGATACTATGATACAGTACGATGAAACAAGACTTGCGATGGAAGCGCTCACACCGCAGATAGAGGAGCTCAGGGGCGCGCTGAACCTTGACGGAATACAGATCAAGGTCGATGAACTGGAGATGAAATCCACCGAGCCGAATTTCTGGGACGATCCCGAGAAGGCTCAGGCAGTCCAGCAGCAGATCGGACAGTACAAGAACACGATAGAGAACTTCAACCGCCTCAAGACCAATCATGACGACGTTCTCGCCATGATCGAGCTTGCCGAGGAGGAGAACGACGAGAGCGCCGTTGACGAGGTAAAGGAACTCGCCGAGAAGGTAAAGACCGAGTTTGAGGAGCAGAAGCTTGCCACCCTCATGACAGGCGAGTACGACAGCTCCAATGCGATTCTCACGTTCCATGCCGGCGCCGGCGGAACCGAGGCGCAGGACTGGGTTTCCATGCTGCTGAGAATGTATATGAAGTGGGCTGACCGCCACGGATTCAAGACCGAAGTACTGGATATCCTGGACGGTGAAGAAGCCGGAATAAAGAGCGCTTCTATCCACATTCAGGGATTCAACGCATACGGATTCCTGAAGTCCGAGAACGGCGTACACAGACTGGTGCGCGTTTCCCCGTTCGACGCCCAGGGCAGAAGACACACCAGCTTCGCCAGCGTCGAGGTAATGCCCGAGATCGAAAAGGACGTTTCCGTCGAGATACGCGATGAGGATATCATTATGGAAGTATTCCGCGCGAGCGGCGCAGGCGGACAGCACATCAACAAGACTTCCTCCGCAGTAAGACTTATACACAAGCCCACGGGCATCGTCGTTGCCTGCCAGACCCAGCGTTCCCAGGTACAGAACCGTGACTTCGCGATGAAAATGCTGATGTCCAAGCTGGTCGAGATCAAGGAGCGCGAGCACCTTGAAAAGATCAGCGACATCAAGGGCGAGCAGCTCAAGATCGAGTGGGGAAGCCAGATCCGCTCCTATGTATTCATGCCCTACACCCTTGCGAAGGATACACGTACCGGCTTCGAGAGCGGTAATATCCAGGCGGTAATGGACGGCGATATCGACGGATTCATCTACGCCTATCTCAAGGCAAAGAGCCTGGGTGAGATCTGATGCCGCTGGCAAAGAACGACATCATCACGCTGGAGATAACTGCGCTCACAAACGAGGGCAGCGGCGTGGGTCACTATAAAGAAGACAGCTCCGACGGGCGCGGAATGGCGATTTTTGTGCCGCTGACCGCCGTCGGGGACGTTATTTCCTGCCGGGTGGTCAAGGTGCTCCGAAGCTACGCCTACGGACGCGTCGAGGGTATCCTCACCGCCTCCCCGGACAGGGCGGAGGACGGCTGTCCGGTGTACGCGAAGTGCGGCGGCTGCTGCTTCCGGCATATCTCCTACGAGGCTGAGCTGCGCGCCAAGCAGGGATTCGTGCAGGACGCCTTTACACGGCTCGGCGGACTTTCGCCGGAATTCCTGCCCATACAGGGGAGTCAGTCCCCGGAGGGCTACCGAAACAAGCTGCAAATGCCCGTATCGAAGCAGGACGGCAGGACCGTCTGCGGATTCTACTCTGAGCGCAGCCACAGGGTCATCCAGGTGGATAAGTGCGCTTTGCAGCCGGAGCTTTTTGCGGAGATAACACGATTTGTGACGGAGCAGGCGGACAGGCTCCGTATCTCCGTCTACAACGAGGAGAAGCACGAGGGAGTGCTGCGGCATATTTACCTGCGCCGGGGGCACTACAGCGGCGAGGTTTGCCTGTGCCTTGTGGCAAGGAGGAAAGTCCCGGAGTTTGAGCGGCTCGCAAAGGCGGCTGCGGAGCGATTCCCGGAGATAACCGGCGTTGTGCTCAACATCAATCGCGACCGCACCAATGTTATCCTCGGCGAGGATGAGCAGGTTCTTTTCGGCAGGGCGGAAATAAAGGATACGATGTGCGGAGTGAATGTTGAAATTTCTCCGAAGTCGTTCTATCAGGTGAATACTCCGGCGGCGGAGGCTCTCTACCGCCAGGCTGCGGAATTCGCCCGGCCGGAGGGAAAGCTGCTTCTCGACCTCTACTGCGGCGCAGGAACCATCGGACTTTCCATGGCAGGGAAGGCGCGCAGGCTCATCGGCGCGGAGATAGTCCCCCAGGCGGTGGAGAACGCCCGGGAGAACGCGGAGCGCAATTCCGTTAAGAACGCGGAATTCATCTGCGCGGACGCAGGGCAGGCGGCTCAGCAGCTGGAAAGGTCCGGCGAGCGCCCGGACGTGATAATACTCGATCCTCCCAGAAAAGGGTGCAGTGAGGATACACTTACCGCCTGCGCTGGAATGCAGCCGGAGCGTATCGTCATGATATCCTGCAATGCGGCGACCGCTGCGAGGGACTGCAAACGTCTGGCGGAGCTGGGCTACACCGCGGCAATGGTGCGCCCGTTCGACCTTTTCCCGAGGACAAGCCATGTGGAATGCGTGGTGCTTATATATAAAAATAATGTGTAAAACAATGCTGGAGGCAATATGTTGACAGAAATAAAAAAGGCAGTGGTATCAGGAATTCTGATATCAATAGGCGGCTGCGTGCTGATCGCCAGCACGAAATCTGGAATGATGTGGGCAGGCGCGGTATTGTTCTCACTTGGGCTTTTCGCAATATGCGAATACGGATTCAACCTCTACACCGGTAAGGTTGGATATATCGCGGAACACTTCCGGGACGTGAAGTACATAGGGCTGGTCGTGCTTATCCTTGTTGTGAACCTGCTGACGACATTTCTCATGGGAATCCTGGTGAGCCTGTGCCTGCCGGATATTGTGGAGGGCGCACGGGCGAGCTACGCTGCGAAGCTCGGTGCGGAGCCGCAGAAGTGGCTGCTGTCCTCTGTACTGTGCGGACTGCTGATGTACCTTGCGGTGGACCTCTGGAAGCGCGGTCAGAAGATCGGCGTGTTCCTGTGTGTTCCGGTGTTCATTTTCAGCGGATTCGACCACTCCATCGCGAACTCCTTTTATAATGGCGCTGCCATCGGCGCGGACACATTCACGCTGCGCAATGTGGCTTTCGTGACCGTTGTCGTACTCGGCAACGCACTGGGCGGAATGCTCCTGCCCATGCTCACGAGAAAGTGGAAGAAGTCCCCGGAGGACGCTGACTGACAGTTTATACGGAAACGGCGGTGAGCTTGTGAACAGATTCATGGTCATCATAATGAAAACAGGGTTCGCCGTGCTGTTCCTGGCTGTGTTCGCGGTGATCCTGGCGCTGGGGTGCGCGGCGGCGTTCGGCGTGCCTGCGGGTATCATGGTGAGTGTGTTCGGGCTTGCCGTCAAGCTTTTCCGGGCGGAGTTCATCGTCACCTCCCTGTCGGCGGAAACCATGCTGTTCGGCGGACTGGCGGCGGCGTTCGGGGCGGCTTTCTGCGGAATCGCCGCCGTGGAGCTTGGATTCGTCATTTCCGGGGCGTATCTCAGGGTGCGTAAGCGCTGTGATGTGCTCCTGGGCTGGAAGCCGCTCTGACCTGGGGGTGTTGGATTGAAACGTGCGGTGCTTCACCGGTGGCTGATAATTACCGGAGGACTTGCTGCGGCGTTCGCTGCCGCGGCAGTGCTTGTTCCCGGGGAGAGCCTGGGCTCCGCTAGGGAGGGCAACGAGGAATTCCCACTGTGCGAATACATAAACGTCGATCTGCTCAGCATTCCGGTCAGCGTTATTCCATATGACGGCGACAGGATACGGTTCGACTGGCGCAATGATGTTCCGCTGACGGCGGAAGTCGGGGACAACTCCCTGACGATAACCGAAAGCAGTGAGTTCGTCATCTCGCTTTTCGCCGGGGATACCGGGGACTACGGCATGCGGCTGTATCTGCCCCGGGAATACTACCGCAATATCGTTATCTACACCGCGGCAGGGGACGTGAATCTCGGAGATGTGGACAGTGACCATATCACCGTCGTCACCAACAGCGGAGATATCCTGTCGGAGAACACGCGCTCCCTTTGCAGCCTTGCAACGGGCAGCGGAGATATCATGCTGGATTTCTACAGCGTTATCGCCGGCAGCAGCATACAGTCCCGGACGGGTAACGCGACTATTGTTTATCCCAGGGGCAGCAGCGTTGCGCTGGATTTCGAAACGGATACCGGGGAGCTGAGCACGGACCTTCTCAGCGGAAGCTTCCCCGGCAGCCATATGTACAGCTTCAACGGCGGCGGTCAGCTTATCCACGCTTCGCTGGAAAGCGGCACCCTCACCGTGCGTGAAAAGGATTAACGGCACCTTTCAAGGAGGACGTAACATGAAAACCTACAGGCAGCAGCTTATCATAACCAGCGATCAGCCGGAGCAGTTTCTGAACCTTTCCTACGAGGTGGAGGAGTGCGTCCGCAGGAGCCTTATCACCGACGGGCTGTGCGTTGTGTATTCGCAGCACACCACCTCTGCGGTGTTCCTCGAGAACGACCGGGAGGAGCTTTATTCCGACTGGTCGAAGATGCTCGGGAAGATCGTCCCTCACGAGAGCGACTACAAGGTGGACTATTCCAGCGCCGGCGCCGCGCACATGAAGCAGATGCTGCTGGGCGCCAGCGTCACTGTTCCGGTCACGGACGGACGAATGGAGCTTGGTCCGAGGCAGTACATAATGTACGGTGACTTTGACGGCTGCCGCGAGAAAACGGTGCTGGTGAAGATCATCGGCGAATAATGGAGCGTGAAAAATCAGCGATGCTGTCAGTTATAATCCCATCATTCAACGAGAACGAAAATATACGCCGTACCGCCGGGACTATCGCAGCGGTGCTCAGAGATGCCGGAATCGAATACGAGCTGCTGTTCGTTGACGACGGCTCCCGGGATTCCACCTGGGCGGAGATATGCGCGGCGCACGAATTCGACCCCTGCGTCCGGGGACTGGGCTTCTCCAGGAACTTCGGCAAGGAGGGCGCGATATTCGCCGGGCTGAAAAACGCTGCCGGGGACTGCGCCGTGGTGATAGACTGCGACCTTCAGCACCCTCCGGAGCTTATCCCGGAGATGTATTCCCTGTGGCAGGGCGGAGCGGAGGTAGTCGAGGCGGTCAAGCGCTCCCGTGGCAGGGAGGGACTCTTCCACAAACTGTTCGCACGCAGCTTTTACAAGATGATGAAAAGCTCCTCAGGGATAAACCTGGACGGAGCCAGCGACTTCAAGCTGCTGGACAGAAAGGTGATAAACGCGCTGAACGAGCTTCCGGAGCGTATCACGTTCTTCCGGGCGCTTTCCAGCTGGGTCGGATTCGCCACCGAGCGTGTGGAGTTCGACGTGCAGCCCCGGGCTGCCGGCAAGAGCAAGTTCAGCATGAAAAGCCTGTTCCGGTTTGCGCTGAACAATATCACATCTTTTACGGACGTGCCCATCAGGCTGATATCCTGGGTTGGGGCGATATTCGGCGTGATGGCTGTGATTCTCGGTATCCAGACCCTGGTGAAGTACTTCTGCGGTCAGGCTGCGGAGGGATTCTCCACCGTTATCCTGCTGATACTCATTACCGGTGCCTGCGTGCTGCTGGGCGTCGGCGTGATAGGATACTACCTCTCCAAGATCTACGAGGAGATAAAGCAGCGCCCGAGGTATATAATCTCCCGGCGCACCGGCGGAAAGGAGCACCCTGATGGAAAATAACAGCACACTTGCGGCGGCTCAGCGTGTATTCCGCCGCGTGGGAAAGGCAATATCGGACAGCCGGGTTTACTGGCTGTCTTTTCTGCTGCCGGTGGTTATCCTGTTCGTGTCCTACATCATATTCCAGGTGTGGCCCTTCGGGGAGCGCTCGGTGCTGTCGCTGGATCTGAACGCGCAGTACGTCTACTACTATGACTACATGTACGACGTGTTCGCCGGCAAGGAGAGCCTGTTCTACAGCTGGAGCAGGAACCTTTCCGGGGAGTTCATGGGCATAATCGGGTATTACCTCGCCAGCCCGTTCAACCTGCTTGTGTGGATATTCCCACGCACGATGATAACCGAGGGGCTCATGACGATGATGCTCGCAAAGGCAGGCGCCGCCGGTCTTGCATGCGCGTTCTTCCTGAGGAAGCACCGTGAGTGCGGCCGCATGACGACAGTGCTGTTTTCGGTGATGTGGGCGCTGTGCGGATTCTTCATCGTCCAGACGATGAACCCCATGTGGCTGGACGGACTGGTGGCACTTCCACTGGTGGCGATGGGCGTGGAACGTATTTGCGACAAGCGGAAGTTCCTGCTGTATATACTTTCGCTGGTTTACATCTTCGTCGCAAATTTCTATATCGGCTACATGACTGGCATCTTCTCGGCGCTGTACTTCGTGTGGTACCTGGCTTCCGGGAAGAGCAGCAACAGGCATTTTGGGGAATACTGCGGCTCGGTGCTGATGTACGGCGTCAGCTCGGTCTGCGCGATACTCATGTCCTGCTTCATGCTGCTGCCGGTGTACAAATCCCTTTCGAACGGAAAGTTTGAGTTCTCCGACCCGGACTACTCCCTTGCAGAGAACTTCAACATTGCAGATATCTTCATCAAGCTGTTCCCGACGGAATACGACACGGTGCGCATGGAGGGCATGCCGATACTCTACTGCGGCACGCTGGCTTTGGTCTGCGCGGTGATGTATTTTACCTGCCGCCGCTTTTCCGCCCGGGAGCGCATTTCCGGCGGAGTGTTAATCGGCATGATGGTGCTGTTCATGTATATCCGCCCGGCGGACATGATGTGGCACGGAGGTCAGATGCCGAACTGGCTGCCTTACCGCTATTCCTTCATGATTAGCTTCCTGCTGATAATTTTCGGCGCCCAGGCTTTCGACATGATAAAAAAGGTGCAGGGCAGGAGTTTTGGGACTGCATTCCTGATCCTGACGGCAATGCTGCTGTACGCCGACCTTGCGGACGACAGCGAATACTACGAGCCGGTGCTCACAGTAGGAGTTCCGCTGGCGATACTCGCGGTGGTTCTAATTCTGGCGTGGGCTTACCGGAAGCACGGCGCTAAGAAGCCGGTGTGCATTGCCCTCGCCGCATTCGTGTGCGCGGAGGCAGGGCTGAATACCGCGCAGTCGCTCTATCAGATGCACGACGACATCGTGTTCTCCACACGGGAAAGCTACCGCTGGGATATCCCCCTGACCCGGGAGGTCACGGAGCAGATACACGAGATGGACGACGGATTCTACCGCATGGAAAAGACGTTCCACCGCTGTGTGAACGACTCCATTGCGCTGAGAATGTATGGCATGAGCCATAGCTCCAGCACGCTTAATTCAAAGGCGATAGAACTGCTGAAATCTCTAGGATTCGCCGGCAGGGAGCACTACACCAGATACGATGGGGCGACCATGCTCACGGACGATATCTTCGGCGTGAAGTACGTCCTTGCTACAATCGGCAGGACGGTGCCTTACACAGAAACAGTCCCGGTGGAAACGGACACCGCCATAAAGGTGTATGAGAATTCCGACGCGCTTGGGATAGCGTACCTTGCCGACCGCGACGTAATCGGCTTTAATATGGACGAGTATTCACCGTTTATTGCGCAGAATAAACTCGCTTCCATGCTTTCCGGGAACAAGGGCTCTGCGGTGTTCAAATCCATTGACGATGTGGAGTTCGACAGCGAGAATATACGGATAGGCTCCACAACGGACGCACACTACAGCTACAAAAAAACCGACGAGGATTCCGACGCGTGGATAGAATACACGATAACCGCCCAGGCGGACGGCCCGGTGTATATGTATCTCCCGACGAAGTATGAGCGCGAAACTCAGCTGTACGTCAACGATATCTACCGTGGGAACTATTTTCTGTATGAGAATCACAGCATAGAGTACCTTGGCACGTTCGAGAAGGGAACTGAGTTCCGGGTGAAGCTCAAGCTGATGGACAAGGCGGTGTATTTCACCAATGCCTGGTTCTACTACATCGATACCGCCGCACTGGACAGGTTTGATTCCACCATGCAGGCAATGAACGAGGGAACCACGCTTACACGCACAGGAGGAAGCACCCTGGAACTTGAGGTGAATGCCGGAAAGGACTGTGCCCTCTTTACCACGATACCCCTGGAGGAGGGCTGGACCATCACGGTGGACGGGGAGCCGGTGAACATAAAGGGCTGCCTGTCGGATTCCCTGATGTGCATTCCGGTCAGCGCCGGGAAGCACAAGATCGTGCTGGATTTCCAGCCGGCAGGTCTGAGCAGCGGACTTATGCTCACCGCTTCGGGAATGTTCTGTCTTGCGGTCATGCTGCTGGTCAGCGACTGGCTCAGCCGGAGGGACAAGCGACATATTCAGACGTTGGTTAAAACGGAGGAACAGAGCGAGAGCACAATGGGATCCGAGAATTCTGCTGAAAAGTAATAAGGGAATAAAAAACCGGGACTGCCAGACAGCCCCGGTTTTGTGTTCTCAGTCATTTCAGCGTGGGAATCTTCCCGATAAGCCCCCGGCGGTTCTTCACTCCAAGCAGGCTGTAGGTGCGCTTCAGACTGCTTTTTATGCTGTCGCAGCTTGCGCCGAACAGGCGGCTCATTTCCTTGTTGGATACGCCGGATACCGCCATTATCGCGTAGGAATACGCCATCTCGGACAATCCCAGCTCCTGCCGGAGGGAATCCGTGGATGCCACCAGGCGCTTCAGCGGAACGAGGTAGTGTTCCGCGAAGTTGTCCTCCCGGGTGTTGGAGAAGTAGGTCATTTCGTAGGTGCGCACCGTTTCCACTCCGCGGAGGAATTCCCTGCTCAGGCTCATCACGTCGTCTGCGAACGGCTGTATTTCCTGTGGGAGGAGGGACCTTATCTGCGGAAGCAGATCCGGGAACAGCGCGTGGAATTCCGCCGGCATGGAGGTCAGCCCATCGGTCCTCGCGTATTCCAGCGCTTCGGCGGCGTATTTCACCGCGGATTCCCACCTGCCCACGGCGGCAAGCGCCTTTGCGCCCAGCAGCCGCAGCTTGATCTCCGCCGCCTCATTTCCGGAGGCAGCGGCGGTGTCTAGGTAGTCCGGGACTTTCTCCGCCAGGCTCTCGTAATTCCCCACGCTGATGAGGAATCCGGCGCGGACCATGGAGTAATACGGCGCGGTGAAGCGGTTCATTATCGGGTCGCTTTCCTCCGCGCATATCGCGTACCAGATATCGTCGTGACCTCCGCCACGGAGTGTGCGAAGAAGTCCGATTATGAGCCGGGCGCACCGGCTTTCCTCGCGGCTGGAATACTGCCGTTCCGTGCGCAGAATAGCGCGCACATATTCAAAGAAGCGCGCGTGATCGCCCAGATACAGACAGCATTTTGCGGCACAGTACATTGCGGTGAGCCTTGTTGCGACGCGGTTTGTTCCGGTGCAGAGGGAAGCCGCGGCGGAGAGCAGCTCCAGCGCGCCGTGCAGGTCGCCCTGGGCGTATTTCGCTTCCCCGGCGAAGATTATCTCCGTGAATCTGCCGTGGTCCAGCATTTCGGTGTACATGTGCTGATAACGCGTGAACTGTGCCGTTTCGGTATGTATCGAGTACCCCCGGCGGTGTATCAGAAAGAACACCGTGGGGGAATACATCGTCCAGGCGAAGAGCGGCGACTCGTATTCGCGCCTGCCCTTGAACAGGTCATAGGCACGCTTTATGCTTGCGCCCATTTTGTCGAGCACATAGAAATCCTCGTTAGCCCTGAGCGCGTAGGCGTAGCTGAGCAGTTCTCTGCGGTCGGAGGGACTGTAGTCCGGCGAGGAGTTGATGAATCTTATAATCTCGGCGAAGCGTTCGCGCGCAACGGGCTTCAGATCGGTGTGCATGAGCATGGCGCTGATGCGGAGGAGTCTGGGCACCGCTGGTTTGCAGGTCAGTGGGCAGTTTGTGATGAAATTGCGCAGCATGCCCTGGCTTTTTATCAGCAGGGAGTATGTGATACGCTCGTTGTTGTGTATCTGCGAAGCAAGTTCATATTCTCCAGCCATGAAGAATTCGCAGAACGCGTAGTAATCCTTCTGCTCGCGGCGGAACTCCCGTCCGAAGCAGATACGCATGTCGTGCTGTACGCTGTCCGGGAACGTCTGGAATATACGGTAGATAGCCTGGCGGAGTATCGGGTGGAATCTCACGCTGCGGCGGCGCAGATCCAGGTCAAGCAGGGGTATTTCCCGGCGGAGCTTTACCAGTTCATCAAAGATGGCATCGGCATTCAGTAGGTCGGCGCCAAAATATTCAGCTATGGGATTAAATGAACGAAGGTCGCAGCAAAACTCCCCCGTGACGCCGCCGAAGGCGGAAGCAATGGAAATCGCACCGTGCATTCTGGCGGAGTGGTTCAGCAGGACGGCATGGAACAGCCTGCCAACAGATGTCAGTCCACAAAAATTCTGCCCCTGGGCGGCGAGCATGAAGCACAGCCGCGTGCCCAGAAATCCGCCCTCGCATTCCCGGAACACCTCGTCGATATTCACCCGGATATTGCATCGCCGCGCATATTCCAGCGTTTCTTCCCGTGTCAGGGAGATATCGCTGCGGTCGAGGAGGGTGAATCCAAGCTGTTCTGACAGCTTTTGGTGATACTGGTTTATGGAGCTGCACAGAAATACGAAATTTGCGCAGGAGCATTCCTTCAGCAGCCGCGCCGTGCGCTGATTCCCGAGGAGTGTGTCCTGGGAGTAGTCGCAGTCCACCACAAGCAGCAGTCGGTTTTTTCTGTCTGTTTTCTCGAACTGCTGCCGCAGCGTGAGCGATTCCCGGTCGGTTACCGGCTCGCTGTATTCCTTCCCGAAGATGTGGGAGCATATCTGGGCGAAGCAGCTTCCGGTGCTGTCCGCATCGGTTATGAAGCGGACAGACGTGCCGTCCGGACGGGTGCGGCTGGTGAATCCCCTCAGCAGCGTGGATTTCCCGGAGCCGTCCGGGGCGCATATCACCGTCACCCTGTCCTGGTAGATACTCCGGAGCAGGGCGTTTATTCTTTTCGGGATAAAAATGCTGTTGATATCCGCCATGCCTGCTCCTTTCCGTATACGTCCGTATCATAAAAAGCGCCCGGTTTACTGCGCCGGGCGCTCTGTAATTACTTTTCTGTCTTGACAAAATGCGCGATGTAGCTCTGGAAATCTCCCCAAAGGGACGGAATATCAAATCCGCTGTTCATAAGGACTTCCGCGCTGTAAACGCGTCCGGTTTCCTCGTGCCTGTACCAGCAGCCCTTCTCAAGTCCCACCAGGCGGATACGATGCAGGAACACGCTCGGCTCCTTGAGCACCTGGATGTACTCGAGCAGCGCTTCGCTCTTGTCCTTGGCAACGAACATCCACGCGTCGAAGCGGTCGTTGTCAAAGGGATTCCCGATACGGTACTGGTCGCCGGTGCGCACCAGCGGATTGTACTTGTTGAACTCCTCGATCTGCTTGCGGATATTCCACTTGTCGTCGTCGGATATCTTAGTAATATCCAGTTCGTAGCCGAAGGTTCCCACCATTGCAACGCGGCCTCTGGTTTCGAACGGGGTGATACGTCCCACGCAGTGGTTCGGGCTGTCGGAAACGTGCGCGCCGAAGCAGGAGCAGGGGTAGCACAGGGAAGTACCGTACTGTATCTTCAGGCGCTCGATGGCGTCGGTGTCGTCGGAGCACCAGATCTGCGGCGAATAGTACAGCATGCCGGCGTCGAATCTGGAGCCGCCGCCTGCGCAGTTCTCAAGCAGCAGGTCGGGGAAGTCTGTCAGCAGACGCTCCTGGATCTCGTAAACGCCCAGGACGTAGCGGTGCCATATCTCGCGCTGGCGCTCGGGAGGGAGTACCTCGTTGCCGACCTCGCACAGCTGGCGGTTCATGTCCCACTTGACGTACTCAATGTTCGCGGAGGACAGTATCTTGTACATCTGGTCATAGATGTAGTCGCGCACGTCCTTGCGTGAGAAGTCGATCACCAGCTGCGAACGGCAGGTGGTGCGAGGACGTCCGGGAATATGTATGCACCAGTCCGGGTGCGCCTTGTAAAGTTCGCTGTCCGGGCTTATCATTTCCGGCTCGAACCAGATACCGAACTTCAGACCCAGCTTGTTCACCTCGTCAACTAGGTACTTGAGTCCGCCCTTTATCTTGTTTTCGTTCACGAACCAGTCGCCCAGGGAGGACTTGTCGTCGTTGCGGTGTCCGAACCAGCCGTCGTCCATTACCAGCATTTCAATGCCTGCCTTGGCGGATTCGCGCGCGATGTCAAGCAGCTTGTCTGTGTCGAAGTTGAAGTAGGTCGCTTCCCAGTTGTTGATGAGAATGGGACGGCGGATATCCTTCCACTTGCCGCGGGTGAGGTTGTTGCGCATTACGTCGTGAAATGTGCGGCTCATGTTGCCGATACCGTTCGCGGAGAATACCATGATTACTTCCGGAGCCTGGAATTCCTCGCCGAGGTCGAGGTGCCAGCTGAAATCATACGGGTTGATTCCGGAGAATACACGGGTCTTTTCGTACTGGTTCACCTCGCAGCCTGCAACGAAGCTTCCGGAGTAGCACAGCGCGAATCCGTAGCAGTCGCCGTAGTCCTCGGTAGCCTTGTGGTCAACGATGGCGATGAAGTTATTGTGAGCGTGGCTTGTTGAACCACGGCAGCTGTCCACCAGCTGCTTGCCGAAGTGAAGGGGATTGCGCTGTACATGGCGCTCCCTCGCCCAAGTGCCGTACAGGGTGATCATGTCGTAATCCTTGCTGTCAAGCTCCACGCAGGTGGAGAGCAGTCTGCGCAGCTCAATGGGGTCGGCGCCGCCGTTCTTGACCTTGACGGAGCGTGTAATCACGTCCAGCTTCTCGAATACGCTGTACTGGAGGGTGATCTCAAGCCCGTTGTGGGGGTCCTTGCAGTATACTTCAAGACTCGTCACCTCGTCGTCGGTGTTGGCGTAGGTGGCCGGCAGTCCCTCAAGCTTCTTCTTGCCCTTGAATATCGCATAGCTGTCGAAGTAGCACTCGCATGCGGACATGCCGTACTTGTCCATCAGCTGCATGCAGGGCTCGCGGAAATCTGCAACGCCGCTGGTCGGGAACTCAATAGCTGCGCAGTCGAAGGAGTGCGGACCCATTCCGTCATGGGTGGTGGGAACGAACGGCTCGTCGTTCGGGATACGCAGCATATGCGTGATGTCCGTTTCCGGAATGGAAGCGCCGTAATACAGGTGCAGCAGGTTATTGGAATTCGTAACATGAAAGGCATATGTCGTATTCGGGGTGTCGAGTTTGAATACGCGCTTTTTCTCGTCGTAGATTATCGGCATCGGATTACCTCACTGAAATTGATTTTCCGTTTATCGGATAGATACAGTATAGCATATCCGCATATATTTTTCAAGCGGTATTTTGCCCGGGAACGCAAAAAGCCGTTGACAAACCGGCAGAAATATTGTAAAATATAGTTTGGACTAATTCCATAGGAATTACTGAATATAAGAAAGGAACAGGCAAAATGGCAAAGTTAAATGAAAATTTCTTCAACCTGAAGAAGAACTACCTCTTCATTGATATCGGCAAGCGCGTAAAGGCGTATTCCGCCGCTCACCCTGAAGCAAACCTCATCAGAATGGGTATCGGCGACGTAACGCAGCCCCTTGCTCCGGTCGTAGTTGACGCTATGGTCAAGGCTGCAAAGGAGATGGGCGTTAAGGAGACCTTCCGCGGATATGAGGACAGCGGCGCTGGCTACGACTTCCTGCGCGAGGCTGTATCCAACTACTACAAGAGCTTCGGCGCTGAGGTCGATCCGGCGGTTATCCACATCAGCGACGGCGCAAAGAGCGACTGCGGCAACATCATCGACATCTTCGGCGAGGGCAATACCGTTGTTGTCACCGACCCGGCTTATCCTGTATATGTTGACAGCAACATCATGAGCGGCAACTCCGTTGTTTACGCGAATTCCACTGAGGAGAACGGCTTCGCTGCAATGCCCCCCAAGGACGTTAAGGCTGACATAATCTACCTCTGCTCCCCGAACAATCCTACCGGCTCCGTTTACACCAAGGCTCAGCTGAAGGAGTGGGTGGACTATGCGCTTGCAAACGAGGCTGTTATCATATTCGACGCAGCTTACGAGGCATTCATCACCGACCCGGAGCTTCCCAGAAGCATTTATCTGGTAGATGGCGCGAAGAAGTGCGCTATCGAGATCTGCTCCCTGTCCAAGACCGCTGGATTTACCGGCACTCGCTGCGGCTACACCATCGTTCCCGAGGAGCTTGTCCAGAAGAACAGCAAGGGCGAGGAAGTTAAGATTGCCGACCTGTGGAACAGACGCCAGGGCAGTAAGTTCAACGGCGTTTCCTACCCGGTACAGCGCGCTGCCGAGGCTGTGTTCACTCCCGAGGGACAGGCGCAGACCAAGGCAACCATCGCGTACTACCAGGAGAACGCGCGTATTATCGCGCACACCTGCGACGAACTGGGGATTAAGTACACCGGCGGAATCAACTCCCCGTACATCTGGCTCAAGAGCCCGAACGGCATGGACAGCTGGGAATTCTTCGACTACCTGCTGAATGAGATACAGGTCGTCGGAACCCCCGGTGCAGGATTCGGCGCAAACGGCGACGGCTGGTTCAGACTGACTGCGTTCAGCACTCACGAACTGACCACCGAGGCAATGGAGAGATTCAAGAAGCTCTTCAAGAAGTAATCACGCAGATAAAAGCAGGCGGACACCTTTTGAGCGTCCGCCTGTTTTGTGTTTTTATAGGTTACCTTTTATTTGTTGACTTCCTTCAGCAGCTTGTCGAATTCCTCCTGGCTGACCGGCTTGGAGTAGTAGAATCCCTGGGCTGCGTCGCAGCCGCATTCATGCAGGAACTGCGCCTGCTCCTTGGTTTCCACGCCCTCGGCGATGATGTCCAGCCCGATGTCCTGGGACATTGAGATGGTGTGGGAGATTATCTTCCTTCCGCGGCCGCTTTCCATGAATCTGGACAGGAACTCGCGGTCTATCTTCAGCACGTCGAACTGCGTGGTCTTTAGCATATTCAGCGAGGAATAACCGGAGCCGAAATCGTCCATCAGCATGGTGAATCCAGCGCTCTTCATCTTTTCAACGATGTCGGAAACTCCCTGGGCGTCGGTGGTTTCGGTTATCTCAAGTTCCAGCAGTTTAATCGGGATATCGTACTTCTTCACCAGTCCCAGCAGGAATCCCACCACGTCAAAGGAGCGTATGTATTCCCGGGAGATATTCACGGATATGGGCACAGGCTCTGTCCCTGCGGAGATCCAGTCCGCGATCTTGCGGCACGCGCTCTCCCAGATGATCTGGTCAAGCTTGAGGATAAAGCCGTTCTGCTCGAACACGGGTACGAAATCCGCCGGGGAGATCATTCCCTTTTTGGGGTGAATCCACCGGGCGAGAGCCTCGGCGCCGATGATCCTGTTGGAGGAAATGCTGTATTTCGGCTGTAGGAACATCACAAACTGGTTATCTACCAGTGCGGTTTTCATATCCTCTTCAATGATCTGCTTCTTTTGAAGTTCGCTCTTCATTCGTCCGTTGAAGAATCCTATATTGTTCAGCGCACTTCCCTTGACGGACTGACGCGCTATTCCGGCATTGTCGGCGTGCCGGCGCACATGCAGCGTCCTGTCCTCAGCGATGGCTACGCCGAATATCAGGCGGTAGCCCATATCGTTGAATCCGGAGAGCAGACTCTCCAGCTTGTGTATGAAATCCATAAGGTGCTGGTCGTTGTCGAACGTGGTCACCACCATGAAAACGTCTGAATTAAGGCGGCAGTAGGGCTGCTCCTCGCTGCAGATAAGCCCCAGCGTCTGCGTCAGGAACGCCAGAAGTTCATCGCCGGCTTCAACGCCGTATTTTTCGTTGAGTAGCTTGAATCGTTCCACATCAAACTGAATGAATGCGATTTCCTCGTCGGGGTGGCGCGCCATCATGTCGGCTATCTCCTTGCCGAAAATCTGCGGAGCGCGGTCTGAGGAAAATTCCCGAAGTATCTTCTTGCTGACGATCTCTTTCGGGGTGTAGGGGCGGATAGTTCCGTGGACTGCGATGATCCTTCCGCTCTCGTCCCGTAGGAAGTGTGCGAAGAATCCGCAAAGCTCCAGTTCGGCGTCCGGTTTTAATTTCATGTGGATATCCACGCTCAGGCTGTTGCGGTCTATTCCGGAGATTATTCCTCCCTCGAGCTGAGAGGTGAATACATTGAACTGGGGCATGGACTGCTCGTCGATGAGTCCGCTCTCTCTCAGGTAATCCAGCGGATCTCCTGTAACGTTGTCAAACATGGCGCTGCCTGCCGTGGCGATGGTACCGGCGGTGCAGTCCCACAGAAAATGCAGGGAGTTTTTGTCTTTGTTAAGCATCTCAATGAACAACTGTTTGTCCTTTTCAGTAATCTTGCACATTGTTTCACCACCTGCTCCTGATAAGTTTTCTTATACAATTATACCACACTTTTTCATAAAATGCAATAGTTTTTGTGTAAAATGCACCGGACAAGATGACATGAATGTCTGTTATCTGCCTTTTTTTGTGAGTTACGGCATAATCCTTATGCTTTTAAAGTAGTCCAGAGCTGTAAAGGAGCGCTCCGTCCTGGAAAGAAAATAGTTTTCCGTGACCCTCTCCAGCAGGGCGGCACCGGCGTCGGAGATACTGAACCGGAATGCGCTGTTCAGCCGCGCGTAGATAATATTGCGCATTGCGGAGAGTATTTCCGGGGTGAGGACGTAATATCTGCCCTGGTATTCCCGGTCGAAGCAGTCGCCGCAGATTAGTTCGCCGCTTTCCGGCAGGAAAAACATCTCCTGGTGCTCGAACGCGCCGCAATTGCAGCAGCCGCGAAGGTCGGGGGAGTACCCAAGCATACAGGAATACCGAAGCTCGAACGCCGCCTTGACCGCAGACAGCCGCGCGGCGGACTGCGCGTTTTCCGCTTCATAGAGCGCTATCGCGAAGAAACGCACCAGGCTGTCCTTGCTACCATCGCCGTACTGTGCCTGCTCCTGGGGAGTGCAGAATTTCACCGCCTGGGCGAAATAGGAGCCAAGCGCCAGCTTCTCAATATCCGTCCCAAGTTCATGGAAACTCCGCTTCGGCTTCGCGGAGTTCACTGTGTAGCGCAGCTTTGTCTTGTTAAGGCAGAAAGTGGCATAAGAAAACAGTCCGCAGGAGCCGAGCAGCGAACTGTTTATTTTCTTTACGCCATGAGCCGTGGCCTCAATGATACCCTGTTCGTCGGTGAGTATATCGAGGAAGCAGTTGCTTTCCCCGATATCGCGTCGCCCGACTATGATCCCGTCATAGGTGAACAGCATGTTTACCGCACCTCCAGTGCTGTGATCATTGTTCGCCGTTTTCCTCCGTGTACATGCCGAGGTCGGAGATAACGCGTTCTCGGTTGCGCCAGTCCTCCTTGACCTTGACGAAGCACTGGAGGTTCACCTTCGCCTGGAGCAGGTCCTCCATATCCTCGCGCGCCATGGAGGCTATCTTCTTGAGTTTCTCGCCGCCCTTGCCGATGATCATGCCCTTGTGGCTATCTTTCTCGCATATAATGACCACGCTGATGTCGATTATCTCGGTGTCGCCCTTCATGCGGCTCTTGAACTTCTCAATGTCCACCGCCGTGCCGTGGGGGATCTCCTCCTGCATGACGCGGAGTATCTTCTCGCGGACTATCTCGGAGCACATGAAGCGCTCGGTGCGGTCGGTCGCGATGTCGTCCGGGAAGTAGTGCTCGCCCTCCACCGCGAATTTCTCCAGCACAGGAAGTATCTGATCGGTGTTTATGCGGTTTTTTACGGATATCGGGATTATCTCCTCAAAGTCGTAAAGCTCGGAATACTGTTGGATAATCTTGAGTATTTCGCTCTTGTCCTTCAGCAGATCGACCTTGTTCAGCAGGAGCACCACCGCTGTCCCGTGGGAGGCGAAGCTGCGTATAAGGTCCTGCTCAATGGATGATATCTTCTTCGTCACGTCCGCCATGAGAATTGCGCAGTCCACGTCGTCAACGCTTCTGCGTATGGACTTCACCATGTGCTCGGAGAGCTTTGTCTTGGGTTTGTGCATACCCGGCGTGTCGATGAAAACGTACTGTATGTCGCCCTCGGTGAGCACTCCGTTGATACGGTTTCGCGTAGTCTGCGGCTTCTCGCTGACAATGGATATCTTCTCGCCGACAAGCAGGTTAGTCAGGGAGGATTTCCCGGCGTTAGCGCGGCCGGTTATTGCAATGAATGCGTTCTTTGTCATCTTATTTACCTTTATATTCCAGTCTGAATTCCTCATAGATTATCGGCATATCTTCGGAAAAATTCCCTTCAACCGTCATGAAAAAATCCTTATGCCGTGTAAGCCAGTCCTCGATATTGTCGTCCTCGCCCATTTTAAGCACCTGTTCCAGCGTTATTTCGTTGAACCTTATTATCTGCGCCCTGATGGTCTTTATAACGCAGCGTGGGATACCGTCCCAGTCTGCGATTATTGAATAGGTTCCCTTTTTAGGAAGGTATGTGCCGTCGCTTCGGTATATCCGTGCACGCTTTTTTCCACGCTTGATCAGTTTTATTAGTTTTTCCGATGTGGCTGGATCTTTTCCTATATTC
Source organism: uncultured Oscillospiraceae bacterium (assembly GCA_900542145.1). Classification (GTDB taxonomy): domain Bacteria; phylum Bacillota; class Clostridia; order Oscillospirales; family Ruminococcaceae; genus CAG-115. Next base: position 10,108 of record UQMF01000001.1, on the reverse strand, counting down.
GATTTCCCGACACTTGTAATGTTTTCTTCCGGCTTCTTCTCCGAAAGGAACTGATGCCAGAATTCATCGACCGCTCTGTAAATGTACTCATTGTACATATCCGGACGTTTCCGCCTGGTCACCCGTAGCGCTTCGCGGTTCTGCCATTCTGTAACAGTCCCGTGATCTCCGGTGAGCAGCGTTTCCGGGACTCTGCGCCCGTGCCACTCCTCCGGGCGCGTGTACTGCGGATATTCCAGCAGTCCGTTGTAGTGGCTCTCAATGCTGTATGCGTCCTCGTTCGGGAGCACTCCGGGCTGCAATCTCGCCACGGCGTCCGCAACGATGAGCGCCGGAAGCTCGCCCCCGGTCAGGACGTAATTCCCGACCGAAAGCTCCTCGCATTCCAGCTCGTCGAGCACGCGCTGGTCGATTCCCTCGTAGTGTCCGCAGAGAAGAATCAGCCAAGGCTCTGCGGCAAGTTCCTGCACCTTTTTCTGGGTGAGGACTTCTCCCTGGGGTGACATGTAGATTATCCGGGGCTTTCCCTCGCGCTGCGATTTTATCGCCGAAATGCAGTCGAACACCGGCTGAGCCTGCATGAGCATTCCGGTGCCTCCGCCGTAGGGCTTGTCGTCAACGCGGCGGTGCTTGTTCTCGGTGTATTCACGGATATCGTGGGAATATATCTCAATATGCCCGTTTTTTATGCCGCGCCCGATTATGCTTTCATGTATAACGCTGTCGCACATATCCGTGAACAGCGTCGCTATATCTATCCTCATTCGCCGTCCTCGGAAGTATCGTCGTCAAACAGCCCGGGCAGCGGACGGATTATCATTTCGCCGGCGTCGATATCGGTATTTAATACAACCTCGTCGATACACGGGAACATCAGCTCCCTGCCGTTGTCCTTCTTGATGGAGTACACATCGCTGGCTCCGTTCTGGTAGACGTCGGTTATCTTGCCGTAGATTTCGCCCGTGTCGGCGTCCTTTACTGTCAGCCCGATTATGTCCTGAATGAAGTACAGACCCTCCTCAAGCTCCGCGTCGTCGCGGTCGAGATACAGTATCTTTCCGATGAGCGGCTGAGCCTGCTCGATTTTGTCGATACCCTGGAACTTCATCACCACGACGTTCTTGTGCGGAAACGCGCGGGTGACTTCCATCGCAGTCTTTCCCTTGTCGAGGTAGAGAGTGTCGAAGTCGCACAGAACCTCCGCGCTGTCGCAGTAGTACTGCACACGCACCTCTCCGCGTATTCCCTGGGTGGCAACGATCTTGCCGATTTCAAGAAACTGTTTCTTCATGGCGCTCCTCTTAAAGTCCGATCTTGATTATCTCGTCAAAGCCCTGCTGCTTTGCCTTTGAATAAGCCTTGGCAGCCTTCTTGCGGTTGGCTGCTGCGATGAGCGTGACATCACTGTCCGCCTGAAGCTCGTTGGATTTTGCGATTGCCTCCAGGATAGATTCCGGGCTGTGGAGGATAGCGGTCTTTTTCCTACTGCCTGCAAGCTGGATATTGTTCTCGGTGACGATGGAGAAAATACGCTCGAAGCCGATGGAGAAGCCGACTGCCGGAACAGCGTCGCCGGTGAATCTTCCGATGAGGTTGTCGTAGCGTCCGCCGCCGGCTACTGTTCCGCCGAACTGCTTGCTTGCCACCTCGAATACGGTGCCGGTGTAGTAGCCCTGACCCCTTACCAGGGACGGGTCGAATTCCACGGTGTAGCCGTCGGAAAGCTTGTCCGCGGTTTCAATGATGGTGCGGAGCTGCTCCAGCGTTTCCTTTGCGTCCTCGGAGCAGTACTGCGCCATGTCGTCCAGGGTGAGCTTACCCTTGGAGAGAAGCCCAGAGAGCGCTTCAACTGCGGATTCCGGCATTCCCTTTTCGCGAAGCTCAGCGGCAACGCCGTCGGCGCCGATCTTGTCCAGCTTGTCGAAGCTAACGGAAACTGTGTCGAGGGAATCCTCCGGGAATCCCATTGTCAGCAGGGAATTTCTCAGCACGCGGCGGTCGTTCACGCGCACGGTGAATTCACCGATACCGATTTTGGAAAGCGCATTTGCGGTTACGGAGATAAGCTCGATCTCGCAGCACCAGGAATCGGAGCCGAGTATGTCGATATCGCACTGCACGAATTCGCGGAGTCTGCCGCGCTGCGGTCTTTCCGCGCGGTATACCTTGTCGATCTGAATGCATTTGAACGGGGAGGGGAGGCTGTTGCGGTTGTTCGCGTAGTAACGGGAGAGCGGCAGGGTCAGGTCGTAGCGCAGACCGAGGTCGCACAGATCCTTTTCGTCTACCGGGGATTTTGAGATGGCTTCCGCCAGCTTGTCGCCGCGCTTCATTATACGGAAGATGAGGTTAAGGTTGTCGCCGCCGTCGCTCTTGTCGAGGTTCTCTGCGCTTTCGATCGCGGGGGTGTAGATACGGGTGAATCCGCTGGCGGTGTAGGTTTCGAGGATTATGTTCATCAGGCGGTCGCGCTGTGCGGCTGCCTCCGGTAAGTATTCCTGCATTCCCTTCTGGGGCTTTATGTTCATGTTCGTGTTTCCTTTCATTTATAGATATTGGATAAATCCTGTTTTTTCGGTTCTGTCGTAGCCTGCGTGCTCGTAGAAATTCAGCGTGCTCTCCAGCTTGGAGCCGGTCATGAGTACAAGCCGGTAGCAGTTTTCGCGAATCGCAAGTTCACGGGCATATTCAAGGCAGGCGGTCGCTAAATGTCGTCCCCGGTAGTCCGGGTGCGTTACGACATTTTCGACCCAGGCGTAGGGCCGCGGTCCGTGGGTGAGATTCGGCATGATAACGCAGGTGATCGTGGACACAAGCCTGCCGTCCTCTTCCGCGACGATCAGGTGGTAGTCCGGGTCGTTTATCAGGCGCTCCCAGAGCTCGCGCGTCTGCGCCGCCGGGGGTATCTCGGTTTCGTGGAGATGGAGGTAAAGCTCCATCAACTGCTCGTATTCGTCCGGGCGTACTTCTCTTATCATACGCCGCCTCCTTTCATGCATATATATTATATTTTACCACATAAACGCGTTTATTTCAAGTGGTTGACCGCAAAATAATTGACGGCGGGAAATGCGCTGAAAAAATTGCAGGAACTCTCAGAAAAAAATTCAGAAAAGCCCTTGACAACAGGGGGATTTTGTGGTATTATAACACCAATGAAAAAGCTTGGCGGCGTCCAAACCGCCCGGGCTTTAAAATCGAATACGCCCTTACAAACCAGTGAAGTGGAGATAAAAATGCTTGTGCACTCCCAGAGAGCGGTCGTTGCTGAGAGTACCGCAGAACGCAGAGCATATCAAATGGACCACTGAGGGCGCAGTCAAAGGCGGTGTCCAAAGCCGCTGAGTATTCTGCGACGTGTTGCAAGCGTTAATTGCAGGGATATGTTGGTATCCGGCGAGTGTGCGGCGTAACAGCCGCAAATTAAGGTGGCACCACGGCAGTATTGTAAGTGTACTCCGTCCTTAGAAGCAGAGGAATTCTGCGTTTAAGGGCGGAGTTTTTGTTTTCGGAAGGAGCAGATATCATGCTGAAACCCACACTTGAACAGGCTAAGGAATACACCGGCTACAGCGTTATCCCCGTATGTCGGGAGATCCTGTCGGATTTCACCACCCCCATTGAGGTACTGAAGAAGCTGCGCGCCGTTAGCCGCCATGTATATATTCTCGAGAGCGTCGAGAACCAGGAGAAATGGGGACGCTACACGTTCCTGGGATACAATCCGAAGCTGGAGATCACCTGCATTAACGGTGAACTGACTGTAAAGGACGTCCTGACCGGTACGGCGGAAACCTCGAAGCAGAGCCACCCGGCGGACTACATCAAGGGGCTGATGGCGCAGTACAGCAGCCCGAAGATCGACGGACTCCCTTCCTTCACCGGCGGACTGGTGGGGTATTTCTCCTACGACTACATAAAGTACAGCGAGCCTACCCTGAACCTCGATGCCGAGGACGAGGAGCACTTCAAGGACGTGGATCTCATGCTGTTCGACAAGGTAATCGCGTTCGATAATATCCACCAGAAGATAGTGCTGATAACCAACATCTCCGCGGACAACATCGACAGCGAGTACGCAAAGGCTGAAAAGGACCTCGCGGAAATGGAGCAGCTGATAAGATACGGCAAGCCTGCTGATATCCCCCACGGAAAGCTCACCTCCGGGTTCCGCAAGCTGTTCGACAAGGATCAGTACTGCGCGATGGTGGAGAAAGCCAAGCACTACATCTACGAGGGCGATATCTTCCAGGTGGTGCTCTCCAACCGTCTTGACGCGGATTTCGACGGAAGCCTGCTGGACGCCTACAGAGTGCTACGCGCGACGAATCCGTCGCCGTACATGTTCTTCTTCTCCAGCGACGACATGGAGATCGCCGGAGCCTCCCCGGAGACTCTGGTGAAGCTCGAGAACGGCACCCTCCATACATTTCCCCTCGCCGGAACACGCCCCCGCGGCGCCACGGACGAGGAGGACAAGCGCCTGGAAACGGAACTCCTCCACGACGAGAAGGAACTTTCCGAGCACAACATGCTGGTTGACCTAGGGCGCAACGACATCGGCAAGATAAGCAAGTTCGGCACGGTCGAGGTCGAGAAATACATGAGCATTGAGCGGTATTCCCACGTCATGCACATCGGCTCCACCGTGCGCGGTGAAATACTGGACAGCAAATCCGCGCTGGACGCGGTTGACGCGATTCTCCCGGCAGGAACGCTATCCGGAGCGCCGAAGCTCCGCGCCTGCGAGATAATCAACGAGCTGGAGAACAACAAGCGCGGCGTTTATGGCGGAGCGGTGGGATACATCGACTTCCGCGGAAACCTCGATACCTGCATTGCTATCCGCCTGGCATTTCGCAAGAATGGCAGGGTGTTCGTGAGAAGCGGCGCCGGAATAGTTGCGGACAGCGTACCCGAGAATGAATTCAACGAGTGCATCAACAAGGCAAAGGCAGTCATGAACGCGCTCACCATCGCACAGGAGGAGAGCTTATGATACTTCTGATAGACAACTACGACAGCTTTTCATATAATCTGTACCAGCTCATCGGCGGAATAAACCCGGATATCAGGGTTATCCGCAACGACGAGCTGACAGTGGACGAGATAATGGCGCTGAAGCCCTCCCACATAATCGTCAGCCCGGGACCCGGACGCCCCTGCGACGCCGGCGTCTGCGAGGACGTTATAAAGGCGGCAGCCGGAAAGATTCCGGTGCTGGGCGTATGCCTGGGACATCAGGCAATATGCGAAACCTTCGGCGCTGAGATAACCTACGCGAAGAAGCTCATGCACGGCAAGAAGTCTGTGACAAAGCTGGACACCACAAGCAGGCTCTTCCGCGGAATGGACGACACCTGCGAGGTCGCGCGGTACCACTCCCTGGCGGCTTCCGAGGAGGGATTCCCGGATTGCCTTAAAGTCACGGCGCGCACCGATGACGGCGAGATAATGGCGGTGGAGCACAGGGACTACCCGATTTACGGAGTGCAGTTCCACCCGGAGTCGATACTTACACAGCACGGAAGAAAAATGGCTGAGAATTTTCTGGAGGTAACATTATGATAAAGGAAATGATCAAGAAAGCTGCAGACGGGATCGACCTCACCTACGACGAGGCTGCGGAGGTCACCCGGGAAATAATGACCGGCAGCACCACTCCGGCTCAGACTGCGGCATACCTCACGGCGCTGCACATCAAGGGCGAAACTGCGGACGAAATTTCCGCCAGCGCCTTTGTTATGCGCGATGTCGCAACTCCGGTAAACTACTCCGGCGAGGTGCTGGAGATTGTCGGCACCGGCGGCGACGGCTCCAATTCTATCAACATTTCAACTATTTCTGCGTTGGTGTGCGCTGCGGCAGGGGTAAAGGTCGCAAAGCACGGCAACCGTGCGGCTTCCAGCAAGTGCGGCACTGCGGACTGCCTGGAGGCGCTGGGTGTTAATATCGCCACTGACCCCGAGGGCTGCGTGAAGCTGCTTGACGAAGCGGGAATGTGCTTCCTGTTCGCGCAGAAGTACCACAGCGCGATGAAGTACGTCGGACCCGTCCGCAAGGATATCGGCATTCCAACCATATTCAACGTGCTCGGTCCGCTCACGAATCCGGCGCACCCGGCGTTCCAGCTTATTGGCGTGTACAAGCCGGAGCTTCTGGAGCCGATGGCGAAGGCCCTGGTGAAGCTGGGAGTAAAGCGCGGAATGGCAGTATTCGGCACCGACAAGCTGGACGAGATTTCCGTCAGCGCGCCCACTATGGTTCTTGAATTCAATGGCGACGACTTCAACAAGTACGAGATAACCCCGGAGCAGTTCGGTATCGCACGCCACGACAAGTCCGAACTTGTGGGCGGAACTCCCGACGAGAATGCGGCGGCTGCCAAGCGGATACTTTCCGGTGAGCAGGGCGCAGGCAGGGACGCAGTCCTGCTTAACGCCGGCGCGGCGCTCCACATCGTAAAGGGCGTATCCATGGAAGACGGCATAAAGCTTGCCGCGCAGACCATCGACAGCGGCGCGGCGCTCAGCACCCTTGAAAAGTACATCAGGGTATCCAACGAGGTAAAGGCATGATATTACAGGAAATTGCAGAACGCACGATACAGCGCGTTGCGGACGAGAAGGCGGCGGTGCCGCTTTCCGAGATGAAGAAGCGCGCCGAAGCGCTGGACTCCAACACCGGATTCCCGTTCACGAAGGCGCTGGGCGGCAGCGATATTTCGTTCATCTGCGAGGTGAAGCGCGCTTCCCCCTCTAAGGGGCTTATCGCGGAGGATTTCCCGTACCTCGACATCGCCAGGGATTACGAAGCGGCGGGCGCGGCGACGATATCCTGCCTGACGGAGCCGTTCTGGTTCAGGGGCAGCGACGAGTACCTGCGCGAGATATCGCAGGCGGTCAGCATTCCGGTGCTGCGCAAGGATTTCACGGTCGATGAGTACATGATATACCAGGCAAAGACCCTGGGAGCCTCCGCAGTTCTGCTGATATGTGCGATACTTTCCCGGGAGCAGTTAGGCGAATACCTTGAGATCGCGCATTCCCTCGGGCTTTCCGCGCTGGTGGAAGCCCACGACGAGGAGGAAGTCCGCAGGGCGGTTGCGGTCGGCGCAGATATAATCGGTGTGAACAACCGTGACTTAAAGACATTCACGGTGGATATCAACAACTCCGCGAGATTACGGAAGCTGGTTCCGCCGGAGGTGCTGTTCGTTTCCGAGAGCGGAATCAAGACCGCTGCGGATATCGAAGCGCTCCGCAGCAACGGCACGAATGCGGTGCTCATCGGCGAAACGCTGATGAGAAGCCCGGACAAGAAAGCGGCGCTCGCCGAACTCAGGGGACGCTGAAATGAAGATAAAGCTCTGCGGAATGTTCCGCGACTGCGATATTGATTTCGCGAACGAGGCGAAGCCGGACTACATCGGCTTTATCCTGGGATTCCCGAAAAGCCACCGGAATATCGATCGCGAAACGGCTCAGCGACTGCGTTCGCGGCTCTCCCCGGAAATTACGGCAGTGGGGGTTTTCGTGAATTCCTCCGAAACCACTTGCGCTGAGTACGCCAACTGTGGTATAATAGATGTGATACAGCTCCACGGGCAGGAGGACGCGGATTATATCCGCAGGCTCCGGAAGCTGACGGACGCGCCGATAATCAAGGCGGCGAAAATACGCGCTCCGGAGGATATCGCGCTGGTGCAGAGCCTTGGCGCGGATTATGTCCTGCTGGACAACGGCACCGGCACCGGGGAGATGTTCGACCATTCCCTGCTGGAGGGCGCTGAAATAAGCCAGCCGTTCTTCCTCGCCGGCGGACTTACCCCGGATAATCTGCGGAATGCGGCGGAGAACATACAGCCCTACTGTGTGGATCTGTCCAGCGGCGTTGAAACCGACCGCGTGAAGGACCGCGAAAAAATGCTGGCTGCGGTGCGTATCATAAGAGATCTGTAATATATAATGAAAGGATAAATGACATGGCAAAGGGACGCTACGGCGATTTCGGCGGACAGTATATCCCCGAAACGCTAATGAACGAAATACATAAGCTGGAGGAAGCCTACGAATTCTACAAGCACGACAAGCAGTTCAACGACGAGCTGAACACGCTCCTGCGCGAGTACGCAGGACGTCCGTCGCTGCTTTACTATGCGGAGAAGATGACCAAGGATCTCGGCGGCGCGAAGATCTACTTCAAGCGCGAGGACCTCAACCACACCGGCTCCCACAAGATAAACAACGTGCTCGGTCAGGCGCTTCTCGCGAAGAAGATGGGCAAGACCCGTATCATCGCAGAGACCGGCGCAGGTCAGCACGGCGTTGCGGCTGCCACCGCTGCGGCCCTGCTGGGACTTGAATGCGAGATATTCATGGGCAAGGAGGACACTGTCCGCCAGGCGCTGAACGTTTACCGCATGGAGCTCCTCGGCGCGAAGGTGAACCCTGTAACTACCGGCACCATGACCCTCAAGGACGCTGTAAACGAGGCAATGCGCGACTGGACCACCCGTGTGGACGACACGCTGTACGTCCTCGGCTCAGTAATGGGTCCGCATCCGTTCCCGATGATCGTCCGTGACTTCCAGAGCGTGATCTCCAAGGAGGCACGGGAGCAGATCCTCGAGAAGGAGGGCAGACTCCCAACTGCTGTTATGGCATGCGTGGGCGGCGGCTCCAATGCGATGGGTATGTTCTACAACTTCATCAACGACAAGGACGTGCGTCTGATCGGCTGCGAGGCTGCCGGACGCGGCGTTGACACCGGAGAAACCGCGGCAACCATCGCAACGGGTACTCTTGGCATATTCCACGGAATGAAGTCCCTGTTCTGCCAGAACGAATACGGTCAGATCGCGCCGGTGTACTCCATCTCCGCTGGTCTGGACTACCCCGGAATCGGTCCGGAGCACGCTCATCTCCACGAGATAGGCAGGGCGGAATACGTCCCGGTAACGGACGACGAGGCGGTAAATGCGTTCGAGTACATCGCACGCACCGAGGGAATCATCTGCGCCATCGAGAGCGCGCATGCGGTCGCACATCTGATGAAGATCGCTCCCACCATGAGCAAGGACGACATCATCATCTGCTGCCTGTCCGGCCGTGGAGATAAGGACGTTGCGGCAATAGCAAGATACAGGGGGATTGATCTGCATGAATAAGATACACAACGCATTCGAGAACAAGAAGGCATTCATCGGCTTCCTGACCGCCGGCGACCCGACGTTTGAGGACAGCTACAACAACATCATGGCTATGGTAAAGGGCGGCGCCGACCTTATCGAGATCGGAATTCCGTTCAGCGACCCCATCGCGGAGGGCCCGGTTATTCAGGAGGCGAATATCCGTGCGCTGAAGAATGGTATGACCACCGACCGTGCGTTCGAACTTGCGGAGAAGGTACGCCAGAGCACGGATATCCCGATATGCTTCATGACGTATCTGAATCCGGTGTTCAAGTACGGCTACGACAGATTCTTCGCACGCTGCAAGGAGATAGGCGTTGACGGGCTTATCTGCCCGGACATGCCCTACGAGGAGAAGCACGAAGCCGCTGACGTGGCTCAGAAATACGGCGTTTCCGTGATCTCGCTGATCGCGCCTACCAGCGAGGAGCGTATCAAGATGATCGCCAGCGAAGCCGAGGGATTCATCTACATAGTATCCTCCATGGGCGTCACCGGAGTACGCAGCGAGATCAAGACTGACCTCCACCACATCATGGAGGCGGTTAAGAAGTATGCTAAGGTCCCGGCGGCTATCGGCTTTGGAATCAGCAAGCCGGAGCAGGCTAAGACCATGTCGGAGCTTGCGGACGGCGTTATCGTAGGCAGCGCTATCGTCAAGCTGGTGGCGCAGTACGGCAGCGAGGCTTCCGGACATATTTACGAGTATGTGAAGTCTATGAAGGACGCGATTTCCTGACAAAAGCAGGGAGGGGATAACCCCTACCTTTTTGCTGTTCAAATGAGCGGATACAGAATCCGCGTTGCATATATAAAAGGGCTGCAAGAAATTGCGGCCCTCAGCTTGTCGAAAAAATAGATTTTGCCCACGAAGTGGGCTTTTTAAATCAGTTTTTTGCCACGGGTTTCCCGGGG